>CAMVJD010000007.1 GCA_947167715.1 uncultured Eubacteriaceae bacterium
TGACGGAAAATGTCAATTTTCCGTCAAGGCTGTCGACTTTATCGACAGCCAGAAGAACGGAAGGCTCAATAGCCTTCCGTTCTTCTTTGTTTACGCATTTCTATACGTTTTTGGGCGCCGTCCCATTCGGCCTTTTCTATCTCCGTTTGAGGGCTTATGGTATATTTTACCTGTTGAGGTATACCGTCCTCGCTTACGCAGACTTCGGTAAAATAGGCGTGGTTTATAACGTGGCGAAGACCCGTTTCGCGTTCCTCCGTAAAAACATCCACACGCACCTCCATGGACGTTCTGCCCACATAGGTTATCTTTGCGGTAATGGCAATAACATCACCGATATAGGCGCCCTTTTTAAATTGAAGATTATCCACCGCGGCCGTGGTTATTATGCCGCCGCTGTGGCGCATGGCGCAAATGCCCGCGGTCTCGTCCATCCATTGCATCAGCCTGCCGCCGAACAGCCTGTCGCCGCCGTTTATATCCTCGTGCTTGATAAGGCGCATACATTCCGTAAACGAATCACCTACACTTTTAATTTCCCTGTCCATACAAAAGCTCCTTTGCGTTTTCACCCATTACCGCATCATATATCGCCTTTTCGGGCAAAAGCCTTTGCATACGCTCTATATAGCCCTTTTGCGGGCTCCACGGGCTGTCGGTGGCAAAAAGGATGCGCTTGTAGCCATGCCTTTTCAAAATTTCGTAAAAGCCCTCTGTTTTGATATATTCAAGGCAAAACGCGGTATCAAGCCACACGTTTTTGCCGCACAGCAGCTCGTACACCTCGTCCCACTGCTCCCAGCCGCCAAGGTGCGCAAGCACCAGCTTTTCGGGGCGTATTTCATTGATAACATCCAATGTTTTGCGCGGCGGACAATGTACGGGGTCGCCGTAGCCTATATCCCTGCCCGCGTGTACCAGAATTATCATATCAAGCGCGGATGCCTCGTAAATTATACGCTTGCAGGCAATATCGTCAATAAAGATATCCTGATAGTCGGGGTGCAGCTTTATGCCCTTAAAGCCCGCATTTTTCAAGGCCTTAAGATGTGCCTTACAGTCCTCGTCCAGGGGGTGTATGCCGCCAAAGGACAGCAGCCTGCCCGCATATTTTTCGTTTACCTCACAGGCAAAGCGGGTTATGCTGTCAAACTGCTTTGGCTTTGTCGCAACGGGCAAAACCACAGACATATCCACGCCGCTTTGCTCCATACTTTTTGCAAGTCCCGCCGCCGTGCCGTCAATATTGTTTTTTACGCCGCTTTTGGCGGATAAAAATTCAATACTCGGCGCGACTATTTTGTCGGGAAAGATATGTGTATGAAAATCAATTATCATTTTAATGTATTCTCTTCAAACAGCTTACGCTTATCAACAATTCTTACTGCCTTGCCCTCACTTCTGGGGATGGTCTTGGGCTCAACCAGCTTGACCTTTACGGCTATGCCCAGCATTGATTTAAGCTTGGCGATAAGCTGACCCTCGCGCTCGATCTTATCCATAACGTCCTTGGGCGGATTATCGGGAAGCCACTCAACATCGCAGGCAATAGTATCGGAGTTGTTCTTTCTGTCAACAATAAGCTGATAGTTAGCCTCGTAGCCGTTAGCAAGCAATACCGTTTCTATCTGTGACGGGAATACGTTTACGCCCTTCACAACCATCATATCGTCGCTTCTGCCCAGGGGCTTGCTCATACGGATATGAGTTCTGCCGCAGGAGCATTTCTTTCTTGAAAGCACGCAGATATCCCTTGTTCTGTATCTTAAAAGCGGGAACGCCTTTTTGGTAAGGCAGGTAAATACCAGTTCGCCCTTTTCGCCCTCGGGGAGCACCTCGCCCGTAACGGGGTTGATGACCTCTGCAATAAAGTGATCCTCGTTGATATGCATACCCCTTTGCTCCTTGCACTCAAATGCAACGCCGGGGCCGCTTATTTCGGTAAGGCCGTAAATATCGTAGGCCTTTATGCCAAGGTTTCTTTCTATATTGCGGCGCATTTCCTCTGTCCACGCCTCTGCACCGAAGATGCCTATTTTTAAGCGAAGCTCGTCCTTAACACCGCGCTCCTTTATCTTTTCGCCAAGGTAAGCGGCATAGGACGGTGTACAGCAAAGCACGGTGGAACCAAGGTCCTGCATAAACTGTATCTGTCTGTCGGTATTGCCCGACGACATAGGCAGGGTAAGCGAGCCCAGCTTGTGTGAGCCGCCGTTAAGACCCGGACCGCCCGTAAAAAGGCCGTAGCCGTAGCTGACGTGTACAACATCGGCATTGGTCGCACCTGCGGCAACAAGCGCTCTTGCGCAGCAGGTCTCCCAAACATCAAGATCCTCCTGTGTATAGAAGGATACCACACGTCTGCCCGTTGTGCCGCTTGTAGACTGTATTCTTACACAGTCCTTAAGGGGTACGCCAACAAAGCCGTAGGGGTACTGGTCGCGCAGGTCGTCCTTTGTGATAAAGGGCAGCTTGTGAAGATCGTCTATACTTTTTATATCGGACGGTCTTATACCTGCGTTTTCCATTTTCTTTCTGTAAAATTTAACATTGTCAAAAACGTGCCTTACCTGCTCCACAAGGCGTTCGCTCTGAAGCTTTTTGATTTCCTCGACCGACATTGTTTCGATCTCGTGATTAAAATAATTATTCATACGTTCAATTCTCCTGTTTTTTAGGAATTTCTGCCTAAATAAAATGCTTTTTTGTTAAGTTCCAAAAACTTGGGCGGTACGCAGGCCTCGAGCGAGCTTAACCACTCGTCCTCCGTAATATCGCCGAAGAATTTTGAAAATTTGCCCATAAGCGCAATATTTGCGGCCTTTGGCGAGCCTGCCTCATTGGCAAGCGCAAGCGCATCAAATGCAGTTACATCCGCGCCCGCAGCGCTCATTTTTTCTATAAGGTTTTCGGGATATTCCGCAGCACCCGTAATAACGGGCATAGGATCTATCTCCTGTGCGTTTACGATGATCTTGCCGCCCTTTTTAAGGAAGGGAAGATAACGTGCGGCCTCCAGGATCTCAAACGAGATTATATAATCGGCCTCGCCCTTGTCGATAACGGGCGAATACACCTTGTCGCCAAAACGCACATAGGTAACAACGCTGCCGCCGCGCTGGCTCATGCCGTGTACCTCGGATACCTTTACATCAAAGCCCTTTGTCATTACAACGTGGCCCAAAAGCTTGCTGGCAAGCAGCGAGCCCTGTCCGCCTACGCCAACTATCATTATATTAACTGTCTGCATCATACATTACCCCCTTCGTCAACCAAAGCATCAAATTTGCAAAGCTGCTGACAAACACCGCAGCCTACGCAAAGCGTATTGTCAACGTGTGCCTTGCCCTCTTTAAAGCTGATAGCGGGGCAGCCTATCTTCATACAAGCGCGGCAGCTGCGGCACTTGTCCGTATCAACGTGAAGAGAGGGTTTATGCTTAACATATTTTAAAAGCGCGCAGGGACGGCGGCTGATAATTACGGAAGCCTCGTCTGCGGCAAGCTCTTCCTTGATGACCCTTTCGGTCTCGGCAAGGTCGTAGGGGTCTACAACCGCAACGCGGTTAAAGCCCATAGAGCGGCAAAGCGCCTCAAGGTCTATCTTGCCCGCGGGGTCGCCCTTGATATTGTAGCCCGTTGTGGGGTTTTGCTGATGTCCCGTCATACCCGTGATAGAGTTGTCAAGGATAATTACGGTAGAATTGCTTTGATTATAAGCAATATTTGCAAGGCTTGTCATACCCGAGTGCATAAAGGTGGAATCACCGATAACACAAACGGTATTCTTTTCGCTTTCCTCACCCATAGCCTTGTTAAAGCCGTGAAGAGAGCTTATGGATGCGCCCATGCAAAGCGTCATATCCGTAGCACTCAAGGGAGCGACTGCACCCAAGGTGTAGCAGCCTATATCGCCCAAAACTCTTAATTTATGCTTTGAAAGTGTGTAGAAAAGGCCTCTGTGAGGACAGCCCGCACACATAACGGGCGGTCTTACGGGAAGCCCCTCTATTGCGGGACAGGCCTCCTTCTCGGCCTCGCCGAGTGCCTTTGCCACTACCGACTGCGAAAATTCGCCAAGCAGCGAGAAAAGCTCCTTGCCCTTTACCTCAACGCCGATATTTTTGCAGTGTGTTTCGATAACGGGGTCAAGCTCTTCTATAACTATTACCTGCTTTACAGTCTTTGCAAAGTTCTTTATCTTTTCAACGGGCAGGGGATTTACCATACCTAATTTTAAAACGGGGTATTTGTCGCCCACAGCCTCCTTTGTGTACTGGTAGCAGGTGCTGGATGTGATTATACCGATAGAATTATCCTTGCCCTCTTCCACAAAGTTAAGGGGTGTTTCCTCGGCATATTTAATTAAATCAAGCGTTCTCTGCTCAACAACGGGATGTCTTTTTATCGCGTTGCCGGGCATCATAACGTATTTTGCAATATTCTTTTCGTACTTTTTGGGCTCGGGAACAACTCTTTCGCTTGTGTCCACAAGGCTCTGCGAATGTGCGACCCTTGTACACATTTTGATGATAACGGGGGTATCGTACTTTTCGGAAAGCTCGTAGGCAAGCTTGGCAAATTCAAGGCTCTCGCGTGAGTTTGAGGGCTCCAGCATAGGCACCTTTGCCGCAATGGCGTAATGTCTTGAATCCTGCTCGTTCTGCGAGGAGTGCATACCGGGGTCGTCTGCAACGCAGATTATCATACCGCCGTTTACACCCGTGTAGGAAATGGTGAAAAGCGGGTCTGCCGCCACGTTAAGACCAACGTGCTTCATACCGCAAAAGCTTCTTTTGCCCGCAAGACTTGCGCCGAAGGCTACCTCCATAGCCACCTTTTCGTTCGGTGCCCACTCGCAGTATATTTCGTCATATTTTGCAGCCTCTTCCGTTACCTCGGTACTGGGTGTGCCGGGATAGGAGCTTACAACTGCCGCGCCTGCCTCGTAAAGGCCGCGCGCAAAGGCTTTATTGCCCAACATTATCTCTTTCATTTTTATTTGTTCTCCTTTTTGTCGTCATAATGCTCTTCGTTTTCAAACGCAACAAGATATTCCTTGCCGTAGCGTTTTCTTAAAAGCGGTTTTTCAATTTTGCCGGTGGGGTTTCTGGGTACATCGGCAAAAATAATTTTTCTGGGACGCTTATATCTGGGCAGCGCAAGGCAGAACTCGTTTATCTCGTCCTCGGTGCATTCAACACCCTCCTTAAGCTGTATAACGGCGCCCGCTATCTCGCCCAGACGCTTGTCGGGCAGACCGATAACGGCAACATCGTGTATTTTGTCGTTTGTCCTTAAAAAGTCCTCTATCTGTACGGGGTAAAGGTTTTCACCGCCCGAAACTATAACGTCCTTGATACGATCGACAAGGTAGATAAAGCCGTCCTCGTCCTGCATAGCGGCATCACCCGTGTAAAGCCAGCCGTCCTTTAATACCTCGGCGGTAGCCTTGGGGTCGTTGTAGTATTCCACCATAACGCCGGGGCCCTTTACGCAAAGCTCGCCTGCCTCGCCCTGCTTTACTTCGTTATCCTCTTTGTCAACTATCTTGCATTCCCAACCGTAGCCGGGCACACCGATAGCGCCTACTTTATAAATATGGTCCACACCGAGATGTACACAGCCGGGGCCGATAGACTCGCTCAGGCCGTAGTTGGTGTCATAATCGTGATTTGGGAAGTATTCCTTCCAATGCTTGATAAGCGACGGCGGTACGGGCTGTGCGCCTATATGCATCAAGCGCCACTGCGAAAGCTTATAATCGCTGAGTCTTAATTTGCCGCTGTCAAGTGCATCAAGAATATCCTGCGCCCACGGTACCAAAAGCCAAACTATGGTACAATGCTCGCGTGATACAGCATCAAAAACATACTGTGCCTTTGTGCCCTTTAAAATTACGGCACGGCTGCCAGAAATAAGGCTGCCGAACCAATGCATTTTAGCACCCGTATGGTAAAGCGGGGGGATGCATAAAAAGCAGTCGTCGCGGGTCTGACCGTGGTGATTTTGCTCTACCTTGCAGGAATGTACAAGGCTTCTGTGTCTGTGTAAAATAGCCTTTGGAAAGCCCGTTGTACCCGACGAGAAGTAGATAGCCGCAAAATCGTCGTCGCTTATATAAATTTTGGGGTCCTTGCTGGAGCAGAACGAAACAAGCTCGTTATAGTCCTCGGCAAAAGTAGGGCAGGATGTGCCCACATATATAAGAAGACGGTTTTTGCTTAATTTTTCCTCAACAGACTCGATACGGCCGATAAATTCGGGACCGAAAACAAGTATATCAAGCTCCGCAAGGTCTGCGCAGTAAAGTATCTCGTCTGCGGAATATCTGAAATTAAGGGGTACCGCAATTGCACCCGTTTTTAAAATACCAAAGTAAATAGGCAGCCATTCAAGGCAGTTCATCATAAGTATGCCCACCTTGTTGCCCTTTTGTATACCGCGCTCCAACAGCATATTAGCCATACGGTTTGCTTTTTCGTTAAACACGCTCCAGCTTATCTCACGTCTGTAATACTGGTTTGAAGTAGGCTGAATAAGCGAATAATCCTTCCATGTTATCTTGCCCGGCTCCTCCTGCTCGGGATTGACCTCGACAAGTGCAATATCGTCGCCGTAAAGTGCGGCGTTGCGTTCAAGAAAATCCATTATCGGCATAATTATGCTCCCTCCGTTTGTATCATAAAAATTTGCACCAAAAAAAATGCATACAATGCCATAAATCATTATATACGATTTTTCGTCAATAATCAAGTTTTATTTTTGTAATACAAGAATATTCCATATTTTTTTAGGCAAAAAACACAAAAACCCAAAAGCTTAAAAAACTTGTAAAATATTATAATGTGTGATACAATATAAAAGACCCCGAAAATAACTTTAAAGCGAAACGCAGGATGGTTTTCGGCGGCATCCTGTATATATAAAAATTCAAATGTACGAAAGAAGGTATGATTTATGCGAATTTTGGTCGTTGAGGACGAGCCTAATCTTAACAATGTAATAGCAAAAAGGCTAAAAAAAGAGGGATATTCCGTTGACAGCGCCTTTGACGGCGAGACCGCGTCCGAATATATAACCGGCATTGAATACAACGCCATAGTTATAGATTTGATGATACCGCGCAAAAACGGACTGGAGGTCATACGCGAAATGCGCGAGCGCGGCAATGTTACGCCCGTTTTGATACTTACCGCGCGTGATTCGGTATCGGACCGTGTTGCGGGGCTTGATGCGGGCGCGGACGACTATCTTGTAAAGCCCTTTGCTTTTGATGAATTTCTTGCCCGCGTAAGGGCCTTGTTCAGACGAAACACGGCGTTTACCGCAAACGTATTGCGTGTGGCGGACCTTGAAATGGATATGAACCAGCGCACCGTATCACGCGGCGGCAAGGTAATACAGCTTTCCTCAAAGGAATTTACCATACTTGAATACCTTATAAGAAACAAAAACGTAGTGCTTTCGCGCGAGCAGATAGAGCAAAACGCCTGGGACCTTTCTTTTGACGGCGGCAGCAATATTGTTGACGTATATATAAGATATCTGCGCAAAAAAATAGACAGCGGCTTTGACAAAAAGCTTATACATACGGTTTACGGCTCGGGATATATCCTGAAGGAGGATTAAATGCGCAATTTAACACTCAGAAACAAGGTGGCGCTGTGGTATACCTCTGCCATGGTTGCCATAACCATTATTGCGATAATTGTTTTGTTTGCGCTGGGCAACACTATGATACAGGTACGCCAGCGTGCAGACCTTATAAATTATGTAAACGATATGGCGGCCCATGTTACGGTAAGCAAGGGGACTATATCATTTAACACAAGCTATATAACAAACGGCAACTCCATAACGCTTGTGCTGTATGACAAAAACCACAACATAACCCGCGGCTTTAATCCCGTACTGCTGCCGCAGGATATAAATGTGCCGCCAAGGTCGGTGGTTATTGCAAAAAACAACAAAACAAAGGATAAGTGGTATGTTTACGAGACCGAGGTAAAGCTTGGCGCCGCCACTTATTATCTGCGCGGCGTTGTGTCCGTACCTATGCTTATAAACGATGAATTCGTTTATCCCATAATCTCTACGGCGCTTGTTATTTTGCCGCTTTTGATACTTGTTGCCATACTCGGCGGCAGTATCATCACCGACAACGCATTTTCGCATTTTGCACAGTTAAGCAACCTTGCAAACAACATTCAGGACAGCAAGGACCTTTCACAGCGTATAGGCATAAACACAAACGATGAGTTCGGTATGCTTGCCACCAGCTTTAACTCGCTGTTTGAGCGTCTGCAAAGCGCGTTTGAGCGCGAAAAGCAGTTTACCGATGATGCTTCGCACGAGCTGCGCACACCCATAACCGTTATTTTAAGCGAATGTGAGTACGCCCGCGATACGGATGACCTGTCGGAGGCCAAGGAAAGCATATCGGTAATATACAAGCAGGCAAAAAAAATGTCCACACTTGTAAACCAGCTTTTGACACTTTCGCGCACGGGTGACCTGTCAAAGGTCTTGCACAAGGAGGTATTTAATTACAGCGAGCTTGCCGAAATGGTAATGGAAGAGCTTGAAATACAGGCAAAGCAAAAAAATATAGAGCTTATAAACTACATATCAAAAAACATTTATGTGGAGGGCGACCAATCCACACTTGCGCGTATGATAATTAATCTGGTCACAAATGCCATTAAATACGGCCGCGAGGACGGCTGGATAAAGGTAAGCATAACCCGCAAGGACAACAGCATTATAGGCATTGTAAGCGACAACGGCATAGGTATAGCCCGGGAAAACCTGAAAAAAATATTCGACCGCTTTTATCAGGTCAATCCCTCGCGCACCGACAGCGGCGGCAGCATGGGACTCGGACTTTCAATGGTAAAATGGATAGCCGATGTACACGGCGGCGAAATAACCGTTGACAGTACGCTGGGTGAGGGCACGATATTCAAATTTACCCTGCCTATAATAGCAGAGGCACCCGAAGAAGAAAAAAAGACATCCGAAACGAGGTAATTATATGGAATGGACAGAAGTTAAAATTTACACCACCACGGAGGGCATAGAGCCTGTCAGCGCAATGCTGCTTGAAACGGGCATTACGGGCATACAGGTGGAGGACGACAACGAGCTTAAAAAGTTTTTGTCCGAAAGCAGCACCTACTGGGATTATGTTGACGAGGAGCTTTTAAACAAGCCCGTCGGCGAAACAAAGCTTATAATTTATGTAAGCGACAACCCCTACGGCAGCGAGATACTTATGAATGTGCGTGCGGGCCTTGAACGCCTTAAGGGCATGGACCTTGGCATAGACCTTGGCCGCCTTGCGATAGAAACGACCGAAAACCTTGACGACCAAGAGTGGCTGAACAAATGGCGTGATTTTTACAAGCCCTTTAATGTGGGCGAAAGGCTTTTGATAAAGCCCGTTTGGGAGAATGTGGAAAACCCCGACGGCCGTGTTATTTTTAATATCAATCCGGGACACGTTTTCGGCACAGGTCTGCACCAGACAACGCAGCTTTGTATGCTTCAGCTTGAAAAATATGTAAACGAAAACAGCGTTGTTGCCGACCTGGGCTGCGGCAGCGGTATTTTATCAATTATCGCGCTGCTCTTCGGCGCAAAAAGCGCCTTTGCGGTGGATATTGATGCAAACGCGATAAAAACCGCCTACGAAAACGCCGATCTTAACGGCATAGACCGCAGCAAATATTATGTTACAAGCGGCAATGTTATAGACGACAAGGCGTTACAGGACGAAATAGGCTACGAAAAATACGACATAGTGGTCGCAAATATTATTGCGGATGTTATCTGCGCAATTTCACCGCTTGTCAAAAAGCAGCTCAAGCCCGACGGCATTTTTATTTCAAGCGGCATAATACGCGAGCGTGTTCAGGATGTTTACGGCGCAATGGAGGCCGCAGGTCTTGAAGTGGTCGAGACCAACGAAAAGGACGAATGGGTAAGCATTACCGCAAGGATAAGAAAGGGATAAGGGTATGCCAAAATATTTTACCCTGCCCGAAAACATTTCGGGCGATACCATACAGCTTGACGAGGAAACGAGCCTGCATCTTTCGCGGGTGCTGCGCTGCGGCATAGGCGACAAAATAACCGTAGGCGACGGCAGCGACATAGACTATGACTGCGAAATAGCCGATATAACAAAAAAATGCGTTACCGCAAAAATACTTGACAAGCACCTTAATTTAAACGAGCCGTCCGTAAAGATAACCCTGTATCAGGGTCTGCCCAAGGGCGACAAAATGGAGCTTATTATACAAAAATGCGTTGAGATAGGCGTTTGCGGCATAATCCCCGTAAAGACCGCACGCAGTATAGTTAATTGGGATAAAAAGGCGGATAAAAAGATCGAGCGCTGGAACAAGATAGCAAAAAGCGCCGCCGAGCAATGCGGCAGGGGGAAAATACCCGCCGTGGGAGAGATAATGACCTTTAAGCAGGCAGTCGAGGACAGCAAAAAATACAGCGGCCGTCTTATCCCCTACGAAAACGAGCAGAAAAGCGGCTTAAAGCAGTTTTGCGATAATTTTACGGGTGAAAGCATAGCCGTGTTTATCGGTCCCGAGGGAGGCTTTTCTCCCGAGGAGATAGAGCTTGCCCGACAAAGCGGCATACTACCCGTGACACTTGGAAAGCGCATTTTACGCACCGAGACCGCAGGGCTTGTGACCGCAGTTATACTTTTGCACCGACTGGAGGACGAGGAATGATATATTTTGACAATGCATCCACAACGGCCGTTTTGCCCGATGTGGCGCAGGAAATGTACAGGGGGATGCTTGAATATACGGGCAATCCGTCCTCGCTGCACGAGCTTGGCTTTAAGTCGGAGCAGGCCTTGAACAAATCAAGGGAGCAGGTCGCCCGCGCTATGGGTGTAAATGCAAAAAACCTTTATTTCACCTCGGGCGGCACCGAAGCAAACAACACCGCCGTTATCGGCACCGCGCTTGCATACAAAAGCCGCGGTATGCGTGTTATTACACAGGTGACGGAGCATCCGTCCGTTACCGACAGCTTCAGGCATCTGGAGGCGCTTGGCTTTGATGTGGTCTATCTGCCCGTTGATGCAAACGGACATATCGATATAGAGGAATTAAGCGACAGCGTAAACGAAAAAACCACGCTTGTAAGCGTGATGTATGTAAACAACGAAACGGGCGCAATGCAGGATATCGATGCCGTAATAAGGGCGGCAAAGGCCAAAAGCCCAAATTGCAAGGTGCATTGTGACTGCGTGCAGGCCTTCTGCAAGCACAAGCTGCCCGCAAAGGCCGACCTTATCAGCGTAAGCAGCCATAAAACAGGCGGCCCCAAGGGTGTCGGCGCGCTGTATATCGCGGACGGCGCAAGGGTGGAAAGCCTGCATTTCGGCGGCAGCCAGGAAAAAGGCCTGCGCCCGGGCACCGAAAATTTAACGGGTATCATGGGCTTCGGGCTTGCGGCACAAATAAGCAGCCAAGACCTTGAACAAAAGGCGGAAAATGTTTTAAAAGTGAAAAACACGCTTTTAAGCCTGACCTCGCTTTTGCCCGATGTTTATTTAAACGGCGCGCTTGACAGCCCGTATATACTCAATCTTTCGTTTACGGGCGTACGCGGCGAGGTGCTTTTGCACGCACTCGAGGCCGACGGCATTTATACCGCCACATCCTCGGCCTGCTCGGCACGGCTTAAAAACAAGCTTAAAATAGTGGACCTTTTAAACGAGGGCCGCGGTGAAAGCGCATTAAGGATGAGCTTTAACAGCCAAAACACACCCGAGGAAGCGGAAGCGGTTTGCAAGGCAATATTAAAGCACGTCCCCATATTAAGAAAATTTCAGCCAAGATAAAACGGCAGCCGATGCCAAAAAGCATCAGCCGCCGTTTTTTTAATCCGTAAATTCCTCTATCATGGTTTTTAATATTTCCTTGGGTACAAAGCCCACCTGTCTGTTCACAAGCTCGCCGTTTTTAAGCAAAACTATATTAGGTATGCTCATTACGCCAAATTCTCTTGCGGCATCGGGGTTTTGGTCCACATCGGCGCCAAAAAACTCGGCCTTGCCCTCCAGCTCCTCGGAAAGCTCGTCAAAGATGGGCGCAAGCATTTTACACGGGCCGCACCATTGTGCGGAAAAGTCTATTATTGCAAGATTTGCGGCCTTTGCTGCTGTAAGATCGCTGTTTTCTATTTTATTTATCATTTGTATTTCTCCCTTCTATTTTGCATCTAAAAATTCAACCGCCGAGAGCGCGGCGATATTGCCCTCGCCCGCGGCCTTTATATACTGGTAGGGTCTGCCCGTTATATCGCCGCAGGCAAAGCAGCCCTTTACATTTGTTTTCATAAATCTGTTGACCGTAATATGCCCGTTATCGGTCTTTAGCTGCGGCAAAAGTGTATCGGCGGCTATGGCCCTGCGCAGTATAAAAACGCAGGAAACATCATATTCGCCCTTGTTTGTGACAAGTGTTCGCTCGGAAAGGCTTTTTTGCCTTATCTGCGTTGGAATATCGTCAAGCACCTTTATATTTTCGGCGGCAAAGCTTGGTTTATCCTTATAAAGCGGGAAATACCAAACCCTTTCGCAGACCTCCGCCAAAAATTTTACCTCGTTTTCCTCGTCGGGACTATCGGCAATGACCGCAACGGCGCGGCCCTTGTGCAGCATGGCATCACAGGTGGCGCAGTAGCTCACGCCCATGCCCAAAAGCTCTTTTTCGCCGGGGTACGGCTTTGACGGCACCACACCAACGGCAATTATAAGCGCCGCGGCCTCGTACATTTCGGAGGATGCACCCTGAAGCGCAAATTTCCCGCCCATATCGTAAATATTTGTTATCTTATCCTCGGTTATGTTTATTTCGGCAGACCGCAAATGCTTTTTAAATGCCGCCGCCAGCTCCGTACCCGGGACATCCGGCAGGCCGGGGTAATTTGATATTTTTTCCGCCCTTGATATTTTTGCCGAAAGCTGTGCGCTGCCAAAAAGCAAAACGCTTTTGCCGCGCTGTACGGCCGTTATTGCCGCCGAGACCCCCGCAGGCCCCGTGCCGATCACCGCAATATCCGCTTTATTCATCATTCTCACCCTCTTTCGGTTTAGGATTCTCATTGTTTTATTTAATTATACAGGCTTTTAATAGTATTGTCAAATATTTATGCGGTATACGGTATTAATAAGATACTCCCGCGATACGTTTTTTTCGGCAAAAACACTTCTATAATATCAAAGACAAAAAAGACTCTGTGTTGACGAAAAATTTAAACCGTGATATACTATTAATATCGGACACTTACAGATATAGTTTATGCAGATTATTTTGACCGGAGGCGGTTTAATGAAAAATATTTTTTTGGCATTTATATTAACGGCTGCCATGATCTTAACACCTGTTTCTGCCGCCGATTCGGCTGCGGAACAACATAATGATGTTGTTAAGGAGGGGGCGGCCTATACCACCGTTTTATATGACAGAAGCAGCGGTCTGCCCACATCGGAGGCAAATGCCGTTTTACAGACCTCGGACGGATTTGTATGGATAGGCAGCTACAGCGGTCTGGTGCGCTATGACGGCTCGGAATTTTATCGTTTTGACTCCTCCGTGGGCATTTCAAGCGTGATCTGCCTTTACGAGGACAGCAGGCAGCGGCTTTGGATAGGCACAAACGATGCCGGTCTGGCCGTTTACGAGGACAACGAATTTAAGTTTTACAGCCGTGAACAGGGTCTTCGCTCGGCATCCATCCGCTCTATATGCGAGGACTCGGCGGGCAATATTTATGCCGCCACCACCTTTGGCCTTGGTTATGTTGATAAAGACGGCAATTTAAACGAAATTTCGGATGCACACCTAAACGGCGAATATATAAAGGACCTTGACAGCGACAGCGAGGGCACCGTATACGGCATAACCTCAAAGGGCAATCTTTTTGTTATAAAAGACTGCTCGGTATCTGCAATATACCCCAACACCAACCTTACCGACAGCGTTATAAACTGTGTTACGGCGGATAAGCAAGCCCCCGGCGCAGTATATCTCGGTACGGAGGACAGCGAGATCATCTATGGCAGCGTAAATAACGATATGTCAGACCCGAAAAAATATTCGACGGCACCGCTGCGCCATATAAACCGCATTTTTGAATACAGCGATTCGCTTTGGATATGCTCGGACAACGGCATAGGCCGCTTTAAGGATGATATGAGCTATTCAAGCCTATATAACCTGCCCATAGACGATTCTATCGACAATATGATGTGTGATTACGAGGGGAACCTGTGGTTTGCATCATCAAGACAGGGCGTGCTTAAAATTGCGCCAAGTCAGTTTATGGATTTAAATATGGCAGCGGGCATTGAAACGGGAGTAGTAAATACCACCTGTTTAAACGGCAATAAGCTTTACATCGGCACAGACAGCGGTCTTAAGGTGACGGACACCGAAAACAACCCCATAGACGACCCTATGTGTGCCATGCTTGACGGCGTAAGAATACGCTGCATAAAAAAGGACAAAAACGGGAATATATGGTTTTGCACCTTTGGCGAAAAGGGGCTTGTATGCCTACACCCCGACGGAAGCACAAAAACCTTTGGCGAGGCCGACGGCTTTTTGTCGCATCGTTTTCGTACTGCGGAAATGCTTGACGACGGACGTATAGCGGTATCCTGCACGGGCGGCGCCTATATCATGGACGAAAACGGCATTATAGAGTCCTACGAAAACAAGGACGGCATAGGCAATTCCGATATACTTTGCATAGCCGACGGCGGCAGCGGCACATTATACCTGGGCAGCGACGGCGACGGCATTTACAAGGTAAATGACGGCAAAATAGAGCATTTAGGCGTAGAAAACGGCCTGCGCAGCGAGGTTGTTTTAAAAATAAAAAAGGATGAAATAAACGGCCTTTACTGGATAATCACAAGTAATTCAATCGCCTATATGAAGGACGATAAAATAACCTGTGTAACAAATTTCCCCTATTCCAACAATTTTGATATTTACCCCGACAATAACGGGCGTATGTGGGTACTTTCAAGCAACGGCATATATGTTGCCACCGTGCAAAGCCTTATAAACAACACCGGCAGCGAATATCAGTTTTACGACACAAAAAGCGGTCTGCCCTGTGTTGCCACGGTAAACTCATCAAGTGCGGAGGACGAAAACGGCAGGCTTTATATGGCGGGCGGAACGGGCGTTGTGCGCATAGACCTTAACACGGCGGAGGAAAGCTATAAAAACACCAAGCTTACCGTACCCTTTGTTGCGGCGGACGGCGTTATCTATACCGTAAAAAACAATACGGTCACAATACCCTCAAACACCAGACGGTTGACGGTTTATGACTATGTACTGACATTTTCGCTTAAAAACCCCAGCGTAAGCTATATGCTTGACGGCTTTGACAAGGAGCCCTACAGCCTTTTAAAGCAGGATATGGAGCCTGTCAGCTACACAAACCTTAAGGGCGGCACCTATCACTTTAAATTAAGCGTTGTAGATACATTCACGGGCAACGCGGGCGATACGCTTAATATTACCGTCATAAAGGAAAAAGCGCTTTACGAAAAGCTTTGGTTTATTATAACGGTCATCCTTGGCGCGCTCGTGCTGCTTGGGCTTGCGGTGCATTTTTACTTAAAAAAGAAAACCGCCAAGCTTTTAAAGACCCAAAACGAGCAAAAGCAGTATATCAACGAGATAATCCAGGCATTTGCAAAGTGTATAGATATGAAGGATAAGTATACCCGCGGCCATTCGTTCCGTGTGGCATACTATTCAAGGCTGCTGGCCGAAAAAATGGGCTACGGCAGGGACGATGCCGAGGAGGTATACAATATTGCGCTTTTGCATGATATAGGCAAAATAAGCATACCCGACGAGATACTTAACAAACCCGGCCGCGCCACGGACGAGGAATATGCCATACTTAAAAGCCATTCCCAGAACGGCTACGAGATATTAAAGGATATAACCATTGCGCCCAAGCTTGCACTCGGCGCGCGCTTCCACCACGAGCGCCCCGACGGCAGGGGCTATCCAAAGGGGCTTACCGCGGAGGATATACCGCCTATGGCCAAAATAATCGCCGTTGCGGACACCTTTGATGCAATGTACTCAAACCGCCCCTACAGAAAGCAGCTTGAATTAAGCGTTGTTGTAGACGAGCTTAAACGTGTTGCGGGCACACAGCTCGATCCCGAGGTCGTGGATTGTATGATAAAGCTTGTGGATGAGGGCAAAATAGGCAAAAGAAATATGGAAGAATGAAAATGACTTACGAACAGACCATGGAATACCTGACGGGGCTGTCCAAATTTGGCATTAAGCTGGGGCTTGACAATATGCGCGCCCTTTTGGATGCCACAGGACACCCCGAAAACGGGCAAAAAATAATACATATCGCAGGCACCAACGGCAAGGGCTCTACGGGCGCATTTATCGCGGCGGGGCTGATGTCGGCGGGATACAGGGTGGGACGATACGTTTCGCCTACGGTTTTTTGCTATGAGGAGCGTTTTCAGGTAAACGGCAGCTTTATCCCCAAAAACGAGCTGCCCCTTTACATCACGGCCGTAAAGGATGCGGCCGAAGCGGCGGGCATTACCCCCACCGTGTTTGAGGCCGAAACGGCGGCAGCGCTTTTATTTTTTAAAAATCGGGGCTGTGACTTTACCCTGCTTGAGGTAGGTATGGGCGGCAGGCTGGATGCCACAAATGCCGCAGATAAGACCTATTGCTCGGTCATTACGCCAATAGCCCTTGACCACACCGCCATACTCGGCGATACAATAGCCAAAATAGCCTTTGAAAAGGCGGGCATAATAAAGCCAAACGGCATTGTTTTTTCGGCCGTGCAGACCGAGGAAGCGGCAGAGGTGCTAAAGCGGGCGGCAGGGGAGAAAAATGCCCGGCTCATCTTTTGCGCCGAGCCCGTAATACACAATGACGGCAGCTTTGACTATGGGGAGTACAAAAATTTAAAAATAAGCCTTAAGGGTCAATATCAATACCAAAATGCCGCGCTTGCGGCCGAGGTGCTAAAGCATATAACAAACAGCGAAAGCGCCGTAAGGGACGGCTTTGCGGCCACAGAATGGGCGGGCAGGTTTCAGGTCATCGAGGGCGACCCCGTATTTATATTTGACGGCGCACACAACCCGCAGGGGGCAGAGGCGCTTGTCAAGGGGCTTGAAAATTACAAAAACATCACTTATATATGCGGCATTTTTGCCGACAAGGACTATAAAAAAATGGTAAGCATTGCGGCGCCGCTTGCAAGGCGGGTCATCACCGTTACACCGCCGTCACCGCGCGGTCTGGATGCCGCAGAGCTGAAAAAGGAATTTTTAAAATATTTACCCGATGTAACGGCAATGCCGCTTGAAGCGGCGATAAAAACCGCATTTAACTATAAGGGCGGCTGTGTTGCGGTATTCGGGAGCCTTTCGTTTTTGGGCGAGGCGATAGGAATAGTAAAGGAGCAAAAAAATGGACAGAGATAAAATTATGCAGGGTGTAAGGCTGATACTGGAGGGTGTCGGCGAGGATCCGACCCGAGAGGGCTTGCTTGAAACGCCGCTGCGCGTTGCAAGAATGTACGAGGAAATATTTTCGGGTCTCGGCGAGGATGCTGCGGAGCATCTTTCGCGCACCTTTACATCGGCAAATTCCGATATTATCGTGGAAAAGGACATTACCTTCTATTCCACCTGCGAGCATCATTTAATGCCGTTTTTCGGCAAGGCGGCTATAGGCTATATCCCAAACGGCAAGGTGGTAGGCATAAGCAAGCTGGCGCGCACCGTTGAGGTATTTGCAAAGCGCCCCCAGATACAGGAGCAGCTTACCGCACAGATAGCCGATGCCATTGCCCAAAATCTGGACACAAGGGGCGTAATAGTTGCAATAGAGGCAGAGCATACCTGTATGACCATGCGCGGTGTCAAAAAGCCCGGCACCAAAACATTTACGCTTGTGTCAAGGGGTGTTTTTGAGGATGACGCGGAGTTAAGGCGCCTGTTTTTGGATATGATAAGATGAAAAGGATAGACCTGCTTTTTGCAAACCCCGAATATCAAAATTTACTTGAATATATAAAATATGCCGAGCGTGACCGCAAATTCTGCCGTCACGATATTCGGCATTTTTTGGATATGTCGCGGCTTTTATACATTTACTGCCTTGAAGAGGGGCTTGATATCGACAAGGAGCTTATTTATGCCATAGGGCTTTTGCACGATATAGGCCGCGCCGAGCAGTATAAAAGCGGCAGGGAGCATCACCTCGCAGGCGCGGAGTGCGCAAAAAAATTAATGCCCCTATGCGGCTTTACAAACGAAGAAACACAAAGGGCGGCAGAAGCGATACTGTCGCACCGAAGCACCGAAAGCGGCGATATTTTGGCTCGGCTTGTATACAGGGCCGACAAGCGTTCGCGGCTGTGCTTTGACTGTCCCGCGCGGGACGAGTGTAACTGGCCGCGCGAAAAAATGAATTTGGAGATAGATATATGATAATAAACAATAAAACCTATGACGAAAGAGTTTATATAATGGGCATTTTAAATGTCACGCCCGATTCGTTCTCGGACGGCGGCAAATTTAACAATATCGACACCGCCTTGTACCGTGCCGAGCAGATAGTAAACGAGGGCGGCGATATGATCGACATAGGCGGCGAATCAACGCGCCCGGGCTATACCAAAATAAGCGATCAAGAGGAAATAGAGCGCACCGCCCCCATAATAGAGGCAATATCGGGCTGCTTTGACCTGCCCGTTTCCATTGACACCTACAAAAGCGCCGTTGCCGAGGCCGCATTAAAGGCGGGTGCGGCTATGGTAAACGACATTTGGGGCTTTAAATACGATAAGGCTATGGCCAAAATAACGGCAAAATACGGCGCGGCCTGCTGTCTTATGCATAACCGCGACAATACCGATTATAACGACCTTATACAGGATATTAAAAACGATTTGCGGCAGTCGGTGGATATTGCCCTTGATGCGGGCGTTTCAAGGGATAAAATTTGCATCGACCCCGGCATTGGCTTTGCAAAGACCTACGAGCAAAATTTAATGACCCTTAAGCAGTTGGAGGAATTTAATTCGCTTGGTTATCCCGTGCTTTTGGGTACATCAAGAAAAAGCGTTATAGGACTTACCCTTGACCTGCCCGCCGACAGCCGTCTGGAGGGTACCATAGCCACAAGCGTGCTTGGCGTAACAAAGGGCTGTAGGTTTTTAAGGGTGCATGACGTGTTGGAGAATAAACGCGCCGTTGTTATGACCGAAAGGATATTGAATAGTTGAAAACTTCAGGCGGACGGACACATAGGTCCGTCCCTACAACAAATGATCAATATATCACCATTGTAGGGAACGACCTGTGTGTCGTTCCGCCGCCTTGTCCGACGATAAATCAAAAAAGTAAAAAGCCGCGGGATTGCCGCGGCTTTTGTAGTTTATTCAAGCTCTTCGTCTATTTCGGTCGGTGTCATAACCAATGCAGATGTCATATTCATTATATCACATTCGTTATTAAAAACCGTAACTTCTACAGCGGGAATTTCATAAATCTTTTTCAAAATCGTTTCCTCCTATCTTAAGTCTTTGACAGTATTAAGCAAAAAGATTTGTTGTTATTTTATTTATATTTGTTTCGGCATCACTGCCCGGATGGTTGATCTTTGTAGCAAAAAGAAGATCATCGGCATTACCGCCAAACTCTGTTGCATCATACGGTGTACCGCCGATATTTACTTTTTGGTAAACAGTATCGGAACTTACAAGCTTCTTGCCGTATACCTGCTCTAATCTGCTTGATGCCGCAGCCTGTGCTGCCGTAACCACCGATACAGCATAATGGTTTGCGCCGTCTGTATAATATTTAACAGCTTCGGAAGATGTCGGGGCTGCTGTAGTTGAAAGAGCAATGCTATATACATAATAATCATCATTCGGTGCAATAAGCTCTACATAACCTTTTGTAACATCAGCAGCAACAGCCTTGTATGATACATCACCCTTTGCAGTAGTTGTACCACCTATTGTTGCATTTGCATTTTCAGAATTTACAGTAACAGTATCGCCTACAGCATAAACGGGAATATATGCTGTAGCACCATCACGCATTTGAATATATCCATTTCCGTTATTGGCATATACAAATTTACCACCGCTCTTTGCATTTACAAATAACGAAATATTTGCAACATTTGAGTTTACAATGCCGTTTTTATTTTGATATGCTGTATTGTCTGCATTGTAACTTGTGCTTGTTTTGAAATCCCAAGTGTAATTGGTTACTACAGGGAATGCTGTGGATTTAACAGTGATAGACTTGATATATCCACCTGATGCAGTACTAACCAATTCTACATCTCCTGCTGATGTAGTTGTGTATGGTGTTGTGTATTCTGTACCATTTATGGTTGCAGTTGTTCCACTTTTAAGAAGCACTGTTATAACAGCTCCGGATGGTACGTTGGGAATAGTGATTTTTGCACCATTTGTAAATTGTGCCCAAGTTTCTTTATTGTAGCCAATTTTTCCACTCGTTGCATCAGCAATAAGTTCCGGAGCATTGGAAGCAGCAACCTTTGTCGTTGCCGCAATTGTTCCCGATGTATTTTGATATACTTTATTATCTTCAGCAATTAATTTTGCCGCAATATCATAAGTGGTTGTATATCTTGTCCCGGTAATATTTGAATTAGTAACAGAAAAATTCCTAATTAATGGGTTTTTATTTCCTGCTGCAAAAAGATAATAATATCCGGCTTCATCTATCGCATCAAATACCGCAGTAACTTCTGTTAAAGATGTATAATCTGTGCTGCTTCCAATATGTACGGAATTGTATGTTGCTGTACTACTATATGTTGTTTCCGAATTGCCTCCCACGAGATACAATGTACAATCATTATTCTTTGATGAAAAAACAGCTTTTACTGTAACAACATCTCCCGCATCCGCAACAAAGCCAATATATCTGCCCGCCGCTTCAACAGCACTACCATTACTGATTTTATTGAGTTTTACTGCCGAATTACCATTTCCCGAATGTGACACTTTAAATACATCACCAACTTCATTTGTAACAGTATACGTTCCCGTAGTACCATTTGTTGCTCCTTCTCCATTCCAAGGCAAAGTTGTAAAATCAATGGTTGCTTCTGTTGCCCAAGCCGCAACACTACTCAACGCCATAGTTACGCCGACTACTGCTGTTGCCGCAATAGTCTTTAATAAAGATCTTCTCATCTTTTAAATCCTCCTATTTAATTTTTATTATATCAACGGGCAGTTTTCTGCGCCGTTTTAAGTCGGCAAAGATATTTATTTTTCTTTTACCGATAACTTTTCTTCCCTCGCTTTCGTATATACTCCGCGGTTATTCGCTGCCGCGTGTGATATATCAACCGTCCGTTTTACCGGCGGTCGGCTGCCTTATAATTTCCCCTCGGCCTTAAGCTGCTTATACATCCTGTTAAAGGTATTGGGGCTGGCGCCCGATTCGGCGCGGGCGGCGTTTTTGGTTATTTCGCCGTTTTCCAGCCTTTTAAACAGGTCTATAAAGTTATCGGCAACAAAGGTTTTTTTTCGGCCAAAATGCACGCCGTTTGCCTTGGCATTTTTAATGCCCTCGGCCTGTCTTTCCCTGCGATATTTTCCGGTATTTATCTGTATAAAGGACAGCATTTGTATAAGCACGCCGTAAAGCTGCTCCTCCAGCAATATCCTGCCCTCGGGCGTATCGGAGTACGGCAGACAAAGCTGTAATACCTCGCAAATGCGGTCGCGCGTTTCCTCGCGGCAAATATTCATCATTTCCTCGTAGGAAAGCCTTTCATTCAGCAATTCGTCAAGATCTCTGCTCATTCCCGTCACCGTTTACGCCTTATCATTAACATATACTTTAATGATAAATATTTTTTAGTTAAATATCAACAAGTCGATGCTTATATTATAAAGCGTCTTTGTTGAAATGTCAATACAAAAACCACATTTTTGACCCAAAAATCAAATTATCTTTAAAGTATACTTTGCAAACGCGTTTTTCCCACAAAAAAAAGCCCGAACAAGTCGGACCTTTTTTATTTTCTTATATTTATTCTTTATCAAGCAATTCGCTGTAGAATTTTGAGTAATCCTTTCTTTTATTTTTGGTAAACTCTATAGCGGATGAGGGATGCAGATTAAAGCGTCCCGTCAGCAGATACTGGATATCATAGCCCCAAACGGCGCCCTGCTCAATAAGGCGGGGGATATGCTTTTCAATAAATTTAAGTATATGGATAATATTATATTTGGGGTTTTGCAAAAAGCTTATAAGCAGCTCCATAGGGCAGTTGCCCGCGCCGCGGCCCATACTGGATATGGTGGCATCAAGGTAGCTGACACCGCGCGAAAGTGCCTCTATAGTGTTTGCAAAGGCAAGCTGCTGATTATTATGCGCGTGTATGCCCACAAGCTTGCCCGCCTTTTCCATATATTCAAGGTAAAGGTCGGCAAGGTCGCGCATTTTTTCGGGGTAAATGCTGCCGTAGCTGTCAACCAGATAAACGGCATCAACGCTGCTTTCCGCTATCAGCTCCAGCGCCTGACGCATATCGCTTTCGTTTGCGTTTGATATTGCCATAATATTAATAGTGGTCTCGTAGCCTAAATTATGGCAATACTCCACCATTTCAAGTGCGGCGGGTATTGTATTTATATAGGTAGCAACACGCACCATATCTATTACGCTCTCGCTTTTGGGCAGCATATCGCGCTTTAAATTTGTACGTCCCACATCCGCCATAACGCTTATTTTAAGGTCGGACGGATTATCGCCAACTATACCCCTGATATCCTGCTCGTCACAGAACTTCCACTTGCCGTACTTTTCCACATCAAACAGATCGCGGTCGGCCTTGTAGCCAAACTCCATATAATCAACGCCCGCTGCAATATTAGCTATATAAAGATTTTTAACAAAATCGTCCTCAAAATAAAAATTATTTACAAGACCCCCGTCCCGTATAGTACAATCAACCACCCTTACGTCCTTTCTTACGGACATAAGACTACCTTTTTTTCCCATAATTTTCATCCTTTCGTAAAAAATTTATATACTTTAGCGCTTTACCACTTTAAAGCGTTAAATTGTTTTCATATATTTATATTAATACAAACAGCCCCGCTTGTCAAGAAAAATTTATAAAATACTTTGCGAAAAATACTCTTGCGATACGTTATCTTTTTTTGGCAAGCCCCGCAAATAATTTCAGCTTACAGCGGATATACATTCAACCGCAAAGATAGATGCGGACAATTGCGAAGCAATTGGCTTTTGGCTATGCCAAAAGTTGTGAGCCGACGCCGAAAAACATTTGCGTGTTTGCCTAACAGCGTTTATGCATTCGTTTCGTTTTTTATATACCATTTACGGTTTACGGTGTAACATTTCTTTTATTTGCACTATAAGAAACGTATCACAGGAATTATCTTTCGCGGCAAAAACGCAAATGTTTCTTCCTGTGAGCGTATGCTTGTCATCCGCTCTAAAGGAAGATTATTTGCGGGGCTTGCCGTCATTATTACAAGTCTTGCCGAAATTATTTGCGTGGCTTGCCGTCATCATTACAAATCTTGCCGAAATCAACAACAAAAGTGTATATAAAGTACAAAAAAGGCACCTTCCGTTTGAAAAGTGCCTTGTTAAATCGGGGCGACAAGATTTGAACTTGCGACCCCCTGAACCCCATTCAGGTGCGCTACCAAGCTACGCCACACCCCGATAACAGAGTTAAGTATACCACAATAAAAAACAAATGTCAAGAACTTTTTTTATTTTTTTTGTTTATCGCACAATATGACCCGAAACATTCTCCGCGCCGCCGACCACCTCGGCAAGCTCGCTGATGGTAACAAGCTGGTAGCCCTGCTCGTGCAGCCACGGTATTATCCTTACGGCCGCATCAACGGTGCTGCCGTGGATATCGTGCATAAGTATTACATCGCGGTCGCCGACATATTCCTTAATGACCGAGCAAACAGAGTCCGCATTGCGGCTTTTCCAGTCAAGGGTATCAACGCTCCAGTTAAACCATTCCATACCCGAGGCATTTATTATATCCTCGTCTATAGAGCCATAGGGCGGCCGTCCGATAACAGGCGTTACGCCCGTTGCATCGGCAATAAGGCGGTTGCAATGGTTTATCTGCTCCATTGCGCCGCTTGTGCCCAGCGTGGTAAGCTGCGGATGGTTATAGGTATGGTTGCCTATCTCGCTGCCCTGCTCGGCAACAGCCTTTACGGTATCGGGGTAGTTTTCCACATTTGTACCTACCATAAAGAAGGTCGCGCGGCCGTCCACCGCATCAAGGGCCTCCAATATTTTTTCGGTATTGCCCTCACGCGGGCCGTCGTCAAAGGTAATAGCCACCATTTTTTTATCGGGGTCTACATCCCTCACATCCGATTCCTGCAAAAACGCATTTACGGTATTTCCCGCAAGCGGCGCCAGGGGTGACCTTTCCGATATTTTTAATTTATCGTAATTTTCGGGGGCAAGCAGCCTTGCTATCTCCGCCCCGCGCGATGCTATCTGCACATTTTCGCTTGCAAGCACGCTGCTGTAAAGCAGATCGGACACCATATCCACATATTTGCCCGCCGAAAGCATAACGCCGCCGCGCGCAGGCATGGCCGAGGGCTGTCTTGAAAGCATGACCGCGCCCGTTGATTTACTGCGCGCATAGCTGAAGCCCACCACCGAGCCAAGCTCCTTTAATTTTAAAAACTTAACTCCCTCTATATCCACGCCGTTAAACACGCCCGATGCATCATAGCCGTCAACCGAAAAGGTACATTGCACCGCCGCAACATCGTCATAAGCCGATTTGCACCTTAATTTTTGCAGATCGCCCGAAAAATCGGTCTTTAAGGTTATTTTGTACGCATCGTCAACACAGCTTATATCAAAGGCAAAGTTTGTGCCCTTTACCGCGTTGGCCGTTTCCTCGGGGCGCACATACAATTCGTCCTGCACTACATAAGCGGTTATCTTGCCGCCGCCCGTAATAAGCGAATATTTCTGCGCAGGCGCCGCCAGCAGCAGCACGGGTGTGCAAAGCAAATATAAAAGTATTGCAAAAAGATATAATATTTTTTTCATGGCCGTCTCCTAAAAAAAATTTACGATATACATACATATTTTTTCATTCTTAAGTATATCACAAAAAAATCTATATTTCTACATATATTTAGTAAAATAATATTTCTTTTTTGTTACAATACGAGTAAAAACAGGCGTAATTGAAAATAATACTTTATAAATTGTAATATTTTTGTTATATAGTAAATTTGCGAATACTATTGCTTTTTTATCCATATTTTGATATTATGTTTTGTATTGGCAAAATATTTCATAAGTATATTTAAAACTGCCGCAGGTCGGCTATTTTTTGACCTGCGCAAACCATGCAATTTTGTGACGTTAAACCAAAAGGAGACACCAAATGGAAAATATACCGATAAAGCTTGACGAGGACAGCGAAAACAGCACGCCCGCCGCAGAAACAACGGATAACGCGGCCGAGCAGGCGGCGCCCGCTGCCGAAGCCTCCGTAATACAGCCCGCGCAAAAGGCCAAGGCCGACCCAAAGGCCGCATTGATAACTGTATTTATGGCCGTATTTGCACTTGTTTTGGGCTATGTACTGACCGGATTTTTATTTTTTTCAAACCACTTTAACCCGGGCACCGTTATAAGCGGCGTAAACTGCGCAGGCCGCACAGTGGCGGATGTAAAGCAAAAAATGAGCGAAGCGGCGGTGGATTATACGCTGACCGTAACGGACGAGGGCAAGACGGCGGCAACGCTTACCGCCGCGGACATTGGGCTTAAATACAATGTCACGGACAAGATAGACGGCGTTATGGCAGCCCAGAAGCCGCTTTTATGGGGCGCCGGCTTTTTTAAGAAAAACGATATAGAAATTGAAAACGCCTTTATCAGCGACCCCGCTATGGTAGAAGCGGCGGTAAACGGGCTGGATATAGTTAAAAATATGCAGGACACTCCGCCCGTAAACGCCTCTGTTTATTATACGGGCAGCGAATACGCAATACAGGATGGCGCGCACGGCGGCAGGATAATCACCGAAAACCTTTGTAAGGCCGTTACCGAAGCAGCCGAAAACGGCAGGGACAGCATAGACCTTTTAGAGGCCGACTGCTACGAAATGCCCGAGTTTACCGCAGATTCCGAAAAGGTAAAGGCGGCCTGCGAGCAGGCAAACAAATATATCAGCCCCAAAATCACAATGAACATGGGCCCCGGCGCACAGCACACCATTGTGGATAAGGAGCTTATACACGACTGGCTGTTTGTGACCGACAACTATGATGTTTATTTTGACAGAAAAAAAGTTAAGGCCTGGGTGGCCGAGTTTGCAAAAACCTTTAACACCTTTGGCCAGACAAGACAGTTTTTAACGGCCTTTGGTACACGCACCACCGTTTCGGGCGGTGATTTTGGCTGGCTTATGGATCAGGAGGCCGAGGTGCAGTCACTTGTAAACGTGATCAAGGCGGGACAGGACGTTGTACGCTACCCCGCTTACACCGTAATGGGCGTAGGCCATGGCCAGGACGATATAGGCCGCAGCTATGTCGAGGTCGATCTGACCAACCAGCATATTTATGTTTGGGTAGACGGCAAACGAGTGCTTGATGCGCCCTGTGTAACGGGACTTCCGCCCAACAGGATAACACCGCCCGGCACATACCGCATAAAAAAGAAAATGAGCCCCGCAATACTTGTGGGCGACAATTACAGAACGCCCGTAAGCTACTGGATGCCGTTTAACCGCGGCATAGGCCTGCACGACGCAACGTGGCAAAGCTCGTTCGGCGGCAGAAGATACCTTACGCACGGCTCACACGGCTGCGTAAACCTTTCGTTAAGCACGGCAAAGCAGGTATACAGTTACGTTTATCCGGGTATGCCCGTTGTATGCTATCATATAAATCAATACGGCATAGGCAAAATGATGGTACTTCCCGATCCGTCAACAACAACTACGACCACAACCACCACTACTACGGAGGCCACGACGGAAGTTACCACCGCCGCAATTACAACAAAGGCGCAGCCGACAACAAAGTCGCAGCCCGCAACAAAAACACAGCCGGCAACAAAGGCACCACAGCCCGCAACAAAGGCACCACAGCCCGCAACAAAGGCACCACAGCCGGCAACAAAGGCACCGCAGCCCGCAACACAGGCACCGCCGCCCGTAACACAGGCACCGCAGCCCGTAACGCAGGCACCGCCGAAAGTTGAGCCGCCGGCAGAGCCTACCACAAAACATATAGAAACGACCCCCGTTATTACCGAGCCGGTAGTAACAGAGGATGACGGAATAATACACGAAATAGTGGTAGATTAAACGTCAATGATATTCGTATTCCGCAGAAATAAATTTCTGCTACATACTCATAACCAACGGAATTGCAAGCAATTCCAAATTCAGTGGGAGCTTGGACTCCCACTGAATTTTAAGTAAGCACCCCCGCTTTAGAAGCGGGGGACATCCTTAGCTGGTTATATACATAAAAAACCGCCAAAAGGCGGTTTTTTTAATGTATATCCACGGTCTCGTCAAATACACGCGCATATTTTTTGCCGCAGTTTATCAGCATTACCCCAAGCCGATAAGAGCCCTTTGGCAAATCGTTAAAATGTATATGACACTCAAGACCCGTCAGATTTAAATTGCCGTTTTTCCCGTAAGCTACGCTTATATCAAAACGCAGCATTTTTTCCGCGGATATTTCCACGGCCTTGTTTTTGCCATCTACAAGCAGCAAACGACAGGTATTTAAATTATTGAGTACAGCGCCCTCGACATATGCATAGCCCGTGACATTAAGTATGGAGGAATCCTTTGCACGCCTTAATTCGGCCTTTACGCGGGGGCTGATATACTTTGTTATATCGGTATTTGTACGGACTATCTTATCGGGCTCGCCGTAAAGCGCAGAGTCCAGCATAAAATCGGGCCGTGTTTTTGAAAATGCGGGATTGTAAAACGGATCTCTTCGGTCAAAATTGGGGTGCTTTTTGTAAAGCCTGCCAAGCTCTCGGGCAAGGCGTTTTATTTTTTCCTTATCCACAGCATCATTGCCGCGGCTGACAGACTCATAATGGTACAGTATCACATCATTTCTGACAACATTGTAAAGCCCCGCCTCGCAAAGCCTGAAACACAGCTCTACATCATTATATGCCACGGGGAAGGTCTCGTCAAAACCCCCCACGCCGTCAAATTTTGCACGTTTTATGCAAAGACAGGCCGCGGTAACGGCTATCCAGTTATACTCCATCTTATTGCGGCGAAAATACAGCGGCGCCCTGTCGTCACTATGGTTAAAGGCATGGCTGGGGCCCGCATCAATATTTACAACACCGCAATGCTGTATTTCAAAGCCGCCCGGATAAAGCAATTTTGCACCTACGGCACCCGTATGCTCCAAGGCTGCCTGCCCCGCCATGATTTCAAGCCAGCTGCCGTCCGTCACCTCGGTATCGTCATTTAAAAACAGCAGATATTCACCCTTTGCCGCCCTTGCGCCGTCATTGCACATTTTTGAAAAATTAAAATCCTCTTTTTTGTATATATAAACCGCGCCGTATTTTTCGCATAAGGCCGCATATTTTTTATGCTGCTCCAAACAGCTGCCGTTGTCCACTACAATTATCTCATAATTTTTATACAGCGTTTTTTCGGCTATGGACACAATACAGCGTTCAAGTATATCAAAATTATCCTTTGAGGGTATTATTATGCTGATTTTATTTTCACCGTCCGGCATAGCGTAAACAACGCGGTATTGGCGCACATCGGGGATATAGACCACATTGCCCTTTATGCCGCGGCGTTCAAGCGCCTCTTGCTTTAATTTTAAAACGGCTTGTTTTACATAGGGCTTTTCATCCGCGCTGCCCGCAGTAGACCCCGTGCGTATACGCCAATGATACAAAACCTTGGGTATATGGCACACACGGTTTGTTTTTTCGGTAAACCGCAGCGTAAGATCATAATCCTGCGCCCCCTCAAAGCCCGGGCGCAGACCGCCTATCTCGTTTATAATACTGCGCCTGTAGGCGGAAAGGTGGCTTATGTACATATGGCTCATAAGGGTGTCGGGCGACCAATCCGGCTTAAAATGCGGATAATGCCGTCTGCCGTTTTCATCCAGCTTGTCCTCGTCGGTATAGATAAGGTCTGTCGTCCTGTCCGCATTTACGGCGCGCGTAAGCTCGTAAAGCGTGTTTGGCGCTATTGTATCGTCACAGTCCATAAAAACTATATATTCGCCCTTTGCCGCCGCTATACCCGTATTGGTGCAGCGCGAGATATGTCCGTTCTCCTCACGGTAAATTACGGTTATTTTTTCGTTATCCCTATAGCTTTCAAGTGTCCGCGGCACATCCTCTATTGTAGAGCAGTCGTCCACCAATATAAGTTCAAAATTATCGAACGTCTGCGCCAATACCGAATCTATGCACTCGCGCAAAAGCCTTTCTTCCACGTTATATACGGGTATTACAAACGAAAAAAGGGGCTTATATTCAAGCCTTTCCGTAATAAATACATTTCTTTCGGTATTTTCTATATATCCTTCATATATGTTTTTATTGCCGTTTCCGCCGCCCAGAATACGGTCGGCAAGCCCCAACAGACCGCCGCGCGCAGGCAAGGTCCCCTGCTTTTGTCTGTTTTTTATCATAAACACGGTGGTTAGAAAACCGTAATTTTTAATATACCCGAAAACCCGTACAAAAACATTCTGCGGCATTGATGTATCGCGGTTTTCCGCTTTAGCGTCACTCATACCGATGACCTCCCCGAATATCAAACAAAGACCAGCTGCACAAGTGCCATATAGATCACCGTGCCAAGCCCTATGCTTAAAAGATTGTTCCTTTTCCAGACGTGAAGTACAACAACTATGACCCCCGCAATAAGCTTTGGCAAAACCGTATTTACCGCAAAGCCGCTGCCCAAAAGACAGTATACCACAAGTATGGCAATGACCGCGCTGGGAAGATATTTACCCACATACAAAACCGTTTTTGACGGCTCCTTTCGTCCGAAAAGCAAAAACGGAAAGGCGCGCGTAAAAAACGTGGCTATCGCGGATATTAAAATTATCATTACGGAATATTTAAAATCAACCATTTTCCGCCTTTTCCTTTCTTTCGTCCCTCTTTTGGTTTATCAAAAGGCCGCCGACACTTACCGCAAGCGCAGGCAGCAAAAATTTATCGCCGCCAAGCAGCACGATAAACAAAACACCTGCCGCCGCGCCGATAAGCGCAGGGGTGTGATTTTTATTGCCAAGCCACTGCTCGGTAAAAATAACTATAAAAAGCGCTGTCATGGCATAGTCAACGCCCGTTACATCAAAGGTTATAAGGCTGCCCAAAAGCGCACCAAGCGTACAGCCCGCTATCCAATAGCTGTGATCGAGGACCGAAATTAAAAGGCGTGTGCGCTTAAAATCAAGGTCTTCGGGTATTTTTGTGCCCCACAAAAGCGAGTAGGTCTCGTCCGTAAGGGCGTGTATCATATAGGGGTAGGCCTTGCCCATTTTTTTAAATTCCTCTATAAAGGTAAGGCCGTAAAAAATATGGCGGCATTGCACCGACAGCATAAGCACCAACGCAGCCACCGCGCCAGTATGCTTTTGCAGCATATCCACCAGCAAAAACTGCCCCGAGCCCGCATAAACAAGCACCGCCGTAAAAAACGACCATATAAAATTGTAGCCCGCATTCTGAAACAGCAGACCAAAGGCCATACCCATAAATATGTAGCCAAGCATAACGGGTATGGTTTGTACAAAGGCAAATTTAAGTTCTTTTCTCATAATGTTTTCCCAAAAATTTATTGACTTGTTGCAAAATAAATGATATAATCAAATTACAAAAAAGGAACATCGTATCCCGATAGGACGGTGTACCCCTTAGATGTAAGTTATAAAATAACCGCGATCATTGGGGAATGGGCGGTTATTTTTTTGTGTCTTTTTCGTGTCTTCCAAATCTGTAGCCAAGTTCAAAAAACGCAAGACAAAGGCTTGCAAGACCCATCAGCTGTTCGATAGTAAGCATAAAACACACCCCCTTTACACCGGAATTATATGTAATCGGTTCCAAGTAAAGGGGTCACCGTCCCGGCAGTCCCTGCATATTATACGCTTGGGCTGTTTAACCGTTTTTTCGTTCAACAATGTTCCCGCGCTTATATTAGCACAAAATCCCTCAAAAGTCCATAAAAATATTATTTCCGTTTTATTACAGTTTTATCGTGCCTCGACAACAACCAATTCGGGGCGGTTAAATACACGCGGCATGGTATTTCTGCAAAGGCCGCGGCTCACTATCATTTTATGGCTCGGGAAATCATATTCTCCGCCCGCATAATCGGGGAACAAGCCTTGGTTTGGCGCATAAAGCCCGTTTAAAATATAGGGTATCCGCACCTGTCCGCCGTGGGCGTGGCCGCAAAGCGAAATATCAAAGCTTGAATTTTTGTAGTAGTCCGCACCGTCCGGGCGGTGGGTCAAAAGTATGTTAAGCGCGGTTTTGTCCACATCCGCATTAAGCGTCTCAAGCGCCTCCGCCCAATGCTCATTTATGCCGTAGGTGCCGAAATATTCGGGGTCCTCAAGGCCGTAAAGCGTAATTTTCTTGCCGTTTATCTCAATATTTCTTTTCTCGTTTACAAGCACATCAACGCCATACAGTCGTATTTTTTCCTTTATATCGCCTGCCTCACCCGACCAGTATTCGTGATTGCCCGTCACATAATAGCAGGGATAGCGGCTGCCTATATTTTCAAGCAGCGCCCACGTCCGCTCGTGCGGGACCTTGTCGTCACAGATATCTCCGCCAAGCAGAACGATCTCGGGCGAAATTTTATCTATTTGGGATATAAGCTCGCTCCCGCCCGCACCGTAGTACGAGCTGTGAAAGTCCGTTATAAGCAAAATTTTCGTAAACTCCGCATTTTTGCCCGTGTCAACGGTGTATGTACGCACAGCGATATCCCAACGGCAAGCTATTATTGCAAGAATAATTATTAAAATAAGAGTGATGTTTGCACGGCGTTTAAGTCGCTTGTAACCGCCGCTTTCTTTGTCCTTTTTCATTTTTCGCATATTCCTTTAAGCCATCCGCACAATAAACCGCCGATAAATGCAGGAAAAAACGTTATTATATAAATAATTACGCTCATATATAACGCGGCAAAAAAAAGCGTACCCGATAAGCCGTCCGAAAAAACGGTACCGAGTTGCCAAACAAGCATACACGCAATCGGCAAAAACGGCATAAGCCATAACTTTTCCCACTCGTCCATAATGCTGAACCCCACACCGCAAATAATCGAAGATGCCGCCAAGATCACGGGCATAATGATAATAATGTAACCAAGCTCGTCAAATATAAGCGGTAATATGTCTATTGTAAGAAACGACAGTATAAGATACACAAATAACAGTATAAATACGCGAGTTTTGTTTTTTCGCATATATAAGCCTCCTGTGCGGGTGAATTTTTTATTTGGCAGGGTGTTAACACAGGCGTTATCCCCGCCAAATTGAAATTATCCTTCATCCCCAAGTGACGGCGGGCGCCACATTGTCCGTTTTTCCTTATAATCAAACCAAAGCTCCGGGCCACCAAGCGAATCCACCTGAGAGCGGGTCACTATCCTGAATATCCTTTCCACATACATTGCAAGGAACAGAATTGTCGCGGTGTCATTTTCAATTTTTCCGTCATAAAAAATTTCGTAAGGCTTATCGGCAAAATATTGTCCTACCGCAAACCGCACATCATTTCTCATAATAGAAAACATCTTCTTTTTATGATAGGATATTTCATATACAACATCGTTGATTTGTATAAAAAACTCCCTTGATTTAAGATCTGCCGACCCAACCTTTTCCCCGTTTTTGTAAATCGTTTGGGGCAGGCCGAAAAAATTTTGGCAAAATGTGGCGCTTGTGCTGTAGACAAGTATTTTCTCCCCGCCATCGGTCTTATATACCAGCCTTGCGCGGTCAGGAAAGCCCGTAAAGCTGTCATTTCCTATGGGTTCGTACCCGACATATCCGTCATTACCCACTATTAAATATTGATGATATTTTTTGTGAATAGTATGAGAAACCGTAAATTTCATATTAATGCTCCTCCCGCGCTTGACGTCGCCTTTTTGTGCGCGGGAATCGCTGTACACGCTGCGCTTGACGTCGCCTACTCCTCATCCAGCTTCAGAACGCTCATAAATGCGGACTGCGGCACCTCTATGCTGCCGATCTGGCGCATACGTTTTTTACCCTCTTTCTGCTTTTCAAGCAGTTTTTTCTTACGGGTTATATCGCCGCCGTAGCACTTTGCAAGCACGTCCTTACGCACGGCCGAAATTGTTTCTCTTGCGATAATTTTATTCCCGATAGCGGCCTGAATGGGTATCTCAAACTGGTGTCTGGGTATTTCCTTTTTAAGCTTTTCGGCCATTTTTCTGCCCTTATCGGCGGCCGAGCTTTCGTGTACAATAAACGAAAGGGCATCCACCACCTCGCGGTTTACCATCATATCCAGCTTGACAAGCTTTGATGCCTCGTAGCCCTTTAACTCATAATCAAAGGATGCATAGCCGCGTGTTCTGGATTTTAAAACATCAAAAAAGTCGTAAATTATCTCGTTAAGGGGCAGATCATAGGTCAGCACCGCCCTTGTTTCCTCCAAATATTCCATACCGACATATTCGCCGCGGCGCTGCTGGCACAGCTCCATAACGGTGCCGATATACTCGCTTGGCAGGATAATTTCCGCCTTTACGATAGGCTCCTCCATTTTGACGATAGTAGTCACATCGGGCAGGTCGGAGGGGTTTGAAAGGTCGATACACTCGCCGTTTGTAAGATATACCTTGTAAATAACGCTGGGCGCGGTGGTAACAAGGTCCAGGTCAAACTCTCTTTCAAGGCGCTCCTGAACTATTTCAAGGTGCAAAAGACCCAAGAATCCGCAGCGGAAACCAAAGCCCAGCGCCACCGAGGTCTCCGCCTCAAAATTAAGGGCGGCATCGTTAAGCTGCAATTTTTCAAGTGCATCGCGCAGATCCTGATATTTACTGCCGTCTGCGGGGAAAATACCGCAGTACACCATACTGTTTACCTTTTTATAGCCCGGAAGCGGCTTGTCAACGGGGTTTGCCGCATCGGTCACGGTATCGCCTATCTGCGTATCACGCACATTTTTAATGCTTGCGGTAAGATAACCTACATCGCCCGCCATAAGGCTTTCCGTAGGGATATAGCGGCCGGGGCCGAATACGCCCACCTCGACTACCTCAAATTCCTTGCCCGTAGCCATAAAGCGCACCCTTGTGCCTTTTTTCAGCGTACCGTCAAAAACGCGCATAAAAACTATAACGCCCTTGTAGCTGTCGTAAAAGCTGTCGAAAATAAGCGCCTTAAGCGGTGCGTTTTCATCGCCCGTGGGCGCGGGAATATTTTTTATAACGCCCTCGAAAACATCGTCTATATTTATATCCGCCTTTGCGGAGATAAGCGGCGCATTTTCGCAGTCAAGGCCTATAATATCCTCAATTTCCTTTTTAACGCGGTCGGGCTCTGCGCTGGGCAGATCTATTTTATTAATAACGGGCATTACCTCCAGATCGTTGTCAAGTGCAAGATACACGTTTGCAAGTGTCTGCGCCTCAACGCCCTGCGCCGCATCAACAACAAGCACCGCACCGTCACAGGCTGCAAGGGAGCGGGATACCTCGTAATTAAAATCGACATGGCCGGGGGTATCTATCAAATTAAAAATATACTCCTCGCCGTCCGCACCCTTATGGATAAGGCGCACCGCCTGGGATTTTATGGTAATACCCCTTTCGCGCTCCAGATCCATATTGTCAAGCACCTGCTCCTGCATCTCGCGCTCGGTCAGAAGACCCGTTTTTTGTATAAGCCTGTCCGCCAGCGTGGATTTGCCGTGGTCGATATGTGCTATTATACTGAAATTTCTTATGTGTGACTGTCTGTTCAAAGTTAAATTCTCCTTTTATGATGTACGGCCCTCTTTTGCGCCGAATGACAGATAATGGAAATAATAAAGCTGCCAATCGCTGCCGAAAGCCCTTTGCAGGTCGCCGTATTTTGCCTTGTAGGTCTTTACATCAAAGCTGTCGTTAGCCTTGCGGCCCTCTTTCATGCCGTAGTTTATAAAATGCTGCAAAACGGCATCCTTATCATCGCCGTAGGCATTGTAAACATCCTTATATCTTGAAATATAATAATCATAGTCGAAAACAAGGCTGTAGTCAAGCTTGTTTTCGTCGGCATCGCGCCCCTCTTTAACGCCGTTTACAAGGTAGTGCATATAATATTTTTGCATATCGTCACCGTAAACATTGCGTACATCGGTGTATTTTGCGCGGTAAAGTGCGGGGTCAAAGCTTGCGCTGCCCTGTCTGCCCTCTTTCATGCCGTAGTCTAAAAAGTGCATAAAAAGCGTGGTTTCTTCCCAGCCCTTTGCTTTTACCACATCGCCGTTTTTCTGTGCATAATAGCTGCTGTCAAATATAAGTGAGTAGTCCTTGCCGCCCTGCTTGTATATTACTGTGCTTGCATAGCGCCGCTCTTTTTTTCCATATTTTATATAATGTATATAATACTTTTGCCAATCGTTGCCGTAGGCTTTCTGCAAATCGGAATAGTTAAAGCGGTATACCTGCGGTATAAAATACTGATTTCCGCGGCGGCCACCCTTTGTGCCGTATTTTACAAAATGTTCAAATACCGCAAGCTCGTCATCCCCGAATGCACGCCTGACATCGGCGTAGGCGCTGCTGTAATAATTGTAATCGTATACATCGGAATAGTCTATCCCGTTTCTGATATAAAATCTTCGAGATCCCTGTCTGCCCTCTCTATGGCCGTATTCAAGATAGTGCGTATAATACGGTCTCGGCTCGTCGCCGTAGGCATTATTAAGGTCGGGATAGTTAAAGCGGTAGACTTCCCAATTAAAGTTTGGTGATGCCTCGCGGCCCTCGTCCATACCCGTGTTTAAAAAATGTCCGAACGCGCCGCCTCTGTCTTTTTGATATACCTCACGCACATCGCTGTTGTGCAAAAGATAATAGCTTGCATCAAAAATATCCGAGTAGTCATAGCCGCCCACTTTTCCTGCGGTATCTTCCTTGTACTCCACATATTTTGTCTGTCGTTTCTGTCCGCAGGTTATTTGGCTTTCGTGGGTATCATAGGAAAACATCTGCACCCAATAATATTGGCCGTCAACGTAAGCGCAGCCGATACCAACGGCCTTTATCTCGCGCGAAAGTATATTGCCGCGGTGTCCCGTTGACTGCATCCAGCCGTCATAAAATACATCTTCGGCGCTCCTGTAGCCCATAGCGATATTTTCGCTCACATACCTTGTCCGGTAATCATCGGGCAAAATTGAAAAGCAGCTTTCGCCGTTTGGCCTTGTGTGCGAATACATTACCGCAAGCTCCGCCGCCCTTGTCATAGCGCACTGTGTAAGCCGCTCGTCAAGCACAAGCGGGTCTGCGCCCACCAATTCACGTTCCTCGTTTATATAGTCAAAAATAACATAGGTATCGTCATAGTCAAAAACGCCGTTTACGGGTGCATACTTATATATGCCCTCATCATAGGCCGACAGCTCCGCGCCGCATTCGGCAGATATGGGAACGGATATATCGCCGCCGTTTTCGGACGGTTCGGCCTGCTCCGCAATATCCTCAACGTCCTCTTCCGTGGTCTCTTCCGTGGTTTCCTCCGTAGTTTCTTCCGTCGTTTCTTCCGCGGTTTCTTCGGTCATATCCTCGGTCATATCTTCCGTTGATGTTTCAATTTCTTCTGTTGTGTCCTCGGTCAAAAGCTCCGTTACGGCGGTATTTTCCTCGGTTTGCGGTATATCGGCAAAAACCGTCTGTGTCATAGCGATACAAAGCGAAAATGCCAAAAATCTTTTCATGCAAAACAGCTCCTTTCAAAGTATTTTCAATCAATATTTATCAGCTCGTAATCCTTTGTGCCAAAGCCAAGCTCCGCCGCATAATCAATGGTAAGCATACCCTTGCGGCTGTTTACACGCTCCATAAAATGCTCCTTGCCGGGGTCGTCGGAATTTTTTACCATATCTATGCACGCCTGATCGAGTGCCACGGGGTCAAGCGAGGACAAAATGCCTATATCCTTCATACAGGGATCCTCGGCAACGGCACAGCAGTCGCAGTCCACCGACAGATTGCAAGCCATGCTTACAAAAGCAATTTTATTTTTAAAATGCTCGCATACGCTCTCCGCCGCATCCGCCATAGATGCACAGAAGATCTCCTGCGGCGGGACATTGTCCCAAATTATATTCTGGTCGTCCACCTTGCCGCCCGAATGGATAAGGCATTTGCCCGCCGTGGATGCACAGCCTATTGAAAGCTGCTTTAACGCACCGCCGAAGCCGCCCATAGGGTGACCCTTAAAATGCGACAAAACCAGCATAGAATCATAATTTAAGATATTTTTGCCCAGTACGTTTTTCTTCAAGACCCTGCCGTTTGGGATAGGCCACTCGATATCGGGACCCTCGGCATCCATAATATCCACGTCAAAATACTTTGTCCAGCCGTGATCCGCCATAAGCTTTATATGCTTGTCGGTATGGTTGCGGGCGCCCTCGTAGGCCGTGTTGCACTCGACAATGGTGCCGTTCACATACTCCACCATGGGGCGCATAAATTCGGGGTGCAGATAGTTTTGATTACCCGCCTCGCCGGAATGTACCTTGACTGCCACCCTGCCCGTAAGCTCGGTGCCAAGCGCCTTGTACATTTTTATGACCGCCTCGGGAGTAAGCTCCTTTGTGAAGTAGACCTTTGATTTTAACATAATGATTCTCCTTTCCGGGTTTATTGATATTCGGCTATATCTATGGACTTTATTACCACGTCCTCAAGCGGTTTATCCGCCTCATTGGTTTTAACCGCCGCAATTTTATCCACGGTGTCCATACCTGCATAAACCTGACCGAAAACGGTATAATCCATATCAAGGTAGGGGCAGCCGCCGTTATTTTCATATTCGCTTATAAGCTCGTCGGGGTAGGCATCGCCGTAGGTAACTGCCGTGCCGTCCTCGTCACGGTAGTAGGTCTCGTCCTTCATGCCTTTCAGCATTTCAAGCGCCTGTCTTGCATCACCGCCTATATCCTTACACTGAACAATATAAAATTGACTGCCGTTTGTATCGGGGCCTGCATTTGCCATACACAGAGCGCCGCGGAAATTACGAAGCTCAAAATTCACCTCGTTTTCAAAATCCTTGCCCCAGATGCTTTCGCCGCCCATACCCGTGCCTGTCGGGTCGCCGCCTTGTATCATAAAATCATTTATAACGCGGTGGAAGATAACACCGTTGTAATAGCCGTTTTTAGCGTGGGTAACAAAGTTTTCCACCGCCTTTGGCGCATACTGCGGGTAAAGCACGACACTTATATCGCCCATATTGGTGTGTATAGTCGCAGCAGTATCGCCCTTTTTCGGCGCGGAAAGCTGCGGAAGCTCCAGCTTGCTGTCCTTTTTCACTATCTCCGCCGTTTTTGTTTCGCTGTTCCAGCTTACATTTGCGCCTATGGCCTCGGACACGGCGCGCAGGGGTATATAAAAATGCCCGTCTATTATCTGCTGCGGCACATCGGGCTGAACCAGATTGTTTTCGCCCGTGCGGGTGTTAAGGCAGTAAAAGCCCTTTTCGCCGCTTTTTATATCTATGGAAAAGCCCGCGCCCTTAAAGCTTGCGGTCTTTGTTTCGTTTGTCCATTCCACGGTAAAGCCCAGCTTTTCAAAAACGCCGCGCACGGGCACAAGTGTTCTGCCGTCAACTATCACCGCATCCGAGTCTATCGGACTGCCGTTTACCGTTATATTTGCCGTTGTTGCCGCATTTGCCGCACACGACATTGCCATTGTAAATAAAACCGTTAAAATCGCCTTTTTCATTTTTATTCTCCCTTTATTATGCTGTAGACCTCGCGCTTGCCTATCCCTCTGTCCTTTGCGACAGCCTTCATAGCGCTTTTTTCGTCCATACCCTTATCAATATACATTTTAAAATGCTGCTCTATAGTCATTTGGGCGGCCTCGGCCTGTTTTTCCTCTTCTATATCGCGATACTCGCGCCCCTCTATAACTATAACAAATTCGCCCTTTGGCTCGTTTTGCTCGTAATAGGCCGCAAGCTCATCAAGGGGCAGCTTATTGACATTTTCGTAGCGCTTTGTCAGCTCCTTTACACAGGCCGCAGGACGGCTGCCCAGGGTGTCGACAAGCTCTTTCAGGGTGTTTTTAAGGTGGTGGGGCGCCTCGTACAAAATAATGGTGGCGGTTTGATTTTTAAGCCCCTCCAGAACCTGTTTTCTTGCGTTTTTCCCGCTTGGAAGAAAGCCCTCAAAAACATAGCTGCGGCTTGAAAGCCCGCTTAAGACCAGCGCCGTTACCGCCGCCGTTGCCCCCGGCACCACCGTAACGGGGACGCCGTTTTCGTGGCAAAGCCTTATCATATCCTCGCCGGGGTCGGAAATTCCGGGCATACCCGCATCCGTCACAAGCGCAATATTTTTCCCCTCCAAAAGCCGAGCCAAAAGCTTAGGGCCCTTTTCGGCCTTGTTATGCTCGTGATAGCTTGTCAGGGGCGTTTTTATGTCGTAGTGATTTAAAAGCTTAACGCTTTGCCGCGTGTCCTCGGCAGCGATAAGGTCACATTCCTTTAAGGTGCGCAGACAGCGCAGAGTTATGTCCTCGATATTGCCGATAGGCGTACCGCAGATAAATAAAGTTCCCGTCATTGTTCTTTCCTTAATTATAGAATATATCGTTTACCTCTTTTGTATACACATTGCCCGCAGCGTAGATTATCATTGGCTGCAGCACTTCAAGATGCGGCTTGCCGTCCTTTGCAAACTCGATAAGCACCATTGACGGGGGCTTATCTATATAGGCGTGTACAAAGCGCATTACCTTGGGTTCAAGGTGATGCCTGCGGCTGTATTCAAAAATATCGCAAAGGCGGTTAGCGCGGTGCACCATATAAAGCCTGCCGCCGTATTTAAGCATTTTTGCCGCCGCCGCAAAAACATCGTTAAGGTCGCACTTTATCTCATGCCGCGCTACGGCCTTGCCGTCGGTATCGTTTACCGCGCCGCTGCCTGCCTTTATATACGGCGGATTACAGGTAACAACATCAAAAAGATGCTTGTTGTAAATTTTATCAATATTCTTCAGGTCGCAGCATTCCATAAAAATTTTGTCCTGCTGGTTATTGTATTGTATGCTGCGCTTTGCCATATCCACATTGTCGGGCTGTATCTCAACGCCGACAAACTGCTCGCACTCGGTCTTGCCCTCCATTAAAATGGGAACAACTCCGTTGCCCGAGCAAATGTCCATCACCAACTCCTTTGGCCCTGCCTTTGCAAAGCCCGATAAAAGCACCGCATCAAGCCCAAAGCAAAATTTTTTGGGGTCTTGTATCAGCATATACCCGTTACGGTGCAGATCGTCAAGTCTTTCTCCTTTTTTTACCAGTTCCTCTTTCATAATATCCACCCAAATTTTTATCAATCATCCATTAAATTTTTCAGCTCGTCCTTGGAAAGCCTTTCCTCGCGGATATGGCGGCGTTTTGTCACCTTTACCTCGGACGGGTCAAGGAACATTACCTCTTTTTCGTTATTGCCCGTATCGACAGCGGCCTTTATTATCTGTCTTAAAACGCTTACGCTTAAAACCTCGCCGTCGCCGTAATCGGTATGGATAAGGTCGCCCTCGTGCGGAAGATTTTTATTCAAATATTCGTAGGTATCCTGCTCGTACTTAAGACAGCACATCAATCTGCCGCAGATACCGCTTATTTTTGTGGGATTGAGCGAAAGCCCCTGATCCTTTGCCATTTTTATGCTCACGGGCTGGAAATCGCCCAAAAACGTAGCACAGCAAAGCGAGCGGCCGCAAATACCAATGCCGTTTAACATCTTGGCCTCGTCCCTTACGCCTATCTGCCTTAATTCTATCCTTGTTTTAAAAATAGCCGCAAGGTCCTTTACCAGGTCGCGGAAATCTATTCTTCCGTCCGCGGTAAAGAAGAAAATAATTTTATTCATATCAAAGGTCATTTCAACATCGGTGACCTTCATACCCAGATCGTGTCCGTCCGCGCATTTTTGGCAGGTCTCCTTTGCCTTTTTGGCCTTTTCCTTGTTTTCCTCGGCTATCTGCTTGTCCCTCTCGGTAGCGGGGCGGATTATTTTTTTTATGGGCGAGCCGAAGGACGAGGTGTCTACCTCACGGTTTTCAAGCTCTACCGTGCCATATTCGACCCCTCTTACGGTCTCGACAATAACACCGTCGCCGCTCTTAAGAGTGCTGCCCGCGGGGTCAAAATAATATATCTTGCCCGCCTTTTTAAATCTGACACCAATAACTATCATAGATCATAAACTCCTTTTATCTTTCTTTTATTGTATAATACAGCTGCTCCGCCGTATATTGCATATCCATTTTGGCCGCAAGGCGTTCGGATGCGTGTTCTACCGCATCACACGAGCGCATAAGCTGCCTTGCCGTAAATTTTTCACATATGCTTTGCATATCGGACAGGCGATAAGAATGTATAAGGTATCTTTCACTTCCCGTCAGCTTATAAATAAGTGCATCACGAAAAATATAGCCCAGCACACGCAGCACGGCGGGCACATCCTCTTTTTTATCCTTAAGCTCGCTTGTGCGCCTGTAAAGCTCCACAACATCCCAATTTTTAATATTAAGGCACACATCAAAGGCAAAGGCCGTTATCTCCGCAAACTTTTCGGAGCTTATAAGCTCCAATGCACGGCCTACGGCGCCGCATGCATAGTGCGAAAACATATCCGCCTCTCCCTCGGTGCAGCCCCGATCTATCAACAGGCTCTTTATTTGGCCCTGCGGCACGGGATGCATTTTAAACATAACACAGCGCGAAAGAATTGTGGGCAAAAGCGCGTTAAAATTTTGGGTAAGCAGCATAAATATCACATATCCCGGCGGCTCCTCCAAGGTTTTTAAAAAAGCGTTCTGCGCCGCAATATTCATTTTTTCCGCCTGTGAGATAATAAAAATTTTGTATTTATAGCTGTACGGCCTTGTAAGCACCTGCGGATTAATGCTGTCCCTTATTACATCCACCTTGATCACGCCCTTTTCGGGGGCTATATAAAAAATATCCGGGTTATTGTTGCCGTCAAAGCTGCGGCAGGAAAGACATTCGCCGCAGGCAGTTTCGCCGCCGCGCTCACAATTAAGCGTTTTTGCAAAGGCCTTTGCTGCCATAGTCTTTCCCATGCCGCGCTCGCCGTCAAAAATATAGGCGTGGCTTAAGCGGTCATGCCTTACGGCAGTTTTAAGGCTTTTTATCAATATATCGTTATCTAAAATACCGTTGTAATCGTTCACTTATATCCCTTTTTCCTTAAAAAGACGTTCTATTGCGCCTACTATCTCCGCGTGGATATCCTCTACGCTTTTAAGCGCATCAATAACGTGAATACGCTTTTTATTGCGGCGCGCAAGCTGCATATAGCCGCTGTACACCATGGTATGAAACTTGTCATCCTCGCTTTCCATTCTGTCCAGCTCGTGCTTGTCCTGGTTTTTCTTGCGGTTTATGCCGTCCTGCGGTTTAAGCCTTAAAAAGAAGGTCATATCGGGCTCCAGACCGTCAACGGCATAGCGGTTTATGTCCTTTACCGTCTTTATGCCAAGGCCCCTTGCATAGCCCTGATAAACAAGGCTGGAGTCCAAAAATCTGTCGCTTATAACTATGCCGCCGTCGTTAAGTATCGGCATAATGTCGTTTGAAACGTGCTGCGCCCTTGCCGCGGCATACAAAAGCGCCTCGGTAACGGCGGTCATTCCCGTATTTTCCTTGTCAATTATTATTTCGCGTATTTTTTCGCTTATGGGGTTGCCGCCAGGCTCGCGCGTGCAGACAACATAAAATCCCTTATCCTTTAAATATTTTTCCAATAGCTTTATCTGGGTGGTCTTTCCCGACCCGTCCGTACCCTCTATTGAAATAAAAAGTCCCGACATAGACTAATCTCCTTCCTCGTCCGTTTTTCTTGCGTCAAGCACCGTTTTGGCGGTATTGTGATCAAATCCGCGCCTTAAAAGAAAATCAAGGTGTTTTTTATATTCCTTCATATCGGAAATTTTGCCCTTGACGCGCTTTTCTATCAGTTTTTTTGCCTTTTCAAGCATAATATCATCCGTATTTTCAAGGTATTTCTCCGCCCTGCCGCGGTCTATGCCCCTTACGGCAAGCTCGGTCAAAATGCGCTGTTTTCCCCAGCCCTTTAAATTAAGACAATCCTTTACAAAAAGCTCGGCGTATTTTTCGTCATCCACAATTTTGTATTTTTTAAGCATGACCATAACACGGTCGATTATATCGGGCGAATACTCACCCTCCAGCTTTTTTCTTACCTCTTTTTCGGTGCGCTGCTTATAATCTATATATTTAAGCGCCGTTTCCCTTGCCTTTATAAATACAAGCTGTTCAAGTATCTCGTCATAGCGTGCACGGGACAGCTCCTCGCCCTCCTTTAGCTTGTAATACAAAAGGTCTACCCCGTCAATGCCAAAGGCAAACTCGTTATCTATAAAAACATTGTAACGGTTTGCGCGCTTTTTTTGCTGTGTTATTGCAGTTATTTTCATAAACGGCACTTCCCTGTCCTGTTTTTTTGCAAAGTCCATACCTATTCATTATGATTATACCAAAAAACCAAAGAAATCTCAATAATTATTTTTTCTTTGAATAAAATAGAAATCAAATATGCTTGCGGTATGTTATTTTTTTCGGCAAGCAGAATCAATAAAATACGCTTGCGGTATGTTATTTTTTTCGGCAAGCCCCGCAAATAATTTCGGCTTACGGCGGATGTCAAGCATACGCCGACACCGAAAAACATTTGCGTTTTTGCCGAACAGGGTAACCTTATGCGTTTCGTTTGTTATAATGCTATATACAGCACCGTGTCTTTTTTATTTGCACTATAAAAAAACATATCGCAGGCAATAACTTTCGCGGCAAAAACAGATGAAGTCAAATTATTTTTTTCAAACTGCTTGATAAATCATTTAAGTTATGATATACTAACTAATATAGTATTTTTTAAGAGGTAACAGATGAAAAAATTAAAAGTAGCAGATATAAACGTACTTATCAGATACACTCACCCCACGCTTGTAAAGCAGGCCGAGGCGTATTTGAGCGATTTTGATAAGGAAGACATAGTAATAGACATACCTGAAAGCACATTGGAGCGCTTGCAGCAGGAAAACCCGCACCTGTCTGTTGACGATGTGGAATATATTTTTACGGGCGCGGCATTTTACGAAAATATACTCAATTATAACGGCTTTTTGCTCCATTCCTCGGGCGTTTGCGTAAACGGCTGGGCTTATCTTTTCTCGGCGGATTCGGGCACGGGAAAATCCACGCACACGGGGCTTTGGCAAAAGTATCTGGGCGAGGATACCGCAAAAATAATAAACGACGACAAGCCCGCAATACGCATTGTTGACGGCAAAAACTATGTTTACGGCACCCCTTGGAGCGGCAAGACCGATATGAACCTGAATATGCGTATGCCGCTTGGCGGAATAGTTTTTCTTGAGCGTTCAACGGAAAACTTTATTCACCCCATAACCACGCAGGAGGCCATACCAAAGCTTTTCCAACAGACCCTGCGGCCGCACGAGGCATCGCAGATGAACAAGCTGCTGGATGTGCTTGACAAGGTTTTAAGCGAAACACCCATTTACCGCCTGGGCTGTGATATGAGCAGGGAAGCGGTAGAATTAAGCTTTAATACAATAAGAAGGGATAAATAATTATGAAAATTAAAGAAGGTTTTTTATTAAGAACAGTTGCAGGCAGCAATATTGTAGTGCCTATCGGCGAAGGAAGCATTGATTTCAGCGGCGTAATAACCCTTAACGAGGTTGGCGCCTTTTTATGGAAAATACTTGAACAGCCCGCAGATAAGGCGGCGCTGCTTGAAAAACTTACCGCAGAATACGATGTTGATGCCAACACAGCTTCGCAGGATATAGATGCATTTTTAGCAAAATTAAGGGAGGCAAACCTTTTAGATGATTAAGGAGGTACGTCTTGCCGAGCTGTATCCGGTAATGAAAGAGATGCTTGACAGCGGCGGCACGGCAAATTTTAACCCGCACGGCACAAGCATGCTGCCAATGCTGCACGACGACGGCGACCGCGTTATATTAAAAAAGCCCCGGGGCGAGCTTAAAAAATACGACCTGCCGCTTTACCGCAGGACGGACGGCGCCTTTGTGCTGCACCGCGTTGTAAGGCGCCCCGAAAACGGCGTGTATACAATGTGCGGCGACAATCAATGGGCGCTTGAAAAAGGCATAAAGCACAGCCAAATAATAGGCGTGGTCATTGAGTTTGAAAGAAAAGGCAAAAAAATAAGCACCGAAAACAAGCTGTATAAGCTGTACGCAAGGGTATGGGTGGCAATTATGCCATTAAGACACCTTGTAATAGGCGGCAGCAGAAAAGTGAAAAGCCTGATAAAAAAAATACTGCATATATAAAAAATCGAGGCCGGAGCATTAAGCTCCGGCCTCTTCTATACGCCCTGGGGGAATCGAACCCCTATCTTCCGATCCGGAGTCGAATGCTCTATCCATTAAGCTAAGGGCGCACAACAAGCCGATTATCGGCTTTCTTTTGTATAATTAACAATATAAATACCCGCGCATACGCACGCCAGCGCCGCGACAAGCCTTATATTAAGGAAATCCTCGCCGAGGAATATACCCGACAGGATGACCCCGAAAATAGGGTTTAAAAAACCGAAAAGAGAGATCTTGCCTACGGGGTTATACTTTATAAGCTTTGCCCAAAGTGTGAAAGCAAGTGCGGAAAGCACAGCAAGATAGGCCATACTGAAAATACAGTCCATGCCGTAGACCGCTATTTTGCCGCCAAAGGCAAGACCCGTTACCAAAAGCAGCAGGCCGCCAAGCGCAAGCTGAAAGCCCGTTAAGACCGCAGGCTCCGTGCCCTGTGCAAACACCTTTGTTATAACACCGCCCGTAGCAAAGCAAAAGGCCGCAAGCAGCATAAAGCCCTCGCCCATAAGCGAAAAGCCCATATCTATACCGCTGCCGAGATTGCAGATAACAATACCCGCAAAGCCCAGCACACAGCCCACTACCTTTGTAAGCGTCATTTTGTCATTTTTAAGAAAGATCGCCGCAAGAATGACCGCAAAAAAATTGCCCATAGAGTTGATGATAGACCCTTTTACGCCGGACAGATTTGTAAGGCTGATATAAAAGAAAATATATTCAAGCCAGGTCTGGACAAGGCCGAGCAAAACTATACCGCGTATATCCTTTTTTTGCGGCAAAATAAGGCGCCTGTTTGAAAAACAGTTGTACGCCGTTACCAGCAGCCCCGCCAGAATAAAGCGCACACCCGCAAACACCAGCTTATCCGCCGCAGTCCCGTCGGTTATGCGAAAAACACGGTATCCTATTTTTATTGCGGGAAACGCGCTGCCCCAAAGAGCATTTGCTATGACCGCTATTAAAAGTATGGTCGAGCGCCTTGTATAAAAGGACGCTTCTTGCTTTTTATCCATAATAAAACCTCACAATGACTTAAACATTATAACATTTATTAACTTGATTTGCAAGGTTTTTTGCAAAAAAAGAGTGTATCCGAAGATACACCCTTTTATATTATCGTGGCTCATAAATAATCAGCCTTAAGCGAGCTTAAGTCCGATTATTTAATTCGCTTACTATAAAATTATTTAGCTTCTTCAGCCTTAGCCTCAGCCGCTGCCTTTTCAGCCTCGTCTTCAGCTATTTCTTCAGCCGACTTTGTGTTGAGTGCCTCTGTGTAAGCAGCATCTTCGTAAGCTGTGTCCTCATAAGCGGGAACCTCTTCGCCAACCTCGATGCCCTCAACAGCCTCTTCAACTGCTTCAGCCTTAACTGCGGATGTTGCGTTAACTACGTTAAACATAATAACTGCAACCTCTGCTCTTGTAATGTTTACGTTAGGATTGATCTTGCCGTTTGAACCGTTTACAATACCGTTCTCAACAAGGAATGCAACGTAAGGTCTTGCCCATACGGGGATGTCAGCCTCATCGGAGAACTGTGCAAGCACAGACTCGTCAGCTGTGATATCCATACCAAGTACCTTAAGTGCGTTTGCAACCATAACCATAAGCTCTGCGCGTGTGCAGAACTTCTCGGGACCGAAGTTGCCATCGCCGTAACCGTTTACAAGGCCTGCTTCCTTTGCAAGACCAACATAGTTGTAGTAGTACTTGTCGGGGAATACATCATCAAAGTTAGATGTTGCCGTGCCCTCAAGGCCTACAAGCTTTGCAAGCATAATAGCAAAGTCTGCTCTCTTGCAGCTTGCCTGCGGAGCAAATTCGCCGTCGCTTACGCCGTTAAGGATACCCATCTCGGCAAGAGCCTCGATAGCTTCTTCAGCCCAAGGTGTGCTTGAAAGGTCATTGAAAAGACCGGAAACCTCAACAACTGTTTCTGTAGTTGCCTCTGTCTCTTCTGTTGCAGCCTCTGTTGAATCCTCAACATCAGCTGTTGTAGCTTCGGTATCTGCCTCTGTTGTGGTGGTCTTTGTACTTCTTCTTACAGTACCGCCGCCGCCACCGCCGCCGCCGCTTGATGCAGCTGACGATGAAGAACCGCCGCCTCTTGCAGCCTCTGTGGTAGTCTCGGTAGGAGCAGCTTTAGTTACATTTGAAGCACTATTTGTTGTAGCTTCTGTTGTAGCTTCCGTAACGCTGCTTGTTGTAGCCTCTGTAACCTTTTCGGTAACCTTCTGTGTAGCATCTTCCGGAGCTGCTTCCTTTGTAGTTGCTTCCTTTGTAGTTGCTTCCTTTGTGATCACAACTGTTGTAACTTCCTTTGTTGTAGCCTCGGTAGGCTTTTCTGTTGTAGGAGCAGTTGTTGTGGGAGCTGTTGTAGTAGGAGCCTTTGTTGTGGGCGCCGTTGTTGTAGGAGCTGTTGTAGTAGCCTCTGTTGTAGCTTCCTTTGTTGTAGGAGCTGTTGTAGCCTCTGTTGTAGCTTCCTTTGTAGTAGCCTCTGTTGTAGCTTCTGTTGTTACTTCTGCTGCACCTACAGCTATCTTATTGGGATAGTTTTCTGTAGGAATATCCGTTTTACCTGAAATAGGCGGATAACCAAACTTAACTACTTCAATAGATAAGCCTGCATCACCCTCACCGATAACATCAAATGTTAACGAGAAAAGCTTGCCGTCGCCTTCTACAGCCTTAATGTAGTTGTTTGAATCAACGTAAGTAGAATCGGGCATACCTGCGATCATTATCTTACCAAGCTGACCTGCTGTTGCTGTGCCGTCAGGCTTAACATCAGCATACTTGTCGGAATCAGCTGCAGGAACATAAGCGATCTGACCGTTGATCATCTTGTTTGTAAAGAATGCCTTTTTGACCATTTCGCCCTCGTCATTCTCTACTTCATAATAGATATAGCCTTTGCTTGCCAGTTCGGATGCCTTTGCAACATTGCCGGCCTTTGCCTGGATAACCGCAGGATTATAGCGTACATAGAATGTAGCTGATGAAAATCCCGGATTCTGTAAAAGGCTAAAATCAATGTTTACTGTGCTGCCGATAAGTGCGGGGTCGATAGTTTCAACGCCCGTGTCGGTTTCACCCTCAAGTGAAGCCTTGATGTACATTTTTCCTTCTTCCATATTGAAAGGTTCTGTATCATCATAAACCGCAATATCTTCCGAATAGCTAACTGCCGCAGGTGTTTCCGTAACATCGGTCACAGCTGCTTCAGCAACAACATCGGCCTCTTCGGCACTTACAAGCACATTGCTTGTAAGGATGCTTGAAAACAGCATACTTGTTGCAATAATACTGCTTACAAGCCTTTTAGTTGTTTTTTTCACTTTACTTCCTCCTTTTTTGTTTTTTAGCAATGTCCGTTGTAAAACGTGCGTTTTGTCCCGTTGACACTACTTCAATATGATTATATAATTTTTCTTTAAAAAAGTCAATTTATTTTGTAAAATTTCTTAAATTTGTTGATTTTACCAAAACTCCGCAAGAAAAATTCACAAAAACAGCATGACTTTTAAAGATCACAGCTCCTGAACGCCGCCTATCTTAAGGCCGCCCTTATGCTCGGTAGTTTCCTCGGTGCCTTCCTCAACTGCCGTTTCACCGTTTGTATTGATAATAACAGTCTTTGTTTCGGCATCCCAGTCAACATTTGCGCCTATAGCCTCACCGACTGCACGCAGGGGAAGCATAAAACGGCCCTCTATTATCTGCTGGGGCACCTCGGGAGTGACCTCCTCGCCGTCAACCGTAAAAACAGTACTGCCGCTTTGGATAACAACTGTCTTGTCGCCGGTAAGTGTGGCTGTTTTTGTTTCGGCATCCCAGTCTACGGTGTAGCCAAGCTCCTCAAAAACGCCGCGAACGGGTACAAGAGTTCTGGAATCCACAATTACAGCCTGTGCATCGATAACATTATCATTTACGGATACGCTTACGCCGTCGGCAAAAGCGCTGACAGCCGATACACCTATCAAGGCTGCGGCAACAAGTGCAAATAAACTTTTTTTCATTTGTCTTTTTCCTTTCTTTTTGTGATTTTATTTTAATGCGTTATTTATTTCACGCATTACAGCGCTCACGCCGTCGGCACCTGCCGAGGCGCGCATGGCGCTTATATACTTTTCTTTGTTATTATATAACATATCAACTGTGTTGACAAGTAGTTTTCCATTAAGATTTTCCTCATAAATGACCTCGGCAAAGCCCTGCGCCTTAAACGAATCGGCATTAAGTATCTGGTCGCCGCGGCTGGCCTTTTTGGATAGGGGTATCAAAAGCATGGGCTTATTAAGTGCCAAAAATTCGCTTATTGCATTGGCGCCCGCACGCGAAAGCACTATATCCGCCGCCGCAAACAGGTCGCGCAGCTCTTTATTTACATATTCAAACTGCTTGTAGCCCTTTACGCCGTCAAGCGCGCTGTCAAGGTTTCCCTTGCCGCGTATATGCGCTATGTCAAATTTGGCCGTAAGCTCGGCGATCACCTCTTTTACGGCATTATTTATCACAACAGAGCCAAGCGAGCCGCCCATTATCAAAAGCACGGGCTTATCGCCCGAAAAGCCGCAAAACTCACGTCCCTTTTCGGCATCGCCCTTAAAAAGCTCCTCACGGATAGGTGTACCCGTATGCACACCCTTACCGCCCTTTACATATTTTACGGCCTCGGGGAAGGTGGTGCAGACCTTTTTTGCAAACGGCATAGCCAGCTTGTTTGCAAGCCCCGGGGTCATATCCGATTCATGCGCAACAAAGGGTACGCGGTTTAAAAAAGCGCCTATTGCGACCGGAACGGCAACAAACCCGCCCTTTGAAAAAATAACGTCGGGCTTTTCCTTTGCGATTATCGCCGCAGCCTGAAAAATGCCGGCAATAACGCGAAATATATCGGTCACATTTTTCAAATCAAAATATCGCCTTAATTTTCCGCTGCTGACAGCACGATAGTCTATCCCCGCGCCGCCTATCAATTCTTTTTCTATGCCCGTCCTGCTGCCGATATACACTATATCAAAGCCCTCGGCGCGCAGCCTTGGCAAAAGCGCAAGGTTTGGAGTAACGTGTCCCGCGGTGCCTCCGCCCGTTAAAATAATTTTTTTAGACATACTACCAAAAACATCCTTTCGTTTTTCGCTTACAGTTTATTTTACATTAATATATCAAAAAAAATGATACGGATAAGAAAATTTATCCGTATCAAGCAATTATTCTTCAAGTTCTTTTTCAAGTTCGTCGTCAAGCTCCTCGTCATCGTAGAAAAGGTCGAAGAAAACATCGCTTACTCTGTCGTACTCCTCGTCGCTTTCTATATTTTGAAGCTCAAAGCCCTCCTGCGTATCATCGTTTTCAATATAACGATATACCAAAACATCCTCGTCGTCCTCGGGCAAAAGCGCAATATATTCAACGCCGTCGGCCTCAAAAACGCCAAGCACATCGCATACAAGCTCGCTGTCGTCGTCAAGCACAAGTGTCATTTTTTCGGGCTCTGCCGTTTCGCAGCCGCAGTCACAGCCCGGCTCGTGTAACTTATTTTCATCCATAATAGTATACCCCCTTATTGTTGTACTGTTTCCCCGGAAGCATCCGCATTGGCATCCGAATTTTCCGCATCTGCGGCACCGCCGTTAAAGTTTATAACAACGCCCTCCCATACGGACGTATTTCTTTTTATCTCGGCGGCATTTACCCAGCTGTCATTTTGCACCCGGTATATTTCGTCCTTTTTGTCGGCAACATACTGTTCCTCAAAATCCTGCGACACCTCATCCATTTGCTTTTGAAAGGCCTCTTTTGCATAGAAGATATAGTATGCACCGTCATATTCTATTATATCTGTATATTCGCCTTTGTTAAGGGCATATATTGCGGAGCGCACCGCTTCGTCATACATATCATCGTTAAGTACAAACTCGCGTCTGTCCGGATCCTCCGAATAGTCATACTGCACCTGTCCGAACTGCTCGCCCTGCTTTAAAAGCTTAAAGGCCTCGTCTATTCTTTCCTTGCCCTTTAGATCTATTTCCTTTTTAATTGTGTTTGCATATTCGTCTATTGCGGGCTCCTTGCCCTCGATAGGCGCGGCATCGGGATCCTTTGATACAACTATTGCCTTTACGGTAACATTTTTATAAAGGCTGATATTTTTATTGTATTCTTCCTTTAAATATTCTTCAAATTCCTGTCTGTTAATTTCGTAGCTGCCCGTAACAGCGCCGTAAACATCCTTTTGTACAAGGCCGTCACGGATTATGTTTTTGCACATTTCAAGCGTAACGCCGTCAAGGTCTATACGCTTTAGTGTATCGTTTGATATCTCGTCATAAAGCGTCTGCGCCTCGCTGTCCACAACAGATTCGTCAACGGCCACCGAAACGCCCAGATTTGGCGCCTCCTGCACCGCAAGCTTGGCACGCAAAAGAGAATTTGCCGCATTTTGCTTTGCAACATCCTGCGCGGAAACGCCGTCAAAATCAACACCCCAAATGTCGCTGCCGCCCGTTTCCTCAAAAACCTTTACTTGCTCGTAAAGATAGACCATATACTCGCTTTTATCTATTTTATTACCGTTTACACTTAATATCCAGTTGTTGTTTATCGCGCTGCAGCCGCATAACAAAGCCAGCGCAGCGACAGCAACCGCAAAAAACGCCGCAAATCTTTTCATATAATAACACCTTTCAAATTTACCGCTGCCGGTATTTCCTTTGTATACATTATACACCAACAACAATATAAATAGCAATTAAAAAAGCGTTTTGTAATAAAAGTGTAATTATTCAGTCAAACAATCCAAGCTGTCTGCATTTATAAAACCGTCTTGCAACGGGCGGAGTGACCATGCCGTTGTCTATCATCATTTCAAACTCGTCAACGCTTACCCATTTGGCATCGGAGGTCTCGCCCTTTTGAAGATGAATATCTTTTATATCGATATCACGCACTATTTTATACATATCCACAATGGCGCCCGTCCCGCGGTATTCGCCTATATATTCAAGCTCCTGCGGCAGGGCCGATATGCCTGTTTCCTCATAAAGCTCGCGCACAGCCGCACTAAGGCTGTCCTCGCCCGCAACAACAGAGCCCGCGGTCATTTCCCACAGGTTTGGATAGGGCTGTTTATCGGGGCTTCTTAAGGTAACAAGTATCTGCTTTTTGCTGTTTTGCGTCAATACCGATACCGCCAGATGAAATTCCCCCTTGGGGATAGGCTTGCCCCTTTTATGAAGTTTATTTAACGGATTTCTGTCCTTGTCGTACAAATCCCATAATTCCACACATATCACCCTCTGAAAAACAGGCTTTATTTTTCAAGCATACATACCGCCTTTGACGATATACCCTCTTTTCTGCCCGTAAAGCCAAGCTCCTCTTCCGTCGTCGCCTTAACATTTATGCACTCAACATCAACATCCAGCGTTTTTGCGATAATTTTCTCCATTTCGGGGATATACGGCCGCATTTTCGGGCGCTGGGCAACTATTATACTGTCAATATTTATTACCCTCCAGCCCTTTTTATCCAGCTCGTCCTTGACATATTTTAAAAGCAAAACGCTTGAAATGCCCTTGTATTTCGGGTCGGTATCGGGAAAAAGCTTTCCTATATCGCCAAGCTTTGCCGCACCGCAAAGCGCATCCATAATTGCGTGTATAAGAACATCCGCATCCGAATGTCCCAAAAGCCCCATTTCATACGGTATTTTCACACCGCCTATTATAAGGTCGCGCCCCTCAACAAGCTTATGTACGTCATACCCCAATCCTACTCTGTACATTTTTACCTTCTCCTTAAATAATTTTACTGAACCTCATGAAGCTGTATCTTTCTGGAAAGCCAGGTCTTTTTCGGGTCGCCCGAGGTACCTAAATTTTCCATTTCTTCCACATTTGGTATTACGCCCTTATCGGCCATATCGCCCACAATAGCTACAGCCTCTGCCGCCGAAAGACCTGTTTTTGCATATACCCTATTCATGCTGTGGTCGCCCTTTATGCTCACCTCTACCCTGAAGCCGTCCTCCTTGCATATCATCAGCGCATCACAGCCGTCTACGGGCTCGGGCGGCGTAAGTATAACAAACTCGTATATCATATCATCTATTCTTGAAACATAGCTTTCAATATCCTTTAATTCTATGCCCGAAAACTTGTCAAGATCGGTTTCGGCACGCCAGTTGTCAAAACCCTTGCCTTTTTTTGCTTTTAAAAAATCAAATAATCCCATTTTCCGCACTCCTTATTATATTTAAACTTTTTTGATTTTAAGAAAATCAATTTGTTTATTCGCAAAAAGGGGCCATTGAAATGCAATAACCCCCGTTGGCTTTCAATACTTTTTAATACCAATATCCTTGCGATAATGCGCATCCTTAAAGTCCACCAGCTTAACACCATTATAAGCCGTTTCGATAGCTTTGTCAAGAGTGTCTCCCCAACCCGTAACACCAAGCACACGGCCGCCGTTGGTGACAAATTTTCCGTCCTTTAACGCTGTGCCCGCGTGGAAAACATAAATATTTTCCGCCTTTGCAGCCTCGTCAAGGCCGTTTATCTCATAGCCCTTTGTGTAGCTTTCGGGATAGCCGCCGCTTGCAAGGATAACACAAGCCGCCGCATTATCATACCACTCAATATTTAATTTATCGAGTGTACCGTCAACGCAGGCTTCAAAAATATCCAAAAGGTCGGTTTTAAGGCGCGGAAGCACCACCTGTGTCTCGGGGTCGCCGAAACGCGCATTGTATTCGATAACTTTCGGGCCCTTTTGTGTAAGCATAAGGCCGAAGAAAATTATGCCCTTGAATGTACGACCCTCTTTGTTAAGGCCGTCAACGGTGGGCTTGAATATAGTTTCCATACAAACCTTTGCAATTTCATCCGTATAAACACGGCTAGGCGAGAATGTACCCATACCGCCCGTGTTAAGGCCTTGATCGTTGTCATAAGCACGCTTGTGATCCTGCGCGGAGACCATGGGAACGACTGTTTTGCCGTCACAGAACGAAAGTATCGAAACCTCGGGACCCGTCAAAAATTCTTCAATAACGACCTTATTGCCGCTGTCGCCGAACTTTTTGTCTACCATTATAGTTTTAAGACCCGCTTCTGCTTCGGCTAAATCGTTGCAGATAAGCACGCCCTTGCCCAGTGCAAGACCGTCCGCCTTTAAAACAACGGGGAAGTCGCCCTTTTTAACATATTCAAGCGCCGCATCGTAATTATCAAAGGTCTCGTAGCCTGCGGTGGGGATATTGTATTTTTTCATCAATTCCTTGCTGTAGGCCTTGCTGCCCTCAATGATAGCCGCATTTTTACGCGGACCGAAAACACGCAGACCTGCTGCTTCAAATGCATCCACAACACCCGCAACAAGGGGGTCGTCCATACCTATAACGGTAAGGTCAATGCTGTTGGACTTTGCAAAATCCACCAGCTTGTCTATCTCCATTGCGCCGATAGGTACAAGCTCCGCCAACTGTCCAATGCCCGCATTACCGGGTGCGCAGTAAATTTTTTCTATTTTTTTGTTTTGTAAAAGCTTCCAAATAATGGCATGCTCGCGTCCGCCGCTGCCTACAACTAAAACTTTCATTGTCTGTTTCCTTTCCGATACAAGATATTCTATAAATACCGCTCTTGTACCCTTTTTAATTTTTTTGACCTGCCCTACATATATTTTTTATGAATAATATATATCGCATATACCGTAAACGCCGCAGCCGTAAACACTATCCACAGTATGCCCCTTGTTGTGCCCGCTTTAAGCAGCGTATAAACCAAACAAGCACCACCGGCATCAACAAACACAGTACTTAAGATCGTAATGGTTCTCCATTTTTCTGCTTCCTCTTTACGCTCTGTTTCCCTGCGTATTTCTCTCTCGGCAAGATAATTTTCGTAGATAGACATATCATTCAGCGCCTTGGCCTTTTCAAGCATAAGGCGTTCTTCCTCTATCTCTGTCTGCTTTTTAAGCTCGCGCTTAATACCCTCGGTATCGTACCATATCCAGTTATTGTTATTGCCGAAATTATCAGACATAACACTCACTCCTTGTATATGTCAGGCCTTTATATGTACGATATTTCCTTTCACCTCAAGCTTGCCTTCGGCAAAAAGCCTTATGGCCTCGGGGAAAATTTTCCACTCGGCCTGTTCCATAACACGTTTTTGCAGCACCTCGGGGGTATCGCCCTCTTTTACCTCAACGGCCTTTTGCAAAATTATAGGGCCGCCGTCTGTTATGGGGCTTACAAAATGCACGGTTGCACCCGTCAGCTTAACCCCTTTTTCCAATACAGCTTCGTGAACGTGTAGTCCGTAAAAACCGTCGCCGCAAAAGCTGGGGATAAGGGCAGGATGAATATTCATTATTTTATTTTCAAATTCGTTTACAAATGTTTCGCCAAGTATAGTCATAAAGCCCGCAAGCACCACAAGACCCACACCGCGGGACTTAAAATGCTCCGCAAGGGCGATATCATAAGCCTTTGCATCGGCATAGTCGCGCTTGCGCATAGTCACAGCCTCGATACCCTTGTTTTTTGCGCGCTCCAACGCATAAGCATTTGGATTGCTGCTTACAACGCTGACTATTTCGGCAGGTATGCCCTGCGCATCTATCGCATCCATTATTGCCTGTAAATTCGTACCGCCGCCGCTTACAAGCACACCAATTTTAAGCATAGTACTACCCCTTACTTCAAGTTTATACGGATGCCCTCGCCCGCGGTAACATAGCCAATTTTATAAGCCTTTTCGCCCGCAGCCGCAAGGGTCTCCATAGCCTTGTCCGCATTTTCCTTTGAAACCGCAATGACCATACCGATACCCATATTAAAGGTATTATACATACTCATTCTTTCTACCTTGCCAAGCTTTTCAAGCAGCCCGAAGATAGGCAGGATATCCCAGGTGCCCTCGTCGATATTTACCTTTGTGCCCTTTGGCATCATTCGGGGGATATTTTCGATAAAGCCGCCGCCCGTAACATGGCTTATGCCCTTTACCTCTACCTTGGAGATAAGGTCAAGCACAGGCTTAACATAAATTTTGGTAGGCGTAAGAAGCGCCTCGCCAAGGGTGCAGCCAAGCTCGTCATAATATACGGAAAGATTTTCCTTTGAGGGCTCAAAAATTTTGCGCACAAGTGAGTAGCCGTTTGAATGGATACCGCTTGATGCGATACCGATAAGCACATCACCGTCACAAATTTTACTGCCGTCAATAGCCTTTGCCTTATCCATAATGCCAACGGTAAAGCCTGCAAGGTCATATTCGTCAACGGGGTAGAAGCCCGGCATTTCCGCAGTTTCGCCGCCGATAAGCGAGCAGCCCGACTGACGGCAGCCCTCTGCAACGCCGCTTACTATCTCGGCTATCTTTTCGGGCTCGTTTTTGCCGCAGGCAATATAATCAAGGAAAAACAGAGGCTCTGCGCCGCTGCACACAACATCGTTTACACACATTGCAACCGCATCTATGCCTATTGTGTCGTGCTTATCCATTAAAAACGCAATTTTAAGCTTTGTACCGACACCGTCTGTACCGCTTACAAGCACGGGCTCTTGCATATCCTTTGCCTTTGCAATGCTGAAAAGACCGCCAAAGCCGCCTATACCGCCGATAACCTCGGGTCTGAACGTGCTTTTAACGTGGCCCTTCATAAGCTCGACCGCCTTGTAACCCGCCTCTACATCTACACCTGCTGATTTATAATCCATAGTGAACCTCCTTGACTTTCTTCTATTATAATAGGTAATTTTTCAAGTTTTAATTTCATTATTACATATTGCCTTTATTATAACATAAAATAATTTTTTTGTATACATAAAATAGAAATTTTTTCAAGGTTTTTGAATTTTACACAGAAAAAGACCCCCGATTTGATCGAGGGCCTTTCCCGTTTTATGATAATTTATAATTGCTTATATTAATTATCTCTTGTTGTAGATAGCTGTTCTTGTTTCAGCATCCCAGTCTACAGATACACCAAGTGCCTGGCCAAGAGCTCTGAAAGGTACGAACATTCTGCTGTCTGTGATCTCAGCGACTACGCCGTTCTCCATAGGAATGCTTGTGCCGTCAACTACCATGTAGTTGCTGCCAGCCTGGAACTGAATGATCTTCTGGCCGTTACCAGCTGCGTAAAGGATAGTAGCAGTCTTGCTGTTAGCATCCCAAGCGATCTTGCTTGTGTTGTCAGCATCTGTTACAGCTGCCTGGTCAACACCAAGTGCAAGAGCAACGAATCTTAACGGAACCATAGTAGAGTTGCTGCTTGTCTGGATGTAAGCTGCTACGTCCATATCAACAGGCTCGCCGTCCATTGTGATTGTCTTTTCGCCGATAGTAACTTCTACAACACCGTCAAGTGTACCAGCCTCGGTAACGATGTTTACATAGTTGTCAAAGCTGTAACCGTCAGTTGTATCGAAGTAGCATCTGTCATCGTTTACGTAGTTGCCGTTTGAATCCTTGTCTTCTACGTTACCGATCTTGATGTCATAGATCTTGTTATCAATGTTCTTTCTGTAGTTGTTGATAACAGCGTCACCGCTTACCTTAAGGTCATATGAGCCGTAAGGTACGGAACGTGTTGTACCAACTGTAAGGTTAGAAACTGTGATTGAAGAAGGCTCTGTGTAAGAAGTCTTGTCAACCTTGAAGGAGATGTAACCTTCCTTAACTTCGAAGTTCTTGATCTCAAGCTCGCCGTCGATTGAGTACTCAACGTTTGTATCGTTGAAACCTAACTCGTAGTTACCGAACTTCTTGTCATCGAATGAAAGCTCAACTTCCTTGCCGTCAAGTAATACGCCGTCCTGTGCCTCTGTGATTGTTACATCAGCAGCGTCGAATACCTGATAACCCATGTTTACGCTTGTTTCAGCAGACTCGATTGTGATAGGAGCAACTGCCTCAGCAATTACAACATCCTCAAGAGTATCAGCTGCAAGACCAGCACCAGCTACTGCAAGTGTTACGTCGCCAACGAAATCAGCGTCGATTGAAAGGTAAAGCTCAAACTTGAACTCGATACCTTCGTCCTTTGTATCGCTGTAGTTACCTGTAAGACCGCTGTTGATCTTAAGAACCTTACCGTCGCCGGAGATATAAGATCTATCTTCGATAGCGCTCTTATCCTTCTTTGTGCCGTTCTTCTCTTGGATTCTGTTTACCTTATCGTAATCAACCTTAACGATCTTAACGCCCTCGGGAAGTGTGAACTGAAGCTTTCTGCTGTCGATCCATGTATCCTTAGCTGTTTCCTTGAATACAACCTTAGCTGTCTTGAAGTCGTCTTCGTCAAGATCCTTTGTGTTTGCATAGTAAGTTCTACCGGAAAGGATTGTAGGAACTTCGCCCTCTACTGTCATTTCCATACCGTAGTCTACTCTTTCACCAACCTTGATGGTTTCCTTTGTGATACCAGCATCGCTACCGCTTACAGTAACGTTGATATCGCCCCAGTTCTTATCTTCATCCTCAGGCTCAACAACGATCTGACCGTCGCCATCCTTGGAGCTACCGATTACGATAGAAGAAGCAAGGCTTGTGCCGCTGCCTACCCAAGATGAAGGAATTGTGAATGTAAGGTAGCTGTCATCCTCGGGCTCTACATAGAAAGCATCGCCGGAGATGTTGATACCAGGAGCAACCTTAACTTTGCTGCTTGTGATCTTGAAGCCGCCGTTAACTCTTACCTTAACCTTGCCGCCTGCCTTGAAGCTGCCCTTTACAGATTCCTTGATTGTGATGGGGCTAAGAGCGATAGACTCTGTACCTGTCTTGATCTTATCAACTGTAGTAACTGTAGAACCATCTTCTGAAGATGTTGTAGCTACTGTGTGAGTTGTGCTGGAAACAGAAGTACCGTTAGCATCGATAGAAACCTTGATATCTTCTTCGCCGCTTGTAGCAACAGCTACGATCGGGATCGAGTAGTAAGGCTTACCGGGAGTGATAACGCCTGCTTCGTCAGCTGCACCTGTAGGAACGGGAGCAAGGAATACCTGGATCTGAGTATCGTTGATCTTCTTGATCATCCAGGGAAGCTCGGAGCTCTTTGACTTTAATAACTTATCGTATGCGTCGATAACGCCGAGGTTCTTATCTGTCTCTGACATGTTCTCTTTAACGTTTGCCTTAAGTTCATCAAAGATGCTGTCGTATGTCACGCTGTTGGGGCCTGAATAAACAGGAATATACATATCGTTAACGTTGTCTGAATTCTTGTGGTCTAAGTCGAACTCACCGTTTTCGATATCGATGATGATGGAGTTACCTGAAGGGTTGCTCTCATCATACTTGATTGCAGCCTTAGGCTCAATCTTTAAGTTTACGTTCTTGATAACTTCGTCATCCTTAACGTTGTCGATTCTGTCAACGCTGTTGCTTGATGCTGCCATTGCGCTTATAGGAAGCATTGCAGTTGTCATTACAGCCGCTAACATGATAGCAATTTTTCTTTTCATTTCATATCCTCCTTAAAAATTTGAAAAAAAAGTTGTGTAGAGGTTTTTTATTGATTTACCTCTCATACGTTTACCATTATAGCACCACAAAATCCTGACGTCAACAAACTTTTTGAAATGTAACAATATTGTAACATTTGTAACATTAAATCAATCTTTCGACCGTTTAGTGTTTTGTTTGTTGTTTTGTGCTGTTTTGTTTTGCTTGAAAACAATATAGCACGTTTAAAAACAAAATGCAAGTGTTTTTGGGTGTTTGTTAGATATCTGTAATATTTCTGATATTTTCGTAATAATTGTTGATAGTTCCCGAAACATAGCCGTATTTTAAGGGCCGTTTGTGTAACATTGTAACATCTGCGTAACAATATAGGAAGAAAAAGGGAGGGCACTTGTGATACCCTCCCCGTTGATTTGACGTAATTTTTTATAATTAGCGCAGTATAAATATTTATTTTTTATTGTTTTTTGTATTTAGGCGGCTCGCTTTCGTAAAGATTGTTTCCCTCACAGTCTATAATAACTATGCCCGGGAAGTTCTCCACCTTTAATTCGTGTATGGCCTCGGAGCCCAGGTCGTCATAAGCAACAACGCGGCATTCCTTTATGCATTCACTTATAAGCGCGCCCGCGCCGCCCACCGCGCCTATATATACGGCGGTGTTTTTCTTCATTGAGTCAACTACCTCTTTGCTTCTTGCGCCCTTGCCTATCATACAGGTAAGGCCCAGATCCATTGTGCGCGGAGAATATGCATCCATGCGGTAGCTGGTGGTCGGACCCACCGAGCCGATGGGCTCTCCCGGCTTTGCGGGTGCGGGGCCCGCAAAATATATTGCCGCATCCTTAAGGTCTATCGGCAGCTCAATGCCCTTGTCAAGGTTTTCGAGCATTCTTTTGTGTGCCGCATCGCGCGCGGTATATATTGTACCCGTTATTGTAACGCTGTCACCCGCTTTAAGGCCCCTGACAACATCCTTTGTTATTGGAGTATGTATATCTTTCTTCATATATAGATCCTCTTTTATATCAATATTTTATATTATCCTCTTTTGCGGCGTATTCGGCAAAGACCTCAAGGCAATCCTCTCTGTCCGTTTCGGTCAGCTCTATGCCGCCCTCGCCCTTAAGCACCTTGTAAAAATCGCTGTCCTTAAAGCCGATTTTTTCGGTATCGTCAATATTGCAGCCGTAATATACCTTTTCTATGCCCGCCCAGAGTATTGCGCCCAGACACATAGGGCAGGGCTCTGCGGTTGTATACAGCTCGCTGCCCTTTAAGGAAAAGCTTTGCAAAGCGGCACAGGCAGCGCGTATAGCCATGATCTCGCCGTGGCAGGTGGGGTCGTTGTTTTCCACGACCATATTGTGACCTTTTCCTATTATAGTGCCGTTTTTTACAATAACACAGCCAAAGGGGCCGCCGTGGCCGCTTCTTATGCCCGACTGCGCTTCTTTTACGGCTTCCTTCATATATTTATTCATATTGACCCCCGCAATTTTTATTTTACTATGCTTTCACCCAGCTTATAAACATCGCCCGCGCCCATTGTAATAAGTATATCCCCGCTTTGGCAGTTTTGGCGAAGATATTTCTCTGCCGAGTCAAAATCGGGCTGATATACCGCATTTGCGCCGCCCAGCGCATTTATTTTTTCGACAAGGTCCTTGGAATGTACAAGTCCCGTGTCCTTTTCGCGTGCTGCATAGATATCAAGTATGACTACCTTATCGGCCTTGGTGAGCGCCTGTGCAAATTCGTCAAGCAGATCGTGCGTTCTTGTATAGGTATGGGGCTGAAAAACTATCCACAGCGTTTTGCCGCTGCCCGAGCGTGCGCTGTTTATCGTAGCGGCAATTTCCGTCGGGTGGTGGGCGTAATCATCCACAACGGTCACACCGTTAAATTCTCCCTTGTGCTGGAAGCGGCGATCGACTCCCTTATAATTGTCAATGCCCCTTACTATGGCAGCGGTATCAAGCCCGTATACCTTTGCAATGGCAAATGCCGCAAGCGAATTGTAAACATTGTGAAGACCGGGTATCGAAAGCTCTATCTCAGCCTGCTTTTCGCCCTTATAGCAAGCCGTATATCTGCCGAAGCCCGCCGCATTAAAGCTTATATTTTCGGCAGTCCAATCGCCTGTTTTGCCGTATGTCACTATATTTGCCTCAACACCGTCGGTTATTTCGGCATAATTTGGTATTTCGGTATTTATGACCAAGGTACCGCCCTTTGGAAGACGTTTTGCAAAAGCGTTAAACGAGTGTCTTATATGCTCTATTCCCGAAAAATAATCCGTATGATCCTTGTCTACATTTAAGATAACGGCGCTGTGCGGAGCAAATTTAAGAAAGCTGTCCCGGTATTCGCAGGTCTCCACCAGAAAATAATCATTTTTACCTATACGGAAATTTCCGCCTATGGTATTAAGCACACCGCCAAGCGAAACGGTCGGGTCAGTATCCGCCGCAAGGAAGATCTCGGTCAATATGGAGGAAGTGGTGGTCTTGCCGTGAGTACCCGCAACCGAAATGGGATATTTATAATTTTTCATTATTATACCCACCAGCTCGGCGCGGTCTATTACCTTTGCACCGCTTGCTTTTGCCGCCGTAAGCTCCGGATTATCCGCAGAGATAGCCGCGGTATATACTATAAGCTGCATATCGCTTGAAATATTTTCCGCCTTTTGGCCGATATAAACCTTTATACCAGTCCTTTCAAGGTGTTCCGTAAGCGCCGATGCCTTCATATCGCTGCCCGATACCGTTTTGCCCTCATGCGCAAGTATTTCCGCAAGGCTTGACATACTTATGCCGCCAATGCCGATAAAGTGTATTCTGTTAATATCTTTTATATCCATAATAATTCACCTCTGTAATTCGTTTCTTTAATTATATACCATATATCAAAAAAAGCAAAGTATTTTTTTAGGATATTTTTTGTCAAATTGCTCTAAAAGCAAAACCCGGGTACAAGACCCGGGTCAGACTGTCAAAAAAGTTATTTTATACTATACGTTATGAATTATTTAAAGCTATTTCATTTTATTAAGTAACTTTGGCGTCGCAGACTTCTAATCCGCAGGCGGAAACCGCGTTTTCGCCGAGGAGCAAAACTTGTTTTTGCTACAGATATTCGGGCAAGTGTATCTTTGATGCGCGCAGCCCGAATGTGATTTGACGGAAAATGTCAATTTTCCGTCAAGGCTGTCGACTTTATCGACAGCCAGACCCGGGTACAAGACCCGGGTGTGGTTATTAACCGATTATTGTTACAACAAAGTTGTAGTTTGTGCCGCCGATCGTGCTTTCGGCTCTGAGAAGGCTTACGCCCTTGCCCTCGCCGGCAACGATGAACTTGTCATCCTGTACGCCTACGGCATTGTCCTTAAGGCCTTCAACGCTGTATACATAGTTTGTAAGGTCGTCGCCAAGGTACTTTGAAAGGTTTGTAAGAGAATTTCTCTTTACCTTGATCTCTTTGGTAACATAGTTGTCCGCAACGGTTACATAAAAATCGTAAACGGTAGTAAATCTTGTTGCTGTGATGTGTACGATACCGGGCTTGAGAGCGGTTATCTTACCCTGCTTGATAGCAACGATATTCTTGTCGGAGAATCTCCAGTTGTATTTGTCGTATTTAAGACCCGGTTCAAGCATATTTGTAAGAGGGAATTTATCCTTAACGCCCATTGTAAGGTATCTTTCGGTATGTGCGATAGTTTCGCCGCGTGAATTTCTGCCGTCGTTTACCTTTGACGACTGGGAAACGATATCCTGATAGCCCGAGAAGTTCTTTAATACCTTAATTTTAAAGGAATATTCAACGCCATTTGACGAGCCGGAGATAAGAGCCGTTCCCGTTTTTGATGCGGTTACGTTGTTACCGCTTATTTTTACCACGCCGGGCGCACTATTTGACCAACTTATACCCGAAGCCCCCGCCTTAAGGTAAGTGTCAAGGCTTTTGGTTTCTCCCGCGCCCATTGTTATGTTCATTGATACGTTGGTATCGGCCATAACAAACGCTGCACTGCTTAAAACCATAACCAGTGTCATAAATGCTGCAATAATTTTTTTGTACATTTTTAGTCCTCCTTATTTTTTAGACATTGTCCGGTCAACTTTGTTGACCAATATATCGCCATATATAAGGTATTGTATCATATTTTTCCGCATTTGTCCAGCATTTGGGGTAGATTAAAATTTTTTCGTTATTTGTGACAAATTAAACTATTAAAATTGTATTAAATTAACAATCACACTTTTACCAATATGTCAAGCAAAAAATTTTATTTTGCCACTTAAAATTAAACAAAATTACAAAACACGCTTTTTAAGGGCGGTTTTGCAGCATTATTTTTCTATATAAAATATGCGAATTTGTGGATAACTTACCCTTTAAAATGTGGATAAAGTGGATAACTGTGTGAATAACCGTTTTAAGCCCCTTTCAACGTGTGGAAATGTTGATGGTTTTTGTGGATAAACCCTTATTTGCACCAAGTTATCCACAAACGATATTTATTTCGGTTTTTATCGAAAATAAATTTTGTTGTTTTTTGACAAAATTAAAAAATCCGTCAAATATTGCTTGACAAAAAAGCGACATTTCATAACGAAATGCCGCAAGTAAATTTCTAATATTAAAAATTTAAGTATATTGTGCTATATGAAAATCAGCCCTGCTTTTGCTTATGCTTGGGATTTTCACAGATTATTCTTACAGAGCCTTTTCTTCTGATAACTCTGCACTTTTCGCACATTGGTTTTACAGATGGTCTAACCTTCATTTTTATTCTCCTTTCACTTATCTCTCCAGGTAATCCTGCCCTTTGACAGATCGTAGGGAGACATCTCTACGCGCACCTTGTCGCCGGGAATTATTTTAATAAAGTTCATACGCAGCTTACCCGAAATATGAGCAAGAATTTTATGTCCGTTTTCCAGTTCAACTTGAAACATGGCGTTGGGAAGCTTTTCAAGGACAGTTCCCTCAACCTCTATAACATCATTTTTTGCCAAGGTATATCCTCCTTAATTTTTGTCGCCAAAATAAGTTTTTAACGCCTTTCTTATATCCGAATCCATCAGATATTCACTGTCATTAAGCTTACGGTTTATTTCTGTATCTACATACTTTGTGATCTGAACGTGTATTTTCTTTTTTTTCTTTGGTTTTTCAAGCCTGCGAAGCTTGCCGTCAACGAGGTATACATGATCCGCATCGACATCGACAACAATAAAAGCCATGCCCTTATCTCTGCCGCTTTTTGAAAACACTACCTGACCCTTTGTGTACAATACATTCACCCCTTCACTCAATATCTATCAGTGATATTGGCCTATACCAATGTTAATATATCGGGTTCGCCCCCGTCGGGAGTGATAAGCACGGTGTTTTCGTAGTGGGCGGAAAAGCCTCCGTCTTTTGTAACCGCCGTCCAGCCGTCGCCAAGTACTTTTACCTTGTGAGTGCCTGTATTTACCATAGGTTCAATGGCTAAAGTCATGCCCGCACGCAGCTTTATGCCGCGCTTGTTATTGCGGTAATTTGGTATTTGCGGATCCTCATGCATGCTGCGGCCTATGCCGTGTCCCACATAATCCCGCACAACCCCAAAACCCGCACTTTCTGCGCAGTCCTGTATGGCCGCCGATATATCACTTAAATAATTGCCGTCTTTTGCAAATTTTATACCACAAAAGAAGCTTTGTCGGGTAACATCAATAAGTCTTTGATTTTCATTGGATATAGCGCCCACACCGAAGGTACGCGCCGCATCACCGTGAAAACCGCCTATAAAAGCGCCCACATCAACGCTTATTATATCGCCCTCTTTAAGCACTTGCCCCGAAGGGATACCGTGTACAACACGGTCGTTTACAGATGCGCAAATGCTTGCAGGATAGCCGAAATAACCTTTAAACGACGGTTTAGCGCCGCAGCTTAAAATATATTCCTCGGCCAGCTTATCAAGTTCTTTTGTTGTAATACCGGGACGGACAGCCGCTTCGATAACTTTTAAGGTCTCGCCGGTTATGCGGCCCGCAATACGCATGGCCTCAATTTCCTTCCCGCTTTTTATGGTGACAGACATTTTTTATTTTACATCCTCAAGCGCTGCAACTGCCTTTGCAAATATCTCATCAATATCGCCAACGCCGTCGATCTCTGCAAGAATGCCCTTATTGCTGTAGTAATCAATAACAGGCGCGGTGGTTTCATGATATACCTTTAAACGATTTCTTACGGTTTCGGCATTGTCATCCTTACGCTGTACAAGCGCCTCGCCGCAGGCATCGCAAATACCGTCCTTTTTGGGAGGATTGTATTTTATATGGAACATCTGGCCGCATTTGGGGCAGCCCCTTCTGCCTGTCATTCTGTCAACGATAACTTCGTCGTCAACATTAAAGCATAAAACCTTGTCAAGTTTGCCCGTAATAGCTTCAAGGCCTTCTGCCTGGCTTACGTTTCTCGGATAACCGTCAAGGATGTAGCCCTTTTTGCAGTCATCGGCCTTTATCCTTTCGGCAAGCATAGCGGAAACTATATCGTCGGAAACAAGTCCGCCCGCGTTCATTATCTCGCTTACCTTTTTACCAAGCTCCGTACCGAGCTTCATCTGCTCCCTGAGCAGGTCGCCCGTTGAAATATGTGCAATATCAAAATGCTTTGAAAGCTTTTTGGCCTGTGTACCCTTGCCGGCACCCGGACCGCCTATAAGCACAAGTTTCATAACCTTTACTTCCTTTCAATTTATGCGGCTGCTCCCGCGGCATAAGCGAAAAGCAACCGCAGCCGTCCAAACGGCATTATCTTAACTTAAGAATCCTTTGTAGTGACGCATAAGCATCTGTGATTCAAGCTGTTTTACAATTTCAAGCGCAACACCGGTCACGATCAGAAGAGTAGTACCACCAAAGGAGATGTTTATCTTGAATATTACCTCAAGAAGGATGGGTACAAGCGCAATAAGTGCGTATGCACAAGCACCTACAAGAGATATTCTGTCAACAACGCCCTGAATGTAATCGCTGGTGGGCTTACCGGGTCTGATACCGGGGATAAAGCCGCCGCTTTTTTTGATATTTTCCGCAACCTCTACGGGGTTGAATGCAAAGCCCGTATAGAAGAAGGTAAAGCAGAAAATAAGTATTACATAAAGTATAGCTCCCACAGGATGCGAAGTTCTTAAAACATTTGATACCTTGTCAAGCACCTCGTTGTGGAAAAGCTGATTGATGGTGTACGGGAACTGAAGAAGGCTTATTGCAAAGATTATTGACATAACGCCCGCAATATTTACCTTGATAGGGATATAAGAGCTTTGACCGCCCAATACCTTACGACCCACCATCTTTCTTGAATACTGAACGGGGATCCTTCTTTCACCGTCCTGAATAAAGATAACAAATACCATAACCACAAGTAAAATAGCAAGTATGGCAGCAACCTTTACCCAGCCGGCAGCACCGCCCGTTGAGCCTGTTGTATAAAGCTGCATGATACCCGAAGCAAGTCCGGAAAGGATATTTGCAAAGATAAGGAAGGAAGCGCCGTTGCCGATACCGACCTCGGTAAGTCTTTCACCCATCCACATTACAAATATTGTACCCGTTACCATAGTGATAAGTGCAACTATATATACAAAAAAGTTAGTATGCATAAATGCACTTCTTACCGTATAAACCTGACCGCAGCCCTGTAAAAGTGAAAGGATAACTGCAGCAATACGAGTATACTGGTTTATTTTCTTTCTGCCTTCCTCGCCCTCTTTGTTTATCTGCTCGAGTTTGGGGATAGCAACCGTAAGAAGCTGCATTATGATAGATGCGTTGATGTAGGGGCCGATACCCATAGCAAACACCGTGCCGTAGTTACCGCCCGCTATCATCTGATAAAGTGTACCGCTTGAACCCATATCCTTGACCGCATTAAGGTCAAGACCGGGTACAGGCAAATGCGTGCCGACTCTGAAAATGAACAGAACCAACAGCATATATAAAATTCGTGTTCTTGTTTCCTTTATCTTAAAAGCATTTACCAAAGTGGAAAACAATTAAATCACCTCAGCTTTTCCGCCTGCCGCTTCAATCTTTTCCTTAGCGGATCCGCTGAATGCGTTTACCTTAACGGTAAGCTTCTTAGCGATTTCGCCGTTGCCGAGGATCTTAACGCCGTCTCTGGGGTTTGAAACAAGACCCTTTGACTGAAGCGCTGCAATATCAACAACTGCGCCGTCTTCAAATACGTTTAACATACTTACATTAATAGCAACGATATCCTTGCTGTTAATGCACTTGAAACCTCTTTTGGGTATTCTTCTGTAAAGAGGCATCTGACCGCCCTCGAAGCCGGGTCTTACGCCACCGCCCGAACGAGCGTTCTGACCCTTGTGGCCCTTACCTGCTGTCTTGCCGTTGCCCGAGCCGTGGCCTCTGCCTCTGCGGAATCCGTTTGATGTTGAGCCCTCGGCGGGCTTTAAATCGTATAACTTCATTTTAGGATGCACCTCCTCTAATTAAATTTCTTCTACCTTAACAAGGTGTTTTACCTGCTTGATCATACCTCTGACTGCAGGATTGTCCTGATGCTCTGCGCTGCTGTTAAGCTTGTTTAAGCCTAAAGCCTGCACAGTTTTTTTATGCTTAGGGATCGCTCCTATTGTAGATTTTACTAATGTAACCTTTAACATCTCAATAATCCCCCTTAACCCATTATTTCTTCAACGGTCTTGCCGCGAAGTCTTGCAACAGTCTCGGGTGAAGTAACCTTTGAAAGGCCCTCTACTGTAGCGCAAACAACGTTCTTCTTGTTTCTTGAGCCAAGAGACTTTGTTCTGATATTCTTGATACCTGCAAGCTCGATAACGGCACGAGCGGGACCGCCCGCGATAATACCGGTACCTTCGGGAGCCGGCTTAAGAAGTACGCTTGAGCTGCCGAACTTGCCATATATCTCATGGTAGATACTGTTATTTTCGTTTCTTTCAACGTAGATAAGGTTCTTCATTGCATCTTCCTTGCCCTTGCGGATAGCATCGGGGATCTCTGTAGCCTTACCTAAGCCTACACCTACATGACCGTTCTCATCGCCAACTACTACTAATGCAGTAAAACGGAAAGTACGACCACCCTTAACAACCTTTGTTACACGCTTGAGTGTAACTACTTTATCCTGCAAATCAAGGGTTTTTGCATCGATTTTATTTCTCACGATTATTTTACCTCCCTATTAGAATTGGAGACCGGCTTCTCTGGCAGCATCGGCTAAAGCCTGGATCTTGCCCTGATAAATATATCCGCCACGGTCAAATACTACGGTAGTAATACCTTTTGCAACTGCTTTTTTAGCTACAGCCTCGCCAACAGCCTTGGCTGCCTCAACATCGTTTGTATGTTCAAGCTTAGCCTTAACGTCAGCCTCCATAGTGGATGCTGCGCAAAGTGTGTTGCCAACTGTATCATCAATTATTTGTGCATAGATGTGCTTGTTGCTTCTAAACACAGCCAATCTTGGCATTTCTGCGGTGCCGGAGATCTTGTTGCGCAGTCTGTAGTGACGCTTTACTCTGGCATCTGCTCTTGATGGCTTTCTTATCATCGAGAACTCACTCCTTTTAATTATTTCTTACCTGTCTTACCGACCTTACGTCTGATAGTTTCTGTGGTATACTTGATACCCTTGCCCTTATAAGGTTCGGGAGGTCTCTTTGTTCTGATCTCTGCTGCGAACTGACCAACCTTTTCCTTATCGATACCGCTTACTGTGATCTTGTTGCCGTCAACAGTAGTGGTGATACCCTCGGGGTCTACCATTTCAACGGGGTGAGAATAGCCAAGTGTTAAGGTAAGCTTATTGCCTGCCTTAGCAGCTCTGTAACCAACACCGTTTATTTCAAGCACCTTGCTGTAACCGTTTGTAACACCCTCTACCATGTTGGCAATAAGTGTTCTGGTCAAGCCGTGTAATGATTTGTATCTCTTTAAGTCGCTGGGGCGTGTAACAATAACTTCTGCGCCCTCGACCTTTACTTCAAGGTCATCAACTAATTTGCGTGTTAAAGTACCCTTGGGGCCCTTAACAGTAATTACGTTGCCTTCCTCCAGCTTAACGTCAACGCCGGCAGGAATTGCAACAGGTAATTTACCTATTCTTGACATAATATATTCCTCCTCGTATTACCAAACGTAGGCGATAACTTCGCCGCCAACGCCAAGCTTTCTTGCTTCCTTGTCGGTAATAACGCCCTTGTTTGTGGAAACGATGGCTGTACCCATACCGCCAAGTACTCTCGGTAACTCATCTGTATTGGCATAAACTCTAAGGCCGGGCTTTGAGATCCTCTTAATGCCCGAGATAACCTTTTCGTTTTTGTCCTTACCGTATTTTAAAGTAATGCGCATTGTTTTCTTTACGCCGTCTTCAATTATTTCATAGCCTTTAACGTAGCCTTCCTTTGTTAAGATGTCAGCAATAGCAACTTTCATCTTGCTTGAAGGTACGTCTACTGTATCGTGCTTCGCAGTATTTGCATTTCTTATTCTTGTAAGCATATCTGCGATAGGATCGCTCATTGACATTTTATATCCTCCTTGTTGTTGTCTATCGGTGCTATTAAAGCTAAGGTTGGATAAATTTTTGCCGCTCAAAATTTTTTAACGCTACGCCTGTATGCCGCTGCGCGTCATTTCGGCTTTTGCGCGCTAAAATTTTGTCCCTAACGGGCGCGCCGCCAAAAATTTATCTGTTTTAAGTTAATAGCACAAAATTACCAGCTTGCCTTCTTAACTCCGGGGATCTGACCTTTGTAAGCTAATTCACGGAAGCATACTCTGCAAATACCGAACTTTCTTAAAACGGAGTGCGGTCTGCCGCAAAGACGGCAGCGTGTGTATGCTTGAGTGGAAAACTTGGGCTTTCTTGCCTGCTTGATCTTCATAGATGTCTTAGCCATAACCTGTTCTTCCTCCCTTATTTCTTAAATGGCATACCGAATAATCTGAGAAGCTCTCTTGCTTCCTCATCGGTCTTTGCAGTTGTTACAAATACTATATCCATACCTCTGATCTTGTCGATCTTGTCGTAACGGATCTCGGGGAACATAAGCTGCTCCTTAACGCCTAAGGTGTAGTTGCCTCTGCCGTCAAAGCTGTCTGCGCTTACGCCGCGGAAGTCACGAACTCGGGGAAGTGCAAGGTTGATAAGACGGTTTACAAAGCTGTACATCTTCTCGCCTCTTAATGTTACCTTGCAGCCTATGGGCATACCTGCACGAAGCTTGAATGCAGCAATAGACTTTTTAGCCTTTGTTACGATAGGCTTCTGGCCTGCGATGATAGTCATATCACCTACTGCACTTTCGATAGCCTTTGCGTTTTCCTTTGCCTCACCAAGGCCCATATTTATAACTACCTTTTCAATTTTGGGAACTTCCATTTTATTTTTGTATGAAAACTTCTTTATCATTGCATCAACGATCTCGTTTTCATAGTATTCTCTTAAAGCGTTCACTTGTTTGCCTCCCTTCGGTATCAGTCAATCAAATCGCCCGACGGCTTTGCAATACGCTTTTTAACGTTCTTGCCGTCAACGACCTCAACAGTATAACCTATTCTTACAGGCTTGCCCTTGTAAAGATACATTACATTGGAAGCGTCAAGCGGTGCTTCCTTGGAAACAATGCCGCCTGCCTGCTGAGCAGTAGCCTTAACGTGCTTTTTGATCATGTTTACGCCCTCAACAATAACCTTGTTGTTTTCGCGGTCAACCTTAAGCACCTTGCCTTCTTCGCCCTTGCACTTGCCTGCTATAACCAGAACTTTATCGCCCTTTTTAATTTTCATTGAACCTTACCTCCTTATAATACTTCGGGAGCAAGTGACAATATCTTCATATACTGCTTTTCACGAAGCTCTCTTGCCACGGGTCCGAAAATACGAGTACCTCTTGGGTTCTTGTCTTCTTTTATAATTACGGCAGCGTTCTCATCAAACTTGATGTATGAACCGTCGGGTCTTGCTGCGCCCTTCTTTGTACGAACAACAACAGCTCTTACGACCTCACCCTTTTTAACAACGCCGCCTGGTGTTGCATCTTTAACAGTAGCAACTATAACATCACCGATGTTTGCATATCTTCTGGTCGAACCGCCCATAACTCTGATACATAATAATTCCTTAGCACCCGAGTTGTCAGCTACGACCAATCTGCTTTCCTGTTGAATCATATTAATATTCTCCTCTCTGCCAAGAAATTACTTAACTTTCTCAACAATAGACACAAGTCTCCATCTCTTGTCCTTAGATAAAGGTCTTGTTTCCATTACCTTAACACGGTCGCCGATCTGGCACTCATTATTCTCGTCATGAGCCTTAAGCTTGTAAGTAGTCTTAACGATCTTGTTGTATAACGAATGTCTTACATTATTTTCAACAGCAACAACAATGGTCTTATCCATCTTATTGCTGATCACTTTGCCAATTCTTGTTTTACGAAGATTTCTTTCCATTATATAAGTCCTCCTTCCGTGTTATTAAGCATTGCTCTTTTGAGTGATAACAGTCTGGATCCTTGCAATGTTCTTGCGAACCTCGCCTATCCTTGCAGTATTGCTCAACTGGTTGGTAGCATTCTGAAATCTTAAATTAAATAACTCCTTTTTAGCTTCAACTAAATCCTGATTTAACTCATCGATAGTCTTTGCTCTGAGTTCTGCTGTAAAATCCTTAGTCTTCATTAATTGTCAACCTCCGTTTCAAGGTCAGCGCGGGATACGATCTTGCACTTGATGGGCAGTTTGTGAACTGCAAGGCGAAGCGCCTCTCTTGCGATCTCCTCGCTTACTCCTGCGATCTCGAACATAACGCGGCCGGGCTTAACAACAGCTACCCAATACTCGGGAGAACCTTTACCGGAACCCATTCGTGTCTCGGCAGGCTTTTCTGTGATAGGCTTGTCGGGGAAAATCTTTATCCAAACTTTACCGCCACGCTTAATATATCTTGTCATAGCAATACGGGCAGCCTCTATCTGGTTGGAAGTGATCCAGCTGGGCTCCATAGCTACTATACCGTACTCACCGTAAGTGATCTTGTTGCCGCGCATAGCCTTACCTGTCATACGGCCTCTGAACTGCTTACGTCTTTTTACTCTTTTAGGCATTAACATTATTCAGCACTCCCTTCCTTTTTTGCTGCCTTCTTTTCGGGAAGAACTTCGCCCTTGTAGATCCAAACCTTAACACCGATCTTACCGTATGTTGTGTTTGCCTCTGCAAAGCCGTAATCTATATCTGCTCTTAAAGTCTGAAGAGGAATAGTACCATCGTGGTAGCTTTCGCTTCTTGCCATTTCTGCACCGCCTAAACGACCCGAGCAAGCTGTCTTGATACCCTTTGCGCCGAACTTCATAGTTCTTGACATAGCGCTTTTCATAGCGCGGCGGAAAGTGATACGGTTTTCAAGCTGCTTAGCTATATCCTCTGCTACAAGCTGGGAGTCAAGCTCCGGCTTTTTGATCTCTTCAATATTTACAAGCACCTTCTGTGCCGACATCTTCTGAAGCTCTGTGCTTAATTCCTGAATGGATGCACCGTTGCGGCCGATGATGATACCGGGCTTTGAAGTATAAACAGTTACCTTAACTCTTTCGTTGTTTCTTTCGATAGCAACCCTTGAAACACCCGAATTAACTAACTTTTTCTGGATATAATTTCTGAGCTTCTGATCCTCAATCAAGAAGTTTGCGTAATCCTTCTTATCTGCGTACCAGGTAGAATCCCAGTCCTTGATAATACCAACTCTTAAGCCATGTGGATTTACTTTCTGACCCATATTGGTTTAACCTCCTTATTTCACATCTAAGTATATTGAAATGTGAGCAGTCTTCTTGTTTATTCTGTAAGCTCTGCCCTGAGCCCTGGGGCGAATTCTCTTAAGAGTCGGTCCCTGGTTAGCTGCAACATCAGCAACATACAAACTGTTTACATCTAATTCTAAATTATTTTCTGCGTTAGCAACAGCACTCTTTAATACCTTTTCGATTATCTCTGCTGCATATCTGGGCGAATAAGCAAGTATTGCCATTGCTTCGCCTACGCTTTTGCCCTTTATCTGGTTTAAAACTATTCTGGCCTTTGTGTCGGAAACACGAACAAACTTTGCATGTGCCTGAGCGCGTCTGTCTTTGTTCTGCTCGTTTCTTTCCTTCTTTATCTGGCTTCTGTGTCCCTTTGCCATTTTAAGGCTCCTCCTTTCGGTATGAGTGGATATTGTACAGCCGCCGCCGTTTTAGCCGCGGCTGTTGATTTAACTTTACTATTTAAAGGTTTTGATTACCTTACCTTGGACTTTTTCTCTGCGTCCTTGCCGTGACCGCGGTAAGTTCTTGTTAAAGCGAATTCGCCTAACTTGTGGCCTACCATATCCTCTGTGATATATACGGGAACGTGCTTTCTTCCGTCGTGAACAGCAATTGTGTGGCCGATCATTTCGGGGAAGATAGTAGAACGACGAGACCAAGTTTTAATTACGTTTTTTGTGTTGGCTTCGTTCTGTGCAACGACCTTTTTCATAAGGTGATCGTCACAGAAAGGGCCTTTTTTAAGTGATCTGCTCATTTATACCTGACCTCCATTATTTGTTTCTGCCGCGAATAATCATCTTATTGCTTGCCTTATGCTTCTTTCTTGTCTTGTAACCAAGAGCAGGCTTGCCCCAAGGTGTGCAGGGTGCGGGACGACCGATAGGTGCGCGGCCCTCACCACCACCGTGAGGATGGTCGTTGGGGTTCATAACAGAACCACGAACAGTAGGTCTGATACCCATGTGGCGCTTCTTACCTGCCTTACCGATATTGATAAGCTCGTGATCGCCGTTGCCTACAGCACCGATAGTTGCGCGGCACTCGATGGGAAGAAGTCTCATCTCGCCGGAGGGAAGTCTTACAGTAGCATACTTGCCTTCCTTAGCCATAAGCTGTGCAACATTACCTGCGGAACGAACAAGCTGTCCGCCTGCACCGGGCTTCATTTCGATATTGTGTATCTCGGCACCGATAGGTATGTTCTTCATGGGAAGTGCATTACCAACTCTTACCTCGGCCTCTTCACCGTTCATGATGGTGTCGCCGACCTTTAAGCCGTTGGGAGCGAGGATGTATCTCTTCTCGCCGTCTGCGTAGCATACAAGTGCGATGTTTGCTGTTCTGTTAGGATCGTACTCGATTGCTGTTACCTTTGCGGGAACACCGTCTTTATTTCTCTTAAAGTCGATGATCCTGTATTTTTTCTTTGCACCGCCGCCGATGTGACGAACGGTTATCTTACCCTGACTGTTGCGGCCTGCGGTAGACTTGATGTGTACCGTAAGGCTTTTTTCGGGAGTAGATTTTGTTATTTCAGCGAAGTCAGATACTGTCATCTGTCTTCTTGAAGGTGTATAAGGCTTAAATCTCTTAATACCCATTTTTTACACTCCTTTTCTTAGTTTAATTCTCTGCACGCTTTTCGGTGCAATATTCGTTCTGTTGACGCGTTTTCGCCGTGCCATACCTCAACTGCGCTTCGCTTCGTTTCGGTGTCGGGCGGGCGCCCTCCGCATACTGCGCAAAGCAAAAACCCTTACAAGCAAGCTTGACGATTTTTTCTTTACTTGTATGCACACGGCTTACTTATTATCACATACCGCTGAAAATTTCAATTTCCTTGCTGTCTTCTGTAAGCTGAACAATAGCTTTCTTCTTATTAACGGTCTTGCCGAATGTGTAACCGCGTCTTTTTGACTTACCCTGAAGGTTAAGTGTGTTTACGCTTGCAACCTTTGTACCCTCAAACATCTTTTCTACAGCCTGCTTGATCTGGATCTTTGTTGCATCTGTGTGTACATAAAAAGTGTACTTCTTTTCAGCCATTTCGTTCATACTTTTTTCTGTAACGACGGGCTTTAAAATAACGTCATAATACTTAATATCTGCCATTATGCGTACACCTCCTCGATAAGCTCTACCGCAGCCTGTGTCATAACAAGTGTGTCGTACTTGATGATATCGTAAACATTGATAGTGTTAGCGTAGGTTACCTTACCCTCGTTTTCTACCTTTCTTACGATAGCTGTCTTAACACCTGCAAGGTTTCTTGCGGATAATGTAGCATTCTTGTTGATATCGTCAAGAACTACAAGTGAGTTTTCTGCGCTTAAATTCTTTAATGCAGCTGCCATTTCCTTTGTCTTGGGCTCGTCAAAACGAAGAGCGTCAACAACAACGAACTTGCCCTCATTTAACTTTGTAGTTAAAGCGGACTTCATTGCAAGCTGCTTTACCTTCTTATTTAATTTGAAGGAATAATCTCTGGGCTTGGGAGCAAATACAACGCCGCCGCCTGTCCACTGAGGTGAACGGATGGAGCCCTGTCTTGCACGGCCTGTACCCTTCTGTCTCCAGGGCTTTCTGCCGCCGCCGCGAACCTCTGCGCGTGTTAAGGCGCTCTGTGTGCCCTGTCTTTTATTTGCAAGGTACTGAACAACTGCCTGATGCATAGCGTGCTCGCTTACCTCTACTGCAAAAATTTCGTCTTTCAAATCTATAGAACCAACTTCGCTTCCGCTCATGTTGTATACTTTAACATTTGCCATTAGGTTTTACCTCCTTTTCGTAATCTCAGGCCTTAACGCTGTTCTTGATCACAAGCACAGCACCCTTATTACCGGGAACGGCACCCTTGATAAGAAGCAAGTTCTTCTCTGCATCTGCGCGAACTACCTCGAGGTTTTGAACCGTTACCTGAACAGAACCCATGTGACCTGCCATCTTCTTGCCCTTCTTTACCTTACCGGGTGTTGTAGCGGAACTTAAAGAACCTACACCTCTGTGGTACTTGGAGCCGTGCGCCATAGGACCTCTTGACTGACCGTGTCTCTTGATGGGACCCTGGTAGCCCTTACCCTTGGATACGCCTGTTGCGTCAACCTTATCGCCTGCTGCGAATACATCGGCCTTTATCTCGGAACCAACCTCGTAAGCGGATGTATCGTCAAGTCTTAATTCCTTAAGAACTTTTGTGGGAACAACGCCTGCCTTGTCAAAATGACCCTTCATAGGCTTGTTCACTTTCTTTGCCTTGATCTCGCCAAAGCCAACCTGGATAGCATCGTATCCGTCGTTTTCAACTGTTTTCTTCTGTGTTACAACACAAGGGCCCGCTTCCAGAACGGTTACAGGAATAAGTAAGCCGTTTTCAGCGAAAATCTGTGTCATACCGATTTTCTTAGCAACTATAGCCTTTTGCATAACATTTACCTCCGTGATTTTTTCGCTTAATAAAGCGAATTGATCTACATAAACTTTACAGCGGAACGCCCGTTGCCGGGAGTTCATTCTACAGTTTATAAGGTTTTCATTTCTGTACCTATATAAACCATTGTTTGCAGTTAAAACTGCATTTGGGTTAATTTTTTAACTAATTGGGTAAATTAGTTCATGACCTTTAATGTGATATCAACGCCTGCAGGTAAGTCAAGACGTCTTAAAGCATCTGCCGTCTTTGCTGTAGGCATAAGGATATCAATCAGTCTTTTGTGTGTTCTGAGCTCGAACTGCTCTCTCGAGTCCTTGTACTTGTGTACCGCACGAAGGATAGTAACAACTTCCTTCTTTGTGGGAAGCGGTATAGGACCGCTGATTTTTGCACCTGTTTTCTTTGCTGTCTCGATTATCTGAGCAGCGGACTGGTCGATCAACTTATGATCGTAAGACTTAAGACTGATTCTAATCTTCTGATTAGCCATAAAAAAAGTCCCCTCCTTTTCGTACTTTTTGATTACTCAGCACGACAAGTGGTGACTGCACACTCAGCCGCGTGTTTCCTTTTGCAACTCATTAAGGAACCGCGCAAGTATTACAGTGACCTTGTCGCCCGTTTTCTTGAACCGGACATCGCTCCGCGGAAAAACCCTTTCGGCAACCTCCCGCATCAACGCTCTTAATGTCACAACACGTTTATTATACACTAATAAAACCCCGATTTCAAGCATAATTTTCAGAAATTGGGGTAAAATTTTTCACAAACTTTACAAAGTTTTATTTAAATTTTTGGTTATTTTTATTTTTTTTAGTGGCTTATAAAACACTTGGCACTATATATAGTAGAAACTCATTATAAGCCTATATTATTTAAAAGCACCGCCATCTGCACCCTTGTAATTGTTAACTTTTTTCGGCAAACCCCGCAAATAATCTTCCTTTAGAGCGGATGTCTTGTTTCACTCGCATACGCTCACAGGAAGAAACATTTGCGTTTTTGCCGCATAAAATATTTCCTACGGTACGTCTTTTATAGTGCAAATAAAAGAGCTTTTATGCCGTAAACAACATTATAACAAACGAAGCGTATGCAATAACGTTGTCGGGCAAACACGCAAATGTTTTTCGGCGTCAGCTCACAACTTTTGGCATAGCCAAAAGCCAATTGCTTTGCAATTGTCCGCATCTATCTTTGCGGTTGAATGTATATCCGCTGTAAGCCGGAATTATTTGCGGGGATTGCCAAAAAAAGAATCAACGTATCGCAAGAGTATTTTATTGATATGTCCAGCCCCAGCCGCTGTAGTCGCCCTCCTCGGCAACCGAGAAGTTTACAAGCGAAAAGGCGTGTGCCGCATAAACGCTGCCCGTTTCCTTATCCACGAGAGCGCCTACCCAACCGTTTTCAAAAATTTTAACATACCAGTAATGTCCCAGGTCGGCAGTTACCTTGCAGCTGACCGCGCCCGCAGACGGGAATTTTTCGGCGTGATTTTCCTTTGTTACGCCGTCAATGCCGTGAAGCTGGAATATAGCAGTCTGCATTGAGGGCAAAAAGTCCTCGAAATAGCGCTTTTCAACTATTATGCCCGCATCCTCTTGTGTCACCTTGACACGCTTTTCCTGCTCTACCCAAACAAAACGGGTGTCCTCGGCAAGGTCGCCCACATAGCCGACCTCTGCGCCAAAAGCCGTGGATATAGCCCTTAAGGGCACATAGGTCCTGCCGTCCACTATCTCGGCGGGGTTTGTAGTCTCGCGCCTTTCGCCGTTTACAATTACCGCGCTGTCGCCTATCTGACACTTGATGCTTGTGTCGGCGTTATTTATAACAACGGTCTTTGTATCGCTGTCCCACGCCACATTTGCACCGAAGCGCTCGCTTATAAAGCGCAAGGGAACAAGAGTGGTACCGTTTTTGATAATGGCATCCGCATCACCCACAGCATCGCCGTTTACCATTAGAACAACAGCGGGCGCAGTCGTCTTTTTGATAACGCCGTTTGAGTACATTACCTCCATATCGCCCTCAAAGCCCGATACTTCCATAAAAGGCTCCGCCGCCGATACATTTGCCGCGCAAAGCATAGCGCAGATAATACCCGCAATAAATTTTTTCATAAATAAAACCTCCTTTTAATACTTATTATATATTATAAATCTCGTAATCTGTTTTCTATATCCGAGGCGCTGTAAAGCACGTTGGTCACAAATATAATATCATCTGTTTTTCTCCCTGAAACGCTCAAAAGCCTCCGCTGCATCCTGCACATTTCCCAAGGCTATATCATCAAAGCCTTTTTTCAAGCGAGCATCAAGCTCTCTGTCGGTCATTATATCCATATTGACCGTATCGGGAACTTTAGGCAGCGAAACAGAGAAAGGAATGCCGCCCGTAAGATATATTTGATTAAGATACATATCTATCGCCGTTGACATAGGTACGCCCAGCCTTGAAAGCACCTTTTCGGCACGAGCCTTGACCATTGGATCGACCCTTAAATTTAATGTCGTTGTTTTTTCCATATTTGCCACCCTCTCTACTTTCGTTTATTACATTGTAACGCAAATGTCGTCACAAATCAAGAATTACTGCATAATCTTTTTCACATTTTTTTCAAACTTTACCCTCGGCAGCATTACAAGATGCCCGCAGCCCTTGCATTTTATGCGAAAATCCGCGCCCACGCGCAGTATCTCCCATTCGTCGCTGCCGCAAGGGTGTGCCTTTTTCATTTTTACTATATCACCTATATTAAAGTCCATTACTTTTCGCCCTTTCTGCTGACAACCACTTGGGGGAACGGTATTTCTATACCCTCTTTGTCAAACCTGTTTTTTATACGGTATCTGACGGCGCGCTCGATATCCCAGTTTTTACCGACCTTGCAATCGGCGGCTATCCTTATTTTAATACCGCTGTCGCCAAGCTCCTCAACGCCCCAGATAACAGGCTTTGACAAAAGTCCCTCTATATGCTCCTTGTCATATATCTCGGTCATTTCGTCCTCAAGCACCTTCATCACCCTGTCAAGATCCTCCTCGTAGGCGACCGAAACATCAATAATGCCGCGGTTAAATTCCTTGCTCATATTGGTGACTATTTTTATCTGGCCGTTGGGGATAATGTGCATATTTCCGTCGGCGCTCCTTAAAACCGTGGTGCGCAGGCCTATAGCCACAACAACGCCCGTATAACCCTCGGTGGTTATTATATCGCCCACACCGAATTGATCCTCCATTAAAATAAAGGCACCCGTCATTATATCCGATATTATGCTTTGTGCGCCGAGACCCACGGCAACAGTCGCAACACCGCCCAGCGTAAGCAGCGAGCCCGTGTCCACGCCCCAATACTTAAGCATTATGCATAAAAGCACAAAATAAGACACATATTTTACCACACTTGTAAGCACCGTACCCACGGTTTTGGCCTTGCGCGCAGGTAATTTGGGGTTTTTGGTGATAGTACCCTTTATAATGGCCCTGAAAATGCCTATTATTATTTTGCCGACAATAATAATTATTACCGTAACAAAGGCCTTGCCCAGTATTTCCACAGCCATTTCGCTGTATTTTTCCAAAAGCCACTCCCGCACGTTATGCGCGGCAAGCGGCAAAAAAATCAAATCTCTCATATTTTAAAGCTCTTTATGCTGTTTCCGTCAAAGTCCTTGATAATAAATTCGCCGTCCTCGTACACCATATAGCTGTGGATGTCGTCATCCTTGGGAAGTGATACCGAGCCGGGATTGATATAGGTATAATTATGCGCCTTTTGTATCACCTTTTCGTGCGTATGGCCGTGGATAAGCACATCCCCGTCCTTTAAAAGCGGCGGGTTGTCGTTGTTGTACAAATGGCCGTGCGTGATAAAGGCACACTTGCCGCCGTCCAGGTGCAAAAGCATATAATCCGCCATACAGGGAAACTCCAGAACCATCTGGTCCACCTCGGCCTCGCAGTTGCCGCGCACGGCAAAAATTTCGTTTTTAACGCTGTTAAGCATTTTTGTGACCTTTTTTGTGTCATAATCGCGGGGCAGGTCGTTTCTGGGGCCATGATATAAAAGGTCGCCCAAAAGTATCAGCCTTTCCGCCTTTTCGGCCTTATAGGCCTCCAAAATTTTTTCACAGTAATACGCCGACCCGTGAATGTCGGATGCAAACATTAATTTCATATATATTCTCCTTTTATCACTTGCAATTTTTTCATATTTAATGTATCATTATATTAGATATTCATACTTCTTTATTGCGGCAACGCCGATAGCGGTCGGGCCTGTGTGGGTACCAATGGTGGCACCTACCCTTATGGAATCAAAATTGGGCTCTATGCCCGTATTTTTGACAAAAATTTGGTGCATTTCCTCCCAGCCCTCCGCTCCGTTGCAGGATGTTGTGAGCAGCCAGTATTTTTCGGGCTCTTGGTTTAAAAACTTTTCCATTTCCTTGCATACGGCGTCAAGCGCTTTTTTGCGGCCGCGCACCTTCATAACGGGCATTACCTCGGCATCGGTAAGGCTTAAAACGGGCTTTATATTTAAAATAGTGCCTATAAGTGCCGCCGCCTTGCCCAGTCTGCCGCCCTTTTGCAGGTGGATAAGGTCATCAACTATAAATTTAATGGTGGAATTTGCGGCAAGCGTGTCTGTCATTTCGGCGACCTTTTCAATGTCAAAGCCGTTTTCAAGCATTCTCGCGCCCTCGGCGATAACAAGTGCCTGACCAGAGGTTGCCTGCTTGGAATCCACGACAAGTATTTTTCTGTCGGGAAATTCCTCCTTAAGCATATTGGCAGCATTTGTGCCGCTTTGCACGCTGCCGCTTAATTTTTGCGAAAGACAGTAGCATATTATGTCCTTTCCCTCTTCAAGATAGGGGCGAAAGGCCGAAATATAATCATCAATGGCGGGCAGGGAGGTTTTTGTAAATACCCCCGACACCTGGGCATCAAATATCTCGTCTTGGGATATATCGACACCCTCCTTTAAATAGTCCTTGCCGTTTATGGTAACGTAGTACGGGATAACGGAAATATCGTATTTTTTGATAAGGTTGTCCGAAAGGTCGCCTGCGCTGTCTGCAAAAATTTTATATGACGGCATAATACCACTCCTTTGTATTTTTAAAGTAATGTATAGTATAATAATAACAAATTTAACAATACAGGTCAAGATTTTACCAGACAAAAAAATCTAATTCGGTGATAAAATGAAAAAATTTGTAATAGCGGAAAAGCCGTCCGTAGGCCGCGATATTGCGCGTGTGTTGAAATGCGACAAGCGCGGGAACGGTTTTTTGTACAATGATGAATATATAGTAAGCTGGGCGGTAGGCCATTTGGTGACCCTTTGGGAGCCCGAGGACTACGACCCCGAGCTGAAAAAATGGCGGAAGGAAGCTCTGCCCATACTGCCCGACGAGCTTAAGCTAAAGGCGATAGACGCCACCAAGGACCAGCTTGAAATATTAAAAAAAATTATGGACAGCGACAAGGTCGGCGAGCTGATATGCGCAACGGACAGCGGGCGCGAGGGCGAGCTTATTTTCAGGTATATCTACGAGATAACCAAGTGTAAAAAGCCGTTCAAGCGCCTTTGGATAAGCAGTATGACCGACCAGGCCATCACACAAGGCTTTGCATCCCTAAAGGACGGCTGCGAATACGACAAGCTGTACGACTCCGCGCGGTGCCGCTCCGAGGCGGATTGGCTTGTGGGCATGAACGCCTCACGCGCCTTTACGCTGCGCTACAACGCACTTTTAAGCATTGGCCGTGTGCAGACCCCCACGCTGGCGATAATAGTTGCGCGCCAGCAGGAGATAAACGCCTTTGATGCCCGTGATTATTGGGAGCTGGAGGCCGACTTCGGCGATTTTAAGGGACTTTGGTTTGACGAGAAAAACAACAGCGACACAAAAATTTTTGATAAAAAGCTGGCGGACGAGATAACGGCAAGGGTAAAGGGCAAAACGGCCGAAATAAGCCTTGTAGAGCAGGAAGAAAAGAAAATGCCGCCGCCGCTTTTATACGACCTGACGGAGCTGCAGCGCGACTGCAACCGAAAATACGGTATGTCGGCGCAGGAAACGCTTAATATAGCGCAGGACCTTTACGAAAAGCGCAAGCTTTTGACCTATCCGCGTACCGACAGCCGCCATTTATCGGACGATATGATACCGCAGCTTTCGGTGATAGCAAACAAACTTTCGCAGATAGACGAATATAATGACTTTGCGTCATATGTGGTAAACCTGCCAAAGCTGCCCATAACAAAGCGAATAGTGGACAACACCAAAATAAGCGACCACCACGCAATTATCCCCACCAACGGCAGACTTTATGTAAACGGCCTGAGCGACAGGGAATTTAAGGTTTTTGATTTGGTTGTACGCCGCTTTTTATCGGTGTTTTACCCTTATTATGTATACAGCACCACAAAAATTATAACCAATGTTGAACAAGATAAATTTATCTCCCGCGGCACAACGGTAATAGACAACGGCTGGAAGGCCCTTGAAAAGGCCGACAAGGAGAAAAAGGGCAAAAAGGAGACCGAGGTCGTTCTGCCCGATGTTAAGCAAGGCGATACACGCCCCGTAAACGGCGTAAAATCGACCAAGAAAAAGACAAAGCCACCCCAGCCCTATAACGAGGCGACCCTGCTTTCGGCTATGGAAAATGCGGGCAAGTTTGTCGAGGACGAGGACCTTAAGGAGCAGCTTAAGGAGTCGGGACTGGGTACTCCCGCGACCCGTGCGGCCATTATAGAGCGCCTTATACACGTCGGTTATGTCAAACGCGACAAAAAGGCACTTGTACCTACCGAAAAAGCAATAAAATTAATTGCCGTCTGTCCGCCCGAGCTTAAATCCCCCGAAACCACGGGCAAGTGGGAAAAGGGCTTAAGCTCCATTGCAAAGGGCAAAATGGACCCCGAGCGCTTTATGGCAAGCATACGGCGCTATGTATGCTTTTTGGTGGATAACGCCGATAAGGGCGTGACAAATGTGCAGTTTGCCGCAGAGGGCTATGGCAAGGGCAAAAAGATAAAAATGCCCAAAAACGGCCTTGGCATCTGTCCGCACTGCGGCGGTATAGTGCTTGAAAACAGCAAGGGCTATTACTGCAATAACTGGCGCAACGGCTGTAAATTTACCATATGGAAAAATGCACTTGAAAGTCACGGCGTTGTGATGGATAGTGACCTTATAACAACGCTTTTAAAGGATAAAAAATCAGAAAATGTGGAAATGACCATGCCCGATACGCGCGAAAAAGTTAAAGCGGATATTTTGCTTAAAAACGACCTGGGCGCATTGGAATTGGGCGCGGTAAAAAGAGAGTAAGAGGTGAGAATATGGGATTTTTACGAAAGGACTTTATCAGCCTTACGGATATAACCAAGGACGAGATAGAGGACATTCTTGAAACGGCGGAAACCATGAAATTTGTTTTAAGCCAAAAAAACAAAAAAACACCGTATCTTAACGGCAAATCCGTTATTATACTGTTTTACGAGCGAAGTGTGCGTGCAAAATTAAGCTACGAACTTGCGGCGCAGTATCTGGGCGCAAACATTGTTGACATTACCGTGCCGGGCGTAGAGGACAGGCACGAAAACATCAACGATATGGGCCGTACTATCGAGCAGATGGGCGGTGACTTTATCATCTGCCGTCACCCTATGGCGGGCAGCGCAAAGCTTTTGGCCGAAAAGGTAAAGGCCGGCGTTTTAAACGCAGGCGACGGCATAAACGAGGACCCGTCACAGGCGCTTCTGGACCTTATGACAATAAAGCATATAAAGGGCGGCTTTGACAATTTAAAGGTAACTATTGTAGGTGATGTTATAAACTCCCGCGTTGCGCGAAGCAATATTTGGGGGCTTTTAAAGCTGGGCGTAGAGGTGTGCGTGGTTGCGCCGCCCACTATGATACCCACACAGCTTGATAAATTCGGCGTAAAGGTATATTACGACCTTAAAGAGGCCGCAAGGGACTCCGATGTTATAATGAGCCTGCGTTTACAGGACGAAAAAAGCTACGGCAGCCGCCTTGCAAGCTTTAACGAATATAAAAACCATTTTAAGGTAACGCCCGAGATACTTTCCTATGCAAAGCCCGACTGCATTATAATGCACCCCGGCTCGCCCGACCGCCGTGTTGAGATAGAGGGCAGCATAATAGACAGTCCCCGCTGTATAACCGATGACCAGATAACAAACGGTGTTGCTATCCGTATGGCACTTTTGTATCTGCTGTCAATGGGAAGGAGAGATATGGATGAGTGAGCTTTTAATTAAAAATGTAATACCCGTTGCGGACGGCTTTGACGACAAAACCGTCTTTGACATATATATCAAGGACGGAAAAATAGAAAAAATAGCCGAAAACGCAGATATAAAAGCCGACAGAGTTATTGACGGCAAGGGGCTTTTGCTTATGCCCGGGCTTATAGATATGTCCTGTAAGCTTTGCGAGGCGGGCTTTGAAAACACCGACAATATCATAACCGTAAGCCAAAGTGCGGTAGAGGGCGGCTTTACAAGCCTTGTCTGTTCGCCAAACACCCAGCCCTGCATAGACACAAAGTCGGTAGTGGAGTATGTTTCCTCCAAGGTAAAGGAATATTCGCCGATCAATTTTTATCTTTACGGCAGTATAACTAAAAACTGCGACGGCGAGGAAATAGCCGAAATGGGCGAAATGATAAGCCGCGGCGTTATTGCGCTCTCCGACGGCGGCACAAGCGTACAGAACGCTGACACCCTGCGCCATGTTATGATGTACAGCAAAATGTTTGATATTCCCGTTGTTACGCGCTGCGCGGATAAAAATTTATGTAAAAACGGCTGTATAAACAAGGGATATTATTCAACAAAATTAGGTCTTAACGGCTGTCCCGTCGAGGGTGAGATAAGTTTTGTCACCCGCGATCTTATACTTGCAAAACATTCGGGCGCAAGGCTGCATATCACAAAAATAAGCACGGGCGACTCGGTATACCATATTGACGGCGCAAGAAAACGCGGCGTAAATGTTACCGCCGACACCTGCCCGCAGTATTTTACCAAAACCGAAAGCGAGACCGACAATTACAATACCCTTGCAAAGGTAGACCCGCCGCTTCGGACACAAACCGATATAGAGCAGATAATACAAGGCCTGCGCGACGGCACGATAAATGTTATTTCCTCGGGTCACAGCCCCGCCACCGCCGACACCAAAGATATGGAGTTTGAAAATGCAAGCTACGGCATATCCTCGCTTGAAACGGCGCTTATGGTAAGCTTTACCGCCCTTGTGAAAAACAACGATTTTACACCGCTTGACATAGTTAAAAAGATGAGTGAAAACCCCGCAAAAATACTCGGCCTTAAAACCAAGGGCAAAATTGCCGAGGGTATGGATGCCGACCTTATAATCATAGACAACAAAAACGCATATAAGGTGGATTCCGAGAAATTTGTTTCCCGCGCAAAATATTCACTCTATGACGGAGAGGAGCTTTACGGCAGAGTAATGGCCACCGTCTGCGGCGGAAAGATACTTAAAAATTCACTTTAAAATAAAAATACCGCAGGAAAAAACTTCGCGGCAGGAAAATATTTGCATGTTTGCCTAACGGCGTTGTTGTATACGTTTCGTTTGTTATGATGCTGCTTACGGCGTGAAAGCTCTTTTATCTGCACTATAAGAAAAGTACTGCAAGAAATATCCTTTCGCAGCAAAAACGCAAATGTTTCTTCCTGTGAGCTCACAACTTTTGGCATAGCCAAAAGCCAATTGCTGCGCAATTGTCCGCATCTATCTTTGCGGTTGAATGTATGCGAGTGAAACGAGACATCCGCTCTAAAGGAAGATTATTTGCGGATATGCCGCCATTGACAAAGCAGGTGTATATACATTTCCGAAAAAATCAGTGAAGTCAACACAAAATACCAATAGACAAAAACAAATTACGGTGTTATACTGTAAATATCAAAACAGTAAAGGAGAAATAATATGAAAAAATTTGCAGCATTTATACTTGCCGCAGCGGCAATGTCAGTCACCGCTATGGCAGCAGACACACCCGTTAATGTGGTTGTAAACGGCGTAGAGGCACCCGAAAAGGGCGTTATTGTTGACAGCCGCACCATGGTGCCCGTGCGCGGCGTTACCGAGCAGCTTGGTTTTAATGTTGAATGGGATGCGGACACAAAAACCGCGACATTTACCAAGGATATAATTGTTATTAAAATGACGGCAGGCGAGGATCATTTTTATGTAAACGAAGTACCCGTGACCCCCGATGTACCGCAGGCAATAATAAACGACCGCTTTATGCTGCCGCTGCGTGCAATGTGCGAAACAATAGGCGCAGAGGTCGATTGGGACGGTGAGACCAAGACAGCAAACATCAATGTTTCAACAGCGGGACTTCCCTCTCTTTCGGATATCACAAAGCCCGACGAGGACACCGACAACAGCGGGGAAAAAATAGAAACCGGCATTCCCGGCGTATCTATAGAAATAATCGATCCCTCGGAAGTATCAGATAATGTAACCGATATTGAATTATAATAACAGCAAAAGGCTCGTCCACAAAGACGAGCCTTTTAAAATGGTTTTATTTATTTTCAATTTTTTTCCAAAATTCTTCAAGTCCCACAGGCTTGCTGAAATAATAGCCCTGATAATAATCACAGCCAAGCTCATCCAGGACATCGCATATTTCCTTTGTTTCCACAAACTCGGCAATGACAAGCATACCAAGCTTGCTGCTAAGCTCTATAACTGACGAAACGATCTCACGGCTTGCATTATCGGAAAGTATATTCTTTACAAGCGCACCGTCCAGCTTAACACCGTCAAACAGCTCACTTTGCAGATAGAAAACAGATGTCCTGCCCATACCAAAGTCATCAATCAAAAACTTGTGTCCGTTTTTGCGAAGCCTTGTTATCTTTTCAATATTTTCTTCATCCCTTGAAAAAATATCCTGCTCCGTTATCTCTATCCAAAGCTTATCGGGCGTAATACCGCAGTTATCCATTTTTTCGGCTATACACTCCTCCAGCCTGTCCCATTTAAGCGAGCGCGCGGTAATATTTACCGATATTTTAAAGGGCTTATCGGTCATAGCCTCGGTCTGCTTTATGGCATTGCAGGCCATATCAAAAATATGCTCCTCCAGCTCGGGCAAAAAGCCGCCCTTTTTGGCAAGATAAATTATAAGCGGCGGATAAATAAAGCCGCCCAACGGATGACGCCAACGCAATAGCGCCTCTGCGCCTATACAAGTACCGTCTGCCTTAAACTGCGGCTGATACATAAGATAGGGCTGACGTCCTTTAACAGCCGTATGCAAGTCGGTCATAAGCATATTTGCCGTGACGCCAAGCGCATCGGTTTTATTTAAAAATACGGGCTCTTCACCGTTTTGCTCCGCCTCCTGAAGCATTTTGATAAGCTCGCCCACATTATTTTTGATCATCTGCTCCTCGTTGCTTTCGTGCTTGCGTATAAAAGGCGCATAGGTCAGCGTACCCACAATAACTATTACTATCTGGAGCAGACTGCCGCTTATCGAGTGTGTCGCAAAATATCCGCTTACTATTATAGGTGCTGTCCAGGTCACCTCCGAAACGACAGGCGCAACTATGCCAAACTTTATTGCGGCATATGCAATAACAGCCGCCTCCATAGGCACCAGCATAAACGGTATCAAAAGTGTCGGGTTCCATATTATCGGCAGACCAAAGGTAACTATTTCGTTGATATTCAAAAATACGGGAAGTATAGATGTACGCGCAATATTTTTCAGCTTTCCGCGCCTGCAGAATATCAGTACAGCGGCAATTATACAAACACTTGTACCGCAGCCGCCCATTAAAATAAATACATCAAAAAAGGTCTTGCTGAAAATAATATCGCTGCCTACCGCAACATGTGTCTGCATAAACGGTTCAACAACATTACTGCCGTGTATACCGAAAAACCAGAAAATATGTATTATCACAACGCAGGCCAAAACCTCGATAAAATCGCTGTGAAGGCTGTTTAACAGCTTATCGATTATATCACCCAGCCAATATGTTATATTTTCTATCTTGCAAACATCATATAAGAAAAATGATATCAGCGCCGAAGATGTGATTATCACCACCAGCGGCAAAAACGACCGCATCGCGCCCCTGAAAAAGGTATCGTGTCCCGCGGGGATGCTCCATACATTCCCAAGCTTTGAATGTACCAGTTTATTATAAGCCCAGCTTACAATAAACGAAATGGCAAGCGCCCAAAAGCTGCCCTGTGTGCCAAGCTTGACCGCCGCATTGCCCTCATTTGCCCTTGAAATAAGCAAAAACGCAATACAGGCCGCAGGCGGTGCAAACACCGACGTTTCAATAGGCTCCTTGCTTTCAAGCACATAGCTTGTACTGATGCTTATAACAAGCATTACCGAAAAATACGAAAACGAAAAGTCCTTTATGTAGGATAAAAGCGTATACACCGTTCCACCCATAAACTCCTGAAGCCATTTTTCAAACGCAGGCACAGGAAAGGCCATTATCGCCAAAGCAACGGACGATGCCAATATTATAGGTATAAGCACGGTCATACCGCGCCTTACTACGTTTAAGATAAATGGTCCCGAAAGTCTGTCGGAAAAATTAGAAGATTCATCCATTTAAAATACACCTTTTCTAATATATCCCCAAAATTACTGCTACTTTCATTATAACCCATTTTATCCCAATAATGCAATAAAAAATACTCAAAATTTTAATTTTTTTTGCGCTTTGACTTAACAAAGCGTCGTTTTTTGACATATTTTTATCAAACGACAAAAACCCGCTGTTTAAGCATATTTCAAACGCTTAAAAACACAACGCAAGTCGAATTATACAAGAAAATCTCGGTTTATTTTTATGGAAAATACAGGTGTTTTATGGTAAAATTTAATTGTGGAGATAAAATATACAAATTGTGGAGAATGATATGAAAACACTTAACACCTACTCACAAACCGTTATTATTGACGGCCAAAGAAAACATCTTGTGCATTATCTTACAGAGCAAAATGGCATATTCGGCCTTGGCGTGCGCCTCGATGCCGAATATGCCGAGGATAATGAAATGACTACAAACTATTCCCATGCGCTTGATCTTTTTGAGATAATGCACAGGGAGCAGGTACTGCCGCTTAATTTTTATTCCGTTATCGATGATATGTACGGAGAAGTGCCTGAGGAAACTGCCACAGTAAAAGAGGGATAAAGGCCCCTCTTTTATTTTCCGAAGTAATTTTTGCTTTAATATCATACATTACGGCTGAAAGCTCCTCAATGCCTCAATGGTTTCCGCGATAAGCCTGTCAAGCTCCCAGCCCAGCATATCTGCGCCGCGCTGAATTACCTCTCTTGAACAGCCTGCCGCAAAGCCCTTGCTTTTAAACTTCTTTTTCACGGACTTTACTTCAAGATCCTGCACACTTTTTGACGGCCTCATCAGCACCACCGCACCGATAAGCCCCGTAAGCTCGTCAACGGCAAAAAGCACCTTTTCCATTTCGTGTTCGGGCTTGATATCCACCGTTATGCCATAACCGTGGCTTGCGGTCGCGTGTATGATACGCTCGTCAATGCCCCTTTCACGCATAATTTCCTGCGATTTAATACAATGCTCCTCGGGGTAAAGCTCAAAATCCAGGTCGTGTAAAAGTCCCACTATGCCCCAAAAATCCTCTTCATCGCCGTAGCCTAATTTCTTTGCAAAATAGCGCATAGTGTTTTCCACCGTCTGCGCGTGTTCAAGATGAAATTCATCCTTGTTAAATTCCGTTAAAAGCGCCCACGCTTCTTCTCTTGTCATTTTTTTATTCCTTTCCATAATCTGTTTTTTATCCATTTTCCGACATCTGTATTTTGCCCGAATCGGGGTCTATAACAACTACTGCCGAATGTGGATGATTCCAGTAAAAATTGTCGAACAATACATACGCTTTTGTATTTGGTCCACATTTTTCCCAAAATTCTTTGCTGATCCTTACGGTCAGCGTTTCGCTTTCTTTAAGTTCAAGTTCGCCCGAAACTGTTTCACCTATATTACCATTGTCTATCCGAAAAACATATTCCGCCCGTGGTTCAAATTGGTATATATAATTTTGTGCTTTCTGCGGCGTCGTCTTAAAACGCACATCATAAAACCCGTCACCCTGCATAATACTCGGCATATATGTAAATAAGTAATCGCCTTTTACATCATCCAAAAAATTCGGGAACCACTCAGGCTCATCAACATTCTGATATAAACCGATATATGCCCTTTGAAACGGATATTTCCATACCATAGTGCTTGAAAACACCAAAGGCACCATTAAAAATATTGCAAAATACAGCGACGGCAGCACCGATAAAACAGCTGCCGCTATAAAATATGGCCTTGAACTTTGATTTTTGGTTTTGGTATACTCAAGTGCACCAAAAATAAAACCTAACCATGCCACAAATATCATCGCTATCGCATTTGTAAGTATATATCCCACTATACCCAGTATCAACACATATTTGCAGAATTCCAATTTAAAATTCTTTTTCTTGTTTTCTCCTTGTTCTTCCATAATTTCTCCTTTTTTGTTATTTGCAAATATAATATCATATATCACTGCTTAATTCAATATATTTGCACAAAAAAAAATCACACCAAAGGTGTGATCTTTGGTTCTATAATATTTGGTGTGGTCGATAGGCTACACCAAATTTTTTTTGCAA
>CAMVJD010000008.1 GCA_947167715.1 uncultured Eubacteriaceae bacterium
ACCGTTTGTTAAGTTTGTGTTAATTGTCAACCACACCAGTTGACAAAGAACCCTTTTTTATAGCCTGCTGTAAAGGTATTGTATATAGTAGTTTGGAAAACTTCTATATGAGCGCACTCTTTAGTGGTGCTGCCTTTTAAAATTAACGCATATCTCTGTTTATATCAAAAAGATCAAGTTTGCTTTGGTCAATATTTTTCTCCATAACATCCGCCATTGCGTTTAAGGTATCAAGCGATGTTATAAGTGTAACGCTGCTTTCTATAGCCGTTCTTCTTATCTTAAAGCCGTCGGAGTGAGAGTTGTTTGCCTTTTTGGGGATATCCACAATAAGGTCTACAACGCCGCTTCGTATGGTGTCCACGATATTGGGTACGCCCTCGCTTATCTTTTTAACGGGCTTTACTTCAAGGCCGTGTTCCTTTAATGCCCTTGCCGTGCCGCTGGTTGCCACAAAGCGGCAGCCCATATTTTCAAAGCGCTTTGCTATGTCGATAAACTTTTCGTGGTCCTGACTTCTTACGGTGGCAACAATGGTGCTTCCTGCCCTGGGTACTGTCATACCTGCCGCAATAAAGCCCTTGTAAAGTGCGTTTTCAAGGTTGTAGCCAACGCCCAGTACCTCACCTGTGGAGCGCATTTCGGGGCCGAGACTTGCTTCAACCTGCGGCAGCTTTTCTGTCGAGAATACGGGTACCTTTACCGCAACTACCTTGGGTATATCGCAAATGCCCGTGCCGTAGCCCATATCCGCAAGCTTTTCGCCAAGCATGACCCTGGTTGCAATATCAATTACGGGTACGCCCGTTACCTTTGTGATATAGGGTACCGTTCTTGACGAGCGGGGGTTTACCTCGATAATATTAAGCTCGCCCTTGTATTCGATAAACTGAATATTTATCATACCTATGACCTTAAGCTCAACGGATATCTTCTTTGTAACATCCATTATCTGATGCTTGATATCGTCCGTAAGGTGCTGGGGCGGATATATTGATATACTGTCGCCGCTGTGTACGCCTGCGCGCTCCAAATGCTCCATAATACCGGGAATATAAACATCAACGCCGTCACAGATGGCATCTACCTCGATCTCGCGTCCGGCAAGGTAGCGGTCGATAAGCACGGGATTTTTGCTGTCCTTTTCAAAGGCCTCGCGCAGGTATTTTATAAGCTGCTCGCGGTTGTAGGTTATCTCCATACCCTGACCGCCAAGAACGTAGCTGGGACGCACAAGAACGGGATAGCCAAGGTTTTCTGCGACCTCGCAGCCTTCCTCTACAGACCATACGCCCTTGCCCTTGGGTCGGCTGATATGCAGCTTTTCAAGTATCTCGTCAAATTTTTCCCTGTCCTCTGCGGCATCTATCTGCTCGGGCTTTGTGCCGTAGATAGGTATATTCATTTCGTCAAAGAATTTTGCAAGCTTGATAGCTGTCTGACCGCCAAACTGCAAAATTACGCCGTCGGGACGCTCGCGTTCAACAACATTTAAAACATCCTCTTCCGTAAGGGGCTCGAAATAAAGCTTGTCCGCCGTGTCAAAATCGGTGGAAACGGTCTCGGGGTTGTTGTTTACGATAATTGTTTCTATACCCGCCTTTTTAAGCGCCTTTATGGAGTGTACCGAGCAGTAGTCAAATTCAATGCCCTGACCGATCCTTATGGGGCCCGAGCCGATAACCATTACCTTTTTGCGGTCGGATACAACTACCTCGTCCTCGCTGTCGTAGCTTGAATAGTAGTAGGGGGTCATAGCCTCAAACTCGCCCGCACAGGTATCGACCATTTTAAATACGGGCATTATATTAAATCTTTGCCTTAATGCGTAAATATCGGGGGGAGTGCAGCCCACAAAGTTTGATATAGCCTTGTCCGAGAATCCCTTTTCCTTGTAGAAACGCAGGCTTTCCTCGGTAAAGTCGTCTACCTTCATAAGCTTAAGCTGTTCCTCCATATCGACTATGCTCTTTATTTTGTGGATAAAGAACAAGTCCATACCCGTTATCTGACATACCTTTTCAACGCGGTAATTACGTCTTAACATTTCCGCAAGGTCGAAAAGACGCTCGTCATCGGGCACCTGAACACGCTTTTTAAGCTCCTCCAGATCGCGCGCCTTGCTGGATTTTCTTTCAAGACCGTACTGACCTATCTCCAGCGAACGCACGCCCTTTAAAAGTGCGGCCTCAAAGCTTTTGCCTATACTCATTACCTCGCCCGTTGCCATCATCTTTGTGCCGAGTGTTCTTTTTGCACCGAAGAATTTATCAAACGGCCAGCGGGGGAATTTTAATACAACATAGTCGATAGCAGGCTCAAAGCAGGCAAAGGTCTTGCCCGTAACTGCGTTTTTAATTTCGTCAAGGTTGTAGCCGAGTGCGATTTTTGCGCCTACCTTTGCGATAGGGTAGCCGGTAGCCTTTGATGCAAGCGCGGATGAACGGCTAACACGGGGATTTATCTCAATAACGGCATAGTTGTAGCTGTTGGGGTCAAGCGCAAACTGTACGTTGCAGCCGCCCTTTATCTCGATAGAGTTAATGATATTTATAGCAGCGCTTCGGAGCATCTGATATTCCCTGTCGGAAAGCGTCTGCGCCGGTGCTACTACTATACTGTCGCCCGTATGTACGCCTACGGGGTCTACGTTTTCCATGGAGCAGACGGTTATACAGTTGCCTGCGCCGTCACGCATAACCTCAAATTCAATTTCCTTCCAGCCCTTGATGCTTTTTTCGATAAGAACCTGACCAACACGGGAAAGGTGAAGACCCTGTGTACATATCTCTCTTAACTCGTCCTCGTTTTCGGCAATACCGCCGCCCGTACCGCCAAGAGTGTAAGCAGGGCGCACAATAACGGGGTAGCCGATAGTGTCGGCAAAGTGAATGGCGCTGTCAACATCGGTCACGATATCGCTTTCAACTATGGGCTGATTTGTACGCTCCATAAGCTGTTTAAAGCTGTCGCGGTCCTCGCCCTCTTTAATTGATTCGATAGAGGTGCCGATAACGCGCACATCATATTTATCAAGTATGCCCGCATCGTAAAGCTCACAGCTTAAATTAAGGCCTGTCTGACCGCCCATACCCGCAATTATGCTGTCGGGGCGCTCCTTTTGTATTACCTTTTCAAGAAAATCTATAGTTAAAGGCTCGATATAGGTGTAGTGTGCCATACCTATATCCGTCATTATGGTAGCGGGGTTTGAGTTTACAAGTACTACCTCAACGCCCTCTTCCTTTATGGATTCGCAGGCCTGTGTACCCGAATAGTCAAATTCTGCGGCCTGACCGATAACAATGGGGCCGGAGCCGATAACAAGTACCTTTTTTATGGAATTGTCCTTAGGCATTCTTCTTCGCCTCCTCGATAATTTTTAAAAATTTATCAAACAAAACCTGTGTGTCCAGGGGCCCGGGGCTTGCCTCGGGGTGGAACTGCACGGAAAAAATAGGCTTTGTTTTATGGCGTATACCCTCTATACTGCCGTCATTTACATTTATAAAGGCAGGCTCTACCTCGTCCGTAAGGTCGCATACAACAAAGTTATGGTTTTGGCTTGTGATGTATACACGGCCCGTTTTTACGTCCTTAACGGGGTGATTTCCGCCGTGGTGACCAAATTTAAGACGCTTTGTATTGCAGCCGAGGGCAAGGCTTATAAGCTGATGTCCAAGGCAGATACCCAAAACGGGGATACCGCTGTCGATAAGCTTTTTGACCTCCGCGGTTATTTCGGGGATGTCCTGCGGGTCGCCGGGGCCGTTTCCGAGGAAAATTGCATCGGGCTTAACGGCAAGTATTTCCTCTGCCGAGGTATAGGCGGGGAAAACGCTTAATTTGCAGCCGCGCTTGCTTAAATCGCGCAGAATGCCCCGCTTGATGCCGCAGTCCAGCACAGCAAGATGTGTGCCCTTGCCGTTTATGGTGTAGGGCGCTTCGCAGGTGGTCTCTTTAACGGCATATTTGTTTGTATAGGTTTCAAATTTTTGTCTTATCTGGCTTGTGGTCAGGTCCTCAAAGCGCGTTGTGATAATACCGCGCATTGTGCCGTTATCCCTTAAAACACGGGTAAGGGCACGGGTATCTATACCCTCTATGCCCATAATTTTATTTTGCTTTAAAAAGCCGTCAAGCTCCATTTCACAGCGCCAGTTGTTGGGCACATCACATTTTTCGCGCACAACAAAGCCCTTTAAAAACGGCTTTCTGCTTTCCATATCCTCAAGATTTATGCCGTAGTTGCCGATAAGAGGGTAGGTCATTGTGACTATTTGTCCCGCAAACGAGGGGTCTGTAAGGGTTTCCTGATAACCTGTCATACCCGTTGTAAAAACGACCTCGCCGACGGTCTCCTTAATGTAGCCGAAGGCGCTGCCTCTGAAACGGGCGCCGTTTTCCAGTATCAGCTCGGCCTTTACCGTTTTTTCCATCATATACATCTCCTTAAATCGTTTTTCATATCAATGCAGGCCTGTCTTGCGGCAAGAGCAAAGTCCTTGTCGTCCGAGAAGCAGTCCTTGTATTGGTCCTTCATATGTGCGGCGATGATACCGCGGGAGGAATTAACTATCGCGCCAATGCCGTTTTTGTCAAAGCATACCGCAAGATCCTCGGCCTTGCCGCCCTGTGCGCCGTAGCCGGGTACAAGGAAGAAGGTGTGGGGCATTACCTCACGCAGACGCTTTGCCTGCTGCGGGTGTGTCGCACCGACAACAGCGCCCACGCTTGAAAAGCCGTATTCGCCCACGAAATCCTCGCCCCATTTTTCTATAAGAGCGCCCATTTTTTCGTATATGGGTGTGCCGTCAACAAGAAGATCCTGAATCTCGCCGCTGTGGGGGTTTGATGTCTTTGCAAGGACGAATATGCCCTTTTCGTAAGCGCGGCAGTCGTCAAGAAACGGTGTTATGCCGTCCGAGCCAAGATATGCGTTTACGGTGACAAAATCGTGTGTAAAGCAGGAAAATTCATTCTCGCCCACACGGCATTTGCCCAGGTGAGCATCGGAATAAGCCTCCGCAGTTGAGGAAATATCGCTGCGCTTTATATCGCCTATAACGATAAGTCCCTTTTCCGCCGCATATTCGCAGGTTTTGATGTAGGCCTTAAGACCGTCAATGCCGTAGCGCTCATACATAGCTATCTGGGGCTTTACCGCAGGCACGATGTCGCATACATTGTCAATTATCTTTTTGTTGAATTTAAGCATAGCCTTTGCCGCCGCCTTGGGCGTATAGCCGTACTTGTCGTAATATTTTTCCGTAATGTACTCGGGAATGTAGTTTAAACGGGGGTCGAGACCTACGACCGTAGGATTGCCCGTTTCGTTGATTTTTTTGATAAGTTTGTCAATGATAAGCATTTTTTGTCCTCCTTGTGGTTTTATGTAAAATATTTTTATACTGTTTCATAACCCGCTTTTTCAAGCGCACACACGGCCTTTTCAAAATTCCCGGCCTTTACAAGTATATAGTCTGTGTTAAATGTCGATACCGCAAATATGCCTATTTTGCTTTCCGCAAGCACGGCGGAGATTTTGGATAAAATACCGATAAGCGAAAAATCAAGCACGCCCTCTATGCGAAAGGCTTTCCAGCCGTCATCACGTTCAAGGGTATTTTGCGGGGTGTCCTCGGTTTTGCATACAAGGGATATCTCTTCATCGGTTTTTGAGAGAAAGAAAAAGTCCTTTGCTATGTCAGCAGTTGAAGTTTCGTTTAGCTTGCAGACCGTAAAATCAAACGGCAGTTTTTTCAGTTTCATTTGTTTCTCCTTAAATGCGGCAGTTATACAATGCTTTTTATGAACATTATTGCAGCCAACAGCCAAGACACGACAAAAGCCAGAATAAACGGCAATATGGCAAGCAAACCGCCCAAAACATAAAGCTTTGCATCATCACGCATATTTTTGATATTTTTGTCATTTAGTATATCGGCGGTAAGCTTTTTGTCCAAAAGCAAAAACTGTGCCGCGGGGATAGGGCGAATATCATCCTTTCGTGAAGGCATATACGACAAAAGCTTTCGTATCGAACTGCTGTCCTTACCCATATACCGTTCATACAGGTCGGGATAATGTTCTTTAAGTATTGGGTCGCCTTTTTTCTTGAATTCGGATGAAAATATCAAATGAACGATCATTTGTAAAAACATATAAGATGTTCCGCCGGCGCACAAAAAGCCGAAACTCGAACCAAAAATCAAAAACAGCAGAATATAAATCAAATGTATGACGACTTCGGTTATCGGGTATTTGTGCATACAACGCTTGTACATATAATCAGCCCTTCGCAATATAATTTTACAAGTGCTCAACAAATAATTGTATATTTCGGCATTATTTTACAAGCTTTCCATCCTCGACAACTATCTCGCCGCCGACAATGGTATAAAGCACCCTGCCTTTAGCCTTATAGCCACCAAAGGGAGTGTTTTTTGCCTTGCTTGCCATTTTGCTAACATCAAAAACATTCTCGCATTCGGGGTCTGTTATTGTGATATCCGCAGCCGCACCCACACTTAAGGTACCCTTATCGCTGTGGAGTATTTTAGCGGGGTTGCAGGTCATTTTTGCAATAAGCTCGCTCGGGGTCAGATATCCGCCCTCCACAAGTATCTTTATACCCAGCGGAAGTGCCGTTTCAAGACCTATAATGCCGTTTGCGGCCTTTTCAAACTCGCAGTTTTTATCGTCGATATGGTGCGGAGCGTGGTCGGTGGCGATAACATCTATCGTGCCGTCCTTTAAGGCCTGTCTGACAGCCTCCACATCCTTTTTGCTTCTTAACGGGGGATTCATTTTAAAATTGGCATCATATTCGGTTATATCCTCGTCACAGAGGGTGAAGTGGTGGGGCGTTGCCTCGGCGGTAACATTTACGCCGCGCTCCCTTGCCTGTCTTATCTGAACGATGCTTTCCGTTGTGCTGATATGGCAAAGGTGTATCTGCGCCCTTACACTGCCTGCAAGTATCATATCCCTTGCAACTATAAGCTCCTCGCTGTCGTTTGAAATGCCCTTAAGACCCAAAAGACTTGCCCTGTCGCCTGCGTTCATACTGCCCTTGGCAAGGCTTATCTCCTCGCAGTGGTCAAAAACGGGCAGGTCAAACATTTTTGCATATCTTAAAGCGTTTTTCATAAGCGCAGGGCCCGGTACGCTTTTGCCGTCCTCGGAGATAGCGCAGGCACCTACCTGTGCCATTTTGCCTATATCCGCAAGCTCCTCACCGTGCTGACCCTTTGTTATCGCACCGATAGGCAGTACATTTATAACGCCGTCACGCTCGGCTTTCATTTTAACATATTCCACAAGAATTTCGTTGTCGGTAACGGGGTTTGTGTTGGGCATAGCGCAGATAGTGGTAAAACCGCCCATTGCGCCCGCGCGTGTACCCGTTGCGATAGTCTCCTTATGCTCGTAGCCCGGGTCGCGCAGATGAACGTGCAGGTCGATAAAGCCGGGTGTTACCCAACAGCCCTTTGCATCTATGGTCTTGTCCGCATTGTCGGAGATATTTTCCTCGACCTTTGAGATCTTGCCGTCCTCCACAAGCACGTCAAGCACCTTGTCTATATTGTTATAAGGGTCGATAACTCGGCCGTTTTTGATAAGTGTTTTCATTTAATTTGCGCTCCTTTCGGTAAGAAGTTTAAGTATAGCCATTCTTACGGCAACGCCGTTTTTGACCTGTACGTTTATAACGGAGTTTTTGCCGTCAATTACCTCGCTTGCAAGCTCCACGCCGCGGTTTACGGGGCCGGGATGCATAATAAGCACATCCTCTTTTGCATATTTCTTTAAAAGCTCGTTGTTTACGCCGAAAAGCGAGGAATATTCACGCAGATTGGGGAAGGGCATATTTTTCTGCCTTTCAAACTGGATGCGAAGTCCCATTATAACATCGGCATTTTTAATTGCACCCTTTATATCGGAGGTAACGTTTACACCGAGAGAGCGCATAGAGCCGCTTATAAGCGTTGACGGACCCGCAAGTGTGACATTTGCGCCAAGCTTTGTCAGGCCGAAGGCGTTGCTCCTTGCTACGCGGGAATGGGAAATATCGCCCAAAATAGTGACATTTAAGCCGTCAAAATGCTTTTTGTATTCAAGTATAGTGAAAAGGTCAAGAAGTGCCTGCGTGGGATGCTCGTTTGAGCCGTCGCCTGCATTTACAACGCTGGCCTTTACGTTTTTTGCAAGTATATGTGCCGCGCCCGTAAGCTGGTGGCGTATTATCATTACGTTTATACCCATCTGGTCAAGGGTCATACCCGTATCTATAAGGCTTTCACCCTTGTTTACGCTGCTTGTCGCAACACCCAGATCCTTTACCATTGCGCCCAGGTAGTCACCCGCAAGCATAAAGGACATTTTTGTCCTGGTGCTGTTCTCGTAAAACAGCGTTACGATACTGCTTTTCCTTAACTCGTGACTGCGCAGGGAAGGGTCGTCTATCTTGGCCTTCATATCCTTTGCGGTGTTGAGGATAGTCATAATTTCTTCTTCCGTCAGATCTCGCAGACCTAACAGGTCTTTTCTGTTGTACATTTATATTCCCCCTTATAGTTATTCGTCCGAAAGGCAATAAAAAAGACAATAAAAAGAAAAATCAAAAAACTCTTTTCATTGTCTTTAAATTATCATTTAAAAATAACAAATATAAAGAAAAGGGGGATAAATGTCTTTTTTTAGTTTTAGTATATGACATACACATAGCATTGACCTCCTTTTTTATATCTAATAAATTTTAACATTTGACGCCGTTTTTGTCAATACCAATATTACAAATATTTCAAAAAAATTTCCGAACGGTTACAAAATGCTGCGGGATATAAAAATAGTTGAAAAAAACAATATAATATGTTATAATAATAACATTAAGAACGTGAAATAAAACGAAGTTTGATTTGAAAGGAGATAAAATGGTAAAAATAGGTAAAAATATTGATGACGAACAGCTTAAAAACATAACGGGCGGCACGGGTATAATAGGTATGGAAAACTATGACTCACAGCTTAAAACTTGCCCGAAATGCGGCGGACATACAATAGATATCAGGGAATTTATTGCCGATGACGGTGTAACCAAGGTGTCAGGTCAGCTGTGCAAATGCGGTTATTCATGGACCTTTGACAGCGTTAAGTAATGATAGGAGATGACGGTATGAATAAAATAGGAAAAAAGCTTAACGGCAATGAGCTTAAAATGGTATCGGGCGGTACGGGTGCAGGCACCTCGTCAACATCTATAAAGGCTGTAGGAGAGGTAAACCGCGCTGCCGGAAAGCTGACACAATGCCCAAAATGCGGCGGCGGCTTTCTTTTTGATCAATGCTTTACAACAGATAACGGCAAAACAGCCTATGAGGGACAAGAATGTTCTTCCTGCGGTGCGGCGATAGTTTACGGTAACAATATTTTATAAAAATTTCTTGACATATTGCGATAATTTATTTATAATTTACTTTAGTGGTGTAAAGCGATAAATCGTTTTGCAAAAATAATACTAAAGGGGATTTTTTTTATGGCAGCAAAAATGTTTATGTTGGTCGTATTTTTTGCGGTTATGCTGGGTGTCGGCTTTTATTCGCGCAGCAAGGCCACAAATGTAAACGACTATGTACTTGGCGGCAGATCTGTAGGCCCGTGGATAACGGCGTTTGCCTTTGGTACATCTTATTTTTCATCGGTAGTGTTTGTTGGCTATGCAGGCCAGTTTGGCTGGAAATACGGTATTTCCGCAACCTGGATAGGTATAGGCAACGCAGTTATAGGCAGTCTTTTGGCGTGGCTTGTGCTTGGCCGAAGGACAAGAGTTATGACCCAAAAGCTTGAGGCGCGTACAATGCCCGAGTTTTTCGGCAAAAGGTTTGACTCCAAGGCCTTAAGGGTAGCGGGCGCTATAATCGCTTTTATTTTCCTTGTGCCCTATACGGCCTCTATTTATAACGGTCTTTCAAGACTTTTCGGTATGGCGTTTAATATCGACTATAAGGTCTGTATTATAGTTATGGCTGTGCTTACCGCTGTTTACGTTATTGTCGGCGGTTATATGGCAACGGCGCTGAATGACTTTATTCAGGGTATAGTAATGCTTATAGGTATAAGCGCTGTTATAGGTGCGGTGCTTCAGGGTGAGGGCGGCTTCCTTAACGCAATGAAGGAGCTTTCGGAGATACCTGCCGACCCCGCTGTTACAACACCCGCACTTGCAGGCTCACAAGGCTTGTTTGCAAGCTTTTTCGGTCCCGACCCCGTAAACCTTTTTGGTGTAATTATACTTACCTCGCTTGGTACCTGGGGTCTTCCGCAAATGGTACATAAATTTTATACTATCAAGGACGAGCGTTCCGTTAAAACGGGTACTATCGTTTCGACCTTCTTTGCTATAGTTGTTGCGGGCGGCTGTTATTTCCTGGGCGGCTTCGGACGTCTTTTTGCGGATGCGGATATTTACAAGCCCGACGGCTCGGTTGCGTTTGACTCAATAGTTCCCGCTATGCTCCGGACTCTTCCCGATCTGCTTATCGGTATAGTAGTGGTGCTGGTGCTTTCGGCGTCTATGTCAACGCTTTCCTCGCTGGTTATCACATCAAGCTCCACAATTACCCTTGACCTTTTAAAAGAGACCTTTATGAGCAAAATGAACGAAAAGCAGCAGCTTATTATAATGCGTGTTCTGGTTGCGGTATTTGTTGTTATGTCGGTGGTTATGGCGCTTAACCCGCCTATGTTTATCGCACAGCTTATGGGTGTGTCCTGGGGCGCACTTGCGGGCGCTTTCCTTGCACCGTTTATGTACGGTCTGTACAGCAAAAACGTAACAAAGGTGTCCGTTTGGGCAAGCTATATTTGGGGCGTTGGCTTTACAATATTTAATATGGTGCTTAAATTTATCAAATCCCCCATTAACGCCGGTGCGGTCACAATGGTAGGCGGCTTGATAATTGTGCCGATAATAAGCCTTATAACACCTAAGCTTAATAAGGTATTTGTAAACGACGTCTTCTCATGCTACGAAAAGACGGTAGTTGTACATAAGAAGCACTCACTTGAGGGTGACGAATAAAATTTTGGCGGACGGGCAAAACCGTCCGCTCTGGCTGTCGACAAAGTCGACAGCCTTGACGGAAAATTAACATTTTCCGTCAAATCACATTCGGGCTGCGCGCATCAAAGATACACTTGCCTGAATATCTGTAGCAAAATCAAGTTTTGCTCCTCGGCGAAAACGCGGTTTCCGCCTGCTTGTTGCTGCGAGCTAAAGCTCGCGCAATCCCTACGGGATTTGAGTAGCTTCAGCTACTCAAACTAAGTCTGCGACGCTAAAGTTACTTAATAAAATGAATCAAATAGCTTTAAATAATTCATAAAATATAGTATAAAATAACTTTTTTGACAGTCTGGGCGGACGGGCAAAACCGTCCGCTTTTGTATACGGAAGGAGTTTTTGTATGTTTCGTAAAATGCGAAGATTTAAGCAGCAAATAAGTTTTGAGGAATGTGAAAAGGTATTGTTTGAACAGCCGCGCGGTGTTCTGGCAGTGCTTGGAGATAACGATTATCCTTATACCGTACCGTTGGATCATATTTACAGTGACGGCAAAATTTACTTCCACTGTGCAGGCGAGGGACATAAAATAGATGCAATAAGAAAACATAATAAGGTGTCGTTTTGCGTTATGGACGAAGGATATCGCAAAGAGGGCGAGTGGGCATTGAATATAAATAGTGTAGTTGTTTTTGGAAGAATAAAAGAAGTGAAAGACGTTCGCATAAAAGAAGAAAAATTAAGACTTTTGGGGCTTAAATACAATCCAAGCCCCGAGGATGTCGAGGACGAGCTAAAACGCTATCTCGACCCCGAAAAGCATATAGACAGAGTAACTATACTTGAACTTACACCCGAACATATTACGGGAAAGCTTGTGAATGAATCATAAAATAATGTAACGGGGATCAGCTCGCCTGCCACGACTTTACAATTTTAACAAACTAAGGAAGTCCCCCGCTTCTAAAGCGGGGGTGCTTACTTAAAATTCAGTGGGAGTCCAAGCTCCCACTGAATTTGGAATTGCTTGCAATTCCGTTGGTTATGAGTATGTAGCAGAAATTTATTTCTGCGGAATACGAATATCATTGACAGCCCGATACGGAAATGACCGCATCGGGCTTTTTATCACATATTCGGATATATGCTCTCGGGCATATTATCAAGGTCGGTTATTCTTTTGCTTTCCAGGTTTTCATAGCCGAGCGGGGTATGTGTGGAAAGATAGACGGTGGGGTTATTGCGTATAAATTCCCGTACCTTATCAAGCGTTTGCCTTGCGGCATCCTTATCCTCAAACACAATGGAAAGCTTGTTAAGGTAAAGCGCCTCGTCCGTATAGGTAACATCGCCGTGTATCATATAAAACAGGCCGCCGTCCTCGGCAATAACGATGCTGTTGCCCTTGGTATGTCCCTTTGCGGGCAAAAAGTAAACGCCGTCGGCAATTTTTTCGCTTTTTTCAAAATTGTGATATGCGCCGCCCTTATACTCTGCGGTCACAATATTTTTTACGGTTATCTCCTTTGCCTCGGCCTCCTCGGGAGACATATAAATTTTTGCATCGGGAAAGGCCGCAAGCATACCCGAATGGTCGGCGTGCTTATGCGTAAGCAAAATTTTTGTTACATCCTGCGGCTTGTAGCCCAGCTTTGCAAGGGCGGGCAGATATTCGTCAAGCTTTTTGCCCATATAGATGATAGATTCGGGCTTTGGCTCGGTCTCGGGCACACCCTCGGGCAGACCGGTATCCACAAGTATTACCTCGCTCCCGGTGTCTATAACATAGTTTTGCAGGCTTGAACGGTATTTGATATTTGCATCAAAGCTTTCCCTGCCTTCCTCGCCGCCAAGCGCAAAGGGCTGTGTCATAAAGCCGCCGTCATAAAGTTTTACTGCAAGAATTTTCATAAACATACCTCCTTTGATTTTGTAAAATTAAATTGTATACAATGCTTATGTGTCTATTATAATATATATTTCGTCAGCTGTCAATAGAAAAATTTAATATTATGCCGAAGACGGGAGAATGTTTGTTGGCAGCTTCGCATTGACCTTCGTTACAAAACAGGCGTGAGCGTAATATTCTCCCTGTTGGTTATTCGGACAAATTTTTGATTGTCTTTTTGGAACAAGGGTCAGGCAACTCTTACATTATCGTTTTTATGACTTCTGATTATCAATTCACCGTGTGATATTTGAAAAAACAACAATTGAAATCTTCTATCGGGATAATAGTGATCATCTACACAAAAATCTCGTATTCTCACAATTAGTTCTCTCCTGATATTCAAATCGGGACAGGCGCAGAACACCTGTCCCGATGTATATTTTGTGACATTGGTCTGTGACTTTTTCATTCGGAATTGTTAGTATATATATCTATTCCTCGTTTCATTAACTCTCGTATAAATTCAAGTTCTTTACGGTTAAATTCGGGTATATAATTGCCAACATTTACAGCGGTATTACATCCTGCGAAAAGCTTATTATAGCATTTATCCGCTTGTTTTGTCTTGGTTGGTTCAAATTCAAGTGCGATAGAATGGGCTATATCTGTAAATAAGTTCCAAAAATTCAGCAAAAATTCGCAATCCACTTGCTGTGTTTCCGATGAGGGTAAATATATGTGATGATCGTGCCCCGTGCTTGTCCAATACAAAAGCCTTTCTGCATCATAAAATACCGTATCGCAGTATTTGAAATTGAAATTTGACATAAATTCTTTTGCGGATCTTTCTGATATGAAAATTATTATTTTGTTGTTTTTTGAGTATATACGATCTTTTCCGTTATCGTCCGTGTACCATATCAAATAATCGGAACTATCACCCTCATAGGAAAAACTTAATTCAATTATCCAAGCATCGGTCATATATATCTTACCTTTCCGGTTTTTTTACGGGATTTCGGTTTTGACTTAAATCTCCCGTTGGTTTAAATTTTTTTAGGGAAATACTGATTAATAGGATACCAAAAATGATTTTGCACATATAGCCGAAACGCGCGACAAGCGCGTACAGGCTCAACATCTACCGCCGAAATTCCGGTAGGGATTTCGGCATAATGCTTAACGGCTCTGATTGCTATTTTCCGCTTGAAAAGCGGAAAAATACGCACGGTCGCCTACAAATGTGCCGCCTTCGGCTAAAATTATTTTTGCTTTTTGAATTTAATCAGTATTTCCTTAGGATAAATTCTTTATTGCCTTTGGTATATATCTTGCCGTATCGTTTGCAAGCACGCCGTACTGTGACATTTCCTCTGCCGCAAGCTCGCCCGCCTTGCCGCAGATATAGCAGCCCAAAACAGCAGCGTTTTCGGGGGTAAGCCCCTGTGATATAAGGCCTGCAATTGCGCCGGTAAGGCAGTCGCCGCTGCCGCCCTTGCTCATAGCGGGAGTTCCCGTTGTGTTTATATAAATATCGCCCGCAGGGGTCGCAATTACGGTATGTGCATCCTTTAAAACGGTAATTACATTATATTCCTTTGAAAAGCTGCCCGCAACGGCGATAAGCTCCTCGGATATATAATTTGTGTCAAGCCCCGTAAGTCTTGCCATTTCCTTAAGGTGCGGAGTGATTATGCAGGGCGCTTTAAGGTTTTTTAAAATATCTGTCCTGCCCTCCAGCACATTTAGCGCATCCGCATCAAGTATAAGCGGCACCTCGGCATTTTCTATAAGCTTTGATACAAGGTCGTAAATCTCCTTTGTGTTTCCAAGTCCGCAGCCTGCCGCAATAACATCAACGCTGTTTATCTCGTCCGCAATGGGCTTAAAGCTGCCGCCGTAAAGCTTGCCGTCCTTGTCGGGCAGGATAGTGGTGACAGCCTCGGGCAGACCGTTATGTATGACCGTAGCAACATAGGGGTTTACACAGGCCTTTACAAGCCCCGCGCCTATACGGTAGGCGGCAGTGCAGGCAATAAGCGCCGCGCCCGCCATAAGGTCGCTGCCTGTGATCATCATAGCCTTGCCGTATGTACCCTTGTTGCTGCGGCTTGTCCTTTTGGGTAAAAGCGCCGCGGCCTCCTTATCGGTAAGCATATAATAATCGCCGATCTCGTGGCTGTTGTCAATTGGTATGGAGATAGAGCCTATAACAAGCTCGCCGACGTGCTCGCAGGCAGGGTAGAGCATAAGCCCTATTTTGGGCAGGTGGAAGGTAACGGTCTTATCGGCGTAAACAGCCTTGCCGTAGTCCTCGCCCGTATTTGTGTTTACGCCCGATGGACAGTCAACGGATATTATGTAATTTGCCTTTTCGTTTATAAGCGTAACTATCATTTCGGTCAGCTCACGCAGCTTGGTATGAAGCCCCGTGCCGACAATGGCATCCACAACCACATCCGATGCGTAAACTATCCTTTCAAGCCCGTCAAGGTCGCTTTTTTTCTCGACATAAATTATATTTGCATTGTAAGCATTAAGGGCATCGAGATTTGTTTTGCAATCCTTGGTCGCTTCCTCGGGATCGCCGATAAAAACAACAGCGGTATTTATATCCTTTCTGCATAAAAGCTGTCTTGCTGTGGCAAGTCCGTCACCGCCGTTATTGCCCTTTCCCGCGAATATAAGCACATTTTTGGGCTTATCCTTTAATATTTCGGCGGTAACGGCAATGGCTGCATGCTCCATAAGCAATATTGACGGTACGCCCTTTTTTTCTATAGCATCATACTCTATATCGTGCATTTGTTTATTTGTCAACAGTTTCATAAAAAGCTCCTCCGTTATTCTATTACAGCGTAGGCTATGGCATCGGTCTTATTGTGTGAAATTGAAATATAGATATCAACGGCATTAAGCTCCTCGAAAAGCTCCTGCGCGCGGCCGTGCAAAATGCATACGGGCTTGCCCATCTCATCCTGCGCTATTTCTATATCCTTTGGCGAAAAGCCGTAAAAGCCCGTACCAAGAGCTTTTGCTACTGCTTCCTTGGCGGCAAAAATACCTGCAAGACTGTTATATCTGAATCCATGAAATTTTTCAAGCTCCCGACGTGTAAAAACGCTCTTGTAAAAGCTATCCTTTGCGTTTTTTATACGTTCTATCTCGATTATATCAGTACCAACACCTTTTATCATAGCAAACACCCCTTTTTGTAATTTATTATCTATTATATCATATCTTCCGCAATTTTTCCACATTTATTTTTAAAATATGTTTGCAAAATACTAAAAAATAGAGTACAATATAAAATAGGTGATTGTTTATTTATGAAAGAAGAAATTTTAAATGTATTAAAACAAAAAAACGGCTTTGTTTCGGGTCAGGAGCTTGCCGATATATTTAATGTATCACGAACCGCCGTATGGAAGGCTATAACCGCGCTAAAAAAAGAGGGCTATGTTATAGAGTCGGTCAGCAGGCGGGGATATAAACTTGACGAGGAAAACGATATATTAAACGAACGCGAGCTGGAATTTTACGAAAACATATATTTTTCGGATGTAATGGACTCAACCAACGATACCGCAAAAAAATTGGCGCTTGACGGCTGTCCGGAATATACTGTGGTGGTATGCAATCAACAGAAAAACGGAAAAGGCCGCCTTGGGCGCAAATGGTCAAGTCCTTACGGCGTAAATATTTATATGAGCATGGTGCTTTTTTTCGATGCGGATATTTCAAAAGTCCCGCAAACAACGCTTGTTACGGGCATTGCCGCCGCAAAGACGATAAGGGATATCACGGGCCTTGATGCAAAAATAAAATGGCCGAACGATGTGATAATAAACGGTAAAAAGGTTGTTGGCATACTTACGGAAATGCAGGCGGAAACAGGCCACATACTTTTTGTTGTAACGGGGATAGGCATTAATGTAAATCAAGAGGAATTTGACGATGATATCAAGCAAAAGGCCACATCGCTTTGCCTTGAATGTAAAAAGGTTTTTAAACGAAGCGAGATAATAAAAGCCCTTATACAAAATATAAAAGAATATTACGCAATATTTTGCAAGGACGGTCTTGATGCTTTAAGGGATGAGTATAAAGCATTATGCATTAATATCGGGCGTGAGGTAAAGGCCGAGCTTAACGGAAAAACAATTATAGGCAGGGCAGTCGATATATCAAAGGGCGGAGAGTTGATAATAGAAACAAAAGACGGCCGGCTTTTTGAAATATTCGGCGGCGAGGCCACATTAAGAAATGCAAATAACAATTATGTATAAAGAGGAAGTGTTAATATGAAAAAAAGCGTTTTGTCGGCTGCTAATTTTCATCAGCAAAAGCATTATTACAATGATGATGACTATGCTATGCTGCCGCCGGATGTTAAAAAGGAAATAAAGCAAATAGTTGTTTATCTTGCCGAAAAGGTGCATGGTACTGTTTCGGTGGGCTTTTATGAGGACGGAAATGTTTTTATAGAGTGCTTTGCCGAGGAGGGCGACCTGGAATACGACAGCATAGGCGCAAAGCTTGAAATTGACCGTATGGCCAAAAAAAGACGTCAGCTGTTTAATGCGCTGAGTGTATGGTATAAGGTTTTCAAGCTGGGCGGAAAGGGACTGAAAGTGTGAAAATAGGCAGCGTAGAATGTGATAATAACGTGTTTCTTGCCCCCATGGCAGGCATTACCGATGCCGTGTTTCGTATTTTATGCCGCGAAATGGGCTGCGGATTGGTATACTCCGAAATGGTCAGCGCAAAGGGCATAAGTCATAATAACACAAACACAAAAAAAATGCTTTATGTTGACCCGGACGAAAGACCGTGTGCAATTCAGCTTTTTGGCAGCGACCCCGAAATAATGGGTAATATGGCAAAGGCGCTCAATGAATATCCCGATATAGATATACTGGATATCAATATGGGCTGTCCGGCACCAAAGATAGTTAAAAACGGCGAGGGCTCTGCGCTTTCGTTAGACCCCGAGCTTGCCGGCAGGGTGATATATTCCGTGGCCGAAAATTCCGATAAGCCCGTTACCGTAAAAATACGAAAGGGCTTTGACGACGAGCATATAAATGCCGTACAAATGGCCAAAACAGCCGAAAAAAACGGCGCGGCTGCTGTGACATTGCACGGACGTACACGCGAACAGTATTACAGCGGCAAGGCCGACTGGGATATAATCGCGCAGACAAAGGCGGCATTAAAAAACATACCGCTTATCGGAAACGGCGATATTTTTAAGCCGGAGGATGCAAAAAAAATGCTTGAATATACGGGCTGTGATGCGGTAATGATCGGACGCGGCGCACAGGGAGATCCGTGGATATTCAAAAGGACGCTGCATTTTCTTGAAACGGGCGAGCTTTTGGACGAGCCGGATGTTTCGCAGCGGATAAGCATGGCAAGACGTCACCTTAAAATGCTTGTTGAATACAAGGGCGAAAATGTCGGCGTAAAGGAAATGCGCAAGCATATAGGCTGGTATATAAAGGGACTGCCGCACAGCGCCGAAAGCCGTGTACGGGTAAACAATACGCTTGGCTATGAAAATATGGACGGGCTGCTGTTGGATATAGAAAAAACAATTAAGGAGAATACTATACAATGTTAAAAAAATTTATTGCAGCTTTTATTGCTGCGGCAACAATTTTTAATGCCATATCTATTGTGGCAGCGGAAACCGTAAAATATGATTATGCCGCGCTTGGTGACAGCATAGCGGCAGGATATGGGCTGGACGCGCCGGAAAGGCAGGCATATCCAGCGCTGTTTGCAAATACAAACGGTTTGACCTATAAAAATTATGGAGTTAACGGCAAAACGTCCGAGCAGCTTCTTGAGGAATTAAAAAACGGAGATTACGACCTGTCGGCTGCCAAGGTCATAACAGTAAGCATTGGCAGCAACGATATAATGCAGCCTATGATAAAGACACTTGCGGTGGGTCTTGGCGTAGATCCCGATTCTGCCGAGCTTGATAAAGCAATAGTGGACAGGATAAACTATCTTAAGCAATATGAAAGCACATCTGCATTAAAAAAGCGTTTAAAAAATATGGAGGCTTCTGTTATAGATAATGCCGAGTTTTACGCTATATGTGAAAATACGGCAAAAAACAATATCCCCCTTATTGCCGGTGAGATAAGAAAGCAAAATGCCAATGCACAGATAATATTTACAAATTTTTATAATCCGTTTAAAAATAAATCGCTTGTGGTATCTATGGGTGATTCGTCAACGGCATCATATGCTGTGGGAGATGTTGTACAGCCGTATATTGACAGGTTAAACAACAATCTTGCAAAAAGTGATGATTATAAATTTGCCGATGTTTACGGCGCATTTACAACGTCAAATTATGTAAATGTACAAATAGATATGCGCAAAAGCGACGTTTCCTTTGACCCGCATCCAAATGCAAAAGGACACAGGGCAATTTATCTTGCGGTAAGTGAGGTTTTTGAGCCTATACAAAACGAAGAGTTTTTATACGGTGATGCAAACGGAGACGGTCAGGTCGATGCTTCGGATGCATTGGACACACTGCAAAAGGTGCTTAAGGAATCCTATGTGCTTGGTATAGAAAACAAAACGGATAACTGGGAAAAATATATAGATGTAGACGGCAGCGGCAATATCGAGGCCTCGGACGCAGCCGATATTATGCAAAAGGTTTTAAAGGAAAGCTTTTTATTTGCGGTAGAAAGATAAAAAAAGCAAAGGCGCCGCAAAATGCCGACGCCTTTGTTATACAAGGTCTATAAATACCATATTTGAAAGGTCAATGCCTTTTTTTGTCAACTTAACGGTTTTTTGGTCAATTTCCAAAAGGCCGTTTTTTTGATGCTTATTAAAAATATCCCCGAATATATCAAAAAGCCCGGCATTAAAGCGCGCCTTGAAATCATCTGCGTTTATGCCGGCGGTGCAGCGAAGCCCAAGCATAACAAATTCATTCATTTGCTCGTTTTTATCAAGCACTATGGTTTCGCAGACAAATTTTTCGTTTAAATATTCGCGCATATCTTCGGTGTTTTTAAGCCTTTTGCCGCATAAAAGACTTGCCGCACCAAGCCCGAAGCCCTTGTAGTCGCCGCCCTGCCAATAGACAAGATTATGCCTGCAGCTATATCCTTTTTTTGCAAAATTAGATATTTCGTATTGAAAATAACCGTTTTTAAATAAAAAGTCCCTTGCAAAATAATACATTTCCCTGTCAAGCACTTCGTCTATATAGCTGTATTTTTCGTAAAAGGAAGTGCCTTCCTCTATTATAAGGCTGTAGGCGGAAATATGCGTCGGTTCAAGCGAAACCGCTTTTTCAAGTGTGTTTTTCCAGTCCTGCAAGCTCTGTGAGGGCAGAGCAAACATAAGGTCAAGATTTATATTGTTAAAATATTTTTTTGCAAGACGAATATTTTCCTCTGCCGTTTTGCTGTCGTGTATCCTGCCCAGTATTTTTAAAAGCCTGTCGTCAAAGCTTTGTACGCCGATGCTTATGCGGTTTATGCCCGCCGCCGTGTAGGCCGAAAGCTTTTCCTCGTCCAATGTACCCGGGTTTGATTCTATGCTTATCTCGCAGTCGGGGCTTATAACAAAGTTTCCTTTTATAAGCTCAAGTATTTTTGCGATATGGCTGCTGTCGATATAGCTTGGTGTGCCGCCGCCTATAAAAATGCTTTTTATCTTTTCGTTTGTTTCAAACATGGATATTTCTTTTAAAAGCATATCAAGGTAGGCAGGGAGTGTGCTTGTATCGGGACTGCTTAAAAAGTCGCAGTAGGCGCATTTTCTTTTGCAAAACGGAATGTGTATATAAAAGCTTATCATTTTTGCGGCCTGTCAAGAATGGCTTTTATATCGTTTTCGTCAAAATGATAGTCTTTATTGCAAAAATGACAATGAAGTGTAGCCTGACCGTCCTTTTCAAGTATATCCTCAAGCTCGCTTCTGCCAACGGAAACAAGAGCCTTTTCGACCCTTTCCCTGTCGCAGTTGCAGTAAAACTCAACGGGTATGCGGTCAAGCAGTTTCGGCTGCATATCACCGACCAGTTCGTTTAATATCTGCTCGCTGTCCATCCCCTCATCAAGCATACGGGTAATGCTTTTTATTTTGCCCATTTTTTCTTCAAGCTCGGAAATTATCTCGTCACTTGCCGAGGGAAGCATTTGTATAATAAAACCGCCCGATTGCTTTACGGTATAATCGCGGTCCACCAGCACGCCCAAAGCCACAGCGGATGGCACCTGCTCGCTTTTGGCAAAATAATAGGTAAGGTCCTCGGCAATTTCGCCGCTTACAAGCGGTATCTGACCGACATAGGGCTCCTTAAGGCCCAGATCTTTTATAACAGTCATGGTGCCGTAGCCAAGTGCGCCCGATACATCAAGCTTTCCGTTTGGTTTAAGCGGAATATCCACAACAGGGTTGTAGGGGTAGCCCTTTACCTGCACGCGGTTGTTTGCCGTAACGGTAAGGCCTGCACCGGGGCCGTCGCCTTTTATCGAAACCGTAAGCAGGTCATCATCGCTTTTGAGCATACTGCCCATAATTGCGGCGCCTGTCAGCGTTCTGCCCAGCGCTGCCGTCATAACGGGCGAGGTTTTGTGATATTCAAATGCCTTATTTACTGTTTCCCTTGTGTTTGCAACAAAAATTCGGCCGCTGTCATTTGCGAAGGTGGCCCTTAAAATATGATCGTTCATAATTTGTATTCCTTTCAATATTTATAGCGGGGCTATAAAATTACCATGCTATGTAAAACGGTATCGTCAGATGTTTCCTACATTGTCAAAAACATGGGAAACTCCGTCTGCTCCCTTTCCGCTTTCCCGTGCTATAAAATACAGCCGCTGGCTGTCGGGGCGCGGTGCATCAAAGCTGTTGTCATCATATACCGCTTCAAAAATAAGACCCGCTTTATCCAGAAGTTCTTTTATTTTTTCAACGGTATACCCCTTTTCATAGTGACATTCTTCAAAACGGTCATAGCTGCCGCCGCTGTTTTTTATAAAAAAGTTAGTGTAAAATTCGTTTATATTTTCGTCCTCGTCATAGTAATTTTCCCAGGTGTAGGCAGCGTTTTGGGTAGTTTGCCCGTAGCTGTTGTCCGAAAGTATATTTTTAAATTTATATATGGTATTAATATCAAAAATAAAAAGGCCGTTGGGCTCCAGATAATTGTTTACAAGCCTGAAAACCTGCAAAAGGTCATCCTCGTCCGTTATGTAGTTTATGCTGTCGCAAAGGCACAAAACACAATCCACCGTGCCGTACAGCTCAAATTCACGCATATCCTGGTTAAGATATAAAACGGGCTTTGCATTTGCAAAAAGATGTGAATTTTTTTCCATTGCCTCTTCAAGCATATCTGCCGACAGGTCTATGCCTATCATTTCATAGCCGTCATTTGCAAGCCTTGAGGAAATATTGCCCGTGCCGCAGGCCAGGTCAAGCACAAGCTTTGGTGTCAGCTTATAATTTTTCCATATTTTTTTTATATAATCTATCCATTTGTCATAGGGTACATCGGACATAAATGTGTCGTAAACCTTTGCAAATGTTTCGTAACTGCTCATAATATCACGCTCCATTATTACAGTATACAATATAATGCGGATAAAAACAAGAAAATATTTTCATTTAATAAAATACTTATGCTTAACAGAGGCGATCATAGCTGAAGAGCGCGCAAGCGTATAAACGCTGAACCTTTGCTGCCAAAATTTCGGCAAGCCCGCAAATGATCTTCCTTTAGAGCGGAAATACGCTCACAGGAAGAAACATTTGTGTGTTTGCCGCGGAGGGCGTTTTCAGCGGCATTTTTTTTATAATGTAAATAAAAAGAGAACTTATACTGTAAACAGTATTATTACAAACGAAACGCATACAACAACGCTGTTAGGCAAAAACGCAAATGTTTTTCGGCGTCAGCGTATGCTTGACATCCGCTGTAAGACAAAATTATTTGCGGGGCTTGCCGATAATAGCAAACACAACGCAGGAGTATTTTATTAAATGTAACACAAGGGTCAACATTAACAACATAACTAAAAAAATGGAAAAAGCCAAAAATATTTTTTAATTTTTTAATATCCAAAGCTTTAATACCGCAAGTACCTCGCGTACATAGCATAAAAGTATTGCACCCTTCGGGGTTTTGGCACTAATGCAGCGTACATTTTTAAACCCGTGCAGTTTTGCAAGCTCTCCCGCACGATAACAATGAAAGTCGTTGGTTACAAATGCAGCCGAATACGGTTTGTTTTTAAAATATTCGTCCAGTATTTTTTTTGAATAAATGAAATTTTCGCTTGTGCTGGTTGCCTGTTCCTCCAACAGTATTTGACTTTGAGGTATACCCGCATCAAGCAGCAGCTTTTGCATGGCCTTTGCTTCGGTCATATCTTCCTGCGGCCCGCGACCGCCCGAAACCACAAATACCGTATCGGAGTTTTGGGAATAATAATACCTTATTGCGCTGTATGTCCGCGCATACATGGTATTGCTCGGCCTGCTGCCTATCACCGCACATCCAAGCACTATAACAGCATCTTCGCTGCCGTCTGCCGACTGCGGCTTAAATGAAACTATAGTATAGATAATACATAAAAATATGATCGCCGCCGCAATAACTCCGCCCGTATAAAACCGTGTAAATTTATTTGAGGGAAGAAAGCGAAAACTTGCCGATACTATACCGATAAAAATAAGAATAAAATTAGCTGCGCTTATATTTGCAAAAAAAGCCGAAAGAATACCCAATAATATCATTGCAAGGCCAAAGGCCAATAAAAAGAGCTTTATTAGTTTTTTCAAATTCACTCACCGTCCCGATAGTATTATTGGGTCCTTTAAAATGCTTTATCAGGTAATGATATTTTTTAGACCCTTTTATACAGATTATAACATATAAAAGTTTATTTACAATAAAAGTTTTAAAAAGATTTTATTAAATATTTCTGAATATATGCGGGGCTTTATGTAATAATTGACGTATCGGTGTCTTAAATATCTAAAAAAAATCGGAAAAGTCAAGAAAACTTCGTCTTGAAAAATATCTTGTTTTATGGTAAAATAAAAAAGATAATATCGAAACTTATGGGGTGATAGATATGAAATTGTCAAAAATTGCATCTGTTGTATGTCCTTCGCCTACGCTTACAATGGCTTCGCGCGTGGCGGCAAAAAGAGAATCGGGCGTTGATGTAGTGGATTTCAGCGCAGGCGAGCCGGATTTTAATACACCCGATTGTGTTAAAAAAGCGGCTGTACAGGCTTTGGAAGAAAACTTTACCCATTATACGCCTTATGCCGGCATATACGAGCTTCGCAAGGCATTTGCAGAGGACCTGAAAAAATATAAACTGGATTATGATGCTTCGCAAATAGTGGTTTCAAACGGCAGCAAGCATGCACTTAAAAATGCTTTTGCCGCTATTCTTGATGCGGGCGATGAGGTAATCGTGCCTGCACCGTACTGGAACAGCTATATCGATATAATAAAAATGTGCAGCGGTGTTCCTGTTGTGGTAAAAACAAAACGCTCAAACGGTTTCAGAGTTACCGTTGACGAGCTTAAGGCAGCGTTTAGTGAAAAAACAAAGGCATTGCTTATAAACAGTCCCAATAATCCCACGGGTATGGTCTATTCCGAGGAGGAATTGCGTGAAATAGGCAATTTTGCTGTGCAAAACGATCTTTTTATTATTTCGGATGAAATTTATAACAGATTGATATACAGTAAAAAATTATTGCATTGCAGTATTGCTTCCCTTGGCGAAAATATAAAACAGCGTACTATAGTTATAGGCGGTCTTTCAAAAAGCTATGCAATGACGGGCTGGCGTGTAGGATTTACCGCATCAAATACAGAGGTCGCAACGGCAATAGCAAATATACAGTCAAATTCGACATCAAATATTAATTCAATTGCACAAAAGGCCGCTGTGGCTGCGCTTACGCTTGCACAGGATGATGCGGAGGCAATGTTAAAGCAATTTGAACACAGACGTGATTATATTGCACAAAGGATATCCGATATACCGTTTTTAAGCAGCCTGCTGCCAAAGGGAGCCTTTTATCTGTTTGTGGATGTTTCAAAGCTTCTGGGTCAAAGTGTTGGAGAGTACAGGATAGAAACTGCGGATGATGTGGCGGAAGTGCTTTTTGACAAGTATAATGTTGCGGTTGTACCGTCGGGTGCATTTGGATATGAGGACCACATCCGTATATCTTACGCAACGGGTATGCGTGATATAGTTGAGGGTGTAAATCGCATAGAGCGCTTTGTAAAAGAAAATTTTTAATGCTATGAAAAAAATAATTTTAATAATGTTTTTCTGTCTTGCTTTTGCGGGCTGTGCAAAAAAGGATGAGACCCCGCCTGCACATGAAATACAAACGGCTGTTGCAGCTACTGTGGAGGAAACCTCGGAGACGACTACAATTGATGAGATAGCATCGCAAATAGACGAAATGAGTCTTGAAGATAAGGTAGGGCAGATGTTTATTATTGATTTTGGCAATATGGATACAAGCTTTGTTGTTCATTCATCAAGCGGAGAGCTTGATATTAAGCAGCATAATGTTGGCGGCTTTATCCTTTTTGCCGAAGATATAAAGGGCGTAGAGCCTGTAAAAGAATTAACGGCGGAGCTTAAGAAAATAAGCAAAATACCGCCGTTTATTTCGGTAGATGAGGAGGGCGGTGTCGTAAGCCGCATAGGAGACTCCGGTGCAGTAGCGGATTATTGTATACCCTCGGCACGCAATATGGCAAACAACGGAACTGTTGAGGAAAACTACACTAAAATAGCAAAAACGCTTAAGTCAATGGGCTTTAATATGGACTTTGCACCCGATGCCGATGTGGATACCAACCCCGATAACCCTATAATCGGCAACAGAGCGTTTTCCTCGGATGCGGATATTACCGCACAAAATGTTTTAATAGCGTTAAATGCATTAAGGGATAACGGTGTTATACCTGTTATCAAGCATTTTCCCGGCCATGGAGATACCGAGACCGACAGCCATAAGGGTACTGCAATTATCCCGCACGACAGACAAAGGCTGGACAGCGTTGAGCTGGTGCCGTTTAAAAAAGCAATAGAAAACAAAGCTCCCGTTATAATGGCAGGACATATAAAGGTGCCGGCTATAAGTGATACCGACAGGCCCGCAACGCTTGACCCCAATATTATAACAGGGCTTTTGCGCACGGAGCTTGGCTATGACGGTGTTGTTATGACCGATGCTATGAATATGGGCGCGGTTACACAATACGGTTCGGCCGAAAGTATAAAGGCGGCCGTAAATGCTGGTGTGGATATAATACTTGTGCCAACGGATGTTAAAGAAGCTTATGATACCGTTGTAAATATGGTAAAAAACGGTGAAATAAGCGAAAACAGGATAGATACATCAGTTTATAGGATATTATTATTAAAAAAGGAGATTGGAGAATAAAAAAATGAAAAGATATTTAGCTGTTATTATGATCGCTGCTGTATTTGCGGGCAGCTTTATTTGTGAGCAAACATCGGTATATGCCGAGCCGGAGATCATAACCGTTGTTACCGGGCAAAATGCCGACAAGTTTTTGGGCTTTACGCTTAACGAGGACGGCGTATCCTATACGATAACATCATGCGATGCCTCGGTAGTAAGTGCGGATATTCCCGATACATACAACGGCAAAAAAATAACGGGTATAGGCAGTTCGGCGTTTGCGGGTTCGCATATTGTCAGTATAAAGCTGCCGCAATACCTGACGGATATAGGAGATAATGCCTTTGATAGCTGTACAGAGCTTAAAAGCATTACCTTGCCCGATTCGGTTGAAAATATAGGAAACAGAGCCTTTGCTAATATGACGGGTCTTACCGAGATAGTGCTGCCCAAAAACGCAAAAAATCTTGGTATGGTATTATTTTACAAATGTACAGCACTTGAAAAGGTGACTGTGGGCGAAGCGCTTGAAAATTTTGACCTTAGTTCGTTTGCGGGCTGTACAGCAAAACAAATAAATGTGGATGAAAACAATGCGGTTTATTTTTCTTATGACGGTATAGTTTATAACAAAAAAACAAAGGAGTCGGTATTCTGTTCCAAAAGCTATGAGGGAAATGTTACCATACCCAATGGGATAGTCAGGATCTCGGGTTATACTTTTTCGGGCATAACGGGCATTACGGGCGTTAGTTTTCCCGATACGCTGACGGATATTGAGGGCTTCGCATTTAAGGACTGCACGGCACTTACCGAACTGACCCTGCCGCAGGGGCTTAAAAGCATAGGTGATTGTGCCTTTAAAGGCTGCAGCGCGCTTAATACGGTCAATTTTAACAACGCTCTTGAAACCGTCGGGGCAAATGTATTTGAGGACTGCATAAAGCTTACGGATGCGGAGCTGCCAAACAGTATCACGCAAATTGGCAGCGAGTCGTTTTCGGGTTGTTATTCGCTTGCAGCGGTCAAGCTTCCCACGGGACTTACATCAATAAGCAGCGGGCTTTTCCAAGATTGCCGAGCCCTTAAAAGCATAGATATACCCGCTTCGGTCAAAAATATCGGTGAAAATGCTTTTAATAACTGTACGGAACTTGAAAGCGTCGATCTGCACGAGGGCTTGACGGAAATAGGCGCAAATGCCTTTTGTTACTGCTATGAGCTTAAGGAGCTGACCATACCGTCCTCCGTAAAAACAATAGGCGCAAAAGCTTTTTATAATTGCAATAGAATAAACAGCCTTACGTTAAACGAGGGGCTTGAAACGGTCGGCGCAGATGCGTTTAGCGGCTGCGGCGGCGTAAAGGCACTTATAATACCCGACAGCCTTTCAAATATCGGTGACAATGCCTTTTATAGCATGACAGCACTTGAAAGGCTGCATATTGGCAAAAACGTAAAAAATGTGGATAAAAAATTGTTGGCTTCCAAAAAGATAACATTGCTTACGGTTTCGGATGAAAACCCATATTATTCCGTTTTGGACAATATTTTATATAATAAGACAAAAACACAGCTTATAAATGCCGTTGCGGCAAAGGGAAGCATTACTGTGCCGGAGGGCGTTGTTACGATAATGGGATCGGCGTTTTTCGGCAATTCGGCGCTTACGGATATCTCTTTTCCGTCAAGCCTTGAATATATAGATGATGAAGCATTCAGAAACTGTAATAACATAACAAAGATAGTTTTACCTGACGGTCTTAAGCATATTGGCAGCAATGCTTTTAACGCCTGTGAAAAAATAACGGAAATTATCGTACCCGACAGCGTAATATATGTTGGCGACGATGCGTTTTCAAACTGCTACAGTCTGAAAAAGGCTGTGCTTCCCAAAAATATGACTGCTCTGCCGAACGGTTGTTTTTCAAAATGCATTGACCTTGTGGATCTGACCCTGCCAAATGGGCTTAAAAGCATAGGAAATCGTGCGCTTGCCGATACGGATCTGGAAAGCATTTATTTGCCGGATAGTGTGGAAACTATTGGAGAGGGCTGCTTTAACGGCTGCAATTCGTTAAAGACGGTCAAGCTTCCGGAGCGACTTAAGGAGATACCCGAAAGTGCATTTTACGGCTGCTTTGATCTTGTAAGCATATATTTACCCTCATCTATCGAAAGGATAGGGTCAAATGCTTTTAATACCTGTACCGATCTGGAGACTGTGATATTACCCGACGGTGTGACAGAGCTTGAAAAAAATATATTTTACAGATGCTTAAATTTAAAGACCGTTGTTATACCCGCAAGCGTAAAAAAAATAGATGCCGAGGCATTTCAGGGCTGCGATAATATAAAGGATATCTATTTTGTCGGTGATGCCCCCGAATTACCAACGGTAAGAAGATACAGCTACAAAACATATCAAATGGAAACGATGCATGCGTTTTATGACTGCTCGGATAAGGCTGTTGTACATTACGACATTGCCGCAAACGGCTTTGACGGAGACACCTTCGGCGAATGCCGTGCCGTTGCGGAGACAGCTGTTAACACAAAGCCAAATGCAAAAATTATACTTGAGTATTTGACCGGTGTTAGAGCGTTAGACGAAATATCGGTAAAACAAGCCGATAAGGACGGCAGCGGCATTACAGATATTGCAGATGTTATTGCAATTTTAAATTAATTATGTTATAATGTTTATATATGGGATATATGTCCCTTTTATAAAAATAATTTCTATGGAGGATATACAAATGAAAAGATTTATGGCAACTTTGCTGACGGGTATTATTGCATTTTCGGCGCTTAATGTGCCTGCAGCGGCAGATACCGTCGATGTATTTATTGCAGGTGATTCAACTGCGTGTGAATACGGTAAGGATGAAAAATATGCGCTTCCCCGCGCAGGCTGGGGTATGTACCTTGGCAAGTATGCAAAGGATGTAAATGTTACGGATTATGCGCTTTCGGGCAGAAGCTCAAAAAGCTTTACAACAGAGGATAACTACTACAAGCTTATGCGTGATGTGGGCGAGGGTGACTATGTTATTATCCAGTTTGGCCATAACGATGCTAAAAATTCAAGTGACGAGGATAAGGAGCTTCGCTATACGGATCCCAAGGGCGACAAGGATACAGAGGGCAGCTTTAAAAACAGCCTTTACAAAAACTATATCCTTCCCGTTCAGGAAAAGGGTGCAACACCTATTCTTTTAACACCTATTTCCAGAAGAAACTTTGAAGATAACGGCAAAGTAAAGGATTCGCACGGCCTTTATGACGATGCTGTAAGAGAGCTTGCAGATGAGCTTGGTATTACATATATTGATATGACAAAGATAACAGAGGATATTTACAACAAAGTCGGAGAAAACGGCGCAATGTATTATCACGCTATCTATAATGACAGAGAAAAGGGTAAAAACGGTATCGACAATACGCACCTTAACCATTGGGGCGGTGAAAAGATAGCTTATTTAACAGCATCGGAGCTTGCAAAGGCCGGCGTATTTGAGCTTTCGGGTCAGTATGACGATTCTGCCTTGACAAGGGGCGAATTTACACAGGCGCTTGTTCGTGTGCTTCAGCTTGAAAATGCCGATGCAAAGGATAATTTTTCTGATGTAAATACCGATGCCGAATATGCGGAGTCGGTTGCTGTTGCAAAGGCCTTCGGTATTGTGCTTGGTGATGAAAAGGCTGTATTTAACGGCGAAAGGACTGTTACCTCCGCAGAAATGCTGCTTATGCTTGAAAGAGGTTTAAAGGCGTGCGGCGCTGAAATGCCCGAAAATATCGGCACAACAATGGACGAGCATGTTAAAAATGCAGTAAGCAATCTTAAATCTCTTGGCCTTGACGAAAAGGAAAAGGTAAATCTTACATCACAGGATTGCTATGCTATCCTTACAGATGCTTTTAACGAAGTTACCGAGTTAAAGAGCCTTCAGGCCGAGAAAGAACAGTCACTTGACGAAATAGAGGCTACGGAAAACGTAGTTATCGATAAAAAATAATTGCAATAAATAAAAAGGGGCTGTCGCTAATGCGGCAGCCTCGTTTTTTATAAGTTTTTTAAAATTTGTATCGTATCTCGTACATCAAACATACTGTCTTCATTTACATCTGCGGAAGTTATACAAAACAGATCGTCTGTTTTAAGACAGCCGGCAGCATATCTTAAAGCAAGCTTTGCATCTTTTTTATCCTTTTTTCCGTCAAGATCTACATCATATCTCATCAATGCCTTGGTAAATGAACTATCGCAGTATTTTACTATTTTAATATAATTTTCGGGATAATCACGTTTAAAAATATAAATAGGATAACTGCTTATGCTTTCAACGTCTATACCGTCTTCAAACAATGTGTAATTTGATGCAAAGAATTTAAGGTCGGAAATACCGCTGCCGTTGTTTGATTTAGTTACTAAAAGCAGCGGAATGGACGGAGAAAACCCGTTTTGCGCCTCGTCGTTCAATGCGTTATAGGTGTTTTCGCTTATAACGGCTTCCTTAAGCATATTACAGTTTAAAAATGCAGAGGCCTCAAGTGTGGTCAAGCTTTCCGGCAGTTTTATTGTTTTAAGCAGTGAACAATCGGAAAATGCCGATGATTTTATAACCGATACGCTGTCTGGAATATCAATTTTTTCAAGCTTTTCACATTGCCCGAATGCATTTACGCCTATAGTTTTTACAGAGTCGGGGAGTGAAACGCTTTCAAGACTTGTACAGCCGTAAAATAGAAATTTGCCAAGTGCTGTTATCCCGGACGGCACAGAAACGCTTTTTAAGGACGAACAGCCGTTAAATGCATATTCGCCAAGATATGTTACCGCAGCGGGAATATTAATGCTTTTAAGCGATGTACAGCCGTCAAATGCATTGGCGGATATTTGGGTAACTTTATTCATACCGCTTACGCTTTCAAGCGAAACACAGTTTTGAAATGCACTCTTGCCGATAAAAGTGGTTTTATCGGGAATATTTATTGTTTTAAGCTTTTTGCAGTTTAAAAATGTACTTCCGAGTATATCCTTAACATTTGGCGGTATATTGATACTTTCAAGGCTTGTACAGCCCTCAAAGCAGGCGCCGCTGTAATTTGCGCCGATATACGACAAAGTATCAGGAAGTATAACTGTTTTTAAGGCTTTGCAGCCGTTAAATGCGTAGCCCTCTATCTTTGTCATATTGGCTGTTATCTCGACGCTTTCAAGGGCAGTATATTTTAAAAAGCAGCTATTTTTAATAATTTTGGAATTGCCTGTGATAATAAGTTTTTTTAATGCGGTTTTATCAGTGCCGACAACGGAAGAAACATTTGCTGCGGTAATGCTGTATACATCGGTTATTGTAAGCGTACCGTTTTCAAAGGTATAGCCGTCTATATCGGCAGCATATGTGTTTGCGGTAAATATATTGCATTTATCCGGCAAAACGGGTATGAGCATGGCGACAAAACATAATGTAAGACAAACCGTATATTTTAATAATGATATTTTTGTCTTATTTTTCATTATAAATTTCTCCTTACTAAAAAAGAGGCGCGGTTTTTACAACCGCGTCTCTTAATGTATATATTACATACAAATTCGACAGCTGCCGAATTTAAAGTAAGCCCAACCGCTTATGCAGCCGGCGTACTTGATCTATTACTTGCCTGCAAGTACCTTGTAGCCTTCAAGTCTTCTCTTTGCGTCTTCTGCACACTTATCGAAGAGTTCGTCAGCAACCTCGGGGAATGCCTTTGCAAGTGAAGCATAACGAACCTCGCCCTTGATGAATTCCTTAAAGTCTGCTGTAGGCTCCTTGGAGTCGAGTGTGAATACCTCACCCTCGGGATTGTATCTGTAAAGCTGCCAGTAACCGCAGTCAACAGCCTTTTTAGCCTCTGTATGGAAGTTAGTTCTAAGGCCGTGGTTGATACAAGGAGCGTAAGCGATGATAAGTGAAGGACCGTGGTAAGCCTCAGCCTCTTTAAGTGCCTTCATAAGCTGTGCCTTGTCAGCGCCCATACATACCTGTGCAACATATACATAACCATAGCTCTTAGCTATCATACCAAGGTCTTTCTTGCGTACTCTCTTACCGGAAGCGGCAAATTTAGCGATAGCAGCAGTAGGAGTAGCCTTGGAAGCCTGTCCACCTGTGTTGGAGTAAACCTCTGTATCGAATACGAATACATTTACATCTTCGCCGGAAGCAAGAACGTGGTCTACGCCGCCGAAACCGATATCGTAAGCCCAACCGTCACCACCGAAGATCCACTGGCTCTTCTTAACAAGCATATCCTTGTGAGCAAGGATGTAATCGCGGTTAGCGCACTCGCCCTCGCAGTGAGCGTTTTCAAGCTCTTCAACAAGCTTAGCGGATGTAGCCTTGGAAGCCTCGCCGTCAAACATTGTGTCAAGCCAAGCCTGAGCAGCTGCCTTGATAGATTCGGACTTGCCGTTTGCAATTACGTCCTTAACAACCTCTGCAAGCTTTTCTCTCTGCTGCTTAACACCTGTGTACATACCGTAACCAAACTCTGCATTATCCTCAAACAGTGAGTTACACCAAGCAGGACCCTGACCCTTTTCGTTTGTTGTATAAGGTGTTGAAGGTGCGGAACCACCCCAGATAGAAGAACAGCCTGTAGCGTTTGCTATGTACATTCTGTCGCCGTAAAGCTGAGTGATAAGTCTTGCATAAGCTGTTTCTGCACAGCCGCCGCAGGAACCGGAGAATTCAAGGTAAGGAAGCTCGAATTGAGAACCCTTTACGCTGTACTTGTCTTCGGGATTTTCCTTGCGAGGAAGCTTAACTGCATAGTCCCAAGCCTCGACCTGATCTCTTGCGTCGTCGATAGGAACAAGCTTAAGCGGATCGCTCTTGCCTGCAAGAGGACAGCTTGCGATACAGTTGCCGCAGCCTGTACAGTCCATAATGTCAACCTGCATTACATACTTGTAGCCTGCTTCCTTGCCCTTGCCGTCTACAGCCTTTAAGGAAGCGGGAGCTGCCTTTGCTTCGTCCTCTGTTAAAAGGAAAGGTCTGATACAAGCGTGCGGACAAACAAATGCACACTGGTTACACTGGATACATGTAGAAGGATCCCAAACAGGAACATTGATAGCGATACCGCGCTTCTCGTAAGCAGCTGTACCATGCTCGAATGTACCGTCCTCGATGCCCTTGAATGCGGAAACGGGGAGTGTATCACCCTTTTGAGCGTTCATAACATCAACGATATCTGTGATGAACTTAGGTCTGTCCTTAACCTCGACCTTTTCGTCAACTGCGTTAGCCCAGTCAGCGGGGATCTCAACCTTATGGAAGCCCTCTGCACCTGCATCAACAGCTGCATAGTTCATATTAACGATCTTTTCGCCCTTCTTGCCGTAGGACTTAACGATAAATTCCTTCATGTACTTGATAGCGTCATCCTTGGGAATGATCTCTGTGATCATAAAGAATGCAGACTGAAGTACCATGTTGAACTTGCTGCCAAGGCCTAACTCAGCACCGATCTTAACAGCATTGATTGTGTAGAAGTTGATATTCTTCTTAGCAAGGTCTCTCTTAACATTTGCGGGAAGGTGAGTATTAAGCTCTTCATCCGACCAGATAGTGTTAAGAAGGAAGCTGCCGCCGTCCTTAAGGTTGGATGTCATATCATACTTGTTAAGGTATGACTGCTGATGACAAGCAACGAAATCGGCTGTATCGATAAGGTAAGGTGAACGGATAGGCTTGTGACCGAATCTTAAGTGAGAATTGGTGATACCGCCCGACTTCTTTGAGTCATAAGCGAAGTAAGCCTGTGCATACATATCTGTATGGTCACCGATAATTTTGATAGAGTTTTTGTTAGCACCTACTGTACCGTCGGAACCAAGACCCCAGAATAAGCAGTTCTTGGTACCCTCGGGAGTAACGTCAACAACCTCGCCGCGCTCGAGCGAAAGGTTTGTAACATCGTCGTTGATAGCAAGTGTAAAGGGATTCTTGGGCTGTGCAGCGTCAAGATTCTTGTAAACAGCGATGATGTCCGCAGGTGTAGTATCCTTTGAACCAAGACCGAAGCGGCCGCCGATGATCTCGGGCTTTCTGTCGCTGTGGAAGAATGCTGTACAAACATCCTGATATAAAGGCTCGCCAAGTGAACCGGGTTCCTTTGTTCTGTCAAGAACAGCGATCTTCTTAACAGTTGCGGGGATAGCCTCAAGAAGCTTTTCGGGAACAAAAGGTCTGAAAAGATGTACGTTTACAAGACCAACCTTCTCGCCCTTTGCTGCAAGATAGTCGATAGTGCCGGCGATAGTATCGCAGATAGAGCCCATTGCAACAATGACCTTTTCTGCATCGGGAGCACCGTAGTAGTTAAATAACTTGTAATCTCTGCCTGTAAGTTTGCTGATTTCTGCCATATATTCTTCAACAACAGCGGGAGTTGCATCGTAGTAAGGATTGCAAGCCTCGCGAGCCTGGAAGAAGATATCGGGGTTCTGTGCAGTACCGCGTGTGCAGGGATGTTCGGGGTTAAGAGCGTGTTCCTTGAACTCCTTAACCTTGTCCATATCAACTAATTTAGCAAGATCCTCATAATCAAGAACCTCGATTTTCTGAATTTCGTGAGAAGTACGGAAACCATCGAAGAAGTGAAGGAAGGGAACCTTAGCCTTGATAGTTGAAAGATGAGCAACAGCACCAAGATCCATAACTTCCTGTACGCTTGATGAAGCAAGCATTGCAAAACCTGTCTGACGACAAGCCATAACGTCGGAGTGGTCACCGAAGATGTTAAGCGCGTGGCTTGCAACACAACGAGCACTTACATGAAGTACGCAGGGAAGTAATTCACCTGCAATTTTGTACATATTTGGGATCATAAGAAGAAGACCCTGTGATGCTGTGTAAGTCGTTGTTAAAGCACCCGATGCAAGAGAACCGTGAACGGTACCTGCGGCACCTGCCTCGGACTGCATCTCTACAACCTTAACTGTCTGACCGAAAATGTTTTTCTTACCTCTGGCAGCCCATTCATCAACGTGCTCTGCCATAGGTGAGGACGGTGTTATAGGGTAAATGCCGGCAACTTCCGTAAAAGCGTAGGAAATTTCAGCAGCAGCCTGATTACCATCCATGGTTTTCATAACCTTTGACATTATTATATTCCTCCTTGTCAAATTATTTTTCGGACACTTTTGAAATATATAATTCCGCATATGTCCCTATGTAGTCATTATACCAAATTTTCGTCAAATAGTAAATAGTTTATTTCAAAAATTTTTAAAATTTTTTTCGGGTTCGTTTCAGGGATGTTACAGGTATATTACAAGGTGAAAGAAGAAATTGGCTGCGTTAAGATTTTTGAATTAAAAAAACCGCTGTGCGTACACACAGCGGCTGGTTTTAGCCCTCTGCGGGCTGAACCTTTTTAAATTTTTTCTTTTTGTTGTATTTATCCAAAAGCATGGTATAGGCTATGGCGCAAATCACGGAGATAATTGCTATAAATATACCGCCTGCAAAGCCTGATGGTGAATATTTAAACGTAATTTCATGTGTACCCTTTGTAAGGTTTACGCCTATAAGGCCGTTGCTGCCAACGGGTACCTTTTCGGCATCGGCACCGTCTACCTTTACCTTCCAGCCGGGAACATAAGGTATAGAGGTAAGCATAATGCCGTCTTTTTCTGCATTGATGGTACCTGTTATTTCGGTATCCTTAAAGCTTGTTATTTCAAAGGGCTGAGTTTTAAGCTTGTCATAAGCCTTTTGGAACACCGTATCGTCATAGCTTGCGGCATATATCTTAACAGTACCGTCCTTACGGTAGGTATGCTCAAATTCACCCTTGTTTGTAAGCTCAAACTTAACGGTTATCTCTTCGCCCGCCTTAACGTGTCCTATATCAAATAAACTCTTGCCGGCCGAAAGCTCACGCTGCTCGTTTGCGCTATCCGTAATATAGGTTACATTTTTGGTATTGCCCGCATCCACATAAAGGTAAAGATACTGATCCTTGTCGGATATTATTTTTGATGTGACCGTGGGATGCAGGGTCAGGTTTGCGGGGTCAGTCAGCTCGTATTTATATTCGTTGTCGTTTATCTGCTCGGTAATGTTCATATATGTGTAATCAAAGGTAGAAAGAGGCACATCGGTGAACATTTTTTCGTCAACACCGGCAGCGGTTTTAATAAAATCATTCTGAACATCAAAAGGCATTGAGTCCTTTGTCTGCCAATTGTTTATATCGTCGGAAACCATATATCCAAGCGGAAGTATACGGTCGTTTTCGTATATCCATACGTTGTCAAAAGCATTTAAGTATTTATATCTTTCGTTTTTGATAGTACCGTCATATACGCCGTCATCGGTCTCCTTTGCCTTGTTCATAACATATTTCATATCAAACATGGCATCAACAAGCGCGGTGGGGTCATAGTAGCGGTAGCTGTTGCCTGTTGCGGCAATACCCAAAGCACCGATAAGCTCCGAAATACCGCCGGGTGCCATAGAGCTGAACTGTGAAAAACCGTTGTAGTGATAGAGCGAGGCGTCGTTTATGGTCGTAAAGCGACGGAACTCGGTACGGTAAAAATTGCCCTGTTCCTTTTCGTTAAGGTAAGCAACGGCCTTGTCTGCGGCATCTATATACTGTACATAGCTTTTTCTGTCGGTAGTTCTGTCAAGACCCTCATAGCTTGAAAAAAGTGCTTCTGCGCATATGCAGGCTAATACTACCATCAATATGGTTTTTTGCTCGCTTTTTTTGGCTGTACGGATATAGTATAAAAGCACTATATAAATTATCATGGCAATAAGGTTTATCACAACATCCACATTTGTGAGTACCTTGTCTATTTCCTTGTAGTTGGGCACAAGTATATATTCCGTAAAGAATATGATGACCGCATAGAAAACAAACGCCTTGTAAATAAGCTCAAATTTTACATCCTTAAAATTAACGAAAGCCTTATAGGATATCATAATAAGTATAAAGCTGTAAATAAATGTGTAGCGGTGCGGCAGGTTAGACGGGAAGTGCATACCGTGTATAAGATAGTCCATGGGCTTTACACAGGCGCAAACCAGCATAAATATAAGCAGACCGCCAAACCACGCCTTTTCGCGTGTATTTATCTTTCGGTTAAAGAAGTAAAACGGCATTAAAAGCATTGTTATAATACCGCTGTAGACGTTGGGAAGGTCCTCGTTTCGTGCAAGTACGACGGGACGGGCGCCTACAAAGTGGTTTGTTATAAGCTGATAAATGTTTTCGTATATCTCAAATTTAGGGAATGTGGATTCGCTTGTTGCGGTATGCGAAAGCGCAATGACCGTAGGTATGGTCAAAAACATCGATACGCCGCCTGCCAAAAGCGATATTATGCCAAACTTGATAATACGGTCAATAATTAACTGCTTGTTTTTATTTAATGTATATTTTCCGAATATATATGCAAAGAAATAAAGTACGGAGAATACACATACAATAAAGGCGATATAAAAGTTGATAATAATTACAAGCGCAAGTGATATAAGGTATATTGTATGCTCGCCCTCGTCTGTAAGACGCTGTATGCCAAGCGCAACAAGCGGGAACAGCGCAACGGCATCAAGCCACATGACGTTCCAGTAAAAGCCTGTCATAAATGACGAAAAGGCATATAAAAGACCAAAAACAATGATAGTAAGGTCGTTTTTATCAAATGTTTTTCTTAAATAATATGCAAAAAACGCGCCGCTGAAAGCTATTTTTAAAATTATGAAGATAGCAAGTGCCTCGGGCAGGGAATGCTGCGAGAAAAAGAGTATAAATATACTTAACGGGCTTGCGGTGTAGTAAGCCGACTGTACCAGAAACTCCTTGCCAAGGCCGCCTTCCCAGCTGTAAAACAGGCTTTGGCCGTTAAGTATGCGGCTGCGCAGCTCCTCGTGGAAGGGCGCATATTGGTGATAAAGGTCAACCTTTAAAACTATCTGGTCGCCAAACGGGTAAACACCTCTTAAAATATAAGTAATAGTGTAAATAAGCAATGCAAACAAAAAGGTGAGTATTACATACTTATTATCTGTCAGCAGCGTATTTTTTTTATTGTTCACGGTCGTATTCTCCTTCTTTTTATTATTTGTGCTTTTTAAATATGAACAGCTTGCTGAAAATATAATTAAGTACAACCACAACAAACTGTGCTATGATCTTACAAATAAAATCACCGTCAAACGAAATCGAGGTAAAGGGTATTCTTAAAGTCTTATCGCCAAAGCCCAAAAGGTCAACGGTAAGCCACATCCAAGCCTCTTCAAACCCCAATGATAAGAGCCTTGCGCCAAAAAATGCCGATATTTCTTTTAAAACCGCATTAAGCGTATTGTTTTTGGAATGAAAAACAAAAATTCGGTTTGTGATATAGGCAAAGGCAACTGCGCAAATCCAGCTTAACACATTGGATAAATATACCATTTTACTGCCGGTGGCCTTTAAGAACGCATCGGTAAAAACCTTGTATGTAAAAAGGCTGACAACGGTAGTAAGCACGCCGAATATAAGGTAGCTTATCGTTTCGCGATTTATATATTTGGAAAATGTTTTTTTCAGTTTATCCATAAGTTACCGCCTTATTATACGTTAAATGTGATAATCGTCCTTGGGTTCGTCAACATTTGTGCGTCTTATTATATAAACGGGTCTGTTTTTGACCTCAAGATATATTTTTGCAATATATTCACCCAATATGCCGCAGGCAAGCAAAAGCATACCGCCTACAAACAAAATAAGCGTTATGGTCGATGCATAACCGGGCAGATCCTTGCCGAAGATAAGGGTTTTAATAATAATGTAAATAAGGTAAATAAACGCGGATGCGGCGGTAAATAAGCCGACATAGCTCGATACCTTGAGCGGAAAGGTGGAAAAGGCGGTTATACCGTCTATCGCGTAGGAAAACAGCTTCCAGAAATTCCATTTTGTCTCGCCTGCGGCACGTTCAACATTTTCAAAGTTTATCCACTTTGTTTTAAAGCCTACCCAGCTGAATATTCCCTTTGAAAAGCGCTGTACCTCGCTCATTGCAATGACCGCATTTACCATTGCGCGGTTCATCATACGAAAATCGCCTGCACCGTCGGGCATATCGACCTCGGATATCTTGTTTACAATGCGGTAAAAACGTCTTGTAAAAAAGGTGCGCAGGGCAGGGTCGCCGTCGCGCGTGGCACGGTTTGCGGCACAGCAGTCGTAGCCTTCCTCCATAGCCTCCAGCATAGGGATAATAAGCTTCGGGGGATGCTGCAGGTCGGCATCAAGCACCAGCATATAATCGCCCGTGGAGTTCTTAAGCCCCGCATACATTGCGCTTTCCTTGCCGAAGTTTCGCGAAAATGAGATGTATTTTACATCCTTGTATTTCTGCGCAAAGCCCTCCAATATTTCAAGCGTCCTGTCCTTGCTGCCGTCGTCAATAAATATAAAGGTAAACTCGTAGCCGCTTATGCCGTTTATTACCTTTTTTGTTTCGTCGTAAAAAAGATTTAAGACCTGCTCCTCGTTAAAGCAGGGGACTATTAAATCTACTTTTTTCATTTTATTTACTCCTGTCAAGTCAAAAAATTACATACTTACTTATTGTAACTCAATTTAACAAGAATATCAATATAAAATTTTATAATTTTTTAAAAAAATTGATGTTACAAGGTTTATTTCGGCAGATCCTTCATTTTGAATATAATTTTACCGTTTCGGTCTACCAAATAATTGTCATCTTCCCCAAAACAAAATACATATCCGTCCTTACTGTAATTATAATAGTCAGTGTTTAAATACAAAGATCCTCCGGTTCCGTCAATGGCGTAAACAGGCACAAATCGCGGTGAAATAACGATATTGTTATTTCCGTCCCTAAAACCGACCTTATCATTGTAAACATAAGGATAGCGATCGTGGCTAAACTGTTTTATTTGCTCCGATAGATCGATTTTTGAATTTTTATCCCCGGTATCTGACGAATCGGCATTAAAGTTATCCCTTAGTTGGAACCAATCCGCTTTTTTGGGCTGATATACAACGTTTCCCTTTTTATCTATCACCTGCATTATACCGTTATCAACGACCTTTGCAAAACCGTTATAAAAGCGCTCTGCGTAATCATACTTAGGGGATATCACATATTCGCCTTTTGTGTTTATGTACCCGTATTTTCCGTCGCTTTTTACGGCAGCAAGCCCGCTTTCGTCAAAATATCCCGCACGCTCAAAGGTTTTGTTAAAGACATTTTTTCCAGATCTGTTAATATAAAAGCTGTCGCCGTCAACATTGTCAACAGCTGCAATGCCAAATTGAAAAACATTGAGACTACCGGCTGTTTTTATAATCGAACCGTTTTTCCCGTTGCCCGTTAATTGCTCCAAGGGAAGTGAATTTATGTTGAAAACCTTTTCAAATCTGTCGTTCTCGTCAGAATCATAAAGTCCGGGGTAAGGAGATATTTCTTGTATAGGCTCGGGCTTGTTAAGTTGTAAATCAAAATAAAATGCCATTTCAAGGGCTATCATCAATATCCCGAAAAATATAATTTTCATACTTTTCATAATCATCGCTCCTATGTGTGTAATTACGGATGTTTAGTTGCAGCCAAGAAAAAACCGGTTTCAACATTTAATAAAGTATAACATAAATCATTACCGAATGCAATATTGACTTTGTTTTGGGTTTCTGTATTTTGGGCGTGATTTTTGCTTGAAATTCGGTAAATAACAGAGTAACGGTAAAAATTCTTTGTGATGCAAGATTTTACCACAAAACGCAAGCGGCAATTCCCTGTCAAATTAAAAATTGTGCAACATACACATTTCCGATAAAAAATGCGGAAAATCAAATGACTACAAGCAAAGACATATCCAAGAAACAAAAAAAGCCCGTTAAAAACAGGCTTAATACTGTAAACTTCCGTGGTCTATGCCCTTATCGGTCAGGCGGAATTTTACCCTTATCTCGGACTCGTGGGTTATTTCCACCAGTCCCTGCTCCTGCAGGCTTTTGACCGCATCGGCATTTTTTTTGTTGATCTCGGGCTTTTTATTGAAATTTACAACGTGCAGATCCCCGCCCATAAGATAGGACTGGTATGCACGGTCAAAAATCTCGGATTCATATTTATTCATAAAGATCTCCTTATAAAACCTTTTCAAGAAATTCCTGCAAGCGTTTGCTCTTTGGCGTATCAAAAAATTCCTTGGGCTCGTTTTCTTCGACAATACGTCCGTTTTCCATAAAAATAACTCTTGTTGCGACCTCTCTTGCAAAGCCCATTTCGTGGGTAACTACCACCATAGTCATATTTTCCTTTGCAAGGTCCTGCATTACCTCCAAAACCTCTCCGACCATTTCGGGGTCAAGTGCGGAGGTAGGCTCGTCAAAAAGCATCACATCAGGCTCCATACAAAGGGCGCGTACAATGGCTATACGCTGCTTTTGTCCGCCCGAAAGCTGGTTTGGATAGCTGTCGGCACGGTCATCAAGTCCGACCCTTTTTAAAAGCTCCACAGCCTTTTCCTCGGCCTGCTGTTTTGTCTTTCCCTGCAGCTTCATAGGTGCAAGCGTAAGGTTTTGCATGACCGTCATATGCGGGAAAAGATTAAACTGCTGAAAAACCATACCCATACGCTGACGCAGCTTGTTTATGTCGTTTTTGGGGTCTGTTATATCGCTGCCCTCAAAGAAGATATGCCCGCTTGTTGGCTCCTCCAAAAGGTTAAGGCAGCGTAAAAATGTGCTTTTGCCGCTGCCCGACGGGCCTATAACGGCAACCACCTCGCCCTTTTGTATCTCCGCGTTTACGTTGTCAAGCGCCGTAGTAGTGGAGTATTCCTTAACAAGTCCCTGGACTTTGATAATAGCTTCAGACATTTTTTCACCTTACCTTTCGTTAGACCTTGCGTTTTGCTCCAGCTTTTTAACACCCGCGCTTAAGGCCATAACTATTACAAGATAGATAAAGGCCGCCGCAAACAGCGGTAAAAATGCAGAGTAGGTCTGTCCCCTGATGATATTTGCGCCCATTGTAAGGTCCTCAAGTGCTATATAGCCCGAAATAGAGGTCTCCTTTAAAAGCACTATGACCTCGTTGCCAAGGGCGGGCAGTACATTTTTAAATGCCTGCGGCAAGATGATATACCACATTGTGGGTACATAGCCAAAGCCAAGACTGCGGCCTGCCTCAAACTGTCCGTTGTCAACGGACATAATGCCGCTGCGGACTATCTCGGCAACATAGGCACCCGAGTTTATACCGAATGCACAGATCGCCACAATGGATTTATCAATATTGACGCTGCCAAAGATAACAAAGTAAATTATCATCAGCTGCACGGTCGAGGGCGTACCGCGGATGACCGTAAGATATATATTGCATAAAAAATTGGCAATGCTTAAAAGTATCTGCAAAAAGCAATGCAGAGGACTGCTGTATTTTGTTGTATGAGTCTTGTCATAGGATGAACGTACTATCGCAATAAATACGCCTATCGCAAGACCGACCAAAAGTGCAAAAAATGTAACCTTTAAGGTGACTTTAAGACCCTTTACAAGGTATATGTAACGGTCGTTTTTTATAAAGTTAAGATAAAAATCGTCCCGAAACGATTGAAGATCCAAATACATTTCGTAGTTCCTTTCATTAGAGGTACCAATTAATATAAAAGCGGTTTGGTTTTGCCAAGCCGCTTTTACTTTTGAAAAAATTATGCAGCATCGGTTGCAGCTTCTGCCGCTTCTGTTTCGGCCTCTGCACCTGTTTCTGCGGCCTCTTCCTCGGAAGTCTTATACTTGGCGATTATTTCGTCAAGCTTGCCGTTTTCCTTCATCTCTGCAAGAGCGCTGTTGATAGCGTCAAGAAGTGCTGTGTTGCCCTTCTGTACTGCGAAAGCATATTCCTCAACTGTAAGAGGGTCTGCATCAAGCTTAACGATATCGCCGCTTGTATCAGCTTCGATAAACTTGTCTGCTGTGTCGCCGTCTATAACAACTGCGTCGATCTTAAGCTGCTTTAAAGCCTCGATAGCTTCAAAGCCCTTGCCGTAACGCTCAACTGTTGCATCTGTGTAGTTTTGTGTAACATATTCGTCGCCGGTAGTGTTAAGCTGAACACCGATATTCTTGCCCGCAAGGTCCTCAACCGTCTTGATAGGGCTGTCAAAGCGAACTATAACAACCTGACTTGTTGAAACATAAGGATCGGAGAAGTCAACGCTCTGCTTTCTGTCCTCGTTTACGGTGATGCCCGATGCGGCAACATCTGTCTTGCCGGAGCTTACAGCTGTGATAACGCTGCTGAAGTCCATATTTTCTGCGGATGACTCAAGGCCGAGCTTTTCGGCAACATAAGCCATGACATCTGCGTCGATACCTACTACCTGCTCATTTTCGATAAATTCGTAGGGCGGGAAGTCTGCACTTGTAGCCCAGGTAAGCTTGCCGTCAACAGCTGTCTTTATCTCAACAGCGGGAGTCTCACCGCCTGCCGTGGGTGAAGAGGGCTGTGCGGGCTCGCTCTGGCCGCAGCCTATCATTGACATTAAAATTACGCCTGCAAGTGTTGCCGAAATAATACTTTTAAATTTTTTCATAATAGAGTTCCCTTTCTTTATTTTGTTGTAATATTTTATCAAAGCGATGCAAGATAAGCTTTGTTCGTTTCGATAAGCTTTTTGATATAAGCCTCGGACGGACCGCCCTCTACGGTGCGTGTGTTTACGCAGGTCTCAAGACTTATTGCATTGTAGATCTCGCTGGTAAATACATCGCTTTCGGCCTTGAACTCGTCAAGAGTAAGCTCGTCAAGCGATTTGCCGTTTTGTACGCAGTACAGCACAAGCCTGCCGACTATGGCATGAGCATCCCTGAAAGGCACGCCCTGCTTTACAAGCCAGTCGGCTGCGTCTGTAGCGTTCATAAAGCCGCCCTTTGCGGCCTTGTACATATTTGCCTTGTTTACCGTCATGGTGGATATCATACGGGTAAAGACGGGCAGACACATTTTTAAGGTGTCTACGGCGTCAAAAACGCCCTCCTTGTCCTCCTGCATATCCTTGTTGTATGCAAGTGGAATGCCCTTCATTGTCGTTAAAATACCCATTAAATGACCGTATACGCGGCCTGTTTTACCCCTTATAAGCTCTGCCATATCGGGGTTTTTCTTCTGCGGCATTATGGATGAGCCCGTCGAATAGGCATCGTCCATTTCCACAAATTTATAATTCTGGCTGTTCCAAATTATGATCTCCTCACAAAAGCGGCTCAAATGCATCATAATTATTGACAATGCACTTAACAGCTCTATAACGAAATCTCTGTCGCTCACGCCGTCCATAGAGTTAAGGGTAATATCGTCAAAGCCCAGCTCTTCACATACAAAACGGCGGTCGATAGGGTAGGTGGTGGCAGCCAGCGCACCGCTGCCAAGCGGCATAATATTTGTACGCTTGTACACATCGCCAAGGCGCGCATAATCGCGCTTGAACATTTCCATATAGGCGAGCAGATGATGCGCAAGCGTGACGGGCTGTGCATTTTGAAGATGCGTATAGCCCGGCAGGATAGTTGCGGTATGCTCCGCCGCCATATCGTTAAGTGTGTGCATAAGCTCGTATACAAGCTTTTTAATATCTGTTATTTGGTCCTTAAGGTACATCCTTATATCAAGCGCCACCTGGTCGTTGCGGCTTCTGCCCGTGTGAAGGCGTTTGCCTACATCGCCTATCCTTTGGATAAGAATGGTCTCGACATTCATATGGATATCCTCGGCCTTTTCGTCAAATGTGACCTTGCCGTCCTCTATATCCTTTAATATCTCCAAAAGCGTTTTTTGTATCAGCTCGCTGTCTTCCTTGGGGATTATACCCTGCTTGCCGAGCATTTTGCTGTGCGCGACGCTGCCCAGTATATCCTGCTTGTACATGCGGCTGTCAAAGCTTATGGAGGAATGGAAGTGGTCGGTAAAGCTGTCTGTGGATCCGGTAAATCTTCCGCCCCAAAGTTTCATATTATATACCTCAAATATTTGATATTATTTATTTTCGTTTCTCTGCTTCATCATTGCTCTTACCTTTAAGGGAAGACCGAAAAGGTTGATAAAGCCGACTGCATCCTTGTGGCTGTAAAGCTCACCGGTAGTAAAGCTTGCAATATCCTCGTCATACAGGCTGTAAGGTGATGAACAGCCTGCCGAGATTATATTGCCCTTGTAAAGCTTTAACCTTACCTTGCCGGTAACGGTTTCCTGAAGAGAGTCGTTAAATGCGTCAAGCGCCTCACGAAGGGGAGTGTACCACTCGCCGCTGTAAAGAAGCTCGGCATACTTTGTAGCGATAGTCTCTCTGAACTGCTGGCTTTGCTTGTCAAGGCAAAGATATTCAAGCTCTCTGTGTGCGTACATAAGAATGGTGCCGCCCGGTGTTTCATAAACGCCGCGTGACTTCATACCTACAACGCGGTTTTCAACGATATCCGCGATACCGATGCCGTTTGCTCCGCCTACCTCGTTAAGCTTTGTCATAAGCTCGATAGGTGAAAGCTTCTGTCCGTCAATGGCAACGGGGATACCCTTTTCAAATTCAATCTCAATATATGTGTCCTTGTCGGGTGCCTTTTCGGGTGTTACGCCAAGAACAAGCAAACGGTCGTAGTTAGGCTCGTTTGCGGGGTCCTCAAGCTCAAGACCCTCGTGGCTGATGTGCCACAGGTTGCGGTCACGGCTGTAGCTGTCGTCCTTTTTCATAGGTACGGGTATGCCGCGCTCTTCAAGGTAAGCAATTTCGTCCTCTCTGGACTGCATTTTCCATTCGTCCATCTTCCAGGGCGCAATAATTTCAAGGTCGGGTGCAAAAGCCTTAACGGTAAGCTCGAAACGAACCTGATCGTTGCCCTTGCCCGTAGCGCCGTGGCAGATAGCGAAGGCGCCTTCCTTGCGTGCTATCTCGACAAGACGCTTTGCAATTATAGGTCTTGCCATAGATGTGCCGAGAAGATACTTGCCCTCATATACCGCATTTGCCTTGACTGTGGGATAAATAACGTCGGTAATGAATTCCTCCGTAAGGTCCTCGATGTAAAGCTTGCTTGCGCCCGTTGAAAGTGCGCGCTCCTCAAGACCGTCCGTCTCGCTGCCCTGTCCAACATTTGCACAAACCGCGATGACCTCAACGTCCTTGTAAAGCTCCTTTAACCAAGGAATAATAACGGTGGTATCAAGACCGCCGGAGTAAGCTAAAACTATTTTTCTGCTCATTTTATATGACCTCCTGAATTGATTTTAAACTTTTTATTGATTATATCACAATATACATAGTATATTCAAGTATAAAAAACAAAATTTTCATAAAAAATAAAAATTTGTAAAAAATGCTTGCATATTATTCATATTCGTTGTATAATTATAAAATAATTTACCCGGATATTCCTTTTTTATAACAATAAAAATTTATACTGTACATTTTACAAAAAAAGGTGTATACTGGTAAGGATATAGAAATTATACCTATAAATTATTAGTAAATAAATTTTCGGAAAGGAAGTAATATAATGATAAAAGTTGGTATTATCGGTGCTACGGGCTATGCGGGCAGCGAACTTGTAAGGATAATAACCTCTCACCCCGAGGCGGAGATAAAGACCCTCACCTCGCAGTCCTACGCGGGAAAGGACTACGGCAGCGTATACGAGAGCTACCGCCACAGAAGCGACTATGTCTGCGAGGAAGAGGATATTGAAAAAATGGCCGAGGAATGTGACGTTATTTTTATGGCGCTCCCTCACGGTGTCGCAAGCAAAAAGGTAAACGAAAGCATACTGTCAAAGACAAAAATAATCGACCTTGGTGCCGATTTTCGCTTACAATATATCGATGTATACGAAAAATGGTATACAACACATTACGCAAAGGATATACTTCCCGAGGCCGTATACGGCCTTTGCGAGATAAACCGCGACAAAATTAAAAACAGAAGGATCGTCGCAAACCCCGGCTGCTATACCACCTGCAGCATTTTATCCCTTTATCCCCTTGTAAAGGAAAAAATGATAGACCTTTCAACTATTATAATAGATGCAAAATCGGGTGCTACGGGCGCAGGCAGGGGCTTATCCCTGGGCAACCATTACTGTGAGCTTAACGAAAGCGTAAAGGCCTATAAAATAGCCAACCACAGACATACCCCCGAGATTGAAGAGCAGCTTTCCTACGCGGCGGGCGAGGACGTTGTTTTAAGCTTTACACCGCACCTTATCCCCATGGACAGGGGCATACTTGCTACCTGCTATGCAAAGCTTCTTAAAAACTATACTTACGAAGATATCCTTGCAGCTTATGAAAAGTACTACAAGGACGAATATTTTATCAGAATAACAAAACAAGGTATGTTCCCCGAAACAAAATGGGTAAAGGGCTCCAATTTTGTGGATATCGGCTTTACCGTGGACGAAAGAACAAACCGCGTTATAGTTATAGGCGCACTTGACAACCTGTTTAAGGGTGCGGCGGGACAGGCAGTACAGAATATGAATATTCTTTTCGGCCTTGACGAAAAGACGGGACTTGACTACATCCCCGTATTCCCCGCATAATTGGAGAATTATTATGGAAATTAAATTTATAGCGGCAATTTGCGTTTTATCGGCCGCTTTATGCACGGGATGCCATAGAAACGGCCGCGTATACGGCCATAATCCAAATGTCCGTCCCAATAATCAGGTTACGGCGCAGCAGCCCGCAGCTGTACAAAAGCCTGCCGCGCCAAGCCTTCCGCAGGATCTGACAACGATCTATGCGCTCAAGTTAAAAAAAGGTATAGTAAAGCGCCCTAACGGTATGCTTGACAGCCGTGAACATAATTTGACATGGGTAGTGGAGCATAACGGCGATATCGTGCTTGAAGCCAATGCTGTCGATAATTTTGAAATGGATGCACGCTGGCACGGCAACGGTCATTATAAAATTTGGCTTAAGGCATGGATAAACGGTTATACCGCCGTAAGCAATACCGTAGAATTTGATATGCCCCTTGACGGGACGGAAGAGCCCGATGACGGAGAGATAGATCTGCAGCCCATAGAAAACACAAAATATATCAATGCATATAAATTGACCGAGGACGCAGGCCTTGTGACCCGTACAAGCGGTGAATACGAAAGCAGCAACATAGGCTGGAAGATCGTTTATAACGGCGTTACAAAGCTTGAAAGAAACGCAGAAAACGAGATGAGCTATCGCCCCATGAACTACGGCGACGGTAAGTACGAGGTCTGGCTTGAAGCCTTTATTGACGGCGGCTATAAGCGCGTAAGCAATAAGGTCAGCTGGGAAACTCCGCTTGATATAAGCGCGGAGGATGCCGAGATGATCGAAATGAAAAGTAAGATGAAAAGTCTTATACGCAATATTGACGGCGAAAATGATCATTACGAGTATAAAATGGGCTTTGTTATAGACCCGGATCATGACGGTGAGTATAACAACTGCGTATTTTATGCAGGTACTGACAATAACGGCAGGGAAGCACAGTATATTTTCCAAAACGGTACTTATTCAATACAGTTTTCTACCAACTACACAAGGGATAACGGTACCGCGTATATGGATAATGCGTATCTTTATATCTGGTGTGATGAGATAACGGGCAAGGACTATATAGTACGCTGTGCAACGGATGAAAGCGGCAATATCACCGCAAAGGACTGCTGCACAAACGAAATTATTTATACAATAATAAACGGCGAGCTGACCCTGTTCGGTCAAAAAACACAGGATAAAAGCGTGCTGGATAAGGGAAAATACTATTTCCGCTCGTCCGCACCCTATGATAAGGACCATTTTATAGTGTCCAAAAACGGCAAGGCGGAAATGCAGGGCGCATAGCCGCCGACCCCAAGAGAAAGGAGAATTTTTATGAACATAATAAACGGCAACGTTACATCCCCCAAGGGCTTTTCCGCGGGTGGCTGTAATATAGGCCTGAAAAAAGACAAAAAGGATATGGCTGTTATAGTCAGCGAAAAAATGTGTACCGCAGCGGGCTGCTTTACAACAAACGTAGTTAAGGCGGCACCCGTTATGTGGGATATGGAAAAGGTAAATAATCAAATAAAGGGTATAGTCGCAAACAGCGGCAATGCCAACGCCTGCACGGGTCAGCAGGGCATAAAGGACTGCGAGGACACCGCCGCAAGGCTTGCGGAGCATATAGGCGTTAAAGCAGAAAATGTCCTTGTATGCTCAACGGGCGTTATAGGCGTAAACCTTGATATGGATAAAATTTTACCCGGCGTTGATAAGACCTTTTCAGGGATATCAAGCGACTTTGCGGGCGGCGAAAGCGCAAGCCACGCCATTATGACCACCGATACACGCCCCAAGACCGCCGCTGCCGAAATAGAGATAGGCGGCAAAAAGGTAACTGTTGCGGGTATGGCAAAGGGCTCGGGTATGATAAACCCCAATATGGCAACTATGCTTTGCTTTATCACCACCGACTGCGCCATTGAAAAGCCCTTGCTTGATAAGGCGCTTAAAGGCTGTGTTATAGATACCTTTAATATGATAAGCGTTGACGGCGATACATCTACAAACGACACCGTGCTGGTGCTTGCCAACGGTATGGCGGAAAACCCAGTTATAAACACGGAAAACGACGATTACAACAAATTTGTAGAGGCGCTTTTCTATATCAATAAAACTCTTGCCGTAATGTGCGCGGACGACGGCGAGGGCGCAACAAAATTAATGGAGGTAAACGTCACGGGCTGCGCTGACGAGAAAAGTGCAAGGCTTATCGCTCAATCCGTTACAAGCTCAAACCTTTTAAAGTGTGCGCTTTTCGGCGAGGATGCAAACTGGGGCAGGGTGCTTTGTGCCATGGGCTACTCGGGCGGTAAGTTTGACCCCATGGGCGTTACTATCAATTTTAAAAGCGCAAAGGGTGAAATAAAGCTTATGGATAACGGCACACCCATAGTCTTTGACGAGGAGCTGGCGGCAAAGATACTTTCCGAACATAATATCTATATTGATATACTGCTTAACGAAGGCAGCGCAAAGGCGACCGCCTGGGGCTGTGACCTTACCTATGATTATGTAAAAATTAACGGAGATTACAGGTCTTGATCATGAACAGTTTTGAAAAAAGATTTATTGACGATTTAAATAAATACAAGGATATAATGTTTTTTGCCATAATCTGTCTTATTGCTTTTTTTGCGCGCTATGCGGGCAGGGAATGTCAGAGTATGGATTATGTATACTTTTTTAAGCCGTGGTTCGACCAGATGAAAGAGGCGGGCGGTCTGCCGTCCCTTAAAGAGCAGATAGGAAACTACAGCCTTTTGTACCAGACCATAATTGCCTTTATGACCTATATTGATATTGAATGCATATATCAGTATAAAATATTAAATGTAATTTTTGATTACGGCTGCGCTTTTGTTATTGCCGAGCTTGTTGCGGCTGCCGTTAAGGAAAAGCGCTTCGGCCAAAAGTACAATATCGCCTTTGCGGTGTCTATGATGCTGCCTACGGCAATTACAAACGGCGCTTACTGGGGTCAGTGCGACAGCATTTATTCGTTTTTTCTGCTGCTTACGGTGCTTTTGCTGTATAAGGAAAAATATAAATGCGCATTTGCCGCCTACGGCCTTGCGTTTGCCTTTAAATTTCAGGCCATATTTATGCTGCCGTTTATAATTTGCTGCTGGATATCAAAAAAAAAGTTCAGCATATTAAATTTATGGGTGACCCTTGTTACATTCTGGGCATCGGGCATAGTTGCATATTTAAACGGCAGAAATATTTTTGATGCCTTTAAAATTTACTTTGGACAGGCCAACGACAATATTGCGATGTATGACAATTTTTCAAGCTTCTGGCACCTGTTCAATAACGACTACGGCCGTTTTGGCACAATGGCAAGCCTTATTGCAATTACGCTTATGGGTCTTGGGCTTTATGCGGTAATGTACGGCAAAAAGTCCTTTGACAATGCCGAAAAGCTTTTAAACGGTGCGGCATGGTTTTTATGGACAGCAATACTGTTTATGCCCAATATGCGCGACAGATACGGCTTTACAATGGATATAATGCTTGTGGGTCTTACCTGTATAAATATTAAATATATTAAATTTGCTGCCGTTTCGGTGCTTATAAGCACTATAGGCTACGGCACCTATCTTGTAAGCCAGCCTTCGCCCTATAACAGGGTAACGGCGCTGATATACCTTATTGCCTGGGGATATTTCGGCTATACGCTTATAAGGGACGAAAGTATAAAAATACAGTCAGAAACAGAGATAAAGACTAAAAAAACGGAGGCTAAAAAATGAATATGCAGGACATTATAAGCAAGGCAGAAGTTCTTACCGAGGCCTTGCCCTATATTAAGGAATTTTCGGGTATCACAGTTGTTATCAAATACGGCGGCGCTGCCCTTATCAACGAGGAGATCAAAAGCACGGTCATCAAGGATATCGCGCTTATGAAATATGTTGGATTTAAGCCTGTGCTTGTACACGGCGGCGGCAAGGATATAAATAAGGCGCTTGAAAAAATAGGCAAAAAGCCCGAATTTAAGGACGGTTTAAGAGTGACCGACGAGGAAACTATGGATGTCGTTCAGCAGGTGCTTGCGGGCAAGCTGAATAAGGACCTTGCTACCGAGCTTTGTATGCACGGTATAAATGCAGTAGGTATCTGCGGCAAGGATGCAAACTTTATGCAAGTAAGAAAGGCTATGCCAAACGGCCTTGATCTTGGCCTGGTGGGCGAGGTAACAGAGGTAAATACGGGCCTTGTAAGGACACTTCTTGACAATGATTTTGTACCCGTTATATCTTCTATAGGTGTTGATGAAAACGGTACTGCATACAATGTAAATGCAGACTATGCCGCAGTTGCCGTTGCGGGCGCACTTAATGCCGAAAAGCTGGTATTTATTACGGATGTTGCGGGCATTATGGAGGATGTTAACGACCCCGACAGCGTAATTTCCGTTGCACACGTTGACGAGGTAAAGGGCATGATAGACAGCGGCATTATATCGGGCGGTATGATACCCAAGGTACAATGCTGTATAGCGGGCGTTGAAGCAGGTGTTGCCAATGTGCATATCCTTGACGGACGCATACCTCATTGTCTGATACTTGAAATATTCACAAAACGCGGCTGCGGTACGCTTATAGAGGGGTAAAGGAGGAAAAGATCAATGAATACATTTGAAAAAGGCGAAAAATATGTAATGCATACATACAACCGTTTTCCGCTGGCTTTTACGCACGGCGAGGGTATGTATGTCTATGACGAGGACGGCAAGGAATATCTTGATTTTGTTGCGGGTATTGCGGTAAACAGTCTGGGACATAACTACAAGCCCCTTGTTGATGCAATTACCGAGCAGGCATCAAAGATGATACATATATCAAATTTATATTATACAAAGCCCCAGACCGAGCTTGCGGAAAAATTGGTCGAGGCAGGCTCTCTTGACAAGGTATTTTACTGCAACAGCGGTGCAGAGAGTATCGAGGCGGCGTTAAAGCTTGCGCGTAAATACGGCTCAAAAACAGGCCGTCAGGAGATAATCACAATGGAGCATTCGTTCCACGGCAGGACCTTCGGTGCCGTTACAGCAACGGGTCAGCCGCATTATCACGAGGGTTTCGGCGATATGCTGCCGCATATCAAGTACGCTGTTTACAATGATATCGAATCGTTAAAAAATACTATAACCGACCGTACTATAGCAATTTTATTTGAACCCGTACAGGGCGAGGGCGGTATCCATCCGGCAGAACAGGCTTATATTGAGGAAGTAAGAAAAATCTGTACAAAAAAGGATATACTTCTTATTTTTGACGAGGTACAGTGCGGTGTCGGCCGACTCGGTACGCTTTTTGCATACCAGTATTTTGATGTGGTACCCGATATTATGTGTACCGCAAAGGGCATCGCGGGCGGTATTCCCTGCGGCGTGATGATGGCAAAGGCAAGGGTAGCCGAAAGCTTTAAACCGGGCGACCACGCATCCACCTTTGGCGGCAACCCGCTTGCGACAGCTGCGGGCAATGTTGTGGTAGATACGCTTTTAAACGGCGGTGTGCTTGACAATGTCAAGAAAATGGGCGAGTACCTTACCGAGTGTCTTGAAAAGGTAAAGGAAAAATACAGCTTTGTTACCGATGCCAGAGGTGTTGGCCTTATGCAGGGCATAGAGCTTGACAGACCCGTGGGCGATATTGTAGGAAAGTGTATCAAAAGCGGCCTTTTGCTTGTAAACGCGGGCAAAAATGTAATACGCTTCGTTCCGTCGCTTATCGTATCAAAAAAGGATATCGATAAGGCCATGGAGATACTTGACAAGGTATTGAGCGAAGAAAAATAAATTTTTTCGGACTGTCGGCTTTGCTTGCAGTCTGTGAAAAAAACGGATAAATCTTTTTTTAAATAGGGCTGAAGCATTAAACGTGGTATCGGTAGCGGGATATCATCCTTTAATGTTCAGCCCTTTTTTATAATATTTTTTTGTAAAAATACCATAAAGGGGACAAATTGTATCAAAAAAACGATAAAAATGTAAAAACTTTGTTAATTTTTAAATTTTGGTTGTAAAATCTTGTTTTATACTTTATAATAGGATTAGAGAAATATGTTTAAAAAACGTCGTCCTATACGGCGGCAAAAAGTTAAGGGGGCTTTCACAATGAAAAAAGCTTTATCTGTTTTTGCACTTTCTGTATTGATGACAGCAGGTGCAGCATTTACGGCGCACGCGCAGGATGTCAAGGTCTATGTAAACAACGATATGCTTGACAGCGGCGGTGCATATCCCAGCGCTGTTATCATAAACGATTATACCTATGTACCGCTTGCGGAAATAAGCAATGCACTTGGCTTTGAGTGCAGCTGGATCGCAGAATCAAAAACCATATTGATGTCCGGAAACGGCAAGCAGATCAAAATGCAGATAAACAACAGTACGGTAACAATAGAGGATTATGAAACGGGGCTTGAAGACGAGATAATCATACCTTCGGCACCTACAATTGTAAGCAGTAAAACATTTGTACCCGTCAGAGCGGTAGCAGATGCGTTTGAAGCCGATACACAATGGGATGCCAATACAAAATCCGTATATATTTCCACAATGTCGGGAGAATATCACGAAGATATCGGCGGAGAAGCGGGCGAATTAAATTGGACGTTTTCAGATGCGGGCGTGCTTACCATATCGGGTGCGGGCCCTATGCCGGATTACGGCCCCGATACGCCGTGGGCTTATGTATGCAAGGAGCATGACGGCAATATACACGTTAAGATAAACGAGGGCGTTACAAGCATTTCAGCCGATGCATTTAAGGGCATATCCAATTTAAGCGGCGTTGACATTCCTTTCAGCGTTACGGAAATAGGCGGTAATGCCTTTAACGGCTGCTATCTGCTTACCAAGGTAAATATACCTTATAATGTTGCTTTTGTCGGAAACAAGGCATTTTCCGACTGTACCTCGCTTACGGATGTAACTATAGCGGGTTCGGGTACAAATATCAGCACAGATGCTTTCAGCTACAGCATCAATATTAAAAATGTAAATGTCAAAAAGGGCAGTCCCGCAGATAATACAGAGCTTTATCCAAAGGGCGTGCATATTTCTTATAGTTGACAGAGGATAATAAAAAATGAAATACTGTAAAAGATGCTTCAGAAACATAACAGAGGATGTTTCGGTTTGCCCGTTTTGCAATCAATCGGACAAACTTATAGATTACGACAAGGAAAAACGCGGGGAGGATTTTACCTGCAACGACGAGTCTTCGTTCACAAGCCATATTAAAAAGGACGCCTACGACACCGAGGACAGCGAGGCCGATGCGGACAATGCCTACGGCAACCAAAAGCGCCATAATATAGACAACTGCGAAAACAGCGCAGAGGCGCCCGAGGCAGCCGATCCGGGTACACCCAGCGAAAATTTAAGCAAAACGCTTACATATTTGCGTACACTTCCCGCAAATGTAAGACAGGGGCTTATAAGGACATTGCTGGAGGATATAGAGCGCCGTTACGGCCCTAATCCCGACGAAAATTCCACCGTTACCGTAAACGGCAGGGAAATAACCGTGGCACAGTTTAAAAAGCTTGCCGTGTTCTTTAACACGACGGATATGCAAAAAACTGCGGCGAATACCACGACGGTAAATAAAAATATGGCATCCTTTATTGCGGTTTGGGTGATAATTACCGTTATTTTCCCGCCCCTTGGCATAATATTGGGTATTATTGCAATATCTATATATACACAAAATAAAAAGAAACAACAATAATAAAATTTTAAAGCAAAGGGATGATTATTGTGGATAAAGTTAAAATGCGTGAAAAATACAAGCTGATGCGTGATTCTATGCACCGCAGCGAAATAATGGACAAAAGCCTTGCCATTGTAAACAGGCTTTTGGGCACGGATGCATACCGGCATGCCGAATGGCTGTTTCCGTATGTAAGCTACGGCTCGGAGGTAGATACGCTTTCGCTTATCGAAACCGCGCTTAAGCAGGGCAAAAAGGTCGCTGTGCCTATACTTACCGATCCGCGCCGCAACAGAATGGTATTTTGCCAAATCGACAGCGTAAAAGACCTTGTTTCGGGACACTACGGTATTTTGGAGCCCGAATATAAGGAGGACAGAGTGGTAGAGCCCACCGACAAAACACTTATGATAGTGCCCGGCGTTGCCTTTGATGTAAACGGCTATCGCCTTGGTCAGGGCGGCGGCTACTACGACAGATATCTTGCCGAGCATAAGGGTCTTGCAAACTACGGCCTTGCTTATGAGGAGCAGATAGTTGACAGAATTATGATAAACGGCTATGATATCCGTATGAACGGTCTTGTTACCGATTCAAAAGTATACAAATGGGAGCATTAAGTAAATGAAAACTTTAAAAGAGATAGGCGAGGCGGCCGTAAAAGCCAAAAGAGAACTTGCGGTCCTGGGCACGGCGGATAAGAACAAAATTTTATGCGACTGTGCAGAGGCTCTTCGCAAAAACACGGATAATATTATTGCGGCCAATAGGATAGACCTTGCAAATGCCGAGAAAAACGGTATGAAAGCGTCACTTGTAGACCGCCTTACCCTTACCGAAAAACGTATCGAGGATATGGCGGTGGGTCTCGAGCAGATAGCAAAGCTTCCCGACCCTATAGGCGAATACCTTAATTCAAAAACCCTGCCAAACGGCCTTATAATCACGCAAAAGCGTGTGCCTATGGGCGTTATCGGCATAATTTACGAGGCACGCCCCAATGTTACAAGTGATGCCTTCGGCCTTTGCTTAAAGGCGGGCAGTGCAGTTATCCTGCGCGGCGGCAGCGATGCCATAAACTCAAACAAGGCTGTTATAGCTGCTTTTCACGATGCAATAGACATTAATAAGGATATCGTTCAGCTTGTCGAGGACACCTCAAGGGAGTCCGCAAATGAAATGATGCGTATGAACGGCTTTATTGACGTGCTTATCCCGCGCGGCGGTGCAGGCCTTATCCAGGCCGTTGTTAAAAATTCCACCGTACCCGTTATTGAAACGGGCGTGGGCAACTGTCATGTTTTTGTGGACGAAAGCGCCGATATCGAAAAGGCGGTAAATATAATAGTAAATGCCAAGGCACAGCGCCCCGGCGTATGCAATGCGGCAGAAACTATGCTTGTGCATAAAAATATAGCGGCGGCATTTTTGCCTGCGGCAGCTGCTGCATTAAGGGATAAAAATGTTGAGATTCGCGGTGATAAGGCAGTTAAGGCTGTAGTTCCCGATGTTGTTGATGCTGTTGAGGAGGATTGGGCGACCGAGTACGGCGACTATATCCTTGCGGTAAAGGTAGTAGACAGCGTTGACGAGGCTATCGACCATATCGCAAAATACTCCACGGGTCACAGCGAAAGCATAGTGACGGAAAGCTACTTAAACAGCAAAAAATTCACCGAAAGGGTGGATTCCGCAGCAGTCTATGTAAATGCATCCACACGATTTACCGACGGCAACGAGTTTGGCTTTGGTGCAGAGATAGGCATAAGCACACAAAAGCTCCACGCAAGGGGACCTATGGGTCTTAAGGAGCTTACGACAACAAAATATATTATTCTTGGTGAGGGCCAGGTAAGAGGATAAAGCTGTGAATAAAACGCCGATTTTCTATGCATTATATAGAAGACCGGCGTTTTTTTTTATTCTATATTTTTATTCAAATATTCAAAGAATAATAATTGCATTAAGACAAATTATATTCATTAAGCACCGATTTTATGCCGTTTTATAATTTTCTTATAAATTTTGTTAAAAAAGTGTTGTAAAATATTTGTTTTTTTGGTATAATATCCATAACATTTAATTGGGAGGTTTAAAGATGAGTAAAAAATATCTTTACTTATTCTCTGAAGGCAACGGCCGGATGAGAGAATTACTTGGCGGCAAGGGCGCTAACCTTGCGGAAATGACTAACTTGGGTATGCCTGTACCCCAGGGCTTTACAATTTCGACAGAGGCTTGTACTCAGTACTATGAGGACGGCGAGACCATCAACGATGAGATTCAGGCACAAATTATGGAATATATCGCAAAGATGGAGGAGATAACCGGCAAAAAGTTTGGTGATCTTAACAATCCTTTGCTTGTTTCCGTTCGTTCGGGCGCAAGAGCATCCATGCCCGGTATGATGGATACCATCCTTAACCTTGGTCTTAATGACGAGGTTGTTGAGGCTTTTGCAAAAAAGACCAACAATCCCCGTTTTGCTTACGATTCCTACAGAAGATTTATCCAGATGTACTCCGACGTTGTTATGGAGGTCGGCAAAAAATATTTTGAGCAGCTTATCGACGAAATGAAGGCAAAGAAAGGCGTTAAGCTTGATACAGAGCTTACTGCCGAGGACCTTAAGGAGCTTGCAAATCAGTTTAAGGCGGAATACAAATCAAAAATCGGCGTTGATTTCCCCTCTGACCCCAAGGATCAGCTTATGGGCGCTATAAAGGCTGTTTTCCGTTCGTGGAACAACCCCCGTGCTATCTACTACAGAAGAATGAACGATATCCCCGGTTCCTGGGGCACAGCCGTAAACGTACAGTCTATGGTATTCGGTAATATGGGCGATACCTCGGGTACGGGCGTTGCCTTTACAAGAAACCCCGCTACAGGCGAAAAGAAGCTTTACGGCGAGTTCCTTATGAACGCACAGGGTGAGGACGTTGTTGCGGGCGTAAGAACACCCCAGACTATCGACCAGCTTAAGGAAGTTATGCCCGAGGCTTACGAGCAGTTTGTGGATATCTGCGCAAAGCTTGAAAGCCATTATCACGATATGCAGGATATGGAGTTTACTATCGAGGACAAGAAGCTTTATATGCTCCAGACAAGAAACGGCAAGAGAACTGCCGCTGCTGCATTAAAAATTGCTTGTGACCTTGTTGACGAGGGTATGATAGATGAAAAGCAGGCTGTTTTGATGATAGACCCCAAGCAGCTTGACGCACTTTTACATCCCCAGTTTGACGCTGCCGCTTTAAAGGCTGCAACACCCGTGGCTACCGCTCTTGCGGCTTCTCCCGGTGCTGCCTGCGGTAAGGTGGTATTTACTGCCGAGGATGCTGTTAAAAAGGCTAAATTAGGCGAAAAGGTAGTTCTTGTCCGCCTTGAAACTTCTCCCGAGGATATCGAGGGTATGAACTATGCACAGGGTATTCTTACCGTTCGCGGCGGTATGACATCCCACGCAGCAGTTGTTGCACGCGGTATGGGTACTTGCTGTGTATCGGGCTGCGGCGAGATAAAAATGGACGAAGAAAACAAGAAATTCGAGCTTGGCGGCAGAGTTTACACCGAGGACGACTGGATCTCTCTTGACGGTTCTACGGGTAACATCTACGGCGAGGCATTAAAGACAGTTGATGCTACTATCGGCGGCGAGTTTGGCCGTATTATGGCTTGGGCTGACAAGTACCGCGCACTTAAGGTAAGAACAAACGCAGATACACCGCGTGATGCAAAGCAGGCGCGTGAATTTGGCGCAGAGGGTATCGGTCTTTGCCGTACAGAGCATATGTTCTTCGATCCCGACAGAATTTCCGCTATCCGTGAAATGATCTGCTCCGATACAGTTGAGCAGCGCGAGGCTGCCCTTGCAAAGCTTGAACCTATGCAGCAGGGCGACTTTGAAAAGCTTTACGAGGCTATGGCAGGCTACGGTGTTACTATCCGTTTCCTTGACCCGCCCTTACACGAATTTGTACCTACGGATGATGCCGATATCGAGCTTCTTGCAAAGGCACAGAATAAGTCTGTTGCGGAGATCAAGGCTATTATCGCATCCCTGCACGAGTTTAACCCCATGATGGGACACAGAGGCTGCCGTCTTGCAGTTACCTATCCCGAAATTGCGGCTATGCAGACCCGTGCCGTTATCAAGGCAGCTATCAATGTAAACAAGGCTCACCCCGATTACAATATAGTTCCCGAGATAATGATACCGCTTGTAGGCGAGGTAAAAGAGCTTGCTTATGTAAAGAGCGTTGTTGTTAAGACAGCCGATGAGGAAATTGCAAAGGCCGGTGTTGAACTTAAGTATCAGGTAGGTACTATGATAGAGATACCGCGTGCGGCACTTACAGCCGATGAGATAGCTAAGGAAGCAGAGTTCTTCAGCTTTGGTACAAACGACCTTACACAGATGACCTTCGGCTTCTCGCGTGATGATGCCGGCAAGTTCCTTGATGCTTACTATGCAAAGAGCATTTACGAGGCTGATCCCTTTGCAAGACTTGACCAGGTTGGTGTTGGCAAGCTTGTTAAAATGGCTGTGGAATTAGGCAAGAAAACACGCCCCGATATCAAGCTTGGTATCTGCGGCGAGCACGGCGGCGATCCCTCGTCCGTTGAGTTCTGCCATAACGCAGGCCTTACCTATGTTTCCTGCTCACCGTTCCGTGTACCTATCGCACGTCTTGCGGCTGCACAGGCTAACATTAAAAACCCCAGATAAAAAAATCTTTGGCGCAGGCTTAACGGTCTGCGCCTTTTTTAGTACAAAAAACATTTGGCTTTTGTGCTGTTATGTGGTATAATTACGTTATAAAATATGTAGATTTCAATTTGACGGGGAGTTTCTTGGGGGCTCCGCGCCCCCAAACCCTGCGGTTACTTTGGAGCCAAAGTAACCAAAGCTAATCTGCGAATTTATGCTATTTTATACCAAAGTTTTCACCGCAGCTTTACACGCCGCAAATAGGTATTTGCGGCAACAAAAGTTACAAATGCGGAAATAAAGTTGAATTTTAAATAATGTACTTCGCGGAAATGCTTTGCCTACATGTGAGGGATCCTTTAGTATCCCTCATCTCGCAGAGATTTGAATTGCTTTAGCAATTCAAACAAGGAGCCAAAGTAGGCGTGGGTGTGGGGTTCGGTCATTACCCCGCGCAGGGGCGCGCGGCCCCACAAAACGTAAGAATTAACTACTCGTCAAATAGAAATTTGATTTAAGGAGATATTAAATGTCGGTTTTAAAGTGTAAAATGTGCGGCGGAGAGCTGAACATTACAGATATAAACAGCGTAGTTAAATGCGAGTTTTGCGGTACATTCCAGACCGTCCCCACAATAGACGAGGAGCGTAAGGCCGGGCTTTTCAACCGCGCTGTGCAGTTACGGCTTGCCAACGAGTTTGACCGTGCCGCCGCCGTATACGACAGCATCATAGGTGAATTTCCAAACGAGGCCGAGGCATATTGGGGTCTGGTTTTATGCAAATACGGTATAGAATACGTTGACGACCCGCCTACGGGTCTTAAATTGCCTACCTGCCACAGGACTTATGTCGATAGAATATTCTCGGATGAAAATTATATTAAGGCAATGGAAAATGCCGACTCGGTGGCGCGTGAGCTGTACGAAAAAGAGGCCTATATAATAGACGAGATACAGAAAATGATACTGGATATAGCGTCAAACGAGGAGCCCTTTGATATTTTTATAAGCTGTAAGGACAGCGACGAAAACGGAGCGCGCACAAAAGACAGCGTGCTTGCACAGGAGATATATTATGCGCTTACAAACGAGGGCTACAGGGTATTTTTCTCGCGCATTACGCTGGAGGACAAGCCCGGCACACAGTATGAACCGTATATTTTTGCTGCTTTGAATTCGGCAAAAATAATGATAGTTGTCGGCACCAAGCCGGAGTTTTTTAACGCTGTTTGGGTTAAAAACGAGTGGCAGAGATTTCTGGAGCTTATGAAAACGGATAAAAGCCGTACAATTATCCCTGCCTACCGTGATATGGATGCCTACGACCTTCCCGACAGGCTTGCGGTGTACCAGGCGCAGGATATGTCAAAGCTTGCCTTTATGCAGGACCTTGTGCGCGGAATAAATAAGCTGCAAAACAGGACCGCCGCAGCCGATGTTGCCGCTCCCGCGGATAATTCCGTGAACAGCGGTACACTTCATCCCGAGATATTAAAGCTGCTTAAAAGAATAAATATCTGCATAGAAAATAACGAGATAGGCAGTATAGAGAGCTACTGCAATAAAATACTGGATATCGACCCCGATTTTGCCGAGGCGCTTTGCCTGAAAAAAATGACAGGTTACGACAAAAGCGTTTATAAGGTGCGGGATTGGGACAACTGTGCAATAGACGGGGATCATATAACAACTGCCGACAAAACAAGGATAATAGGCTTTGTACGCATTGAAAGCAATATAAAAATAACGGATGATACAAAATACCTTGACTGCCTGCCGTTTTATTCGGTACCCGAGCTTGAAAGTGCCGAGTTTGCCGATAATATACAGGCAGACCCCGATATTTTTATGTTTTTTGACTGTACACAGCTTAAAAGCGTAAAGCTGCCTTTAAATCTGACACGCATAAATGATAATGCTTTTAACGGCTGCACAGCCCTTAAGCATATAGATATACCGCAAAATGTTGAATATATTGGCGAATACGCTTTTTATAACTGCACCGCGCTTGAAAGCATCAGCCTGCCTGATAAATTAAACGATATCGGCTATTATGTGTTCGGCGGGTGCAGGTCGCTCGGAGAGATAAAATTCCCGCCCGAGGTAACGAGCATAGACGCCTATGCGTTTTACGGCTGCGGCTCGCTTAAAAATATCACTCTTCCGTCGAAGTTAAACGATATAGGCGAGCATGCCTTTGACGAGTGTTCCCGTCTGGAGGAAATAACCGTGCCCGACGGTGTTACGGAAATAAAGGATTACAGCTTTCAGGATTGTTTTGCGCTTAAAAGCGTATCATTGCCGGAAAAATTGGACAAAATAGGTATGTGGGCTTTCAGAAATTGCCGCTCGCTTACCGCGATACATTTGCCAAACGGCGTAAAAAGGATAGAAGAGGGCACCTTTAACGGCTGTACCTCGCTTGTCAGCGCGGATATCCCCAAATGCACCACAAGCATAGGCCTGCACGCATTTAACGGCTGCGGTATGCTTGAAAGGGTGGCTTTGCCTGCTTGTATTGAGGAAATGGGCCGCACGGCCTTTGACAACTGTCCCGTGCTTAAAATAACCATACCCGACAGCACGCTCGACAGGCTGATAGAAAAGGACAAAACAAGCATAGGTATGTGGTTTGACCGCGTTATTGATCCGTCAACAGGCGAATATTTGCCTATCCGCGGCGAAAGAGGCTTGCTTCTTACGTCAAACGAAAGAAAATTCAGGGAAAGAGATACCAAGCGTGCCGAGATGATTCTTGCCGAAAAAAACAAAAGAATAGAAGAATACAAAAAACAGCTGGAGGCCTTAAAGACAGAACGCGACAACGCCGTAAAGGAGATATCAAGGCTCGGTATATTCGGCCTTGGAAGAAAAATAATGCTTAACAGGCGTATAGATGAGCTTATTAATGAAATAAACGAGGTCAAATTTTTGCTTGACAAACTAAAATAATAATTTTTAATTAAAATTTTATTGGCTTTTGTTGTGATTTGTGATATAATAAAAGTTAGTTTATATAAAGCAATATGAGGAAATGTATATGAGTGCAAAAATAAGTTTTGTTTCGCTTGGATGCGATAAAAACCTTATCGACAGCGAGATCATGCTTGGCCTGATAGACGAGTGCGGTTATATAATAACCGACGATTTTACACAGGCTGATATTATAATAGTAAACAGCTGCGGCTTTATTATGGATGCCAATCAGGAGGCTATAGACAAAATACTTGAGGTCGCGGACAACAAAAAGGACGGTGCCTGCAAGGGTATCATAGTTACGGGCTGTATGGCGCAGCGCTACAAAAACGAAATATTCGAGTCCCTGCCCGAGGTTGATGCGGTTGTAGGCACGGGTGATTTTGAAAAAATAGGCGATGTGATAAAGGCTATTCTGGACGGACAAAAGCAAATACAGCTTGTTACCGACCGCGACCATACCATATTGGAGGAAAACAGCTATAAGCGCATTGTTACAACAACGGGCGGCTTTGGCTATTTAAAAATTGCGGAGGGCTGCGACAATCACTGTACATACTGCACGATACCGTCGTTAAGGGGCAAATACCGTTCAAGGACGCTGCCGTCACTTGTAAGAGAGGCGGAGATACTTGCCGAAAAGGGTGTAAGGGAGCTTATACTTATCGCGCAGGATGTTTCGCTTTACGGCAAGGATATTTACGGCGAACAGCAGCTTCACATACTTTTAAAAAGGCTGTCCGGGATAGAGGGCATACATTGGATAAGGCTTTTGTACTGCTATCCCGAAAATATATATCCCGAGCTTATCACGGAAATGGCATCAAACCCCAAGGTTTTGCATTATCTTGATATGCCGATACAGCACAGCACGGATAAAATATTAAAACGAATGGGCAGAAAAAGCGACAGGGCAAGCCTTGTAAGGGTCATTAACGATTTAAGGACGGCTATGCCGGATATATGCTTAAGGACAACGCTGATAGTCGGCTTCCCCGATGAAACACAGCATGATTTTGACGAGCTTTGCGATTTTATCGGCGAGATAAAATTTGACCGTCTCGGGGTATTTACCTATTCGCGTGAGGAGGGCACTCCCGCGTATGATTTGCCAAACCAGATAGATGAAGAAATAAAACAGCAAAGAAAAGAATATATACTTGATCTTCAAAAAAATATTTCGGCTGAAATTTGCGAGGGCTATATCGGCAAGGAGCTTGAGGTCATAGTAGAGGGCAGGCTTCAGGACGAGGATGATGTCTATTGCGCACGCAGCTACCGTGATTGCTATGAAATAGACGGGTTTGTATTTTTTAACAGCAAGGAGGATCTTATCGCAGGCGATTTTTACAGGGTAAGGGTCACTTCCGCAGGCGATTACGACCTTATTGCCGAATTAATTTAAAAAGGACTTGTTAAAATGAATATACCAAATAAATTAACAATGATAAGAGTTATTATGATACCGTTTTTCCTTGTGTGTCTTTATATGCAGACATTTTATACAAGGATAGCGGCGCTTATACTGTTTTGCGCAGCCAGTCTTACAGATGCATTGGACGGATATATCGCAAGAAAGTATGATCTGGTAACAAATTTCGGAAAATTTATGGATCCTCTTGCGGATAAGCTTTTGGTATGCAGCGCTATGATAGCACTTTCCGATGTAAGCTCCGCTGTTATGCTGCCGTCATGGATAGTTATTATAGTTATTGCAAGAGAATTTATGATAACGGGTTTCCGCACCCTTGCCGCGGAACAGAATATTGTTATTGCCGCAGGCCTTTGGGGCAAGCTGAAAACGGTTTTTCAGATGATAATGATAATTGTTTTGCTGCTTAATATCGACAACAGCTTTTTCAATGCGGTAAGCTATATCCTTATCGGCTTGTCGCTGGTGCTTACCGTAATTTCGGCATTGGATTATATTATAAAAAATAAAGACGTACTACATGGGTAAAGCGGGTGAAGATATGAAAAAAATAATTTTGCCGCTTATAGCGCTTACCATAGCCTTATCGGGTACGGTGCCCGTAAGTGCGGCGGTGAGCCGTGAAGAAGTAGTGCCGTATCTTTCAGAGCTTATTGATTTTATAAACGAAAATTATATAGGCGAGATAGATCAGCAAAAACTGATTGAAGCAGCTATGAGCGGTATAGCCAAAACACTTGATGATTACAGCGCATATTATACCGCGGATGAATATGCGGCAGTAACAAGAAATACCGCAAAAACCGTATATACGGTAACTTTTGGCTTTGAAATGAACAAAAGCGGAGAGTTTAATATAGTCGAGTTTCCTAACGGCCAAAAACGTGATGATGACGGCTTCAGATACCGCGATAAAATAAACTCCGTAAACGGGGTCAGCACGGCAGGGCTTTCGCTTAGCGAGATGCGAGGCTTACTTATCAGCACATCGCCCTCGCCTTTAAATATCAATGTAACCAGAAACGGCAAGTATTTGGATATTAAAGCCAAGCTTATACCCGTTACATCCAAAACCATTAGTTACGGCGGCATAGCATCTTATATTAACTTTAAAGAGGAAAATGCCGACAAATCGGTGGGATATATTAAAATAGATACCTTTGGCGAGGGTACCGCAGAGGAATTTCGCACAGCGCTGACCGCTTTAAGACGCGATAAAAAAACAAAACTTATACTTGACCTGCGGGGAAATACCGGGGGCTATGTTGACCAGGCAATTTCCATATGCAACCTTATCGTGCCGAGCGGCAATATAATATCCACAAAGGATAAGGCCGGAAATGTTCAAACATATAAATCAAATCTTTCGTCTGTACCCTTTACAAAGATAGTAATACTTGTTGATGAAATGACGGCTTCCGCATCGGAAATAATAGCATCTGCGCTTCAGGATTCGGGCGTGGGCATAATAGTGGGTGAGCATACATTCGGAAAGGGCGTTATGCAGGGCGTTGTCGATTTTGGCGATATTGGCACATTAAAGCTTACCATGTACGAATACTATTCAAGAAACGGCCGAAAGATCGACGGAGTGGGCATAACACCGGATTATCAGATAGATGATGTGCTTTTCGTCAGCGAAACGGATAAATTAACAAGCAAAAAGCTTAAGGATGCGCTTGTTTATCTTGGCTATAATGCAAGCTCCGAAAACGAGATCATTAAAAGCATAGGCAAGTTTCAGATAGCCGAGGGGCTTTCGCCCACATACAAATTAAATGCGGAAACCGCAGCCAAAATCAATTTAAGGCTGTACGAAAATCAAAATAAATCCGATGATATATTAATGCAGGGATATCTTCTTTGTTTAAGATAAAAACTTTGTCTGCACAGGTTGACAAAACAATATATAAAAGGTTATAATAAACTGATAGATAAAATTTTTAAAGAGGTATTAATTATGACAAAGTATGTTTTTGTAACAGGCGGCGTTGTTTCGGGTCTCGGTAAGGGTATTACCGCGGCATCGCTCGGACGTCTGCTTAAAGCCAGAGGCTATAAAGTAACTATACAAAAATTTGACCCGTATATCAATATTGATCCGGGTACTATGAGCCCCTATCAGCACGGTGAGGTTTTTGTTACCGACGACGGTACGGAGACAGACCTTGACCTTGGACATTACGAGCGCTTTATTGACGAAAGCCTTAATGTTCACAGCAATATCACAACGGGCAAAATATACTGGAATGTCCTTAATAAGGAGCGTAAGGGCGAATATCTCGGCGCTACGGTACAGGTCATCCCGCATGTTACCAACGAGATAAAGGAGCGTGTGTTCAGCGCAGGCAAAGAAAACGATGTTGATTTTGTCATCACCGAGATAGGCGGTACCGTCGGCGATATTGAAAGTGAACCCTTTATCGAGGCTATCCGTCAGGTATCGAGCAATGTGGGCAAGGAAAATGTTGTTTATATCCACGTTACGCTTATCCCGTACCTTGCAAAGTCGGGAGAAATGAAGACAAAGCCTACACAGCATTCCGTTAAGCAGCTTTTAAGCGTCGGTATCCAGCCCGATATAATCGTTTGCAGAACAGAGCATGAAATAAGCGACGATGCAAAGGCAAAGCTTGCACTTTTCTGCAATATCGAAAAGGAATGTGTAATACAAAATCTCGACTGCGATTCGCTTTACGAGGTACCTCTTTTAATGGAGCAGGAGCATCTTGCGGAAATAGTTTGCCGCAAGCTTGGTATGCCTTGCCCCGAGCCCGACCTTACGGACTGGCTTGATGTTATACATAAGGAAAGAGAGCTTAAGGACAGCGTAGAAATTGCGCTTGTCGGCAAATATGTTGAGCTTCACGATGCCTACCTTTCCATAGTTGAAAGCTTGCATCACGCAGGAATACACAGCGGCGCAAATGTTAAAATTCGCTGGGTCAATGCCGAGGATGTTGAGAAAAACGGTGCTGAGGCAGAGCTTAATGGTGCAAACGGTATTCTTGTGCCGGGCGGCTTTGGCGAAAGAGGTGTAGAGGGCAAGATATCGGCTGTACAGTATGCAAGGGAAAATAAAATACCTTTCCTTGGTATTTGCCTTGGTATGCACTGTACCGTAATTGAATTTGCAAGAAACGTGCTTGGGCTTAAGGATGCTCATACCGCGGAAATTGCGCCCAATACCACAAATCCCGTTATAGACATTATGCCCGACCAGAAAAATATTGCAAACCTCGGCGGTACTATGCGTCTTGGCGCATATCCCTGCAAGCTTGCGGATAATACCTTCTCAAAGGATGCTTACAATGCAGAGGAGATATCCGAAAGACACAGACACCGCTACGAGTTTAACAATAACTACAGATACGAAATGGAAAAGGCCGGCCTTGTTATCGCAGGTATCTCTCCCGATAACAGACTTGTCGAGATAGTTGAAATGCAAAAGGACAAGCATCCCTGGTTTGTCAGCGTGCAGTTCCATCCCGAATTCAAGAGCCGTCCCAACAAGCCGCATCCGTTATTTAACGGCTTTGTTACGGCAGCTATAAAAAACAAATAAAACTTAATATAATTATGGGGCGGTGAGTTTCATTGCCCCTTTTTAAGTATGGGAAGTGAAAAAATGGATAAAGGTATGGCGGCATATCTGGCCGTCAGCGCTGTTATATGCGTTGGAATATGCAAATACTGCGGCTTATCAAAGACAGCTGAAGTACCGAAAATAATTACGCAAACGGTTGAAAGCACCGAAATGACTACACAGGATGTTGTTGACAATAACGGCAAAAAGTTCATAAGTATGCCGGTATATGCAGAATACGCTTTTCTTGATGATTTTAATATTCCGCATGTTATTGTTAAAAACAATACAGAGCAGATATACGGCTATAGTCTTTCGGTAAAATATTACGACGATAATAAAAAAGAAATTGAAAATAAAAATATTGATATGCAGGCTGTGATACCGTCGGGGATGTCTGAAAGTCCCGAAAGATTTATACCTCCGGTTGACGGCGCAAAGTATATTGCCGCTGCCGTTACAGCATATTCAATAAAGGATAAAAGCATTAAAATACAGCCTGTTTACAATGATCACCTTTATACCCTGCAGCAGCTGAAAAAAGAAAATAAGGATGCGCCCTGCAGCTTGATAACCATAGGCCGGCCCGAGATCATAGCCTCACACGGAGAAAGCGACCTGTCGGATATACGTTTTTCTATCACCAATCTTTCCGATAGGCCTGTAAAAAATATAGAATTTCTTGTTGCGGAATATGATGCAAACGGAAAGCCTGTGACAACAAAACCGAATGGCTATATAAAAGAAAATATAAGAAAGCTGACCTGGGATAATGCCGGGCTTATAAAGGATATCCCAAAGACAGCAGCCTCGGCAATGGCGCTGAACAAAAACTGCGCAGAAGTAAGGGTGATGGTATTGCATATCGATTTTGAGGACAGGGGAGTGTGGTCAAATCCTGCCGCCCTGGACTGGATACTTTCGCAGGAATAAAATAACAAAAACGCACGGTCTATTAAGGAGATGAATAAATGAAAAAATTACTTACCGCAATTATTGCAGCAGCTGCCGCTTTGGCAATGTATACATCCGTTTATGCCGATACGGTCATAACCGCGCCCATTGACAGCCGTCCGATAAGCAACGAATATCTGGGTGCTCTGGCGGAGCTTGGCGGCGATGATTTTATTAGTGTTGACAAGAAAAATCTTGATTTTTTTACCGCTTATCTGTCGGACAGCCATTTTGGCAACAGCAAGGCGGTAAGAGAGGATATATATGAAAGCGTTTCGCAGAATAATAAGAAAAATACGGTAGTTATCATTAATTCCTCAAGCTATGTTACAAACGGCCTTGTCGGCAGCCGCGTGGGTAAAAATTACGGGGACTGCAGCCTTGCTATGGACGAGCTTGAACAGCTTATGACGGATTTTCCCGAGCCCGATTATTATTTTAACCTTTCTATTCCCCGCTCCCTGCCCGAAACACGCTTTAATACCATCTGGCGTGAAAAGGACAGTCCCGTGCTTTACGGCATTGGTCATTTTTACCTTGAAAGCGTTCCCGATGCAGCGGATAAAAAGGAAATCAAAGCTAAATTTGACACCGTTTCTCCGTCACAGATATTGCTGGAATACGGCTATGTCGCAAATAAGGCAGAGGAGCTTGGCATGCATGAGCTTACGGATTGGGAAAGAGCATTTTTAAAATATTTCCGTTCAAGCTTTGCATCAAAGCAGCCCTATATGGCGTATATAGAGGATTATAAAAAGCCCTATGCCGCAAGTGCGGAAATGTTTTCAAGGCTTTTGGAAATGCAGAAAAAGGGGCTTTTGGATGAAATTACAGTATCCAATGACGACCTTCAGCTGCCCGACAGCATAAATTATTTTTACGGCAAAAAGGCAAAGTGGGTGCAAACCGAAAAGGGCTCGCCCGTAAAATACAGCTTTGCCCGCACAATGCGCAGCGTTGCCTATAACAGCATATATAAGCAGTTTGACAGAGCCTACGGCAGCAGGGAGCGCGCCTACGCCCTTGTCGGCAGAGGGAAAAAGGTCAATTTTATAAATGGTGTTGACGAGGTACCGCAGCTTATTTATGCACGCAGCCTTTCAAAAAGGAAAGGGCTTACCGCAAACCTGAACATAATTACAAATAATTCGGACAGGACAGCGGGCTCCTTTGATGTTACGGGCATACAAAGCCTTATAGATACAGCCAAAAACTTTGTAAGCGCAAACAATACAAAAACACAAAAAAAGTTTAATTTATACCTTTATAATTACAATGTGCCCACCGAGCATAAAACCTTTTTGCAGAATATGAAGAGGGATTATTTAAAGGGCGATAATATCGGTCTTATAGAGATATTCAAGCTTAAAACAAGCAATAGGGTATTAAAGGATATTTTAAACGATACAAGCAAGGGTTATCCCTCTGTTACCGAGCTTTCAAGCTACAGCGCCTGGAATACCAACGGCAATGCTATAGGTCTTGGCATAGCACATTCGCAGGTCTATGCCATTACCGAGCAGAAAAATCATAACCCGACGGGCTATATAAACAAGCAATTAAAGGTGCTTGCACAGCATATCTATGAGGACGGCATATATACCGCACGCGGCAAGCTGGAGCTTTCAAATAAGGGCTATAAGCCCTATGCCTCCGAGGAACAAAAAAGCGATACGCTTTATCCTATTTTAAACGACGGCAGTGTGAACTTTGTCGGCAGAACGATAAGGGCCGGCGGCAAGGAGTATCTCATTAAAAAGGTGGATATGACAAGCTATGGTTTCCCGTGGAGAAGGATTTTTGATATTTATCTTGATTTTGATATCAAAACAAAGCAGGTGCCGATACAGGAGTAAAAAGGAGGCGCACACTATGTTTGAGTTAAAGGAAAAGGCGATCCTTAACGAAAAAATAGCCGAGCTTGAAATGAATTTGTCCAACAACTATAAGGACCTTGCCATAACGGCATTTAAGGAGCTTGGACAGCTTTTGGAAAGCCTTAAGCTAAAGGAAAAGACCTATAACAAATACAAAAAAATATATGACGAGTATGCGAAAAAAATGGAGGGCTACAGCCACAGGGATTTTTACCACTCGTGATCTTAAGTCGGTGCGCCGATAAAAAATAAAACTGAAAGAAGGAAAAACAATGGATCCAAGATTTGAACAGCTTGCAAAAAATATAGTAAATTACAGCTGTAAAATACAAAAGGGCGAAAGGGTGCTTATCGGCAGCGGCTTAAACGCGATGCCGCTTATCAAGGCGCTTATACGCGAAATTTATAGGGTAGGTGCCTATCCTTACGTGGATATAGCCTCAAATGTTATCCAGCGTGAGCTTTTACTGGGTGCAAGCAAGGAACAGTACGATTTTATCGCAGGGGTCGATGCCGAAAAAATGCAGGGAATGGATGCTTATATAGGTATAGGCTGCTATGACAACACCGCCGAGCTTGCGGATGTTCCTGCCGAAAAAATGGATATTTACAATATGTACTATTCAAAGCCCGTACACCATGATATCCGTTTAAAGAAAAAATGGGTGGTTTTAAGATACCCCACAAACAGCCTTGCACAGTCGGCAGGCACCAGTCAGGAGGCCTTTGAGGACTTTTATTTTAAGGTATGTAACCTTGATTACAGTAAAATGGACAAGGCTATGGATAAGCTTGTGGCGCTTATGGATAAGACCGACAGGGTGCGCCTTGTGGCAAAGGATACCGACCTTTCCTTTAGCATAAAGGATATTCCAGCAATTAAATGCGCAGGCGAAATGAACATACCCGACGGCGAGGTGTACACGGCCCCCGTCAAAAACAGCGTAAACGGCGTTATTACCTACAATACCCCTACGGAATATCAGGGCGTTACCTTTGAAAACGTAAGGCTTAAATTCAAGGACGGCAAAATAGTGGAGGCCACCGCAAACGATACCGAGCGCATAAACCAAATTTTTAACAGCGACGAGGGCGCAAGATATGTCGGTGAGTTTGCCATAGGCGTAAATCCCTATATTACAAAGGCTATGAAAAATATCCTGTTTGACGAGAAAATAAGGGGAAGTATACATTTTACCCCGGGTAATGCCTATGACGATGCCGATAACGGCAACCGCAGCAATATCCATTGGGACCTTGTGCTTATTATGACCCCAGAGTACGGCGGCGGAGAAATATACTTTGACGATGTGCTTATAAGAAAGGACGGAGTTTTTGTGCTTGACGAATTAAAGTGCTTAAACCCCGAAAACCTGATCGATTAAAAAATATGTATAAAAGCGGATATATCTCTCTTCGACAGGAAAAACAGTCTGTGAGAGATATATCCGCTTTTTTTCAAAGAAAATATTATAGTTTTTATCGTTCTATACTGTCCAAATATTTGTAAATAGGATATATCAGCTTAAAGCCTTCGAAAACAAGGTCGGTCAAACCGCTTTCATAAAAGATATTTTCGGAATAATCGTGCCAGGATGTAAACTCCAGATACTTTTTCTGATACCATTCGATTAGATTTTTGTCGATATCCTTGTTGAAAAGGCGCTTGTAATCCTCGCCGTAAAGCTTGAATATATCCTGCTTTTCGTATAATTTCTTTATTTTTTTAAACTCGGCGAGGTTGGCGTCAATGCGTTTTCTGTAATTGCGCATACCCGTCGGAGAGGGCGCATAAAAAAGCCCGTAGCGCCACCAATCTGGCGACATTTCAAAAAAGTAGGTGGGGCGGGCATAGACCAGATCGGGCTTGCCGTCCGCACGAAAGAAGAACCATTTACACTCCTTGTAGGGATTTTTGTTTTTGGAAAAGCGTATATCTCTGTTTGCACGGGATATTTTGGGTATTTCCATAAAATCCTTGTCCATATCCTGCATTTTCGCAAATAGATCATCCGCAAGTGCCGCAATAGGCTCGTGTACATTCTCACGGTACATATTTTTATGCTCCGTAAACCATTCTTTGTTGTTGTTTAGCCTTATTCCCATTAAATATTCGTTTGTAAGCTCGTTAAATCCCGTAAACATAATATACCTTTCATTTTTGAGTTAGATCACAAATTTTATTTCCTAAAAACTTATTATTACTGCCTTATATTTTCCCAAGCCTTAATATCCTTTTTACGCTGCGATAATTTTTATATACCTTTACAGCGCCCACAAGCAGGGCAAATATACCCGAAATGCCCACAAGGATAAGCTTTATATCCTCATCCTTTGTAACGCCGCTTGATATATCAAAGCCCTTTGAAAGCAGCTTGAAAATTCTTTGCAATACGTTCATATTATCACCCTTTTTTGTTGTTTTACAATTACAGTATACCACAAAATACTTAAAAAAGTCAATCTGCGAAAATGTATTGACTTTACTCGTTTTTTTGTATGATTTTTGCTTGAAATGCGGTAATTGACGGCAAGCCCCGCAAATAATTTCGGCTTACAGCGTATATCCGCTCTAAAGGAAGATCATTTGCGGGGCTTGCCGAAAAAATGTGTAAAAAATGGGTCCCCAAAAAAGCAAAAAAATAATAGGGAACATCAAAAAAATTTTTATTGCAATTTGTAAAAGTATATAGTATAATAATCGGGTAAATTTAATTTGCCGCTTTTGCGGCTGTGCGCTGTATCCGTAAGGAACGGCAGCAAGGAGGAAACTAAATATGGAAAAACAACAAACGGTAAACGTAAAGGACATGGTGGAAATAGCACTGTTTACGGCTATAATGCTTGTTTTGGCATTTACTCCGCTGGGCTATATTCCCGTCACACCTGTTATCAAGGCAACCACTATGCATATCCCCGTTATAATCGCGGGCGTTGTGCTGGGCGGCAAAAAGGGCGCTATGCTGGGCTTTATTTTCGGTCTTACAAGCTTTTTAAAGGCGTCGTTTTTTTCACCCAACCTTACAAGCTTTTTATTTACTCCCCTTTATCCGGGCGGTAATTTCTGGAGCCTTGTGATCTGCTTTATACCGCGTATTCTTATTGGCGTTGTGGCAGCGCTTGTATTTAACGCACTTATAAAGCTTATCAAAAACGAGACCGTATCGCTTGCGGTGGCAGGTGTTGTCGGCTCGCTTACAAACACGGTGCTTGTTATGGGTATGGCATATATTTTCTTTGCCGAGCAGTTTGCTAACGCAGTTGGCAAGGAGTCGGGCGAGGTTTTAAACTACATAATTACTGGTGTAGTTATTACAAACGGTATCCCCGAGGCCATTGTTGCGGGTATAATCACCGCGGGCGTAGGCAAGGCACTGCTTGTTGTAAACAGGAAAAGGGCATTGGCATGATTTTAGCTATTGATATTGGAAATACAAACATTGTGCTGGGCGGTATAACCGACGGCAAAATAGACTTTATTGCAAGAACATCCACGGACAGGATAAAGACGGCAGACCAGTACGGTATACAGATAAAAAACATACTGGAGCTTTACAACACCGATATAAATAAGATAGACGGCAGTATAATTGCCTCTGTTGTTCCGCCCGTGCTTAATGCAATGAAGGGCGCGGTGGAGCTTGTTACGGGCTCAAAGCCGCTTATAGTCGGCCCGGGGGTAAAAACGGGGCTTAATATTGTAATGGACAACCCCGCATCCGTGGGCGCTGACAGAATAGTTTGCGCAATAGCAGGACTTTCTATGCACAAGCCGCCGCTTGTTATGATAGATATGGGCACGGCGACCACTATAGATGTGGTGGACGAAAATAAAAACTACATTGGCGGCTGCATTATGCCGGGGCTTAAATCAAGCCTTGACGCCTTGTCCGAAAGGGCGGCACAGCTTCCCGAAATAAGCCTTGAAGAGCCTAAAAGCATCATCGGCAAAAACACGGTTGACTGTATGCGAAGCGGCTTTTTATACGGCTTTGCAAGTATGCTTGACGGCTGTATAGACAGGGTGGAGGAGCAGCTGGGCAAAAAGGCAAATGTTATTATAACGGGCGGATTAAGCCGCTTTATAAAGCCGCTTTGCCGCAGGGAAATGACCTTTGCCGACGATCTTCTTTTAACTGGTCTTTACATTATTTATCAAAAAAATGTTTGAATTTCTTACGGAGCAGTATGATATCTGCTCCGCTTTTTTTATCTTCTTATGTTACAGTAATGTTACAAATATTTCAATTAGGTTACATACATTTTTAACTATCCCAAGATTTAGGCAACTGCAAACGGTTGTTACATATTTAACCAATTATTAGTTTTTTTAGACTTGACAACACAATATATAGGTTGTAAAATAGTATAAGAAACTAAATATAGTTGCAAACAGGCGCGCGCTGTTTGCTGTCCATACACGGCCTTTTCTGCCTTTGATATGCATATCGGGTAAAGATTTTAAACGATACCGCAGTTTTGGGAGGGGTATTTTAGGTGCTGCTTTGCGGCGGTGTTTAAAGTACGGCGCATTTGATATCAGAGAAGTTTTTTTTAATTTTTAGGGAGGATCATAAAAATGGAAACCGAAGTTAAAGATTTTAATTCGGTAAAGCGTTATATTGTCAAAAAGGACAATACACTTGAATTATACGATAACGAGAAAATAATCGCGGCTATCACAAAATCTGCAAGCCGCGTTATGTATACTTTTACACAGGACGAATATAAGCAGGTCTGTACATGGGTCGAAAGCCGCATCGTTAACGAGGGGCTTGAACAAATACCTATCCAGACCATGCATAATTTGGTAGAGAGCGCGCTGGAGGCTATTGAGCCGCGTGTTGCAAAAAGCTATAAGGACTACCGCAATTACAAAAAGGACTTTGTTCACATGCTTGATGATGTTTATCAAAAGGCACAGTCCGTTATGTATATCGGCGATAAGGAAAATTCCAACACGGATTCGGCACTTGTTGCCACCAAGCGAAGCCTTATCTACAATCACTTGAATAAAGAGCTTTATCAGAAGTTCTTTCTTACCACAAACGAAAAGCAGGCCTGCAAGGACGGATATATCTATATCCACGATATGTCGGCAAGGCGCGATACAATGAACTGCTGTCTTTTTGATATGGGCAATGTATTAAAGGGCGGCTTTGAAATGGGCAACCTTTGGTATAACGAGCCAAAGACACTTGCTGTTGCCTTTGATGTTATAGGCGATGTTGTTTTATCCACGGCAAGCCAGCAGTACGGCGGCTTTACCGTGCCCGAGATAGACAAGATACTTGAACCTTATGCGGAGAAATCCTATAAAAAATACTGTGATGAGCTTCGCAGCTATATGGAATTTGCAAAAAACGGCGAGCCCCTTACCGAGGCTGACGAAAAATATATATCGGACAACGCTAAAAAGCGTGTTAAGCGTGATTTTGAACAGGGCTTCCAGGGTCTTGAATACAAGCTTAACTCCGTTGGCTCGTCACGCGGCGATTATCCGTTTATAACAATAACTCTCGGCCTTGCACAGGGCGAATTCGGTAAAATGGCATCTATTACCGCGCTTGAGGTACACCGCGGCGGACAGGGCAAAAAGGATAATAAAAAGCCCGTTCTTTTCCCGAAGATAGTATTTTTATACGATGAGAACCTCCACGGTGAGGGCAAGCCGCTTTATGATGTTTTTGAGGCGGGTGTGGAATGCTCCGCACACACTATGTACCCCGACTGGTTAAGCCTTACGGGCGACAGCTATGTTGCCGAGGCATACAAAAAATACGGCGTTGTTATCAGCCCAATGGGCTGCCGTGCTTTCCTTTCGCTTTGGTTTGAACGCGGCGGCATGGAGCCTGCCGACGAAAACGACAAGGCAATAACGGTAGGCCGCTTTAATATGGGCGCTATAAGCCTGCATCTGCCTATGATACTTGCAAAGGCGCGCTCGGAAAGCAAGGATTTTTACGAGGTGCTTGACTATTATCTTGAAATGATAAGGGGTCTGCACAAGAGAACTATTGAATACCTTGGCGAGATGAAGGCCAGCACCAACCCCATGGCATACTGCGAGGGCGGCTTCTACGGCGGACATTTAAAGCCAAATGACAAGATAAAGCCTTTGCTTAAGTCAGCTACAATAAGCTTTGGCATTACTGCGCTTAACGAGCTTCAGGAGCTTTACAACCACAAGAGCCTTGTTGAGGACGGTCAATTTGCCATTGAGGTAATGGAATATATCAACAACAAGGTAAATCAGTATAAAAAAGAGGATGGCATTTTATATGCGCTTTACGGCACCCCCGCAGAGAGCCTTTGCGGCTTGCAGGTAAAGCAGTTCCGCAAGAAATTCGGTATTGTGGAGAATGTTTCGGACAGAGAGTATGTTTCAAACAGCTTCCATTGCCACGTTTGCGAGAAGATATCGCCCATACAGAAGCAAAACCTTGAAAAGCGTTTCTGGAATTTAATGAACGGCGGCAAGATACAGTATGTTAAATATCCCATAGACTATAACAAGGGCGCAGTTGTATCGCTTATACACCGCGCTATGGATATGGGTTTTTACGAGGGCGTGAATTTAAGCCTTTCGTATTGCGACGACTGCGGACATCAGGAGCTTGAAATGGATGTTTGCCCAAAGTGCGGCAGCCGCAATCTTACAAAAATAGACCGTATGAACGGCTATTTAAGTTATTCGCGCGTTCATGGCGATACACGCCTTAACGATGCAAAAATGGCGGAGATCGCAGATAGGGTGAGTATGTAAATTATGAATTATCATAATATAACACATGACGATATGTTAAACGGTGACGGCCTGCGCACGGTTTTGTGGGTGAGCGGCTGTAACCATCAATGTGAGGATTGCCAAAATCCTATAACCTGGGATGTAAACGGCGGTATCTCCTTTGATGCCGCCGCCGAAGAAGAGCTGTTTAAAAGCCTTGCAAAGGATTATATTTCCGGTGTTACCTTTTCGGGCGGTGATCCGCTTCACCCGCAAAACAGGGACGAGGTAGCAAGGCTTGCAAAAAAATTTAAAGATATGTTTCCCGATAAAACGGCGTGGCTTTATACGGGCTACCTTTGGGACGATATAAAGGACCTTGAAGCGGTGAAATATCTTGATGTTTTGGTGGACGGTCCTTATATGAAGGATTTGCGCGATCCGCAGCTTCATTGGAAGGGCTCATCCAATCAAAGAGTGATAGACGTTCAGCCCTCGCTTAAAAATAATACTATAGTTTTACACAAGGATAATTAAAATGCAGGACAACAAAATTTATTTTGCAAAGGTCAGACCGAATGCAAAAATACCTACAAGGGAAGTGTGGAATGCAGGTGTTGACATATATCCCTGCTTTGACGAGGAGCATATGATAATACCGCCGCACAGCACGGTGCTGGTGCCTACGGGCATTGCGAGCGCTATTCCCGAGGATTTTTACATACAGATATATGAAAGAGGTTCAAGCGGCAGCAAGGGCATTAAATATAGTGCGGGCGTGATAGATTCAAGCTATCGCGGAGAGTGGTTCTTGGCCACTACCAATACAAACGACAAGCCCGTATTGATAACCAAGCTTGACCTTGAAAGTGTTGATATGTCTATCAAGGAGTTGATAGAAAAAGCCTATATCGTTTACCCCTACGATAAGGCACTTTTCCAGGGCGTTGTGCATAGTGTGCATAACGAGCTGGAGCGTGAAGAGATATCCCATGATGCCTTGCTTGCAATACCGTCACATCGTGGTGCAGGCAAACTCGGCAGCAGCGGGAAATAAAATTGCTTTTCATTTTACTCCTTTTGTGCCGCCCGAAATGGGCGGCTTTTTTTGAGGTGATACAATGTCTTTACTGAAAAAAGAAATTATAAAAAAGCTTGATGAATATATAAAAATAAACTACATACCCGAACTGCGATTTGAGTGTTGTGTGCCCGAACCGGAAGTGGTTGAAGATCTCTGCGATGAGAAGTGTGAAGAGCTTTATGAAAAAAAGCCCAAACGCAACGGTATGTTTGCCAAGCTTTGCGCCCCGATGGAGGCTTCGGCGAAAATGTCCGCAGATTCAAGCCCGCGCAAGCTTGACGATGTTTTGGACGAAATAGGTATGACCTTTTCACAAAGCCTTTTCAAGCACATAGAAAATAAGGGGCTGACTAATGCCGAGGTCTATAAAAAAGCGGGCATAGACAGAAAGCTGTTTTCAAAAATTCAGTGCAATCCCGATTACAAGCCAAATAAAAAAACGGCAATTGCCTTGGCGCTTGCGCTGGAGCTAAATAAGGACGAAACAAAGGACCTTATTGCAAGGGCGGGCTATGCCTTTTCGCCAAGCAGCGTTTCCGACATTATAATACAGTTTTTTATAGAAAACGGCATATATGATATTTATGCTGTAAACGAGGCACTTTATGAGCATAACGAGCCTGTTTTGATATAAAAAAAAGTCGCTTGAAAAGCGACCATTAAGTTAAGTCTTTTTTGTATAATTAACTTACAAAATAAAACACAGGGGTTTTTAAGAAAGGAGTTAATTATTATGAAAAAGACAGAACTTAACATTACCGAGGTCATCTTTATACTGGACAGAAGCGGCTCGATGGGCGGGCTTGAAAGCGATACCATAGGCGGATACAATTCAATGCTTGAAAAGCAGAAAAATACCGACGGCGAAATAAGAGTAACTACCGTACTTTTTGACGATAAGGTCGAAAAGCTTTATGACAATGTACCCTTGAATGAGGTAAAGCCCATGACCGATAAGGAATACTATGTAAGGGGCTGCACGGCGTTGCTGGACGCTGTCGGTTCAACTGTGGAGAGTGTTGGCAAGCGTCACAAAAAAGGCGAAAGACCCGATAAAACGCTTTTTGTTATAACTACCGACGGGCTTGAAAATGCAAGCTGCGAGTACAGCTATGACAAGGTCAAAAAACTGATCGAAAAAAAGAAGGAAAAGCATAACTGGGAATTCCTCTTCCTCGGTGCCAATATTGATGCGGCGGCAGAGGCGGGCAGGCTTGGAATATCGGCAGAAAAGGCAGTTAAGTTTAAATGCGATAAAAAAGGCACAAAGCTTAATTACGATGTCCTTGCGGATGTAGTCGGAAGATTTGCGGCGGCTAAATGCAGCTGCATCGAGGATGATTGGAAACAGGAAATAGAGGAATACTCCCTGCAGCAAGATAAAAATTAACAATAAAACCGTAAATGCGGAAAATATAATATTTTTTAAGTTGAAAATATCACTCCTATATGTTATAATAGGTATATATAACGGAAAAAGGGAGTTGATATATTGCTGGAAATGATAATTAAAATGTCGCTTGTGACGTCGTTATACGTTGTTATTACCGCAGCGCTTTGGCTGTGGGTACACGGCAAGATGATAAGGATGACAAACGGCAAAAGAATACTTATTGGTGTGTTATACGGTATATGCGCCATACTTTCAACGCATTTTGGCGTTGTATACGAAACCATGACGCTTAATGTGCGTGATATCGCGCCGCTTGCTGCGGGCATGTTTTTTGACCCCGCAGCAGGCATAATTGCGGGCCTTATCGGCGGCATAGAGCGCTTTATAGTAGGAGAATATTTCGGTATCGGACAATATACAAGGGTAGCGTGCAGCGTGTCCACCTGTCTTGCGGGCTTTTTGGCCGCAGCGATGAACAGGGTGATATTCAAGGGTAAAAAGCCCACGCCGTTTTATGCCTTTTTTATGGGCGCGGTAATGGAAGTTTTCCATATGTATGTGGTGTTCATAACTCACCGCAACGATATGAATATGGCGTTTTATGTTGTCGATGTCTGCGCAAAGCCTATGATAATCTTTACGGGCATAGGTCTTGCGGCCTCGTCTGTTGTGCTGTACTTGCTTTCGGGCAGGCTTCGGCGTCTGCCAAAGCGTCCGCATGACGAGGATGTGCCCATAAGTGTTAAATTTCAGGTATGGCTTTTTATCTGCACAATGATAATGCTTATGTTTACATTTACATTTTCATATTCTATGCAGACAAAAACAAATATGCAAAACACCAATCATATCATGACCATAAACAGCGAGGACGCAAAAACCGCCTATTCGCTTTTGTCGGACGATTACAAATCCCTGCAGGAGCTTATTAAGGAGCAGACTCTTGTTATGGCGCACGCCGTTGCAAGCGCGGTGGATTATTTCGGCGGCATACACAATATGCCCGTTGAGGGTCTTGAAAGTATGTGCAGGACCTACGATTTTTACGAGATAAACCTTATCGAGAAAAACGGCAATATAATCAGCTCGTCAAACCCGCTTAATGTAAATTTTGATATGTATTCCACCGACCAGTCAAGGCCGTTTATGGATATAACAGATAAAAATATCGGCGAGTTTGTTCAGGATTACAGGCCTATCGGCCGCGACAGTAAGGTCTCGCTTATGTATGCGGGCGTAAAATGCGTGGACGGCATAGTGCAGGTGGCACTTGACGACAAGCAGATAGAAAAATACGGCAGCACCGACGAATATGAAGCTATGTTCGGCGACAGACACGTCGGTGAAAACGGCGCTATCTATATTTATGATGATAACTCCGCCGACAAGGTCATACTTTTGGGCGAGCAAAAGGGCAAAACACTTTCGCAGATAGGCGTAAACTATTTATCAAAACAGGGTACGCCCGAAGTATATTATTTTGAAGCCGATGTGCTTGGCATAAGCTCCTACTGCCGCTGTGAAAATTATGCCGACGGCTTTGGCGTGCTTGCAACCATGCCCATTACGGAGGTCTACCGCAGCAGAGATATGGCGGCCTACGAAACGGCCTTTGCCGATATACTTTTGTTTACGCTTATATTCCTGCTTATTTACATACTTGTGCAAAAAATTATAGTTGATAATCTTAACAGGATAAATACCTCCCTTGGCAAGATAACAAAGGGTAATTTGGACGAGATAGTGAATGTGCGTGCATCAAGCGAGTTCGCATCGCTGTCCGAGGATATCAATTTAACGGTGCAGGCACTTAAAGGATATATTGAACAGGCGGAAAAACGTATTGAAGAGGAGCTTGAATTTGCCCGTGAGATACAGTTCTCCGCCCTGCCGCAGAATTTTGATTTTCCGCGCAAAGAATTTCAGCTTTATGCATCTATGGACCCCGCAAAGGAGGTCGGCGGAGATTTCTACGACTTTTTCTTTGTTGACAAAAACAAGATAGCCCTTGTTATTGCGGATGTTTCAGGAAAGGGCATCCCTGCCGCACTGTTTATGATGCGAAGCAAAACCGCAATAAAAAGCCTTGCAGAGTCGGGAAGCAGCCCGGGCAAGATATTTGAAAAGGCAAATAATGCCCTTTGCGAGGGCAATGATGCGGATATGTTTGTAACCGCCTGGATAGGTATAGTTGACCTTGAAACCGGCAAGGTACAATGCGCAAATGCGGGACACGAGTACCCTGCAATAAAACGAGCCGACGGACAATGGGAGCTTATACATGATAAGCACGGTCTTGCGCTTGCGGCAATGGAAGATATGCCGTTTAAGGAATATGAATTGCAGTTAAACCCCGGGGATAAGCTTTATGTATATACAGACGGTGTACCCGAGGCAATAAACGAGCAGGATGAGCAGTACGGCACAGACGAGATGCTCAGGAGCCTGAACGCGGCAAATACAAGGACAATGCGTGAGCTTCTGCCGTTTATAAGAAAACGTATATCAAGTTTTGTCGGAAACGCAGACCAATTTGACGATATAACTATGCTCGGCTTTGAATTTAAACAATTTATGGAAAAATAGGGAGGCATATCATGTATGAACTTACGGTAGATGCAAAATCGGAAAATCTTGAAAAAATCAATGATTTTATTGCAGACATCCTTATGGGCTGCCCGATGAAGCTGCTGATGCAGATCGACCTTGTGGTAGAAGAGGTGTTTGTTAATATTGCAAGCTATGCTTATAAGGATAAGATCGGCAAGGTAACGATAAAATGCGAGCTTAACAAAGAAACGGGGCTTCTTATGATCGTTTTTGAGGATGAAGGCATACCGTTCGATCCGCTTAAAAAAGAAGACCCGGATATAACTATAAGTGCCGATGAGCGCGAGATAGGCGGGCTTGGTATTTTCCTTACCAAAAAACTGATGGATGAAGTAAACTATCAAAACAAAGATAATAAAAACATACTTACGCTTATAAAGAAAATATAAAAATTTATAAATGCATAAGTTTTAAACTGTTTTTCAGCGCGGCTTCGGCTGCGCTTTTTTTGTCAAGCCCGGTTATCGAGCAAAAATTTTCAAGCGCTGTATGCATAGTAAGGCAGCTTCCGGCAAGTATGCCGTCGGCATAAACGGTTTGCCCGTCAAAATAAACTTTTTTATTGCAAAAATCATATTCTCCTATGCTGCTTTGCATGGCACTCATGGCATCGGTCACCAAAACAATATTTTCAAGACCGACGGTTTTGTATATCATATTTACAGTATCCGGGCTTAAATGGTGCTTATCGACAATTATTTCGCATGGCAGGCCGGACAAAAGCGCAGTTTGGGCAATAGAGCCGTTTCGGTGATGGATACCGCGCATTGCATTAAAAAGGTGTGTAAAACCGGAGGCACCGGCTTCTATCGCCTTTTTGGTCATTGTACCGTCATCGTTGCTGTGACCGAGAGTGATAATACCGCCGTTTTTTACAACGTATTTTATAAAGCTTAAAGCATTTTTACTTTCGGGGGCTACGGTAAAACGCAAAGGCAGACCATAGGCCGAAAGAACATCAAAATAATTTTCGTCGCAGGGGATCGTATTGTCTTTGGGCAATACACCGCATTTTTCGGTGCTTATAAAAGGCCCTTCAATATGTATGCCGATTATTTCGCGGCAAACCGCCGCCGCTTTTGATATTTCCGCCGCACAGCGCTCAAGCCTTGGCAGGGTATCGCCGACAAGTGTGGGCGTCCACATGTTTACGCCGTCGGCTTTTAATTTATTTGACAGTTTTATAATATCCTCGGCATCGGCCTTCATAAGATCTATTCCGTATCCGCCGTGGATATGCAGATCGATATATTTATAGCTTTCCATATTATTATCTCCGGGTAAAAACAATTTAAAAAACCATAATAATTATAAATTATTGATCCTATCATGTCAATTGACTTTTTTGTTAATTATTTGTTTGTTTACAATAATTATACAAAAAATACAAAAAACAGAGAAACTTAAAGCCCTCGTATATTGACAATTTGTATATAAAGGTGTATACTTGATATGTAAACAAAACAATATTTCAAAAAAGGGGAATACTTATGAAATTAAGAAAATTACTTTTAACAGCTGTAGCTGCAGCAGCTATGTGCAGCGCAGTTTACGCACAGGACATTAATGTAAGCCTTAACGGCAATATTGTTTCTTTTCCTAATCAGAAGCCTGTTGTAGTAGAGGGCAGAACTCTTATTCCTTTAAGAGGCGTATTTGACAATATGGGCTATTCTATTGACTGGGACGGCGAGACAAAGACAGTTACGCTTGCAAAGGGCAGCGATACTATCACAATTTCTATCGGTCAGGCAAGCTATACCCTTAACGGTACTTCTCATGCTATCGATGTACCCGCACAGATAATCAACGGCAGCACAATGCTTCCTTTAAGAGCTATTGCCGATGCTACCGGTGCAGATGTACTTTGGGACGGCGAAACAAAGATCGCTACTATCCTTGACAAGAGCTCATCATCCGCAGAGCCTATAAGCGGTGTTGTTACGACAAACAGTGAGTCAGAGGCTGCTTTTATTAACGGTTTCTCTTCAATAAACGAAACTTTTAATACCACAGCTGCTGAATTCCTTGCTTTTGCCGGCAATCCCGACAGCTTTAAGGACCTTAAGAATGTTGCATCACAGTCACAGAAAATGTATGATGCTGCAAATACGGCAAAGGATGCGCTTAATGCACTTCCCGCACCAGACAAGTATGCAGACCTTAAGGCAAAGAGCGTTGATTATATGCAGGGCGTTGCAGATCTTGCAAAAATAATGGCTGATGTAGCTAACGGCAATATGTCACTTGAAGAATTTGGCACAAAGCTTAATGCCATCGGTACAGATGTTGCACTTAAGGAAGCTGCATATCAGGCAGCTGTTAAAGCAGTTCTCAACTGATATAATATAAATTGATCACTTTTGGGGAACGGAAAAACCGTTCCCTTTTTTATATAATTTTTTTTACAAAAAATAAAAACTAAAGAAAATAGAAGAAAATCAAAGAAAATGAAAGATAATTACAGCAAAACAAATAATAAATGTCTGTAAATAGCATTGCAAAATAATGGATATTAGGGTAATATTACAATAAATTAGCACTCAACTTAAATGAGTGCTAACAAGAAAGTATACAAATTTACAGGAGGCGCTTATAAAATGAGTTTAAAACCATTAAACGACAGAGTTATTTTAAAACAGCTTGAAGCCGAGGAGACCACTAAAGGCGGTATTATCCTTACAACACAGTCAAAGGAAAAGCCGCAGGAGGCAGAGGTCATCGCAGTAGGCCCCGGCGCCGTAGTTGACGGCAAGGTCGTGCCTATGACTGTTAAAGTTGGCGAAAAGGTTGTTTACAGCAAGTACGCAGGTACAGAGGTCAAGTATAACGGCGAAGAATACATTGTAGTCAAGGAAAGCGATATCCTTGCAATAGTAGAATAATAGGAGGCATAAACAATGGCAAAGCAGATAAAATACGGCATTGAAGCAAGAACAGCTTTAGAGGCAGGCATCAATCAGCTTGCAGACACAGTTAAGGTTACTATCGGCCCCAAGGGCAGAAATGTAGTTCTTGACAAAAAATTCGGTACACCCCTTGTAACAAATGACGGTGTTACTATCGCAAAGGAAATAGAGCTTGAGGATCCCTTTGAGAATATCGGCGCACAGCTTGTTAAGGAAGTTGCAACAAAGACAAATGATGTTGCAGGTGACGGTACTACTACAGCTACAGTTCTTGCACAGGCTATGGTACATGAGGGTCTTAAAAATATTGCGGCAGGCGCTAACCCCATTATTTTAAGAAAGGGTATGGATAAGGCAACAAAGGCCGCTGTTGAGGCTATCAAGGATATGAGCCAGAGCGTAGAGGGCAAAAAGCACATTGCTATGGTTGCTTCTATCTCCGCAGCCGATGAGGAAGTCGGCGCTATGATAGCAGATGCTATGGAAAAGGTCTCAAACGACGGCGTTATCACCGTTGAGGAATCAAAGACAATGGATACCGAGCTTGAACTTGTTGAAGGTATGCAGTTTGACCGCGGTTATCTTTCGGCTTATATGGCTACGGATATGGAAAAGATGGTTGCAAGCCTTGACAACCCCTATATCCTTATCACAGACAAGAAAATTTCAAATATACAGGATATACTTCCTTTGCTTGAACAGATCGTACAGATGGGCGCAAAGCTTCTTATCATCGCAGAGGATGTTGAGGGCGAGGCTCTTACAACACTTATCGTTAACAAGTTAAGAGGTACATTTAATGTTGTTGCCGTTAAGGCTCCCGGCTTTGGCGACAGAAGAAAGGAAATGCTTGCCGATATCGCAGCACTTACAGGAGGTCAGGTAGTTTCAAGTGAGCTTGGTCTTGAACTTAAGGAAGCTACCGTCGATGTTCTCGGCCGTGCAAAGACAGTTAATGTTACAAAGGAAAATACAACTATCGTTGACGGTGCAGGCAAGAAAGAGGATATCGAGGCAAGAGTTGCACAGATCCGTGCAGCACTTGAAGAAACAACCTCCGAATTTGATAAGGAAAAATTACAGGAAAGACTTGCAAAGCTTGCAGGCGGCGTAGCAGTTATCAAGGTCGGTGCAGCTACAGAGGTAGCTTTAAAGGAAAAGAAGCTTCGTATGGAGGATGCTCTTGCAGCTACACGCGCAGCTGTTGAAGAGGGTATCATCAGCGGCGGCGGCTCTGCATATATCCATTCTATCCCCGCTGTTGAAAAGGTATGCGCAAGCCTTGACGGTGACGAAAAGACAGGTGCAAGCATTATTCTTAAGGCGCTTGAAGCTCCTCTTCGTCAGATAGTTGCAAATGCAGGCCTTGAGGGTGCTGTTATTGTAAACAAGGTAAAGGAAAGCGCAAAGGGCATTGGCTATAATGCACTTACAGACGAGTATGTAAATATGGTAGAGGCAGGCATCATCGATCCTACCAAGGTTACAAGAAGTGCTCTTCTTAACGCAAACAGCGTAGCAAGCACGATTCTTACAACAGAGTCTGTTGTTGCGGATATCAAGGAGCCCGAGCCTCCTATGCCCGCAGGCGGTATGGGCGGTATGATGTAATATCAAATCAATAATTATAAGAAACGGTCGTAATATGATATGTACCCAGAATTCTGGACACATTGATTTATGAGCAGGCCACACACAT
>CAMVJD010000009.1 GCA_947167715.1 uncultured Eubacteriaceae bacterium
TTTAAGTAAGCACCCCCGCTTTAGAAGCGGGGGACTTCCTTAGTTTGTTAAATTAGTGTTACTCGTTTGTCAAATATACATACTCATAACCATATTGCTGAGCATAAAATTCTGCTTGTGGGGTGCTTATATACAGGACGCAGCTCGCTTCCGCAATCGCACCTTCAAAGCTTTGTGTATTTGTGGGTATAACAAGTTTTTCAAGTGCCGTACAGCCTCTGAATGTGTCACGCTGAAGCTTTTTAAGCGACGGCGGCAAGGTCACATCCGTCAGGGCAGTGCAGTTCATAAACGCAGAATCATATATTACCATAGATGGATTGTTTTCAAACACGACCGATTTCAGTTCTTTACAAAATGCAAAGGCATCTCCGTATATTTTGTTATAATTTTGAGGAATTACAACCTCCCTGATATTTGATGAACGGAAAGCGGACTCATCGACAGCGTTTATCCGTACACCGTTTACTTCCTCCGGCAGTGTGCCGCCTAAATAATCATCCGAGCAGCCCACTATTCTGCCTCTTGTCAAATCGACATAAATGGTTCCACTCGCTGTTTTATACGGATAATATGTGTCACTTGTTATGATTTCTGTTGTTGTTTCGGTCGTCGTTTCTGTAGTGGTTTTTGTTGTAGTCTCTGTGGTTGATTCGATGGTGGTTTCTGTTGTGGTTATCAATTCGGCAGGCATTTTGTATGTGTCTACAAGTACTTTCTGCAATATCATTGCCGAATCACTTGCTGTCAAAACTCCGTCGGCATCGACATCAATATATCTCATATAATTATCGGTTTTGCCTTCTATCGTCATTTTATAACTATCCACCAAAACTTTCTGTAAAACCATTGCCGAATCGCTTGCAGTCAGCACTCCGTCTGCATCGGCATCACCTATCACAAATCGTTCGTTATCAAGTGCCGTCAATGTGAAATTATCATAAAAAATAACGTCACTGCTGTTATTTCGCATTAAATAAGCGCTCTTAAAATTGGGCGATGATATTCGTTCTTCGTCTATCGGTATATCATTTATATAATATCGTATAACACCCTTTTTCTTATTAACTTCTATTGCTAAGGTTCCCCAGTCATTAAATGCCGATATGTATCGTTCCATATTTTCAAGATAAGTATCGCTTACTGTCTTGTAGGGATCCAAGGTCAGCGGATAGCTCTTGTTTTCCAACTTATCAACTTTTAAATCTACCGATACAATAAAATGTTCGGGGGTATACGGAAAATCGCATACATAAGGCCATGCATCGTTGCTGCCTATAGCTTCATTGGTCGCTACTCTTGTTTGATTTGAGCCCGTACCCTTAGTGGTAACTATTTTGTAATTACCGTGGTTTGTATGAAAGGTCTCCGTGTTTTCATCCGACTCAAAATCCTGCAATGCAATAATTTCGCCCTTGTTTTTTCTCTCGTATCTTCCGAGGGTAACTATTTCTGTCAGGCTTTGTATTGCGGCATTTATTTCTTCATCGCTCGCAGCTTTATTTTTATAGACCTTTTCGGCATTGTTCAAAGCAGCTTTTATTCTGCTTTGAGAGTCATCTGTCAAATGGCTTATATCCATAGCTTTTATGCGGTCTATATCATCAAGAAGTGCCTTTTTAGTGCCGTATTTCAAGGAATTGACCGCAGAATAAATATCATCGGCAAGTGTCTTATAGTTTTCTTCATTCTTTTCTTCAAGCGCTTTCTTCCCGTCCAAAACAGCGTTATTCAGTAATTCTACACTTTCTTTTGTGTAGGGAATAGCGTCTGTAAGTTCCGCTTTTTCTATTGCGGCTTTAAGATATTCCTCGTCAGACATGATAAGTGTGTCAAGTGCGATTTTTAATTCGGCGGCCACATTATCTACCTGCGCCTGTGTCGGAGCGGTCAGGTCATATACATTTTTTGCCTGTGTAAGTTTATTTTGCAGAGTTTCCCAATCCTTTACCGCAAAAAGTGTGGGATCGGCTTTTTCGGCACTTTTTATCAATGCTTTTAATTCATTAAAATTAACGCTATAACCCGCATAATGGTCTTTTATTATGTCATTTGCATAGTTTTCAAGGTTTGTGTAACCGTTTGCGGCAATATTGGCGCTGTCAAAAGCATTGGGGTCAAGACTGTTTGCCTGTTCCCATTTGTCGGGTATTCCGTCATTATCTGTATCGGCTTCTTTCACACCGTGCAAAGGTGTATAACCGCCCACATCCTCGGGCGAGTCGATAAGCCCATAGCCCGAAGTATGTCCCGTCTGCATAGTGCCGTTGATAACGTCATTTATTATCCTTTGGTCGGTATCATCCCTGAAATAGCTTGCGCCGACATTTTTCAAAACCGTATTGTACGCATCTTCCGCAGTCTGGGTATTTACAGGAAAATCGTTTATGTATTGATCGTTAGGCCAAAGCTTGCCGCTGTCGTCCGTAAAGCCGTCCGAAATGCTTTCGCATTTTGTTCCGTAATTTATATTTGCAACGCCCAGCCAGTTGTTTTCGGTCATATTGTCGCGGCCTTCCATTATATTTCCGTCAACGTGAATTGTTGTTCCGTACTTTTTGGAGCCCTGCCACACCTCGTAAAAGCGGATGTTTTTTGCTATCGAGGTCGGCTTGTAATAGTTATTTACAAAATTTACCCTTACGCCGTTTTCGCCGCCGTAGCCTGCCTCTTCACGCCAGTTATAAAAAACATTGTTGCGTATATCCACAAGGCTTTCATAGTCGGGCGTACCTTGATATGAGCTTACGGTCGCACTCGTTCCTATCCTCGGCATACGGCTTTTATGCGATGATATAAGGTTATGGTGGAAGCTTGCGTTTATACCGCCCCAGATACCGCCGTAGCCGTGAGCGCCTTTGCTGTGATTTGAAACATTAAGGCTTTCGCTTATAATGCAGTATTGTGCAGTAAAATCCTTGTTTTCGTAAGCCGAAAGACACTCGTCCACCGACCAGTTCACAGAACAGTGATCGACAATAAAATTTGTACATTTTCTTACGCCCAATCCATCCTCCTGCGAATAGCAGGTATCTCCCGGGCGTATGCGGATATATCTTAAAATAACATTATCACAGTTTGAAAACAAAACGCTTTCGCCCGCAATACAGATACCCTCTCCGGGTGCTGTCTGCCCGAGTATAGTTATATTGTCAATATCTTTTATATCCAAAATCGACTCCAGACGGACATTGCCCGCAACATCAAAAACAACTATCCTGTTACCCTTTGATACCGCATCACGAAATGAGCCTTTGCCGCTGTCCTTAAGGTTTGTAACATGGTACACCTCAATATTCTCCGCCGCACGCGACCCCTTTGAATACATACCGCCACCCTCGGCACCGGGAAAGGCCGGCAGTTTGTCCGCCGCATAAGCAGGGCTGTTTACACAAGGCATTGCCAAAGCCGCCGCAAGCATAAAAGACAATATTCTTTTTTTCATCTTTATTCCCCTTTCTTACTTTTCGGCAGGCATAAAATATGACTCCTGCAAGGTCTTTTGCATTATCTCCGCCGCATCACTTGCGGTGATATATCTGTCCTTATCCACATCAATATATTTAAACCAATCATCGGTTTTATTTTGTATAGGCAGAATGCTCTCTTCCGTAAGCGTTTTTTGCAGTACGAATGCGGCATCGCTTGCTGTTATACTGCCGTCCGCATCGGCATCGCCGTATAAAAACGGCTTATTCGATACATTAAGCTTGAATATATTTATATTGCCAAGTCGGCTGCCCTTATTTTCAATAAAGGTATATAAATTATACGAATCGAGCTTTGGCGCGGAGAGGTCGCAGGCGGTAAGCTTTTTACAATTTCCCGCATTTTCCGTTATACATTTTTTATATACAAGCGCATTGTTTAAATATACGGTCAAAACCCCTGTTTCTTCATTGTAATTGCTGTACACGGTGTTTCGTTTTCCCTCGACAAACGGTGGATTTTTTATATCATCGCTATTCAGGGTAAACTTTTTATTGTCAAACGCTATTCTCATATATCTGTCATCATCCACCGCATTATCCATTACAATACAGCAATCCCACTTATTTTCAAGCTCGTAGCGAAACAGCATAGTATCGGAGTTTTCGTCATCAAGCATAAGATCCGCGGAAAGATATGTATCATTGTCAATTTTTTCAAGCGGCAGGGGGATAACGGTATCTATCGCGGGGCGAATATAGGTGCTGCCGTTTTCCGTAACATATTCGGCGTTTATATCCCCGCGCTTCGCTTCAAGATCCTCGGTATAAACGATCGACTTATAGCCGTCCTTGTATTCAAGCCCTATCAGCGCATTTTTGACCTTATCGTAAAACTTTAAGGCCGCATCATTTTCCCCGCTTTGGGTCTGCGACAGTTCAAGTCCCTCGGCTTTGAGTGTTTCTGCGTCCTTTTGGGACTTATCCGTTAAGCTGTCCCTTGCAAACAAGCCGTCCGACAGATAGAAAACAGCATTTTTTAATGTGGTATTATCCAAAAGCACCATTTTCTTTGACGTTTCATCAATTTTGCTCATCATATCGCGCATTTGTGCATTTGTGGCATCGGGGCTTGCGGCAAGCGCATCCGCCTCGTCTATCACCTGCTGCATAAGCTGTGTCGAGGAGCTTGTATATCTGCCGCTTGTAATGTACTGCGCCCTTGCATCCTCTTTTTTTTGCTTAAATTCCTCCAAAAGCGATTCTTCAAGGCTGTCCAGAGCCGACTGCAAAAGCTCGGCATCTTCTTTGAAAAGCTCGTTGTCCTCTTCCTCTTCAAGGTCTGTTTTTGACTTATTAATTGCCGACATCAAAGCATCAAGGCTTTCGCGCGAATACTGCTGCGGCTCAAAGCCGCTTATTTTCTGTTCCGTTTCGGCAACAAGCCTTTCCAGAATATTTCTGTACCTTGGAACAAGCGAATCAAGCATATTATTCAGCTTTTCGGTCTCGTCGTTGATCTCGTCCTGATCTTCGCTTGTGCCGAGAATAATTTTTGCCGTTTCCGTTTCGGCATCTATCTTTTTTATATCCTCCTCTTCAAATTTCCACCTTTCAAGATACATGGAACGCGACACGGCAAGCCCCAATTCGACCCGGTTTACCTTAATTTCGGTAAAGCTTTCAACAAGGCTGTTTGCATACAGCTCAATATTTGTATATCCGCTTGATGATATCTGCGCCGCATCTGACGGGTCGTTTTTGTCAAGGCCGTTGTTATCCTCCCAGCTGTCGGGTATGCCGTCAAGGTCGGTATCCTCGGGCTTTTTTCCCCCTTGCAGCCAGCACCAGCCGCCCACATCGTATACGCTGTCAACAAAGCCTATACTGCCGTTGCTGCCGTTTGGATATACGCCGTTTTTAACATTTTTTACAACTCGCTCATCTATGGTATCACGGTGCAGGCTTGCACCCGCATATTTCAAAACATCAGTGTACGCTTCTTCTGCGGTCTGCGTTTTTACGGGATAATCCGAAAGGTATTGATCGTTTGGCAGGAGAACCTCGGGAACCTCTTTGTCGGTCTCTTCAAACCCGTGCATAACAACGCCTTTTTCCGAAATGTTTTCACGTTTTATCCACCAATATTGACCGTTGCTGAAAAAGTCAAGCCCTTTATAATTATCATCGGTAAGGTCCTTCATACCTTCCATTACATTTCCGCTTAAATGTAAGGTTGTCGATTGACTGTCAACACCGTCTATACAAGAATTTCTTCCGCTGTAAAACTCGTAAAATGTATGCACTATTGCAATATCGGTCGGTTTAAAATAGTTGTTTACAAAATTTACCCTGACACCGTTTTCTCCGCCGTAGCCCGCATTTTTACTCCAACTGTATATAACATTGTTTCTTACATCGATAAGTGCTTCGGTATCGGGTACGGATGCACGTAGCGTTTCGGTCGAGCCTATGCGCGGGTTTCTGCTTTCGTTATTTGCAAGCAGATTATGGTGAAAACTTGCATTTGTGCCGCCCCAAAGACCGCCGTAGCCGTGGGTGCCCTTTGCATGGGTAGACTTGCGCAGTGCCTCGCTGATAATATTCCATTGTGCGGTAAAATCTGTGCTTCCGTACCAGCTTAAAAGCTCGTCCACAGACCAGCTTATCGAACAATGGTCGATGATCACATTGCTGCAGCCCTTGCCGCCCAGACTGTCCTCGTAGCTGCCTTCGCCGCTTCTGAAACGCAGATAGCGTATAATGATATTGTCGGCATATTCAAACTGTACGGAATTGCCGCCTATACAAACCCCCTCACCCGGCGCGGTTTGTCCCAGTATCGTCAAATTGCTTGATTTTACTATTATTTTATTTTCAAGCATAATATTTCCCGCAACATCAAAAACTATTATTCGGTTACTTTGCGAAACCGCATCACGGAATGAGCCATCGCCGCTGTCATCCAAATTGGTAACGTGATAAATTTCGAAATTCTCCGCCGCACGCGCACCCTTTGTGTACATACCGCCGCCCTCCGCGCCGGGAAAGGCAAGCAGTTTATTTTCCGCCGCACAAATGTTGAACGAATTGCTGTCAATGCTGCCAAAAAACATAAATGCAGCAAGAAGCATAGAAAATACACGTTTTTTCATCCTTCTATCTCCCTTCACAATATAAACAATACTTAATTGCAATGTTTTCAATTGGCCTTAAAGCCAATTTATTATATTTGAATTATACTGTACTTTATCGCTTTTGTCAACGGAAATTTTCTATTGACTTATTAAATGCATTGTTATATAATAATATAAGCAGATAACTTAAAAGCCAACAGAAAAGGTAACGTGTTACCGTCTCATCAGAAAGGAGAAATTTGCAATGAAAAAGAATTTGACCGACAAGGAATTTGAGATAATGGAAGTCCTATGGAAAAGCGACAGGCCGCTGCACGCGGGCGAATTGCTGAAGGGCACATCCACTATATCGGCAAACTCCATACACAGGATAATAAGTCACCTGTTGGAAAAGAAATACATTAAGGTCGCTGGTTCGGTACTGATATCAAAATCAATGAGCCGACTGTATTCCCCATTGGTCTCGGCGGAAGAATACACGCTGTGGCAAATGAACAAAATTTTCAGAAAAGATACCGGGAAAAGCCCTATATCCTCGCTTATTATGTATTTTGCAAAAAAGAACAAGAATAATACGGATGAGCTTAAACAGGAGCTTTTGGACATAATAAACAGTATAGACGATAAAAAAAATTAACGGAGATGTTTTAAATGATAGATCTTACACCTTACTCCGTTTTTTGGGTCTGTGTTGTTTCAAGCATTTTCATAACGCTGCTTGTACTTATATCAAAAAGCACAAAGCTTGTTTCGAGCGTACCTATGTGGCTTACTATAGCGGTTTTCGCGGTCGTTGCGGTAAGGCTTGTGCTTCCCGTTGAATTTTTGGGCATCAGTAAAACCTGCATTGATTATAAGGTACTGCCGGGCATATACGATTTTATCACATACAGCTCGGGCAAAATATGGATATTCGACAGGACTATACTTAATTATATTTATTTAATTTGGTTTGGTATTTCGGCGGCATTACTTGTTTACTACATTGTCCAAAATTTTATGATGTGCAGGTATATAAAGCGCACACCCGCTGCTTTGGGCAGAGAATGCGATATGCTTGACAAGCTGAAGAAAAAGCTTAACTGCCGCTTTAAAACAAAACTGATAGTAAGCGACGCAATTCCGTCCCCGTCCGAATACGGGTATTTTAAACACATAATTTTTTTAAACAAGGCCGACTACACCGATGAAGAGCTTGAATTTATCCTTACGCACGAGCTGTATCACTTTAAATACGGCACGCAATGGTTCAAGCTGTTATCAGAGGTGCTGTGGATATTGTTTTGGTGGAACCCGATAATTTATTTTTATAAAAAGCATCTTACGGCAAGAATAGAGATATATGTGGATTCAAAAATAACAAAAAGGCTTGCGGCAGGTCAAGTAAAGGCATATCTGCAGGCAATATTTAATGTATATTACGGCAATACCGATAAAAGCGCCCTTTCACCGCCGTTTGTAGGCACACTTGTGCAGGAGGACGAAAAGCTTTTAAAGCAGCGTTTTATGCTTTTAAGCGATCCGCGCAAAATGAATATTCCCTTGTGCCTTGCGGTCACGGCATTAACGGCGGCATATTTGTTTGTATCGTGCCGATATATCGTTCAGCCCGGTTGGGAACCGTCTCCGATCGATATGCCGACTTTCGGATTGATTCTGTCACCCCAAAATTCATATATACTCTATGAAAACGGAGAATACCGACTATACTGTTACGGAGAATTATTGGTGGCAGAAATAAAGGATCCATCCGTATTTGAAAATGTTCCCGTTTTGGATAAGCCTCCCGAGGATTAGCATTAACGCCTTGCTTGCTTTACACGCAGTCCGATATTTGTCCGACTGTATCATTATAAACGGCATTTACTGAAAAGAAAGGATGAGAAATTATGAAATTAAGAAAAACAGCACTTTTGTTAACATTTACGTTATTATTCAACACAACCGCATTCGGAAGCTCGGAAAACTCATCCGCGTATGCAGCCGCAGTTTACCCCTTTGCCGCGGATGAGACCGCAAGTCCCGCCGCGGATGAAACGGTAAGTCCCGCTGCGGTAAAGCTTGAATTAGACTGTGTATCCTGGACACCGTATAACGGTGCCTGCTGGCAGCTGAAAAACCGGAATATCAAGTGCGTACCAAAGTATATTGTAAACCTGTATAAAAACGGTACGCTCCAAAAGGAATACCAACTAACGGACAGCCATAACTATGACATTATACAGTATTACTACAACAGCTTTGACATCAATGTTGATTTTAACGAGGAAATGAAAAAAGACCCAAGCGGGGAGTACACATTTGATGTTACCGCCATTGGCGACGGCAAGGAAACGCTTAACAGCGATACGGTAAAAATAGATACGGTATATTTATATAAGGAACCGTATTATTCCGCAAATATATATGCTGCGGCAGCAAACAGCGGTATCATAGAGCTGCTGCTTATGAATTCCGCCATACCCTATGTATGGTATTGTGATTATGACGAAAGCTTTTTTGAAAAAACCTCGCAGGCAAATATAACGCAGGGCATAGATATTCCCGGCGGTGAGAGCGGCGATTTAATAAACCTAAGACCCGTTAAAAGCGGCAGTACGGAAATAAGGTTTGTTTTTCGCGATTATTCGCCTGAAAGCACACCTTATGACAACGTAACATACAAAATAGATATTGACGAAAATTTGATACCCACGTTAAGTGTACTTGACCCGACGGCGGAATATAGTTTCGGCGATGCGGATGCCGACGGTATGCTTACATCGGCCGATGCCGCAGTTATTTTGCAAAAGGTACTGACAGACAGCTACACTATGCCGCTTGAAGAAGTCACCGAATATTATATGGCATACCTTGATGTTGACAGAGACTTTTCCCTTACCGCAGCCGATGCCGCAACGGTAATGCAAAAGGTAATTACAGACAGCACGGTAATGCCTGTAGAGGCCGAATTTGCCCGAAAGTCGGAATACCTGGGCGGGTACGCGCTTGACTTTGAAAGCACGATGCTTTCATATAACAACGACAGCGATTTTTTTTACGGCAACGGATTTTTCCCAAAAAACGATGCAAAAATGATAACATCCGCAAATGAGTTGGATGCATATTGCCAAGCGGAGGACATAAAAGGAAAATTAAATGAGGATAAATTTAAACAGCATTTATACGATACCTTTGGCAAAGATGTTTTCAAGACAAAAAATATTGTGCTTTTATCGACCACCACGCCAAGTATTGCAGATAAACTAAAGGTAACCAAGGTCTTAAGCGAGAATAAAGCACTTAAAATAACGCTTAACGCTGTAGCCCCCGAGGTATACCCCGATGCACTTGACGGAAGGATAGCTGCAATTTGTATAGATAAAAGCCGATACGGTGATATTTCGGTCGAAACTGACCATTACCTAACGGAAAATGGCAAAGGTGTATTTTTCTATAACGAAATATGGCAGTAGATACTTAAAAAAACTATTTCATTTTTGCCCCGATCGTGGTATACTTATTATATCATATCGGGGCTCTTTTAATGAAAAAAAGCATTTTATATGAGTGTTAAAAAACGAGACGGCAAAAATCAGATTTTGCCGGAAATCTTGAAAACATCGGCATTTGGAAAGGTTTGAGAAAATGATAAAAATAATGTTCGTCTGTCACGGCAATATGTGTAAGTTTTGAAGAAAAACCGCATAAACAGCAGGCATTGAGCATTATTGAAACTTGCCTTTACAACTACTTTACAACTTTTAAATAAAAAGGCAGAAATTTATATTTTGAAATGAGCTTCGATATGATAAACCACTAAAACCTGCAAGTTGCGGCTTGTGGGTTTTATTTTTCTGCCACGGGATATCAGTAAATCGTGACAGAAAAAATCGTCTTGAATTATTATTACGCATAAGAAGAAAATAATATAAAAAACCTACAAGATGTAATTATCCAAGTTTTAAAACTTTAAATAGCCTTATAAATTTTAAATTATGTTTTTAAATTTAAAATTCAATTGACATATTTAAAATTTTGTGTTAATATTTTAAATATAAGGCGGTGAAATTTAAAATGAATGAGACAGAATTAAAAAATATTGTAAAAAGAATTCAAAATGCCCAAGCCGAGTTTCAAACAGTCGAAGTAAAACGAAGCAAGACCAAGGCGACCGAAAGGCTGTTTGATACCTTATCCAGTTTCTCTAATCAGGATGACGGCGGCGTTATAGTGTTTGGCTTGTACGAAAGTGAGGGCTTTACCGTGACGGGTGTGGATGATGTTCAGGAACTTCAAAAAAGCGTGATGAATCAGTGTATGCAAATGGAACCTCCCGTAAGAGCTGTTTTTACGGTTGCGGAGATAGACGGGAAAAATGTTGTTTCGGCGGAAATACCGCCCATTGACATAACGGAACGCCCTTGTTTTTATAAAGGAAAAGGGCGACTTAAAGGGTCGTATGTGCGTGTTGGTGAAGCCGACCAGCCTATGAGTGAATACGAGGTGTACAGTTTTGAAGCGTACCGCAAAAAGTATCAGGATGATATTCGTATCGTTGAAAGAGCGGAAATAACATCGCTTTCCGGCGATAAGCTTGAAAACTATCTGAAACTTTTAAAAACAGACAAGCCGAACCTCGGTAATCTTGAAGACAATCAGATAATGGAACTTATGAGCGTTATAAGGGAGAACAAACCTACTCTTGCAGCAGAGTTTTTGTTTGGACTTTACCCACAGGCGTTCTTTCCTCAACTCGGTATTATAGCGGTATCAGTTCCGGGTACAGAGGTCGGTGATACCGATGTCGATGGTTCAAGATTTATAGATAATCAGCGTATTGAGGGCACGATCCCCGAAATGGTAGATGCAGCACTGCATTTTGTTCGAAAGAATATCCGTAAAAAAACCATCGTCGATCCCGAAACGGGCAAACGCAACGATAAAATGGATTACCCTATAAATTCCGTTCGTGAGGCGGTGCTTAATGCCCTTGTACACCGCGACTACAGTATTCACACAGAGGGTATGCCGGTGCAGCTCAGTATATTTGCAGACCGTCTTGAAATAACAAATCCCGGTGGTCTTTACGGCAGGCTTACTATCGATACACTCGGCAAGATACAGCCCGACACAAGAAATCCCGTACTTGCCACGGCGCTTGAAGTTATGGACGTTACAGAAAACCGCTATTCAGGTATACCGACAATACGCAGAGAACTGAAAGAACATGGTTTGCCCGCTCCCGAATTTCGCAATGAGCGCGGGGAGTTTACCGTATGTTTCAGACTTGGCGAAAAGAATGTGGATGCCGGTACGGGAAAAGATATAATCAATTTCTGTAAAATACCGAGAACCCGCCAGGAAATAGCGGAGTATATCGGTCTTGGCTCGGTGACTTACGCAATGAAAAAGTACGTTCAGCCACTTGTGGATAGTAAAAAGATAAAACTGACTATCCCCGATGCACCATCCAGCCCAAATCAGAAATATTATTCGGGAGCTGTTGCTGGAAATTAAATCTACAGACAGGAGTGGGTTTGCAAGTCTCTGAGGATGTCTTTGCCTTTGCCGGGGAAAAATGTCGACTTTTAACACATTAAGAAAAGCTCAAAACAAAACTTGGTAGCTTTTCTCCAAACAAAACATTATCGGACTCTGCCTGATACCAAATTTAAGTTGGGTCGAAGATAGGTTGAGAAAAAAGGAAAAAATGTAATATTATTTTGCGAGGGCAAAGATAAGACAACAAAATATATAAGATTTTTTTAAGCCGCCTTTGACCATTATGTTCAAGAGCGGCTTTCTGTTAAAATAGTTTTATAAAAAAAGAACTACATTTTTGTAGCGGTTAACAACTAATCTAAATATATATATGATTGTGGTGCCTGATTAACTCCAAAATCAATAAGTTTTTTAGGAGTTTCATATATTACAACATTTTTCAATTTATAGGCAAAAGCTTTATTTTTTCCATCATAATAGGAAAAATAGAATTTTTTAGTTATTCCGGCTGCGGTTTTTGCAATTTCCCAAATTTCTTCTGGTGTTCCCTCTAAAATCTTGTCTATAGTAGCTTCTCCGACGATTTGTTTTTGAGGGGATGAAGCATAGAAAATAATGCGGTCTACACAATTTTTAGGTTTGTTCTTTCTGAATTCATATTGTTTTTTTCCTTCTAATATTACTTTAGCATATTTTGGTTTAATCGATAATAACATTGTTGACATTAATGTTACCCTCCCATAATATTTGTTTGAATTCGTTTGGTGAAAGTCTAATTAACGCGGGATATATACCCCCGTGGCTTTTACTCCAATATCCATTAGCTTCGAGTGTATTATTGTTAATATTATTACCTTCACCAAAATAGCCATAATAGAGCATTTCTATGACGAACATATGATTATTATTATCATATTGCATTTTTAGTTCATCTTTATCAAATACCGACTTATTGCTAATTCTTTGAAGTAGTTCACTAAAAGACATAAAGAATTTCCTGTTTTGTTTAACCATGATTACATCTGTAACAATACAAAAAGATGTAATACACGATTTATATTTTTTTGAGCCTTCACCAGTGTGAATGCGGTAAATGAAAATAGGTTCTCCGATTTTATATGGTGGTTGGGTATATTGAGCTCCAACATAAATCTTACTAAGACCATTTCTTACGTTTAGCGCAACGTAACTTTGTAAAGTATTTTTCAGTTCCGAATACGGAAACATAGTATCATGATAATTATCATTGATTAGCAAGTAGCCTGCATTTTGAAAATTGGGATTTATAAATGGAAATGATTTATATGGATTAGAATAATCTACATTTTTTCTGCTTCTTAGATACACACCTTCGTTATTGGAGTTATAGCCAATTTTGTTAAATCCAAATTTTGTTAATTGGGAAATTAAAACATCTTGTTTGTCAAACGCCGTTACATATACTTCTTCATGTTCCAGTTGTTGCCATTTCCATAGCACAAGGCCAATAGCCCCTTCTCCAAGACGTTGACCGCGAAAGCGTTCGGCAATTTTTATTGTACTTATTTTACAACGCATTATTTCCGGTAAGGAGTGATTCTGAAGTATAATACTTTCTTTTTCTGATTTAATAGATATAAAAGCACCGAGGCCATCTTCATCATTAAAAACAAGTGCAGTTCTTCCTTCGTTTGCCTTCTCCACAAACCATTTATCAAACGAAGGTGTCTTATCATTACCGGGATAGTCAGACTTTAAAGAATCAAAAAAATGATCATTCAAATCAATATCGCTAAATTTTTTGAGAGAAAATTTCCCCGCCACAAGTAGTTCCTCCTTAAAGTTGCTAAATACATCAAATTAACGGTAACATTATTATATCTCTAAAATACAATCTGACTAAAGCTTATAATATTAGAAATAAAAACAACAGTTTTTAATAAATAATTTGACAGTTCATCACTATTTAATCATTATAACAGATTAAACAGTAGAATTCAAGAGAAATATGATAATCTGTAATTATATAAATATAATTTTAGGGTTTTCAAATTTTTAATTCTATTGTATAATATGATTATATAGATTTACTATTGAGGTTGATTTATGAGAAATAATAAAATGAGATTTTCAGATTCGCTAGAAATATATAATTTATTTAAAAATAAAAATTGGCAGATAGTTGAAGACAATAAGCATAGTTTATTTAATCGCTTTGTTAACCTGTTTAATTCTCTTAATGATGATAAACAGAGAAAATTATTAATAAAACTTGCCAGTGAATATAAAACAATTCGTTTGGAACAATATAAAGAAAAAATGATAACAATCCTAAAACAGATCATAAAGAATGAATTTTCGCAATCACGGGCTATAAATATTATGCCTATCAAACTGCAAGAAGACCAATATACTGTTAAAAGTTCAGATTTTGTTAGTTATTTAATTAATTTAATTGATTTTAAATATGAAGATGAATTAGGTAGTAAAAATTATCATATAATAGGTTCGTTTTCTGAATTGAAAAAGAATAAAAATAAATTTCAAAGTAAAGATATTATAATAATAGATGATTTTATAGGAAGTGGAGAATATGCATCAGGCGTTATAAAAGAAATAAACGATTTAGGAATAAACAATAAAAACATCATCATAACATCTTTATTTATAACACAAAGAGCGATTAATGTTTTATCCAGCTTAACCCCTAAAATTAAACTGTATTATGGAGAAATCGCTGAATCTCTTTTAAATTCTATTGATGAAAGTGAAAAAGAAACATTATTAGAAATAGAAAAATTACTAAATATTGATGGAAAATTTAGTCTGGGGTATGGTCAATGTGGATGCGGTATTACATTGATTAGAACGCCTAATAATACATTGCCTTTATTTTGGGTTGACGATAAGAATAAAACTAGAGCCCCATTCCCAAGAAATTGAACTAAGGAGATAACTATATGGACTATGATATAAATGATATACTATTATTATTAGTTTCAATAAAAAAAACAGATCTCATATCGGATTATTTATTTGAAAACTTAGGTACTCTTAAAATTGCTAAAATATGCGAATTTGCATTAGAAAACAATTACATAATTAATAACAATGGAATGTATTCTTTAACAAGCGATGGAGAAAACTATATAGAAAAGCTAAACAAAGATTTGAAAAAAAGGGGAATAGACAAGTGGATTGTGATTCCATCTAATTATAAAATCGACAAAATATCATTAGAATATATTTACTTACCTAACAAAATATGATATAATATATTTAGTGTTTTGCAAGTGTGTGATTTCCCTGAAATCTAGTAATACGAGTCGTATTGCGAATGTAATGTATGTTTCAAGCCCTGCAAGCAGAATTCTTTCGAAAGGGATTTCAAAATAATTCTGCTTTGCATGCAACAACTTAAGTTGTTGCACACGACATACGATGAAAGTTTATGCTTTCATCGTATGTCGTAGGATATTTTTAGTTGCAACACATCTATCTGAGGCGATAAAAATGGATAAAAATCAATATATTAATGCATTACAGCAAAAATGCAAAGAAACCAAAAAAAGTGATAAATACACAACCAAAGTAATTAAATATGCAGAAAACCTACTAGAAAAAGGTATGCCAGTTATTTTTGATCCTACTCATTTTAGTATGCTTGTAGGATATAAGACAGAATTTCTATACGCAATAACAAATAGTCAATCGGATTTTTATAGGCATTTTAAAATTCCTAAAAAAAATGGCAAAAAACGTTGTATTTCAGAACCGTTGCCGGCTCTTAAAGAAATCCAATATTTTATTTTAAATAATATTTTATTAAATGATAAATGCCACGATTGTTCAAAAGCATACAGAAAAAATGTATCTATTAGAGACAATGCGAGATTTCATCGAAACCAAAAGATAATTTTAAAAATTGATATTAAGGATTATTTTCCTTCTTTATCAGAGTCTTTAGTTTTTGATTATTTCACAAGTCTTGGATATAGCAAAGCTTTGACAACTCTATTGACGAAATTATGTGTTCTTGACCATGGGTTGCCTCAGGGAGCACCAACAAGTCCATATTTGTCCAATCTTTTAACCCAAAAAATGGATAATATGATTTTTGAATTATGTAGAAAGAATACTTCTCCTTTGCGATATACACGATATGCTGATGATATTACAATATCTGGTGACTTTGATGTTAAAGAAATAATAAAAAAAACATTGACAATTATATATAATAATGGCCTTACTCCTAATTATGATAAAATATCAGTAATTAGAGATAATAAAAGCCAAATAGTTACCGGCATTGCAGTAAACAAGGTTATCCAGGCTCCTAAAAATTATCGTAAAGATATCCGTAAGCAGATGTATTATATAAATAAATTCGGAATAATAGAACATATTAAATATTCAAAAATTGATTTGCCACCCCAAAAGTTCTGTCAACAGTTATTGGGAAAAATAAATTATTGCCTACAGATTAATAATAAAGATAGTGAAATGATAAAATATAAGGATGATTTAACAAAAATTATCAAACAAAACTTGTTATAAAAAAGGCTTTGTATTATTAGAATAAATCTTGTGGCTTTTATAATTAGTGATGTTTTTATAATAGCCACCCCGAGCTAGAAGCAAAAAGAATTAGAAGATGGTATTCAGACAAACATATATATATCATAATATACACAACAAAAGCGGCATTTTTATGTGCTACTTTTGTTGTGTAAGAAAACCGCCCCGGGTCAGAAGCAAAACCCCGGGGCGTAAAAACATATCAGCAACGTCGCACGCCATCACCGACATGGTTTTTATTAAATTATTTATACGGATTTTAGCCGGTGGTCTTAATCAGTTGTCAGATACACATATTCATATCCGTTTTGCTGGGCATAAAATTCCGCCTGCGGGCTGCTTACATAAAGTATACAGTCCGGTTCCGCTATCATTCCCGAGAATTGTTGTGTGTTTGTCGGTATCACAAGTTTTTCAAGGGAAGTACAGCCTTTGAATGTGTTTTGCATCCTCTTTAAAGACGGCGGCAATGTTACATCCGTCAGGGCGGTACAGTTCATAAATGCCGAATTATATATTGTCATAGAAGGATTATCTTCAAATATAACCGATTTTAGTTTTTTGCAGTTTTTAAAAGCACCCGACGCTACCGTATTATAGTTTTGAGGAATTATTATATCTTCAATATCGGAATTTGCAAAAGCATCCGATTCAACATAATTTATCGTCACTCCATTCACTTCTTCGGGTAAAGCTCCTCCCGAATAATCATCCGCACAGTCAACTACCATTCCGTTTATAAGATCGACAAATATTGTTCCGTTTGCGGTCTTATACGGATAATAAGTATCGCCCGTGGTGGTCTCGGTGGTGGTTTCTTCCGTGGTCGTTTCGGTAGTGGTCTCTGTGGTTGATTCGGTTGTGGTTTCGGTTGTGGTTATCAATTCGGCAGGCATTTTATAAGTGCTGACTAAAACCTTTTGTAGAATAACCGCCGAATCACTTGCAGTTATCACACCATCCGCATCCGTATCTATATAGTACAGATAATTATCGGTCTCATTTTCAATAGGCAGAGTGAAAGTTGATACAAGAACTTTCTGTAAAACCATTGCCGAATCACTTGCAGTCAAAACTCCGTCTGCATCTGCATCGCCTATCACAAATCGTTCGTTATCAGGTGCCGTTAATGTGAAATTATCATAAAAAATAATATCACTGCTATTGTTTCTCATTAAATAAGCACTATTGAAATTGGGCGATGATATTCGTTCTTCGTCTATCTGTATATCATTTATATAATATCGTATAATACCCTTTTTCTTATCAACTTCTATTGACAAAGTTCCCCAATCGTCAAATGCCGATATATATCGTTCCATACTTTCAAGATAAGTATCGCTTACTGTCTTGTAAGGATCTAATGTCAACGGGTAACTCTTATTTTCCAATTTATCAACTTTTAAATCTGCCGATACAATAAAATGTTCGGGAGTATACGGAAAATCGCATACATAAGGCCATGCACTGCCGCTGCCCATAGCTTCATTGGTCGCTACCGATGTTTGATTTGACCCCGTTCCTTGCGTTGTAATTATCCTGTAGTTTCCGAAACTTGAATGGAAAACTTCCGTATTTTCGTCGGATTCAAAATCCTGCAAAGCAATAACTTCACCTTTGTTTTTTCGCTCGTATCTTCCGAGAGTTACTATTTCAATAACACTTTGTACTGCGAGATCTATTTCTTCATCTGTTGCATCAGCGTTTTTATAGACCTTTTCGGCATTATTCAAAGCGGTTTTTATTCTGCTTTGAGAGTCCTCTGTCAAATAGCTTAGATCCTTTGCTTTTATGCGGTCTATTTCGTCAAGAAGCGCCTTTTTTGTGCCGTATTTCAAGGAATCGATCGCAGAATAAATATCATCGGCAAGTGTCTTATAGTTTTCTTCATTCTTTTCTTCAAGCGCTTTCTTCCCGTCCAAAACAGCGTTATTCAGTAATTCTACACTTTCTTTTGTGTAGGGAATAGCGTCTGTAAGTTCCGCTTTTTCTATTGCGGCTTTAAGATATTCCTCGTCAGACATGATGAATGTATCAAGTACGGTTTTTAATACTGCGGCCGCATTATCCACCTGCGCCTGTGTAGGAGCGGTAAGGTCATAAATTCTTTTTGCCTGTGCAAGTTTATCCTGCAAGGCTTCCCAATCTTTTGACGAGAAAAACATAGGGTCGGCATTCTCTGCCTTTTTTATCAATGCTTTTAATTCATCAAAATCAACGCCATAGCCCGCATAATAACCTTTTATTATGTCATTTGCATAGTTTTCAAGGTTTGTATAACCGTTTGCAGCTATATTGGTGCTGTCAAAAGCATTGGGGTCAAGGCTGTTTTTATTTTCCCATTCATCGGGTATGCCGTCACTGTCTGTGTCAAGTTTCTTCGTGCCATGCAAAGGCGTATAACCACCGACATCATCGGGTGAGTCGATAAGCCCATAGCCCGAAGTATGTCCCGTCTGCATTGTGCCGTTGATAACATCGTTTATTATCCTTTGGTCGGTATCATCCCTGAAATAGCTTGCGCCGACATTTTCCAATACCGTATTATACGCATCTTCCGCAGTCTGAGTATTTACGGGATGATCCGATATATATTGGTCATTGCGCCAAAGAGTTCCCTTGTCATCGGTAAAGCCGTCCGAAATACTTTCGCATTTTGTTCCGTAACCGATATTTGAAACGCCGAGCCAGTTGTTTTCGCTTATACTGTCGCGCCCTTCCATTACATTCCCGTCAACGTGTATTGTTGTTCCGTATCTCTTTGAACCCTGCCACACATCATAAAAACGGATATGTTTTGCTATTGATGACGGCTTGTAATAGTTATTTACAAGATTTACTCTGACGCCGTTTTCGCCGCCGTAGCCTGCTTCATCACGCCAGTTATAAAAAACATTGTTGCGTATATCAACAAGACTTTCATAGTCGGGTGTGTCCTGATATGAGTGTACGGTTTCGCTTGTGCCTATTCTCGGCATACGGCTTTTGTGCGAGGATATAAGATTATGATGAAAACTTGCGTTTATACCGCCCCAGATACCGCCGTAGCCGTGAGCACCTTTGCTGTGATTTGAAACATTAAGGCTTTCGCTTATAATGCAGTATTGTGCAGTAAAATCCTTGTTTTCGTAAGCCGAAAGACACTCGTCCACCGACCAGTTCACAGAACAGTGATCGACAATAAAATTTGTACATTTTCTTACGCCCAATCCATCCTCCTGCGAATAGCAGGTATCTCCCGGGCGTATGCGGATATATCTTAAAATAACATTATCACAGTTTGAAAACAAAACGCTTTCGCCCGCAATACAGATACCCTCTCCGGGTGCTGTCTGCCCGAGTATCGTGATATTGTCAATATCTTTTATATCCAAAATCGACTCCAGATGGACATTGCCCGCAACATCAAAAACAACTATTCTGTTACCCTTTGAGACCGCATCACGGAAAGAGCCTTTCCCGCTGTCGTTTAGGTTTGTAACATGATACACCTCAATATTCTCCGCTGCCCTTGCTCCCAAAGAATACATACCGCCGCCCTCTGCACCGGGGAAGGCAACTATTTTTTCTTCGGCATATATGTATGCGCAATTTACAGAAGTAAAAAGCAATACTGCCGATAATAAGATACTGATACTTTGTTTAAATTTCATAAAAACACTCCTTACCCACGTTAAGGGATGAACCCAAATGGATCCATCCCTGTTTTGATTATCAATATGTTTTTAGAATATAAAAATGAGCTTTAACTTTCATATGATTCCGTATTTTCATCAGCTTCATTTGCAGCAGGAATATCCGAATTACCAGTAGAGTTCGTGGATTCTGCCAAAAAATCATCTTCTTCCAACTCATTTTCAGATGTTTCGATAATACTGCTATCTTCTGCAATAATCTCGATGCTTTCCACACTGTCCTCAACAACTTCTTCTATCTGCATCTGTTCATTTACGGAACTTATCTCCGAATTATTATTTTCAGATACTTCTTCTGCAAAAGAATTATCTACAGATTCTATAAATTCATTTGAAGCCATGGATGATTCGTTTGAAATATCATTTACATAGGAAGAATTTGTATTACTTACAGCCACATCATAAATGTATATCTTGTCTGAACTCTGTGTTGTGGGACCGATTATATAAAGTCTGTCCGCACCGCCGGAATAGGTTGCGATATACTTATTTGTAGTTGTATTTGTATCAAATCTGCCTATTATTTCACCATAGGCATTTACAATAAGCAGTTTACCTGTTTGTGAGTTTATACCATTTGCAATTATTGCTATCTTTGTAGGAGTATCTTCTGAATCGGGAACCTCAAAACTCATGCGGCATCTTTCAGCATTATCCATTCTGCTGTCACCAAATTCTATGGCACGGCTATAAGATACACCATTATAAGTTGTGCTCTCGTTTACAAACCTAACGGGTCTGGTATTTGTTCCCTCAAATCTGATTTTAGGTTCGCTGCTGTTTGAATTAGAAGGATATTCAACTGTTCCGGTGATGTTGCCGTAACCTGAAAATGCACTGTCGCTGAAATTCCATTCCTTATTTATTGTAAAGTATGTTTCATCAATAGGAACAACGGAAATCTTATATACTCTCATAGCATCGTACAAGCTGAACAGAAGTATTCTTTGTGTAGGACCGGTATTTCTAATTCTATAAGTTCTTGCTGTTTTTATAATAGAAATTGTATCATCGGAGTTTCCGTTGATAATATCAAGACCCGAATTAGTATCGCCGTACGCATTTGCAACTTTCATATACAGAATTTCGTTGTCATTATCACCGTTTCTTGCTGTTATATATATATCAGAGTTCGCTTTTGCGATAAATGACAGGCTGTTATAGTCACGGCCGCCGGCTCCGTTAAAGTCAATAGAGCCATTATACTTGAAACCGTCTTCTATATCACTGAAACCTAAAGGATTGATGCCTCTTGTAAAAGTGATTCCGTTAATAACGGTTTTAGCGGAAATATGTCCCATACTTTGATAAGCTGAATCCGAGAAATCCCATGTTTCAACCGATTCTGCAACACTTGTATCTTTCGGAACAACTGAAATAGAATATATATGTAAGTTGCCGGGCTTCATATATAAACAAAGCGTATCTGCAGACTGACTGTTGTAATCAAACTTGATCGTATTATGTGTTGAAAGAGTTGCGCTGCTAAAATAATTGTTGCCATACATACTTTCGAGATATACTGTTTTCGGGTATTCATCACTTGTTTTTCCTGTTAAATATATATATGATGGTCCGTCAACATCAAAAATAAGGCTTCGTTCATCTTTTCCGCCTTGTCCCATCAGAACTAAACAACCACCATAATTCAAGCCATTTATATGTGTACAACACTTATCTAATCTTATAGGCTTATCATCTGTAGCAGTTATTTTCAAGCCGCCTTCATTTACATTTCTGTAAATTAAAGAACCATCTCCGCTTGATGCAGGTCTATAAGCGTCAAAGTATTCACCGCCCATGTCCCAAGTGATCTCACCGTTTGAGTCGATAATACTTGGCATATTTTTGGTATAAACTTTAATTTCGGCCGAATAGTTTCCCAACATAGTTCTGTTGCCTGATTTCATATTGTTCATAGATGATGCAATTGCACATTTATTGACCCCGTTTGTTAAAGTTCGTGTATTGTCATGTTTCGGGATCGTCTGCGCATTTGCAATACTGTTGTACACTTCGAAAGCAACAATTATATCGCTGTCTTCATCGACCTCTATAGGTTCGTCAAGGTTAAATGTAACATAACCTATATTAGAAACCGAACCGTTATGACTTACCGTGGATTCTGCTGGAAGTCCATCAGCAACGTGAAGTCCGTTGTTTATAACATTTGTTACATTAACCTTTTGTAAATCAGCATATTCGCCCGTGGTGCTGACATACACATCAAATCTTGAATTGGGAACAAGATTATAAGTGGAAACGGCTGTTATCTTCTCATCATAATCTGTATCAAGAGTCAGTTTCATCGAATATGCGTTTGTTGTTACTGAGGAAGATGCGTCATCTGACCACTCGGGTCTTACCTTTGAGTATTCATAAATGTTGTCATAAAAATCTTTGTATGTCAGGTCGGTTATTGCGCTTACATCGTGGAGACCTTTGACCATATCGTAAGATATGTAGAAATATCTTCTTGTGGTATAGCCGGGAACCTGCGATGATTGTACAATAAATGCACCGTTTTGAGTAGGCGAGTTTTTAAAGTTGCTTGCAGAATAATTATCATCCCAACCAACGATAGCTACTCCGTGTTCTTTATAATTGTCGCCGACATTCAAGCAGAAATAGTTTTTCATATTTGTGCTGAATCCGCTTGCATCAAGATACATACCTGCATATACTGCTCCGTTATCATTGATCATATTTTTTATGTCAATAATTCGTTGGCTTACTTGCAGTGTGGATGGGTTTGCTCCTATCCACGAAAGCGTAACTGTATTTTTTGTATAATAGTTTTCGGGGGAATATGTATCCAGTACACTCTCGTTGATCGTTAAGTTGGTCGCAGGATCAAATGGCATATTTGACTGTATAACAGGACCCGAAACATCATTTCGTCTCCAGTATCCTGCTGCATAATCAAACAGTCCGCCGTCACGGCAGCTTCTGTACCACTGATAGGGATTTTCAAGGTTATCGGCAGTGCCATACCTTAAATGCTGTGCTGAAAACTCTTTGTTATTAATACCGAATTTTTTGTTCAAAGAAGTTTCAAGGACGGCATTGGATGCAAATACCCAACCTAATTCCGTGTTGTACTGGTTCTTGCCAAGCGCAGAAGAATTCATTAAAGCCGTATTATAGCTGCTTGGCAAAGAACTGCTGCTTCTGTTTGTTACTTTTGCTAGGTTGCTTTCGCCACCGTATTTTTCACCATAAATATACTTGCTTGGCGGTACAGCCTTTAATCGTTTTGCTTCTTCTGGCGATGCTGTTTTTAACTTTTCTTCGTAGGTAACATATTCAGGGTTTAAAAAATCTTCCTGACTCAAATATGAGACTGCATAATTTCCGCTTGGTGGGAGTGTTTTTTCTGATTCGCCGAAGACAGTTATCGACGATAACCCGGAAACTGCGTTGCTTATAACCAATAAGGCTGCTATATTTCGCTTATAGCTTTTTTTCATAAGATTACCTCCTTGTCTTTTGAGTTTCAATAACTATGAATGGTACTGTAATTTGTAACTGATGATTGTACAGTTCCATTTCCATCCAATGCACTATGAGTTACCTTCAACCTATAAGAATATCCGCTTGTGACGGAATATTCTTTGTCTATAACAGCATAGGAAGAGTTTGTCGCTGTCCAACTTTTTATTGTTGACCACGAACCGCTTTTCTTACGTTGTAATTCGACTTTTACTTTTGCTGTATATCCGGATGAAGAACGTGTAGTACCATAACATGTAGCTGTGCCATTTGAAGATATATCAAAATAATGGCTTATGCTATCGATACCCACATAACGTAAAGCAATTTCTTCTACAATTTTAACATCCGTTTCATCAGCAAAACAGTTAAGTGTTGAAATGCTGCTTAATGACAATATAAAAGCAGCTAAAAATGCAAGGCTTCTTTTCATAGAAACCCCTCCTTTCTTGATTGTTATATATATAAAACCAATGAGAGGAGGGTTTTGCGACAAGATTTATTAAATTTTTCAAAAAATATTTTCTGCGATATTTATAACTTCGGTTTTATCAAGATCACTCTTTATCCAATAAACATACCCGTTCTTTTCCCATGTGATCATGGTCTCGTTGTTTTTAACAAACATTACAGCATCACTTTCGTTTACGGTCAGTTCGCTTACTTCGGCGTTTTCCGAATCAAAGGACATCTCGTTTACGGCGGCTATTTTGCTTATCTCAAAATAGCTTTTGCCATTTTCATATCTCATATGATTTTCTATTTTACTGCTGTATTCTGTTTTCAATTCAAAACCCTGCGGAACATAATTTACCGTAAAAGCAAATTCTTCGTTTACAAGAGAGTCATCATCGGATGAATACTCTATATCTGTACTGTAACTTGTTGTACGGATAAATTTTTCTATGATTTTTTTCCTTATCGCACTTACTGACAGTACTGATATTAAAAGCAGTATCAATGCAATTATAGCAGCAATAAGCAGTTTTCTTCTGAGCTTTTTATACTGTTTGCGCAATATTTTATATCTTTCTTGTGCTATTATTTTTTGAATTGCAGTATTATGTTCATTAGAGAAAACAATTTCGTTGTCGGGGATACTGTTTTCTATTTCATCAAATAATCTATCGGCAGCAGCAGAGCCTGCATATTCGATTAGATTATCAATAGTGGAATCATAGAGATTTTTAATATCTTTAGCCATTATTTTTCTCCTTGTCAAGGAATTCGATTATTTTAATTCTTGCTCTTTCCAATCTTTTTTGAACCGTTTTGGGCTTGATGTTCAATATGTCCGAGATCTCGGCAACGCTCAGATCCTGTGACTTCAGCAAAACAACTTCCCTATAAATATCGTCCATACCATATATAAATTCCATAACCTTATTAACATTATCTTTACTTATGATTATAACCGACAAATCAAAATTTGGACTATATGTATTTATTCCTGTATCATCTTCTGTCAATACAGCTTTTTTGTCTTTGTTATAAATATTGAAAGAGACATTTCGGCATATTATTCCTATCAAATTTCGGGTTCTTCTTTCGTCCGAAAAATCAAGCTTGTCATATTTATCTATTAACTTCAAAAAAGTTTGCTGTACCGAATCTTCTGCGTCATATTGATTTTTTAAAATACCAAAAGCCACCTTATACATAAACTTTGAGTATTTATTATATAATTTTTCTACGAAAATGACATCTTCTTCGGTGTTTAGAATTATAAAAAACATAGTGCCTCTCTTATATTCGTTAGTATTTATCAAATAAAGTCAAGTATATACCATAAGATATACTTGTCAGCTCAGAATCATTATACTATAAATAATGTGATCTTTCAAATATGAGATTTATAATCATATATATAATGAATCATCTTGTTAAATTAACATTATATCACAAAAAATGACAAATACAACCCAAATGTCGTAATATGCACGTTTTTTGTCGTATAATGCATTTTTTATTATTTTTGCTCCGCAAAACGATGGGTTTGGGAATGCTTTTCCAAATCGGTTTCAGGGCGGCAGACCTGACAAGCGGTAATGGGCGTGACACGAGTGGGATTTCGTAAAATGCGGTTAGCATTTTTAAGAAATTTCAATTGGGGCGTCCCATTTCCATACTTGCTATGTAGTGAAACCGAGAATTTTGATACATATTTTTTCGAATTTGTCAATATCCTCAAAGAAAATATCTTTTATGAAAAATTTTACATTAATTGACATTGCTTTGTTTAACTGTCCCAAAAATAAAATATCTTAAAAATTTGCTTTAGTTTTTGTTCTCCCAAAGGAAATATATATTATAGAGAGAAAAATAGGCGTTACATTTTACAAAAAAAGAGAGGAGAGCGTATGGCTTATGTGAAACTATCGCAAATCAAATCGGAGGGATATCTGAAACGGGCGATAAATTATATTCTTAATCCAAAGAAAACCGAAAACGGAATGAACACAGCTTCTTATATGTGCAGCACGGAATATGCTGATATTGAATTCAATGAGGTACGAAAGCTGGCCGTAAAGCAAGGCAAGGTTATTGCGCACGAAATATATCAGTCATTTTCGCCCGAGGATGATATAACGCCGCAAAAGGCATTGGCTATCGGGCGCGAACTTATGCGGCGAACATTTCCCGACTTTCAGTATGTGATAGCCACGCATAATGACAAGGAGCATATACACAACCACATAATAATCTGTTCTGTAAATTTCGATAACTTTCATATGTTCCCGAATAAACTTGCTACTTTGGAAAGAGTACGGCAGGTAAGCAACGAATTGTGCAAGGAATATGGATATTCGGTTATTACGCCAAATCCTAAAGGGCATAGAGAAAAATTAAAAGCGGTAATTGATGAAATAATTAAAAACTGCGATACATACAATGATTTTTTCAGAGAACTGAAAAAGCGGGGCTATGAAATTAAAATAGGAAAATATATTTCCTTAAAAGGCATTGGGAATAAATCGTTTATAAGAACGGCTACACTTGGCTCGGCTTACACCGATAAAAATATCCGCAAGAGGATTGAGGAAAAGGCGGTTATAGAAAATGTCGAGAGGAATGTTTATGCTAATGCTGCAAAGAAAATGCTGCATAGATTAAGGCTGAAAAGATTTATAAATGAAAATCTGAAAACGGCGAAAGATTTTGATAGTTTTATTTTGCTGATGCAGAAAGATTATTCTGTAAAGTTTGGAAAGCATTTAGCCTTTAAGCATACCACGGGCAGGCGTTTTCTTCGTCTTGACAGTTTGGGCGAGGAATACTCGGAAGAAATGCTGCGATTATATTTCAGCGATCCTACTGAATACAAAACTCGTCTTGACGAAATTTCGGCAAGGAAAATATCACGATTAAAGGCAGATGATGAAACCACAAACCGATACACCCACATCAAAGCTGCCAATACGGAAATCAAAATGCTTAACTACCTCCACGCTTACAATATAGAAAGCTATGAGGTACTTACAGCAAATATATTCATTCTTGAAAAACGTATAGCGAACTATAAGAGCGATATTCAAAAAATCAACGCTCAAATATCGGCAAGTCGCAGCATAACAAACGCTGTAAGGGAATACTGGAGATATAAGCCTGTCTATCAAAAGTATCTGTCCATAACAGAAGAGAGCGCAAAAGAAGTATACCTGCAAAACTACTCGGCAGAGATTGCTAAATATAAAAATGCCGTGGAGGTTATGAACAACTCAAAAATAAACGGTGTTTTACCTCGGTCGTCAGTACTCAAATCCGAAATTCTGAAATTTACAGAAGATAAAGAAAATATTTCAGCCAAGCAGGACAAATTGTTGCTTGAACTGGAACGCCTTAAAACTATCAAGCATAATGCCGATATTATTTTGGGAACTGACATCCCAAAAACCTCAAAACATTATTGCAACCAAGAAAGATAAGCGTATATGCGTTAAATAAAAAAAGGAGGATGATCTATTGAAAATTGCAAATGACATTGCTTTACCGTGGTGGGAGAAATACACATTGACAATAAAAGAGGCATCAATGTATTTCGGAATAGGCGAAAAGACTTTAAGGCGCTTTATCCGTGAACACAAGGACGAAAGTTTTGTGTTCTACAACGGAACAAAAGCGCAGATAATCAAAAAGGATTTTGAAAAATATATAAGCAATAACCTTGCGGTCATTTAAAATTACTATTTCATTTTTGCCCCGATTGTGATATACTGTTTATATATCATATCGGGGCTCTTTCTATGAAAGGAAAGGAGCATTACTATGAGTGTTAAAAGACGAGACAGCAAAAATCGCATTTTACACAACGGAGAGAGCCAAAGAAGTGATGGCAGATATATGTACAAGTACACCGATAATTGGGGAAGGGTAAAATATATTTACAGTTGGAAACTTGTAAGAACAGACACTCTTCCTGTCGGTATAAAAGAAGATGTAGCTTTGAGGGATAAGATAAAGCAGCTGCAAAGAGATATGGATGACGGTATAGTCCCGTGTGGTGGAAATTACACCGTGCTTGAACTTGTCAAAAAGTATTTGTCGCAGAAAACAGGCGTAAAAGAGAACACAAGAGCCAACTACAACTTTGTTCTCAATATTCTCAAAAAAGAGGATTTCAGCGGCAAAAGAATAGACAAAGTCAAGTTATCCGATGCAAAAGCGTTTCTCATTAAACTGCAAAGCGATGGCAGGGGTTACAGTTCCATACATTCTATCAGAGGAGTGTTAAGACCCGCCTTTCAAATGGCTGTTGATGATGATTTGATACGCAAAAATCCCTTTGAGTTTCAGCTTGTGACGGTTGTTGTAAATGACAGCGTAACAAGAGAGGCGATTACAAGAAAACAGGAAAGAGCGTTTCTCGAATTTGTCAAAAACGATAAGCACTTCAGTAGGTATTATGAGGGTATTTACATACTGTTTCATACCGGACTGCGTATTTCGGAATTTGTCGGTCTGACAATAGATGATATAGACTTTAAAAATGATGTTATAAATGTTGACCACCAGCTTCAGCGCAAAAGAAATATGGAGTACATAATAGAAACTACCAAAACCAACAGCGGAACAAGGCTTGTGCCTATGACAGCAGAGGTCAAGGAGTGTTTCAAGCGTATTATCGAAAACAGAAAAAGCCCGAGAAAAGAGCCTGTTGTCTATGGCAAGCGCAAAAAGGCATATAAGGGTTTTCTGTATTTGGATAAAAACAATATGCCTATGGTCGCACTGCATTGGGAAAAGTATTTTCAGCATATCTGTCATAAATATAATTCAATTTATAAGGAAGAAATGCCAAAGGTAACGCCGCACGTTTGCAGACATACATTTTGCTCGAATATGGCTAAAGCAGGGACTAATCCCAAGACTTTGCAGAAAATAATGGGTCATTCGGACATAGGGGTCACGCTCAACACTTACACTCATTTAGGTGTGGATGATATCAAAAGTGAGATGCAGAAATTGTGTGATTGGTGAGTTGTATAAAGTTGTAAAGTTGTAAATTGAGATTGATTTTACAACTTTTTTACAACTTTTGGCGGTAAAAATGTGCCGAATTATGCCAAATTATACCAACTTGTTATTAAGGTAAAATGTCGGCAAAGTCGCAAAACAACGGCGTTTGGAAAGGTTTGAGAAAATGATAAAAATAATGTTCGTCTGCCACGGCAATATTTGCCGTTCGACAATGGCGGAATTTGTTATGGCGGACATGGCAAAAAAGGCGGGGCTTAAAATTGCGGTGGACTCGGCCGCGACAAGCCGCGAGGAGATAGGAAACGGAGTGCATCACGGCACCTTGCGCAAGTTAAGGGAAGTCGGCGTTCCTGTTTATCCGCACTATGCAAAGCAGCTGACCAAGGCCGATTACAAAAATTTTGATTATATAATCGGCATGGACGATTGGAATATGAAGAACATAAGGCGAATAGTGGGAGAGGACAGGGACAAAAAAGTCTTTATGCTTTTGGATTTTACCGCAAGAAAGGGGCAGAGCATTGCCGACCCGTGGTATACGGGCAATTTTGATGTCACATACGATGACATAAAAGAGGGCTGCGAGGGGCTTTTACACTTTTTGAAAGAGCGTGATCGATAATGGAAGAAAAATACATAGACCTGCATTTACACCTTGACGGGGCGATAACCGTTGATATAGCAAAAAAGCTTGCCGCAATGCAAAACATCGCTTTGCCGTCGGAAGACGAAAAAGAGCTTGAAAAATTGCTTTCGGTACCCGATGACTGCGCAAGCCTGAACGATTTTTTAAAATGCTTTGCCCTGCCGGGGGCGCTGATGCAGACAAAAGACGGACTTTCGGCGGCGGTGGAGATGGTGCTTGACGATGCCGGGAAAAACGGTGTTATTTATGCGGAGATACGCTTTGCGCCGCAGCTGCATACACAAGGCGGTATGTCGCAGAAGGATGCCGTGCTTGCCGCTCTTGACGGATTGAAGAAAGCAAAAATAAAGGGAAATCTTATTTTATGCTGTATGCGCGGCGAGGATAATGATGCTAAAAACGAGGAAACTGTAGAGCTTGCAAAAAAATATCTGGTCGAGGACGGCGGTGTGGTCGCAATCGATCTTGCGGGTGCGGAGGCGCTTTTCCCGACAAGCAAATACAGGCAGCTTTTTGCAAAAGCCAAGGAATACGGCATACCGTTTACCATACACGCGGGTGAGGCCGACGGGGCGGAAAGTGTGCGCCTTGCGATAGAATACGGTGCTGTAAGGATAGGCCACGGTGTACGCGCCTGCGAGGATGCGGCTGTGCTTGAACTTATCAGGCAAAGGGGCGTTACGCTTGAAATGTGTCCCACAAGCAACCGTCAGACCCATGCGGTAGAGGATATGTCCGATTATCCGTTTATTGATTATCTGCAAAGCGGTATAAAGGTCACTGTAAATACGGATGACCCTGCAATAGAGCGCACCAATATTGCAAAGGAATACGAATATATGGAAAAGAACTTTGCATTGACAGCGCAGCAGGAAAATATTTTGCTTGAAAATGCCGTAAATGCCGCTTTTACAAGCAATGCCGTCAAAGCAAAGCTGAAAAAAACAATATTTGTTGATTTCGGTAAATAAAAATTTGAAAACCTCACATTACAAAAGTATTATTCCCCGTTACGCTGTTATTTACCGCATTTTAAGCAAAAATCATACAAAAAAACGGGGGAACTAAAAGGATTTTTATTGTATCTTTGGCGAAAATATGATATACTTAAGTGTAACTTAAAAAATCGGGATCATGTCATTTTTTACTGATCCCCGAAACAAATATACAATACAAAACAGGAGGGCGGGAAAATGTATTTAGTTGATTATCATTTGCACACAAGCTTTTCGTCGGACAGCGAGGCACCTATGGAGGATATGATACTGTCCGCTATAGATAAGGGTCTTGATGAGATCGCGTTTACGGATCATGTTGATTTTGACGATAGATATACTTTGCCGGATTATAATCTTTATATACCGTATCTGGAGGACCTTAAACATAAATATAAAAATGATATCACGATCAAGCTTGGTATTGAGATTGGACTGGAAAGCACAAAGGCAGATCTGGTAAACACTATGACCGCTGCTTTTCCCTTTGATTTTATTATAGGCTCGTCTCACAGCGTAAGATGCTATGACCTTTATTTTGACCAAAACGAGTATTTTTCAACGCGGACAAAGCAGGAGGCTTACAGCACCTATTTTGAGGAAATGCTGCTTAATATAAAAAGCTGCAATGATTTTTGCGTTTACGGACATATGGATTTTATTTCGCGTTATGGGCTTTACGAGGATAATACACTTAATTATATGGAGTATGCACCGTTTATTGATGCGGTCTTAAAGGAGCTTATCGCACGCGGCAAGGGTATTGAGATAAATACCTCGGGTTATCGCTACGGCATAAACAACTGCTATCCGGATATTGAGATATTAAAACGCTATAAGGCGCTTGGCGGTGAAATAATAACAATAGGCTCCGATGCGCACTATACAAAAGATGTGGGCGACCATATAGGCGTGGCTTATGATATGCTGCATACGGCAGGCTTTAAGGATATTACTGTTTTTAAGGGAAGAAGACCCGAATTTATCAGGCTTTGATTTTTGGAGAGAAAAATGAGCGTAAATCATACAAGCACGGCAAAGCTTAAACTGCTTTACCTTATGAAATACTTTATTGAAAATACGGACGAAAATCATACGACCAATTCAAAAGAATTGATAGCATATCTTAATTCGCTTGGGATAGAGGCCGAAAGAAAGGCTATATATAATGATATTGAAGCCCTTAAAACCGTAGGCATGGATATAATTAATAAGGGTAAACGCGGAGGCTGCTATCTTGCCTGCGGCGAATTTCAGCTGGCGGAACTTAAGCTGTTGGTGGATGCGGTACAGGTAGCCAAGGTAATTACACCTAAAAAAACGCAGGAGCTTATTAAAAAGCTGTCTGCACAGACAAGCAAATATCACGCAAACGAATTTCAGCGGGATGTTGTTATAATGGACCGTGCCAAAACCGCAAACGAGACCATATACTACAATATTGATACCATACATAAGGCAATTGCCGAAAGAAAGGCCATAACCTTTAAATATATGGAATGGACAATGGCCAAAAAGCTTGTGGAAAAGCCAAAGCAATATCATGTTTCGCCCTGGCTTTTGGTTTGGGACAACGAAAATTATTATCTTGTAGGTTATGATGACCTGCTTAAGGAAAAACGTCACTACAGGGTAGACAAAATGAAAAAAGTCAGCATAACAAAGGATGACTGCGAAAACGAGGAGGGTTATCTGGCACTTGACAAATCAGCCTACGGCAAGGCCACCTTTGGTATGTATGACGGCAGCAGAACACAGGTGAAGCTGCGGTTTGATAACGAGCTTATAGGCGTTATAATCGACCGCTTCGGTACCGATATCATAACGGCGCCTTACGATGAACACAGCTTTTGCGTTCAGCTTAATATTGATGTAAGCAGTAATTTTTTTGGCTGGCTGGCAGGTCTGGGCACGGGCGCAAAAATTCTGGAACCGTATATGGCGGCGGAGGAATTCAGAAGATATATGCAAAATATTGCGGATATTTACAGATGATGGGATGCAAAATTGCATCCCTGTTTTATTGTGCCGATAAATAATTATCTATTCCGTTGGCAATACCGATAGCGCAGTTTTCGCGAAAAACAGGCTCGGCAAGCAGGGCGGCCTCTTCGGGGTTGCTTAAAAATGCGGTCTCTACAAGTATGGCAGGCATTTGGGTGCGGCGCAAAACGGCAAAGTTTGCTGTCATAACGCCAAGATCCGGGGTGCCGATAGCTTCGATAAGTGCTGTATTCACATACTCGGCAAGCACGGCCGCGGGGATCCCAAGCCTGAAGCAATAGGTCGAGGTACCCTTGTATATGGGGTCGGGGTTTGAATTGCAATGTATACTTATAAAATAATCGGCGCCCCAGCTGTTTGCAGCCTGCGCACGCTGTGCAAGGCTTACCGTGGTATTTTCCGTGCGGGAGTAATCCACCTCGTAACCTCTGTTTTTTAATATACGCCCAAGCCGCAAACCAATGTCAAGCGTTACATCCGCCTCTTGTAAGCCGCTTGCCGCAATTGCTCCGGGATTAGCACCACCGTGTCCGGGATCGATAAATATTTTAGTCATATTAACTCCTTAATACTGTTTTATTTATATAGTATTGCATTTTATGGAAATTGTGACGCATAGTTTTTCGGTAGCTTTTGCGTTTTTCGACAAATTCCGATTTTTTATAATTTACTATTGATTTTATAAGGTATTTGTGTTACTATTTGTTAAAGAACTGTGCAAATAAAGCGGATACTTGATGGAGGATAGGCTATGATATGCTTGTTTTATGATAATGATATTGAAAGAATGAACAGAAATTTTGAATATTTTGTGAAAAAAAGTAATATTACTTTTGTCCGTATCAGCTCGCTGAATAAGATCAAGGATTTTTCAATGACTGCAAATGCAGTATTTATCTATTATCAGGAAGAAATGTGGCTGGAAAGCCTATACTTGCAAAATCCCGGCCGCGCCAGAATATTTATTTTGGGCATGGAAAGCAAAGCGGAAAATACTATGACGGGATATATGTTAAATGCTGCTTTTGTAAAAGAAATGTATGAAGCGGAGATGCTTTACCATCTTATAGATAGCGAGAAAAAGAATATCACCTCCATAGCCGACAATGTCAAGGCACGCAGCGTAGACGAGCTTTTTAAAAAATGTAAGATATCTATTCATTTACAGGGGATAGCATACTTAAAACAGGCCGTAATGCTGTGCTGCACTAATAATGAAATGCTTTGCGGCATAACAAAAATGCTTTATCCGCAGATAGCTGCAAACTTTGACTCCAATGCGGCATCCGTTGAAAGGGCGATGAGAACGGCTATAGAGCATATTTGGGTTGAAAACAGGGAGGAATTGAGCCGCCTGCTGTTTTTAAAATGCGACGCAAGGCCTACAAACAAAACATTTATTTATGCCTGTGTAAGATATATTAAGGACACTTACTGATTTTTTTTAAAATAGTACTGGAATTTACCGCGGTTTTGTTTTATAATATATTAAGTAAAACTTTTTTTGGAGGTATTATGAGATATTTAAACGAACTTAGAGAAGGCGAAAATGTTATAGAGTTTTATTTTTGCAAGCTTAAGCAAAGCATGAAGTCAAAGGCGGGCAAAAATTATCTTTCGGTCGTGCTTCAGGATAAGACGGGTACGGTAAATGCAAAGGTTTGGGATGTTTCAAGTAAAACGCAAAATTTTGAAACAGGCGATTTTATTAAAATTGACGGACTTGTACAGCTTTACAACGGTGAAACACAGGTGATACTGCATCGTGTAAGACGTGCATTGGAAGGCGAATATGACGAGTCGGACTATATTCCCTCCACAAAGAAAGATATTGAAGAAATGTGGAAGGAATTTATTGCTTACATAGACACATTTGAAAATACATATATAAAAAAATTGACCTCGGCTGTGTTTATAGACAACGAGGAGGTCAATAAAAAGTTTAAAAAACATACTGCCGCTAAAAGCATGCACCATAATTATCTTGGCGGTCTGCTTGAACATTCATTGTCTGTAACACAGATGTGTGATATGATGGCAAAGCACTATACAAAGGCAAACAGGGATATTCTTGTTTCCTGTGCAATGCTGCATGATGTAGCCAAAATAAAGGAATTATCCGATTTTCCCAATATTGACTATACGGACAGCGGCGAGCTTTTGGGACATCTTGTGATGGGTTGCGAAATGGTGGGAAGAGAGGCCGATAAAATAGAGGGCTTTCCGCCGGAGCTTAAAAATATGATGCAGCATTGTATTTTGTCGCATCATGGCCAGCTGGAATACGGCTCGGCAAAGACACCGCGTACCCTGGAGGCTATGCTTTTGCACTATGCCGATGATATGGATGCGTATGTTAAAATGTTTGAGGATGCTGTGGAGGCCGATAATACGCAGGGCGCATGGGTAGGCTATCATCGCGTTATGGAGCGTAATTTGCGCAAGACACAGTTTTAAGCAGGTGTTTATATGAATTTTAAGAAAAACGACAAATGTATCGTGGATATTGCCGATCTTGGCACAAACGGCGAGGGTATTGGCAAGGCAGACGGCTTTACCGTATTTGTAAACGGCGCGCTTCCCGGCGAAAGGGCAGAGGTGCTGCTTATGAAAGTCAAGAAAAATTATGCCTATGGCAAGCTTTTAAACCTTATCAAGCCGTCAAAAAACAGGGTAAGACCTGTTTGCTCCGTTTCGGGCAAATGCGGCGGATGCAGTATCCAGCACCTTGACTATGCCGCCCAGCTTGAATACAAAAAAAATAAGGTGATTGAAAATTTAAGGCGTATAGGCGGTTTTGAGGGCATAGATGTCTGTGATGTTATAGGTATGAAATATCCTTATTTTTACCGTAATAAAGAGCAGTACCCCGTAAGAACGGACAGCCGGGGCAAAATTGCCGTGGGCTTTTATGCAATGAACAGCCATAGGGTAGTGGAGTGCGCAAAATGCCATATATCAAATGAGGGCAATGAAAAAATAATCAACTGTGTTAAAAAGTTTATGCTTGACAATAATATCAGACCCTATGACGAGGAAAGCAACAGGGGCAGCATAAGGCATATACTTATAAGAAACGGTGTTAAGACAAATCAGCTTATGGTGTGCCTTGTTGTAAACGGTACGGAATTTAAGCACAAGCAGCAGCTGATAAAGGCATTTGAGGGCTTTGAAAATTTGAGAAGTCTTGTAATAAATTACAATAGTGCCAAAACAAATGTTATTCTTGGCGATAAATGTGAAATTGTGTATGGTGACGACCATATATCAGATTATATAGGAAGCTTAAGGTTTAATATTTCGCCGCTTTCGTTTTTTCAGGTAAATCCCGTGCAGACCGAGCAGCTTTACGGCAAGGCGCTTGAATTTGCCGCTCTTACGGGTGAGGAAACCGTAATTGACGCATACTGCGGTATAGGAACTATAACGCTGTTTTTGGCGCAGAATGCAAAAAAGGTATATGGTATTGAAATAGTACCGCAGGCCATTGAAAATGCCCGTAAAAATGCCGAGATAAACCATATTAAAAACGTGGAGTTTTTTTGCGGCAGATCGGAGGAAGTAGTCCCCGAATTATACGAACAGCAAGGCATCAAACCCGATGTTATGGTGGTGGATCCCCCAAGAAAGGGCTGTGATGCGGCGCTTTTGGATATGCTTTTAAAAATGTCGCCAAAGAGGATAGTTTATGTTTCCTGCGACAGCGCGACCCTTGCAAGGGATCTTAAAGTGCTTTGTGAAAGCGGAGAGTATAAGGTCAATAAAGTACAGCCTGTGGATATGTTTCCGCATAGCGTGCATATAGAGACGGTTTGCTTACTTTCCAAGGAAGATATCAAGAGCAAAAGTGATAAATAACAAAATAGTTTAAGAGATTTTTATTTTCTTTGAACATTTGCGGCGGCATTTGGCACACTTGCATTGTTTATTAAAAAACCCCCGGTTTAAAACCGGGGGTCGTTTTGTTTAATTAACCTAAACTTCTGATAGCGTTATCAAAGTTAACGTTGTCAGGGAACTTGTTGGAAGCAACAGTATTTTCAATGTTGTTTCTTACAGAGTAGAAGCTGTTTGTTGCCGAAGAAGTGTTACCGGGCTTCTTAAGGCTCTGGCTCTGCTTGGACTGATCGCTCTTCTTTGCGCCCCAGCTCCAGTTATTTGACCATGTTGCAAATACATAAGGAAGCTGATAGTTAATATTGTTGTTGAACGATGCACAGTTTGAAATGTAGCCTGTGCAGCCCTCGCTGTTATTGTTGTCAAAGCCCTTTGACTTGTGGTCAAATGCTGCGCAGTAATCTGCTGTTCTCTTAACGGATGTGCTCTTTTCTGTGGTCTTTGAACCAAACTTGAAGCCGTTGCCGTTCATCTCGCCCTGTGCTGTTGAGTACCAGCTTGAAGCGCTCTTGCCGTTGATCTTACCCTTGGAGATATCGATCTTGCCGCTTCTGTAGTTGTTTTCAAAGCTGCCGTCCGAAGAGCAAAGCTGCTGGATGGTCCACATATTCTTATCGAGTGATTTTCCTCTTGATAAGTCGTACTTACCTGTGAATACATCGGGGTTACCGTTGTTCCAGCAAGCGGAGTGCTTATAGGTAACGGTTGCTGACTTGTCGCCCGACTTGTCGTAGCTGTCCCAACCGTCATCACTATTGTCCCAAGCGAAGCAGTACTCAAATACTGTGTTGGATGCGCCTAACTTAGGTGCGAAACCGTCAGCGTTTGCGCCGTATGTGGGAACGTCACAGTTTCTGTAGGAATAGCAGTATTTTAATGTATTTCCGTTAGCATTATCGGAAAGCTGAATACCCGAGTCATTGTTGTAACGTGCGATAACGTGGTCAAGAGTATTCTTTGCACCGGATACCCAGATACCGTTGTCACCTGCGTTTTCAACTATAACATTCTTTATATACTGGTTCTGGCCGCTGATCGTGAAACCTCTTGATGTAGAACCTTTGCTTCTTGCGTTCTTGAAGTCAAGGCGGGGATATGTGCCGTCCGACTGCTTAACACCAACGATACCGCCCGATTTTGTACCGGAAAGCTTGATAGTTGATGTTGTGCTGATGCTTACAACGGGAGTATTGATATAAACAGTACCGCCGCTGCTGTTAACTTTCTTGATAGCATCAAGTAAAGCCGATTCATTGTTGCTTGTAATGGTAGCTACACCGCCTGCAACCGTTGTTCCGCTGCTTGAGCTGCTTGACGATGAAGAGCTTGAGCTTGAAGAACTTGAGCTGCTGCTTGATGATGAGCTTGAACTTGAAGAACTTGAACTGCTGCTTGAGCTGCTTGATGATGAGCTTGAACCGCCGTTTGAAGTAGCTTCAAATCTGAACTGCTGGCAAGCACCGCCGTTGTATGTCCAAAGGTTGATGTTGCCTCCGTTAGCTGTTGACCAGCCGTATACGTCAAGGGCCTTTGTGTCGCCGCTTGATTTTGAAAGAAGTGCGTAAACGCCGTCGGAGATCTTCTTTACTTTAAATACCTGTGCATCTGCATTGTTTGCGGAGTAAAGCTGAACATTAGCACCGTCTTTGTTTTCGCCGTTTGCAACATCCATCATCTTGCCGTTTGACATACCGTTTTTAAGTGTGATGTAATTGTTGCCCTTGTTTGTTACATACCATTTCTGGCAAGCATTGCCGTTGCCTGCGTACTGCTGTACGTTAGCACCGTTGCTGTCCTTTGCGTTTGCTACTTCAACATACTTCTGGCTGTTTATATTTTTGATGTAGTACCAGCCGTCTTTAATGTATGCAGACTCATTTTGAGTCGAAGAAGACGACGATGAAGATGAAGAAGATGAGGATGATGACGAAGACGAGGACGATGACGAACCGTCTTTGCTGTCAACCTGGATCTTATAAATATTTATACCGCTGTTAGCAGAATAAATATAAACCGTACCTGTATAGTTGATGGTAGCAGTACCGAGAGCAGCCGATGAGCCTGCTGTTATTTTGCCAAGCTGATTGCCCTTGCCGTCTGCAATAACAAGATCTCTTGAAGAAGAGCCCGAAGATCTTGCAGTTACTTTAATAGTAGAAGTACCGCTTGCATCAAATGATACGGACCTGTAGGAAGTGCCGCCCGAACCGCCGAGAGCAAGTGTATATTTGTAAGTATTGCCGTCAACAGTAACTGTTTCTGACTTTATCTGCATTGACTTGCTGTCTGTTGCGTGGAATCTGAGTCCGTCAACAGTAAATGCTTTTGTAATGTTGCCAAGACTTTTGAAGTTTGAGTTGCCGAAGTTCCAACTGGTGGATGCAGCCTCAACTACATAAGCCGTAGGTAAAAATGACTTATCGGCTGTAACGAAACCGCTTGTTGCGATCAACATTACGCTGAGTGCCAGTGAAAGGGGTTTTTTGAATTTTTTCATTTAAATTTCCTCCTCTTTTTTTAATGAAAATGATCCCTTTTTGTATTTTGTTCATCCGGATATAGTTTAATGTAGATTACATCAAGCTATATCTTGTAATAATAAGATATCATATAATATTTTGTTTGTAAATACTATTTACTGCCAAAATAAAAACGATGTTTTTGTGCATAATTAATAATATAAAAATTAAAAGTCTTTGAAAAGCCCTAAAAAAGGCACTTTCTATTTTGGGATAAAGTTTCTTCTTATAAAAAGTTTACAAAATTTAAACTATTGTTCACAATTTGTTCTTATTTTGCGATTTTTGTTTGTTCGATACAAATGTCACAAAATTACCAAACCGCTGATAGAGCGGGTTTGAGGTCGATATTATGTTCGTTTATAATTTGTTTACAATTAATTCACACAATTTTCGGTTATTTTTTTATCAAATTTTTATACAAAATATATAAATACTCTTTTTACATACCCAATTTATTTAATGCAGTTTAAACTAAAGCTTTGACACATTCTTAACAATTAGCAAAACAGCACTAAAATATATTACAATAATTGGTAAAAAAACATATTTAAAAATATATCTTCTTAATTATATAATGACAGCGTAAAGAAATTGTGCTTTAAAGGTATATAAGACAAGAGAAGGAGGATCTAAAATGTCATTTAAAGCAAAAAGAGTTATCGGCGGTCTTCTTGCCGCAACACTTGCAGTTACGGCAGGCGCAGCAACAGCTGTTTATCTTAAGCCCGTAACTATAGTAGAAGCAGCTTCTTCGGTATCTATCACAAAGGGTGCAGGTTGGTTTGAATCGGCTTATATCCAGTGGTCATCCGTAAGCGGTGCAGCACAGTACAAGGTATATGTAAAGGGTTCAAGCGGTTCTTATACACAGCTTGACGATCCGCTTGTAAGAAGCTATGGCAGCTACTGGCGTGCCGATGCTGTAGGTCTTGCTCCCGGCAGCTACACAATGAAGGTAGACGCTCTTAACTCTTCGGGCAGCGTGATCGCATCAAGCGAGAAATCGGGTCTTACGGTTTCTGCTTATGACCGTTCCGGTTCTGCTTTCTCATCAAAGTCTACATATAAAACATCATCCGGTGCATACAATGACAACGGTACATTAAAGAGCGGCGCACAGGTTATATATGTAACCGCAGACAACGCAAAGACAGTTAAATGTGACGTTATCTCCGATGCAAAGGGCAACAAGACAACATACACAGGTTTCCAGAACATTATCTACGGCTTACAGAAGGGCTACGATACAAGAGGCTTTGACTTCCGTATCATCGGTACTATCGATGCAAGCAATATGGATGCTTTCGGTTCCTCCGCAGAGGGTCTTCAGGTAAAGGGCAAGGCAGCTTACAGCTTAATGAACCTTACTATCGAAGGTATCGGCGAGGATGCAGCTATCAAGAACTTTGGTATCCTTATAAGAAACGCAGCTAATGTAGAGATCAGAAACTTCGGTATCATGCTTTGCATGGACGATGCTTTATCGCTTGATACATCAAACTGCAATATCTGGGTACACAATATGGACTGCTACTACGGCTCAACAGGCGGCGACGCAGACCAGGCAAAGGGCGACGGTACAATGGACGTTAAGAGCGGCTCTACATTTGTTACCTTCTCCTACAACCACTTCTGGGATAACGGTAAGTCATCTCTTTGCGGTATGAAGTCAGAATCTACTGATTCCTTCATTACATATCACCACAATTGGTTTGACCACTCCGATTCAAGACACCCCAGAATCAGAACAATGTCCGTACACATTTACAACAACTATTTTGACAGCTGTGCAAAATACGGTGTTGGTATGACAATGGGCGGTTCCGCATTCGTAGAAAACAATTATTTCCTTGATACAACAAAGCCTATGATGATCTCCGGTCAGGGTACAGATGCTAACGGTGCAGGTACATTCTCCGGTGAAAACGGCGGTATTATCAAGGCATATAACAACAAGTTCACATTCAAGACAGTTGACAGCAGCAAGCTTCAGTACATCAACCAGAGCAAGAGCTCAACAGGTTTTGATGCAGTAGAGGTCAGCTCCAGAACAGCTAAGGTAGATTCTTCCTACAAGGCAGTTAAGGGCGGCTCCACATACAATAACTTTGATACAAGCTGGGATCTCGGTGTTAAGTCTATCGACTCCGTTGACAATGTTCCTTCCGTAGTTATGGCTAAGGCAGGCCGTATGAACGGCGGCGACTTCCCGTCAAACAGAAATTCTTTCAGCATCATCAACGATGCAACAAGCTACAGCGTTGACTCTTCATTCAAGAACGCTATGGCATCTTACAAGAGCTCTCTTGTAAAGGTTGGCGGTTCCGTAAGCGGTTCTGCAAACTATGTTGTAACAGAGGCAGCTACAGAGGCTACAACAGCAGCACAGGTTACTACGACTGCTCCCAAGACAACAACTACAAAGAACACTACAACAACTACTACAACTACAGTTGCACAGAATGACAATACTTCAACAGGTACTTCAAAGAGCTGGTGCTTCGGTGATTCCATATTTACCGCACGCCCCAATATCGTTAAGGCATTTACGGTTGACGGTCTTCGTTTCCACTCAACTTCCGAGAAGCCTATGTCTATAGTTGATGATTCTGCATCTGTAAACGGCCAGAACTTCACAAAGGCACTTTCACTCGGCGGCGCAGGTATTGCTCAGTATAGATCATTCTCTATCGAAGCTACAGGTGCTTCTACAATTAAGTTAACAGCAAGATCTACAGGTTCCGATACAAGAACACTTGTAGTTGCAGATCTTCAGGGCAACCGTCTTGCAACATTAAACTTCGGCGGTTCCGCAAGCGTTCAGTCGGCAGACTTTAGCTTTAACGGCACAGTATTTGTATACTCAACAGGCAGCAACCTTAACGTATACAAGGTACAGTTAGACAGCAAGAGCAGCTCTTCTTCATCAAGCAGCTCAAGCAGTTCAAGCAGCAGTTCTTCATCAAGCAGCAGCTCTTCAAGCTCAACAACAGCAGCAGGCGCAGTTGCAATGGGAACATACGCACTTAACTCTTCAACAGTAACAAGCAAGGTTGCTACATATGCAAATATGAAGTTCAACGTAAGAAGCGTTGACAGCACAGGCGTTAAGTTAAGAAGCGACAATACAATTACTTTCACAGTAGACAGAAACTGCACAGTAACAGCAGCAGTTTCGGGCAAGGGACTTAATATTGCAGGTACAACAACAGGTACAGGCAATGTAAGTGTTAAGCTTACTCCCGGCACATACACAATAAAGGGTGCCACAACAAGCAATTCTACTCTTACAAGACTTACATTTGCTTCGTAATAATTCATTCCTTTCACAAAAACGACCCCGACTAAAAGTCGGGGCCGTTTTTTGTATTTGAAATAACCGGATAGACCGGATCGTTTCGTTATATATTACATTTTTTCGGGCTCGGGATAATCCACACCAAAGGTCTCTACCGTAACATCATCCATGACCTGATCCTCAACGGGTCTGTCCATCATGCCTGTGCGAACGCTTGCAAGCTTGTCAACTACATCCATACCCTCGATCACCTTGCCAAAGGCTGCATAAGCGCCGTCAAGATGGGGAGCATCCTTGTGCATAATAAAGAACTGTGAGCCTGCGGAATTTGGCATCATAGAGCGTGCCATTGAAAGCACGCCTGCGGTATGCTTTAAATCGTTTTTAAAACCGTTTTGTGCAAATTCGCCCTTAATGCCGTAGCCGGGGCCGCCTGTGCCGCGTCCCTGAGGACAGCCGCCCTGTATCATAAAGCCCTTGATTATACGGTGGAAAATAAGGCCGTTGTAAAAGCCCTTGTTAATAAGGCTGATAAAGTTGTTTACCGTGTTTGGCGCAATATCGGGGTAAAGCTCCGCCTTAATGATATCGCCGTTTTCCATTTTAATAGTTACTATTGGGTTTGCCATTTTGTTGTTTCCTTTCGTATTAAAAAATTATTGTAAACGACAAAAGTATTTATACTTTTGCTCGTTTACTCGCGCCGGCTGCGTGCCGCAAAGCGGCTAACTACCTTGTACGCAGCCGTGTGCATACCCCGTAGGGTTATAGTAAACGACATTTTTTAATGTCGTTTACTATAAATATTTATTTGCAGCGGTCTGAAATCCAGATAATCGCTTGCTGTTAAAAAATAGCTTGTGCCGTTTACCTCGCCTTGTATACCGCTTTTGTGCGACTGTTCGCCGTGAAGATGACCGTATACAACGGTTTTGACACCGTATTTTTCAATTATGTCCATAAACTCCGAGCGCTCGCCCTTGTCGTTTGCGGGCGGGAAGTGGAGCATTACGATAAATTTATCGCAGTCGGCTTTTTGCGCTGCCTGTAAGGACAGTTCGAGGCGCAGGCATTCGCGCTTATATATTTTTTCGTCTTTTGACTTTTTATACATGGAGTCACCGGGGCATATCCAACCCCTTGAACCGCAGACTGCATATTCGCCCAGCCGATAAAAATTTGTCCTTATAAAAAACATATTCTCGTCCATAGCGTTAAGCTTTTGCACGGATGTCCACCAATAATCGTGGTTGCCGCTGACAAAGACCTTTTTGCCGTTAAGCTTTGAAATAAATTTAAGATCGGGGGCAAATTCGGTCATATTCTGCGCCCAGGAAATATCGCCTGCGACCAGCACGGTGTCATCGGCTGTGACGATGCTGTTCCAGTTATCGCGTATTTTTAAATGGTGGTCTTTCCAGTTTTTGCCGAAAATATCCATCGGCTTATCCTTGTAAAGGCTTAAATGAAGGTCGGCTATTGCATAAACTGACATTAAACATACCTCACATTGTAAATTTCGGCCATAGTTTCAAGCTTGTGATTAAATTCGGACAGCTTATTTACATCGCCGACACGGAATATCTCCATAAATTCGCGGTTATAGTCGTTTAAATGCTCTACCTTGCCGTAAGCGTAAAGATTATGTATATTTTTGACTATCTCGTTTACAAGAAAATCCTGCGTTTGCTTTGTCTTTTGCGCCTGCAAAAGCTCACCGCGTATGGTCGTCATTTCCGTATCCAGCTTAAATGCGGCCTCTGCGCAGTTATGCAGCCTTTCCTTAAGATGTTCGGGCAGGTGGCCGTCATACTTGTAGCGCAGTGAATGCTCGATAGTCGCCCAGAAGTTCATAGCCAGCGTTCTTATTTGTATCTCGCATTTAAGCGGCAAAACCTCGCCCTCGTACATAATTTTGTATTCAATGGTTATATGATAGCTGCGGTAGCCGCTTTTTTTTGTATTGGTGACATAATCCTCCTCCTGGAGTATCTTCATATCATAGTCGTTTCTTGCGCGTATCATATTTACGACCTTGTCAATATCCTCTACAAAGCGGCAGATTATGCGTATGCCCGCTATATCCTCCAAAACCTCGAGTGCATTGTCAATGGGTATATTGCGGTCATTTGCCTTTGCTATTATACTTGCTATGCTTTTTACGCGGCCCTCGACCTGCTCAATGGGCGAGTGGAGCTGACGGCGCAAAAAATCCCTGCGTACACTTTTAAGCTTTAAAACTATCTCATCAACTGCCTGTTCAAAGGGCAGAAGCTCTGTATTCCAATTAGTTATTCCCATAAAAATTCCCCCAGTTTTTTTTATTATAGCATATCCGAATGCTAATTACAATAGACATATAGCAAATTTTAACATAAATATTTTGCAAAATATGTCAAAACAGGTATTTTTGTATAAAAAATACTCTTATAGGACAGGGCCGCGGAATATATTATCTTTCCGTATTTTTTGTTATTGACGGCGGTCACCTTAGCAGGCAAAAAAATAAACCATACGGCATTGATCAAGCTTCAAATTACCAAATATACAACAGTTCTTTTAAACAAAACGGGCTTATCCTTTTAATACCTGTGATTTATATAATAGTCGATAAGCGATTTTTTTGTGCCGCTTTCAAACACGCCCTCGTCTGTAAGGCGCTTTTTTATCAGCTCGCTTGTGGAGTGCAAAATGGTGTTGTTATGCTCCTTTAAAACTATTTCAAACAGCCTGCCCTTAAGCTCCTTGCTGCGTACCGAGATATGATAGGCGGTAACGCCGCGAAAGTCCAAAAGCTCAAGTAGTTTTAAGGTGGCACGATCCTTTTGCGAGTAGTAGTAGTTCATCTGCTCGTTAAAGTGGCACTCGTAATCGCCGTAGGCGCTCATTTTGCTGTCCTTTGCCATTGCGTTGTAGTATTGATAGTTAAACAGCGCCTTGTCTATATTGTCTATATTTTTAAAGGGCTTTATATTAAGGGAGAGTACGGCATCAAGATTGCGGTCAAGGTATTCGCGCTTTGTCATATCGCCCTTTATATATTGCTCGATAAGTGCCTGACGGTAGTTAAAATACTTTTGCAGCACATTCATATTATCACATCCGTTTTTGAGGTTATGTAAAAATCAATATACATATTTAATATTTGCCTGTGTGTTGTTTTTATGTTATTATACTATTATAGAAATAAAAATTCAAGGGGGTTTGAATATGAATGTAAACAATACCGAGATAGAGCGAAAATTTTTGGTGGACAGGCTGCCCGAAGATCTGGATAAATGCGAATGCCGCAGCATCCGTCAGGGCTATATATCCACCGACCCGACCATACGCTTAAGGCAATGCGATGATGAATATATACTTACCGTAAAGGGCGCGGCACATAATAACGGCCTTGACAGGACGGAGTTTGAGCTGTCGCTTACCGAGGCGCAGTTTTTAAAGCTGTGGGAAAAGACCGAAACGGGCGCGATCGTCAAAAAACGCTATCTTGTACCGCTTGAAAACGGTCTGACCGCAGAGCTTGATATATATGAAGAAAAACTTGCCGGTTTTATGAATGTTGAGGTCGAGTTTTCGTCGTTAAAACAGGCAGTTTTATTTGATGCTCCGAATTGGTTTGGTGCAGAAGTTACAGAAGACAGACGTTATTCCAATGCTTCTTTGGTAAAATATGGTATTCCTGTAAAAAAATAAAAATAGTGCTTGCATTTTTCCTTTTATTGGTTTATAATGATTATAAATGGTAGAAATTACCAGTTAATACAAACATAAATCAATATGGAGGGAAATACTATGAATAACAAGAAAATAACGGTTTTGGTGGCGGATGATAACAGAGATTTTTGTGATTGTCTGTGTAATTATCTGGAAAAACAGCCGGATATGGAGGTAATATCCAAGGCCTATGACGGTTTGGAGGCGTATAATAAAATAATTTCCGACCGCCCGGATGTTGCGCTTATCGACGGCATAATGCCAAAGCTTGACGGGATAGGCGTGCTTGAAAAGCTTGCGGAAAGCGGGAACGAGGATGCGACCATGTGTATAATGCTTACCGCCATAACCGGCGAGCAGATAACGCAAAAAGCATTTATGCTCGGGGCAAAGTATTATATTGCCAAGCCGTTTGATATGGAGCTTTTGGTGTCACGCATACGCCAGCTTAAGGAGCCCATACCCGCAAAAAACATAAAGCTTGGCTTTGCAAGGATAAGCGACGTGGACCTTGAAACAAGGGTAACGAATATCCTGCACGAGATAGGCGTGCCCGCACATATACGCGGCTATCATTATATGCGCGAGGCAATACTTATGGCGATAGACGATATAGATGTGCTTAATTACATTACAAAGGAGCTTTATCCGTCCATTGCCAAAAAGTGCAATACAACGCCCAGCCGCGTTGAAAGAGCAATAAGGCACGCTATAGAGGTGGCGTGGAGCAGGGGCAAGGTAGATGCGATAGACAGCCTTTTCGGATATACGGTGTCAACAAATAAGGGAAAACCGACAAACAGTGAATTTATTGCGCTGATAGCAGACAGATTACGTTTGGAATTGAAAGCGGGTTGACAAAACCTTTTAAAACCACATTTTAAGCGGTTCACAAATAAAAAACACATAATAGGGCGTAGGTTGCGTAACTATGTTAAGTAACCTACGCCCTTGTTTAATGTACCGAATATGTCACAATAAATCAAATTTTTAAAATTTTTTTAAAATTGTGAATTTTTTTTTGTGATTTTATTTGACGAATTGAATAAAAAGTGGTATTATATAAATTAAATAAGACCGTTTAGTATTTTTCGGTCGGCTTAACACAATTACGGAGGTGATTTTATGAGTACAAAGGACGCTTTGGCGTTGCTTGAAAGTGTCAGCGATGATAAAAAGGTCTTTCTTGACATTGCCAGATCCTATGTGGCTGATAAATTAAACGTTTATTACAGTGTTGAAAACTGCATCTGCCTTAAAGAGGACGATATGATCCCGTTTGGCGAGCTGCCCGAGTTTGCGGAACTCAGACAGAAGATCAAAAACATTGAAAACGCAAAGGGTATTATTAATGATTTCTTTGAATTGGACGACGATATTGCAAAGATAAAACAATACCTTGACGACGAGCTTCTTATTGCTTATATGGAGGTCGATGATTACGACAGCGACAACAGCGCGGATGGCTTCTCGTCATCTGTTGCGCCCAGCTATGGCAATGACGACGAAGAAGAAGAGTCGGGTTACGATCTTTCCGGTCTTGCCGGCGGAGACGACGATTCTTATTCAAGCGGTGATACTGCTGACAGCGAAAGCAAGGAGCAGGATTATCCCGGTGAGCCCGAATTGGGTACTACCTACGGCGGATATGATTCCGGTGAAGCCGATACCAAGGAAGAGGAAAAGAAAGAGGCTCAATCCGCACCCGAGCCCGAAGAAGAACCGGAAGAACGTATCGTAGGTATCTATAAGGAAGAATATGATACATCGTGGGCACCCGATTATGAGCCCGACGAGGACGATTATTTCCTTAAGCAGTCCGAGGCGGAGCTTCTTGGCGATGATGAAAAGCCCAAGCTTCCTTCACTTTTCAAGGATGATGTTACAAAGACCGAAAGAGACGATATACTTGCAGAGGCCGCTTATGTTATCGATCAGGGCAGCAAGTTTATATTTACAGGCGCTTCGCCGCAGGTATACCTGAACAAGCGTTTTGAGTATTTAAGAATAAAATACGCTCTTAAAAATATAGAGGACGGCGAGGACGAGGAGTCCGAGATAGAGATCATCAAAAACGAGCTTATCAAGCTTCGCGGTTATGCACAGCGCGGCGTTATTGTTTCCATAGAGGCAATAAAGCACGACATTATGGCTGTGGAAAAGATTTACGGCTTGCTTAAGGAATTTGATGAGTCGCTTTATCCCGCAAATTCTATACCAAGTATAGATGCTATCCTTAAGGTTATTGATAATGCAGGCGATTATGACGAAAAGGCAACGCTTCTGCATAAGTTCTATATGGTAGATACCATCAATTTCCTTAAAACCATTTATAAGAATTGCTCCGGACGTGAGCTTGACAAGAATAAACGTATATCTGTTGAAATGGAGAAGCTTGACGAAAAGCACTTCGAGGATATGCGCAACCTTGAAAGAGAGTTCTACGCACAAAGAAAGAAACTTTTCGGCGGCGGCAAGAACGAGTATGAAAGCAAGAAAAAAGCACTTGAAGAAGATTACAATAACAAGGTAAGAGAGCTTGAATCAAGTATACAGGCAGTTATTGAGCAGGATACAAAGATGGTCGGCAAAAATATGAAGCTGTATACAAGAATTGACAAGATCTTAAGAAATAATGTGCTTTGCTTTCAGGCAAAATAATTAATGAAACGAGGTGTGAATTATGGCTGATGGAGCAAATAAGTTACCGGCAAGCTTTAAGGTCGGTGATACTTTGGCAGGCCGTTATATATTAAAAAAGGTGTTAAATCCGGATAATGGCGAGGCGGCAACATTTGTATGCGAATATGATGATTTCCCGTTTCTTGCAAAAATATATTTCCCGGATAAGGCTCCTTCCGAGGAAAGAATCGAAACGGAAAAGAAGATAAATTCACCGTTCCTTATCAAAAAGTCCGATAGGTTTACATACAACGGATGCAGCTGTGAGATAATGCCGTTTTTCAACAAGGCCGATCTTATCTCAAGCGGTAAGGCTGTAAATGACAGACGTTTGTTTGAAACGATCATCCCAAATGTAAATGAGGCTTTAAAGGCTGTTCACGATGCAGGCCTTGTACACGGCAACGTAAGGCCCACAAATATTTTCTACAGTCCTTTCGGTCCCGATCAGGTGCTTTTGGGCGACCTTGGTATAGATGTTTCGGATGTTAAGGAATTTACAAAGCAGACAGCCTTTGCTTTCCTTCCGCCCGAAAACACAAAAGGTATTTTCGGACCCGAGGCAGACTATTGGTCACTTGGCGTTACGCTGGTAATGCTTGTTACAGGCCGCGGCGTATTTGACGGCCTTAACAGAAAGCAGATGCTTAAAAAGGCTTGTACTTATGAAATGGAGATACCGGATAAGGCAAGCGATCAGTTAAAGAGAATTATTCGCGGCCTTACGGTCAAGGATTATAAGACACGCTGGGGCTACGATGAAATTAAAAAATGCCTTGCGGGCGAAGAGGTACCCGTTGTTGACGAGTATGTTTACGAGCCGCCTACAGATGTTTATAACTTTAACGGCGTACCCGTTAAGGGACTTGAAAGCATCGCAGAGGCATTTGCACAAAATTGGGCTGCCGCAGTTGATTGTGTAAGCGACCCCGCGCTTCTTGAAATTGTTGATAACTATGCAGAGGATAAATATGCGGATGTTCTTGCATGCTCCAAGATAGAGGACCATGACGAGGCGCTGTTTAAGCTTATCGGCATACTTAATCCTTCTCTTCCGCCTTATTGGAAGGGTCAGCAGATCGGCGATATAGCAGAATTTGCTAACGAAATGGCTATAGCATATGATAAGGATCCGTTCCTTGATGCACTTAAGAGCGGCGTTGTAAGCCTTGTTGCAGGTCAGCGCGGCATGGATGCTGATGTTGTTTCAAAGATCAAGGAAGTAGAGGCTGACGCTAAAGAGGGCGGCAACGAAGAAATGATCGCATACAAGCTTAACTATTATGTATCGGGCGATTATACTTACGATTTCAGAAATGTTACATGTAATTCCGTTTCCGATCTTGTAAATTATATACGATCCAATATAGATAATCTTGACTCTATATGCGCAGAATTTATGGATGATACAAAGTTTTTCGCTTGGCTTGAGGTACTTGGCTACAGCGATAAGGTAAAGGCCTGGAGAGCATCCGTAGGCTATTGATATGTATAAAAGGCTTTTCCTTCGGGAAGAGCCTTTTTTATATTTTTTAAACACATTATTGAATACTCGGCAAGTTTGTGATATTATATAATAAGAATTAATTTTAAAACCATTTGTAAAAATATTTTTTTTGAAGGGAGCGAAATTATGAATAAAGAATTATTAAAAACGGTCCGCGTTAAAACGCAAAAGTGCAGTGTAAAAGCGGTGTTTGCCTTTTTAATTGTATTATTTTCGGCTATGCTTATGCAAAGCCGGGTGTTTGCTTATACGGGCACCGGCAGCAAAACAAACCCGTATATCATTACAACGGGCGAAGAGCTTGTAGAGCTTGCAAAAGCCAAACGCTCGGAATCTTATATCATGCTTAAAAACGACATTGAGATAAACGAGCAGACCGGAACCATAGAGGCGGACTACAAAAAACATATCTACCTTAACGGTCACACGATAAACTGTACCAAGCCGAGTATGTTTCGGTTATATTCAAACAGCGTTGCATCCTATACCTACGGTTATATCGATTTTAACGGCGGTACCATAAACATAGATATACCGGAGCAAACCTATACACCAACGGTATTTTCCGTAGATTATGGACATCTTGTATTTAATAATGTTACAATAAATGCCGTTATGCATAACAACAACAGCGTTCTTATATCGCAAAGTACGAGGGGTCAAAACTTTTTCAGCCAAAGCTCCCTGCAGTTTAATAACTGTACCATAAACAATAATACCGAAAACAAGGGCAGTATCGCCATAAAATCCCGCCCTGTGGTAAAAATGAAAAATACCGTTGTAAACACAAACGAAAACGGTAAAAGCTATGCCTTTGTAATTGACGGAAGAATGCCGTATTATGATATTATAAATACAACATTTAACGGCAAAATGTCAATTACCGGTAAGGACGACAGCGAGGCGGAGAATAACCTGAAATCCTTTAAGGATGCGTCAGATAACAGCGAGCTGTACTTTGCCCGAAGCGATGATTACTACGGATGGGTCAGTACAGATATAAAAGCGGAGATGTCCTATAACAATTACAAGCTTGATGTTATGCCCGTTATAGATACACAGCCCCAGCCCGTCGAGGCAACGGTCGGAGACAATATCTACTTTAAAATAGTGTGCAGGCACGTTGAGAGCGTGGACTGGGCTTTGTACACAAAGGAATCGGACGGAAGCTACAAGGCTATCAAAAAATCACAGTGGGTGCAGGAAGGGACAGAAAGCTTCAATCAAGACGTATACACCGAGGAGACCCTGTCGGGAACTGCGACCCTTAAATTCAGCGGCGCAGGCGGCTGGTTAGATGGTCTTTATGTCGGTGCGGATCTGAACTGCGGCTCTTATACACTGTCAAGCGATATAGTCCCGATAAAAATGAATAAGCGTATTATAGAAAAACTGATCATGCACGATTTTGCGCTGCCTACACACGGTTCGGAGCTTGATACCACAATTACCTTTGACAATAATATAGAGCCGTGTATAAAGGAATATGCAGTATATTTTATAGACAAAAACAGCAATTTTAAGCATGTATATACGGAGCCGTTAGTCGGCGGAACAAGCTGCTATGTCTGGATAGATATTACGCTGAAGGATGACGTTGCCCAATTCAAAAGCACGGGCGATGACGAATACACCTGTGATCTAAAGTGGTACGGCAGCAAGCAGCCCGATGTGACACCAATAAAATTTTATCCGCATCAAAGCAGTCTGACTGCCATATATGATTATACCGTACCCGTTGCAAACGAGGGTGCCGGAGTGCTGCTTGAAAGGGTAAATACGGGTGTAGATGCTCCCGTTGTCGGCGAACAGCCGTCAAGCTCCGCATGGAGTACAGGCGCATATGTTTCGAGGGGCTATACGGTCAAAAGTGTAGACTGGACACCGTCGCATACGGTCTTTAAAGAGGGACAGGACTACACCGCACTCTTTACCATACAAGCCGATGCGGGATATTATATAAGTGAAGAAACGCAGTTTTATATAAATAATACCGCTGTTACTCCCAAGGAGATCATAGGCAGCGGCGCAGGCAACAGCGCATTGGTGGCTTTAAAATTTGCCGCAAGGGGAGATATCAATGCCGACGGCTCGGTGGACGATGTTGATGCAAAACTGCTGCTTTGGCATATATCGGGCATAAAGCCGCTTACGGGTGAAGATCTTAAAAGAGCGGACATGAATAACGATAACAGCTATGATCTGACAGATGTTATTGCAATATTTAATAATAAATAAACCTATAATACAAAAACAGCCCTGCGCTTAACATAAGGCGCGGGGCTGTTTGTTTATTTTGGATTAACGTGTACCATAACGTGCTTTACTTCGGGAAAGCCGTTTTCTATTGCATCGTGTACCTTTTCGGCAATTCCGTGTGCCTCAAAAAGGCTTATTTTACCGTCGGCGCAAATTTCTATATCAACATAGATCTTATTGCCGAATACTCGGGTGCGGATAAGGTCAACGCCCGCAACGCCTGTTTGTGCAAGCGCGCATTGACGTATTTTGTTTTCCTTTTCTTCGCTGCAGGAGCTGTCAACCATTTTGGCTGCCGCATCGCGGAATATATCAAAGGCGGCTTTTAAAATAAAGGCGCATATTAAAATACTTGCGGCCTTATCCAAAACCGGAAAGCCAAGCCTTGCACCAAGTATGCCGACAAGCGCGCCTATGGACGAGAGCGAGTCGCTGCGGTGATGCCAGGCATCCGCCATAAGTGCGGCGGAATCATAGCGCTCCGCATAAATACGGGTGTAGCGGTACATAATTTCCTTGCTGACAATGGAAACGACAGCGGCAACAAGCGCGGGTATACCGGGTATGGCTATCTCCTGTCCCGAGGATATCTGTTCAAAGGTGGTATGGCCGATAAAAAGTGCGGTTATCACCAGCACCATGGCAAGTATGACCGCGGCGACACATTCAAAACGCTCGTGGCCGTAGGGGTGATCCTTGTCGGAGTCCTTTGCCGAAATTTTAATGCCTATAATTACGATAAGACTGCTGAATACGTCCGATGCGGAGTGTATACCGTCACTTATCATTGCATCCGATGATGCGATAAAACCCGCAAGCACCTTTAACAGCGATAAAACGGTGTTTCCTATTATACTGACCATAGATACGCGGACGCTTGTTTTTTCAAAATCGCCTGTATCAACGGCATTTTTTTGTGACATAACCTATCTCTCCATTTATATTTGCTTTATTTTTTTTACCGCTTCCTCGTCGGGAGTGATATATGCGGTCTTGTTGGTGTCGTAAATAACAAAACCCGGCTTTGCGCCGTTTGGCTTATGCACGTTTTTGCGCTGCGTATAATCGACCGGTACAAGGGCGGAATTTTGCGCCTTGCTGTAGTAGGCGGCAAGTGTGGCGGCCTCGGTAAGGGTAGTGTCGGGGATCTCCGCACCCCTTGAAATGATTATAACATGAGAACCGGGGATGTTTTTTGTATGCATCCATATATCGGTGCTGTGCGCTGTTTTTAACGTCAGCTCGTCATTTTGCACATTGTTTTTGCCGACATAGATATCAAACCCGTCCGATGAGATAAAATGCAGCGGTACGGAGCGCTTGCTTACCTTGCGGCCTTTTTGCTTTGCTTCTTTTTTTATATATCCCTGTTCGCGCAGCTCGCTGCGTATATCTTTAATATCCTGCTCGTTTTCACAGTTTGCAACACTTGTCAGTACACCTTCAAGATATGCAAGTTCCTCGTCGTTTGATACTATTTGGTCTTGCAGCGCCGCAAAGGTTCGCTTTGCCTTGTTATAGCGCTTAAAATATTTTTGTGCGTTCTCCGCGGGGGTAAGGGCGCTGTCAAGCTCTATCTCCGTTTCCTCAAGCTCCTCGCTGTAAAAATTATTAAGTCTGACCGTGGTCATACCCTGTTTTATCGCATAAATATTGGCGGTTATCAATTCGCCGCAAAGCTTAAGATATTCACGGTTTTCAATATCTTTAAGGCTTTGCTGCTGAATGGCGCGCTTTTTTGCACAGCGCTCGATATTCTGGCTTATAAGGTGCTTCAGATCGTGCGTTTTTTGGTTTAAACGGTATTGAGTGTCCTTTGTTGCATAAAAGGCCTCGGTCATTTCCGACGGCGAGGCAAAGACCTTTGCTTTAAGCCCCGAAAACTTGTTTAAGCCAAAGGGCAGCATATCTATTATCCTGTCGCCGTCATATACTATCTGCGGCGCATAGCTGTTTTGCCTTATTTTTGTGACCAATGCATCAAAGGCGGAATATACCCGCGATATATCGTCCGCAGAAAGCATGCTTACGGGCAGGCTTGGGTCTGTTTGTGCATTGCAGCATATTTCGTCGGCGATCACAGGGCTTATGCCGTTAAAGCTTTTGTAAATAGCCGCATATATTTTTTCGGACGGCATTTTTTCAATCGAAGCATTAAAATTATTTTCGTTAAGGGTAAGGGTATCAAGCTTTTCGCCGCCGGGCGGAAGCGTGTATTCCTTGCCGGGCAGCATTTGTCTTACCGAGCTTTTGTCAAAGCTTATATGCCTTGCACACTCCAAGACCTTCATATTTTCGTCTACAAGCATAAGGTTGCTGTGTCTGCCCATTATCTCCAAAATAAGCGTTTTTACCGTGTAATCGCCCATTTCGTTAAGTGCCTCAATTTTAATATTGACTATACGGTCAAAACGCGGCTGACTTATTTCTATTATTTTGCCGCTTTGGATATGCTTTCTTAAAACCATGCAAAAAAGCGGCGGCTCCTGCGGATTCTCCTTTGCCGATGAGGTAAGGTGAAGCCGCGGATGCGAAGGGTTTGCCGTAAGCAAAAGCTTGTAATTGCTGCCAAGACTTCTTACGGATAATATTATTTCGTCGCTTTCGGGCTGATATACCTTGTCTATCCTGCCGCCCAGAAGCTTGTCGTTTAATTCATGCAAAATACTGTGTATTACGATACCGTCGTATGCCATATAAAATTTACCTTTCTGTTAGTATTGACTTAAGATATTTTATCATATATATTTTTGTTTTTCAAGTATTTTGCGGGCAAAGGGGGAAATATAAACTTGCAAATATATTTATATAATTATTTTTTCAAGTTTTTCAAAAAATTTGTAAAAAACCCTTGACAAATAACAGATAAAGTGATATCTTATAGTCAAGGGTTAGCACTCATACCAAGTGAGTGCTAACAATGAAGCGGGACTTACTAAAAAAGAAGGTTGGATGTATGGACTTAAACGACAGAAAATTTAAAATACTTGAGGCCATTATCACGGATTATATTAAAACGGCAGAGCCTATAGGCTCGCGTACTATCGCCAAAAAATATGATCTTGGTGTGTCCAGCGCGACTATCCGCAACGATATGAGCGATCTTGAGGAGCTGGGGCTTATAGTACAGCCGCATACCTCCGCGGGACGTATTCCGTCGGACAGGGGCTATCGCCTTTATGTGGATAAAATGATGCAGTCACAGGAGCTTTCTCCCGAAACGGCCGAGCTTTTGCAAAGCGTAGTTGAAAACAACGTAGGTCAGATAGATTATCTGATGCAGCAAACGGCAAAGGCACTTGCGGCGCTTACAAACTATACCATAGTTGTAACGGAGCCTAAAAGTCCCAAATTAAATATAAAGCACGTTCAGCTGGTGCCTATTGACGAGCGCTCGGTGGTGGCGGTGATAGTAACGGAAAACAAGGCGGTCAAAAACCATGTTTTGAGTGTAGGCAGCGTACCCGACAGCGAACAGCTTAACAACATTTCACAGGCTGTAAATAATGCAATTAAAAATTACACCTTGCAGGATATGGAGGCCATAGCCTCGGCAATGCTTACGACCTATCCAGAACACAAGGAGCTTGTGACAAAGCTTTTAAAGGCGCTTATAAGCGCAGTAAAGCAAAATGACAATGTACATTATTACACCAGCGGTGTAAATAATATACTCGGCTTTCCCGAATTCAGCGATGTGGAAAAGGCACAAAATATTTTCCGCGCGCTGGAGGAAAAGGATATGCTGATAACACTTTTCGATAAGGAGGGTGATCATAATGACGAGGTACACATCGTTATAGGCGGCGAGAACAATATGAAGGAACTGCAGGATTGCAGTATCGTGCGCGCCGATTATAACTACGGCAACGACAGCTATGGCACTATAGGCGTTATAGGGCCTACAAGGATGAATTACTCACAGACCGTTTCGGTTTTGAATGCAATAATAAAAAATCTTGAATCGGTAATAAAGTCCTTATCGGACGGTAAAAATAACGGAGGCAGAAATGGATAGTGAAAAGATAAACAACGATATCCCGGAGCAGACGGAAGAGATCGAAGATACGGTCCAAACAGAAGCTCCCGAGGATACGGATTCAACAAGTGAGACCCCGCAGGAGCCCGAGGAGGATACGGTTGAAGAAAGCCTTGAAGAAAAGCTTGCAAAGGCCGAGCAGGAGGCCAAGGACAACTTTGACAAGTACCTCAGAAAGGCTGCGGAGTTTGATAATTTCAGAAGACGTACAAACGCCGAAAAGGCGGGTATGTATTCAAACGGCGTAAGGGAGACTGTTGAAAAGCTCCTGCCGGTGATCGACAACTTTGAAAGGGCAGTAGAAATGTCGGATGACAAGGAAAGCAGCCTTTACAAGGGTGTTGAAATGATATTAAAGCAGTTTTTGGAAATTACGGCATCCCTCGGGGTCGAGGAAATACCTGCCCTTGGCGAACCGTTTGACCCGAATGTACATTCCGCAGTTATGCATATTGAAGATGAAAGCTGCGACGAAAATGTTATAGTAGAGGTATTCCAAAAGGGCTATAAGCTTGGCGACAGAGTTATAAGGCCAAGTATGGTAAAGGTGGCAAATTAGAGGAGTTTTGCGAAGCAAAGCTCCGACCTCGCGGAAGGTGTAGGGAATTTGCAAAGCAAAACCCGGCCTTCTGCGAGAATGATGAACGAGAACGCTGAATAAGAAAATAATATTATATAAGAAAGAGGTATGAATTATGAGCAAAATAATTGGTATTGACTTAGGTACAACAAACTCCTGCGTAGCAGTAATGGAAGGCGGTCAGCCCGTAGTTATCGCTAACGTAGAGGGCGAAAGAACAACTCCTTCTATCGTAGGCTTTACAAAAAACGGCGAAAGACTTGTAGGTGAAACTGCAAAGCGTCAGGCTGTTACAAACGTAGAGGGTACTGTAATTTCAATCAAAAGACACATGGGCGAGGACTACAAGTTCAAATATGACGGACAGGAATTCTCTCCTCAGGCTATTTCGGCTATGATACTTCAAAAGCTTAAAAAGGATGCCGAAAGCTACCTTGGCGAGCCTGTTACCGAGGCTGTTATCACAGTTCCCGCATACTTTAACGACAGCCAGCGTCAGGCTACAAAGGACGCGGGAAAAATTGCGGGCCTTGATGTAAAGCGTATCATCAACGAGCCTACATCCGCAGCTCTTGCTTACGGTCTTGATAACGAAAACGAGCAGAAGATACTTGTATACGACCTTGGCGGCGGTACCTTCGATGTTTCTATCATTGATATCGGTGACGGCGTTATCGAGGTTCTTGCCACAAGCGGTGATACACACCTTGGCGGCGATGATTTCGACCAGAAGATAATGGACTACCTTGTAAGAGAGTTCAAGGCTAAAGAGGGCATTGACGTATCAAGCGATAAGCTTGCTATGCAAAGACTTAAGGAAGCTGCTGAAAAGGCTAAAAAGGAGCTTTCAACAGCTACTACAACAAATATCAATATTCCTTACTTTACAGTTGGCGCAGACGGCCCCAAGCATCTTGATGTAACACTTACAAGAGCGAAGTTTGACGAGCTTACCGCAGACCTTGTTGCAAGGACTATCGGACCCGTTCAGAATGCTTTAAAGGATGCAGACCTTTCCGCAAGCGAGATCGACAAGGTCCTTCTTGTAGGCGGTTCAACAAGGATCCCCGCTGTACAGAACGAAGTTAAGAAAATTACCGGCAAGGAGCCTTTCAAGGGCATCAACCCCGATGAATGTGTTGCTATCGGTGCTTCTATCCAGGGCGGCAAGCTTTCGGGCGAAGGCGGCGCAAACGACATCCTTTTGCTTGATGTCACACCCCTTTCACTTGGCATTGAAACCGCAGGCGGCGTATCTACTGTTCTTATCCCCAGAAATACAACTATACCTACAAACAAAAAGCAGATATTCTCAACTTATGCAGACAATCAGACTGCTGTTGATATCAACATCGTACAGGGTGAAAGACCGCTTGCAAGGGATAACAAGAGCCTTGGTATGTTCCGTCTTGACGGTATTGCTCCCGCTCCCAGAGGTATACCTCAGATCGAAGTTAGCTTTGATATAGATGCCAACGGTATCACAAAGGTAAGCGCAAAGGATCTTGGCACAGGCAAGGAGCAGAACATCACCATTACTTCAAGCACAAACTTAAGCGATGACGAGATAGACAAGGCAGTTAAGGATGCAGAGCGCTACGCAGAGCAGGATAAGAAGCGTAAGGAAGCAGTAGATGCAAAGAATGATGCAGACAGCCTTATCTTCCAGACAGAAAAGCTTATGACAGACCTTGGCGATAAGCTTCCCGCCGATGAAAAGACAAAGATCGAGGGCGAGCTTGATGCATTAAAGAAGGTAAATGAGGGCCTTGCAGCCGAAACAATGAACGAAAATGACGTTCAGACACTTAAAACTGCTTGTGAGACACTTAACAAGACCGTACAGGACTTTACAACAAAGATGTATCAGGCAGCACAGGCAGCAGGCGTTGACCCCAGCCAGATGGGCGGCGGTGCAGCAGGCGGCACAGGCGACGACGAGATAATCGACGGCTGAAAACATTAAAACGAGGGGGCAGTTTGCCCAATGTCATTTAGTTTGTTGGTAAAAATATGTTACGGGTTCGCAGAACTGAAAATTTAGCGTTAGGAGCCGAAATGACGCGTAGCGGCATACAGGCGTAGCGTTAAAAATTTTCAAGTGACATATTTTTACCGATCCTTAATAAATGACATTGGCTATGTGTCCCCTCTTAACTAAATTGATCAGTAAGTAGGTGAAATAATTGGCTAAACGTGATTATTACGAGGTTCTCGGGGTCAGCAAGGGCGCCGACGAAAACGAGATAAAAAAAGCATACAGAAAATTAGCCAAAAAATATCATCCCGACGCCAATCCCGGCGACAAGGAAGCAGAGGAAAAATTTAAAGAAGTAGGCGAGGCCTACGAAATATTAAGTGATGCGCAGAAACGCGCAGCCTATGACCAGTACGGCCATGCAGCCTTTGAACAGGGCGGTATGGGCGGAGGCGGCGGCTTCAGCGGCGGCTTCGGCATGGATATGGGCGATATATTTGAAAGCTTCTTTGGCGGAAGCGGTGGCTTCGGCGATATATTCGGAGGCGGCGGCAGACGCCGTAACGGTCCCGTAAACGGTAGTGATATTCAGGTTGGCCTTACAATAACCTTTGAAGAGGCGGTGTTTGGCTGTTCAAAGGAAATATCGCTGAATGTTACCGATACCTGCGACCAATGCCACGGTACGGGAGCAAAGCCCGGCACAAGAGCGGAGACCTGTTCAAGGTGCCGCGGTACGGGTCAGGAAACAGTCGTGCGTCAGACGCCGCTTGGCTCAATGCGTACCGTGACTACCTGTTCCGCCTGCGGCGGCTCGGGTAAAATTATTAAGGAAAAATGCTCAAAGTGCGGCGGTCAGGGCCGTGTAAGGGTAGCCAAAAAGATAAAGGTGGATATACCCAAGGGCATAAACCACGGTCAGAGCATAAGAAAATCGGGTCTTGGCGAGGCAGGCGTAAACGGCGGCCGCGCAGGCGATCTGTATATCGAGATAAGGGTAATGCCGCATAAGCGGTTTGTAAGAAACGGCAACGATATCCTGCTTGATGTAAATATCGATATGATACAGGCGGCTTTAGGTGCAAACATAACCATACCCACGCTGGAGGGCGATGAGGTATACTGCGTAAAGGCAGGCACACAGCCCGAAAGCAAGGTTATTTTAAGAAATAAGGGCGTATGGAACGTGCGAAACAACAAGGAGCGCGGCAATATGATACTTACCTTTAAGGTAAGCATACCCACAAAGCTTACCGAAAAGCAAAAGGAGCTTTTAAGAAGCTTCAGTAACCCGGATGCCGAGCCGCAAAAAGAAGAACATAGAGGATTATTCGGTAAAAAGAAAAAATGATTATTTAAGCTGCTGCGGGAAACTGCGGCAGTTTTTTTGCGTAAATTATAGGAATAAGGTAAGCTTAAGTCCGATATCGGTACAACATTTTTCGGCAAAAATAGTGCGATATTTATTGACCGCGGCCTAAATAAGTGTTATTATAAATTCAGGACATCTCCGAAATTTTTGCTTAAAGCAATTTTCGGGGGGCTCGGTATAAAATTATAAAGGGGGTTTTACAATGGCAAAGGGTGCTATGGCTATGGAATGTCCATGCTGCGGCGGCGAAATGAAATTTGACCCGGCAATTGACAAACTTAAGTGTATTTACTGCGATTCTGCGTTTACTGCGGAGGAGGTCGAGGCCGCGTTTGCGGAGAAAGAGAAAAAGACGGCTGAAAGCTCGGCTTCGGGCAGTTCCGAAGAAACGGGCGATATGAACGCCTATACCTGCTCCAACTGCGGCGCGGAGCTTATGACAGATGCAAATACCGCCGTGATGCGCTGCCCATACTGCGGCAACAGTACGGTTGCACCGTCACAGTTTGAGGGTGAACTGCGCCCCGAAATGATAATACCTTTCGGCTTTACCAAGGAGCAGCTTATCACAAACTACAAGGCGTATTATCAAAAACGCTTTCTTGTGCCAAGGTCTTTTATAAACAACAACGAAATAGAGGAAATACAGGGCGTATATGTTCCGTTTTGGCTTTACAGCGGCAAGGCGGAGATAGATGCACAGTATGAGGGCCGCGAGGAGACCGAAAAGAACGACACAAAAACAATTAAGTTTTATGATGTAAAAAGAAAGGGTACGCTTGATTTTGAAAACATTCCCGCAGATGCTTCAAAGCGTATGCCCGACGATCTTATGGACTCTATAGAGCCTTATAATTTTGAGGGTGTCAAAAAGTTTTCTATCACCTATCTGCCGGGCTTTCTTGCGGAGCGCTATGATGTGACCGCAGAAGAGGACAGAAAGAGAACTGATGAGCGTGTCAGAAATACAATAAGCAGCAAGGCGCGCAGCACGGCGGATTATGATCAGCTGGACACAAAATATGAGGATATAGACGTATCCTATGACAAGGAAAAATATGCTATGCTTCCCGTATGGTACTTTACATCAAAATGGGGCGACAAAAATTACAGCTTTGCCATGAACGGTCAGACGGGCAAGCTGATAGGCGACCTGCCCGTATCGATACCCAAGCTTATTATAACGGGAATAATTGCATTTTTGATACCGTTTATAATATTTTACCTTTTATCAAGTGCGGGTGCGGGCGCAATAGTGGGCGCAGTTGTGGCGGCGATTGCTATGTTTGCCGGCTATAGCTCCACCAAGCCCGTTGCAAGGGCAAGCAGCGCCTATAATTATCTTAAGGATGATATCAAGCTAAGCATTAAAGAGGATAAATATATCAAAACCGTTACCGAAAAAATTAAGAAAGACTGATGAGGTACCAATATGAAAAGATATAAAGCGTTATTTACCGCTGCACTTGCTGCGGCTTTGGCTGCCGTAAGCCTTACGGCTGTCCATGCAGGCGAAACCAAAATTGAATTTACCGTAAACAGCGCCTTTATGAAGGTAAACGGCGTTTCGGCGGAGATCGACCCGGGTAAGGGTACGGCGCCCGTTATAGTAAACGGCCGCACGCTTTTGCCTATACGCGCCGTTGTCGAGGCTATGGGAGGCGAGGTAAGCTGGATAGCCGATACCAAAACGACCGTACTTAAAAAAGGTGAAGACACCGTGGAGCTGACAATAGGCAGCGATACCGCATATTTAAACGGAAAGGGTGATAAGCTCGATGCGGCGCCCGTTATAATGAACGGAAGGACTATGCTGCCGCTTCGCTTTGTTGCCGAAAGCTTCGGCTTTAAAACAGACTGGGATGCCGAAACAAAAAGCATAACCATAACCTCGCTTGAAGAGGAAAAGGAAATAGAATACAACAACAATGACGGCAGCTTTACAGAACGCCGTGCGACCGACGGAAAGACCTATGCATTGGGGATGAATGACGAGATATATGTTCTCGGCAAGGATAAAAAGCCCGAGAATAAGTATACGTCTGTCGGTGATTTTGGCGTAATGTATACCGATGATGCCGGCAAGCTGTATATGCTTACCGAAAACCTTGATACCGATTTTTACGAGCTGGAGTCCAAGGCGGGAGACAAGATAAGCTTTGATGACACGGAGGAGCTTTCAAATTATGCGGTCAGCGGAAAGGGCAGCGACGGCCTTGTTTATATGGATCTTGGCGCAAAGTGTATGTATGCCCTTGACGATAAGGGAAATATAGTTAAAAAATTTACAGAAACGGGTGAGCGTGATTATATTTATGAGGATCAAAACGGCGGCAAGCTTTTGTATATTATGGCAAAGGACGGCGGCCCCGAGGATTATGTAGCCTACAGCGGCGGAAGCGCTATGCTTGAAAGGGCGTATTTTACGACATATTTGGGCAGCGACGGCCTTACCTATACCTATGCAAACGACTATTTGATAGCGCTTGACGATAATTTTGAGCCCGTAAAGGAATATAAGCTTTCCCGCGAATATAGTATGCTGTCGGACGACGAACACGACGATGTTTATTATATGGAGTATATGGGTATGCTGACGGGTGTTCTTGAGGGTCCGGGTGACGAAAAGACAACCTTGACTTATGTAAACGACGGCAGCGATCAGTATAAATTCAAGGACAGCAAGGGCAATATTTATGTCGATGCGGCAGACGGCCTTGCCAAGCTTGACAAGAACGGAAAGATCGCACTTAAAATGGAGTGGATGGCGTTTTGCCGTGAATATACCGACAGTAAGGGCGAGGTATATACACTTATTTTAGGCGACGATCATATAACGCTTCTTATGCCAAGCGGTCAAACTATCGATTTTCAGGAAACATACGGCTGATAAAATTTTAAGGTATTGAATTTTTATCCGGCTTATGCTATAATGTGAACGTATAAGAAATTATATATATTTTTTAGGAGGAATGTGTATATGGCATGTTTTATTGTACCTGCAACGGAGGCTGTTGTAACAACGGCTGTTAAAGCAGCAGCGGACAAAAAATCAAAAAAAACATCAAAGGAGATAACAAATCCCTTTGTTAAAAGAATGGACTGGCTTAACAATATGCTTTGGGGCGGCAGCGCGCTGCTTGCTTTTGAGCATGTATGGCATGGTGAGGTAACACCTTGGTTTCCGTTTTTAACAAATGCCGCAAATGCCGCAGACCGTGCGGAAATGTTCAGGGAAATGGCTACCTCGGGCGTAGGAATGGCGGTTTTGGTAACGGCCGTATGGGCTGTTATGGCAGCTGCCGCAAATTATTTGGAAAAATCTGCGGTATTGAAGGGAGAGAACAGTAAATGACATTGCTTATAACTGTCTTGGCGGCTGTAATATCTACGGTTTTATGGTATGTATTGGCCGAAAACAAAATGAAAATAGGTACGCTTGCACTTATGTACTGGGGTGCATCACTTATGTGGCTTGTTGATGCTGTGGCGGAATATATAGAGCTTGGTGCCGAATTTTTCACTCCCGCAGCTGCAGATGCGGCAAACGATGCTTTCCTTGGGGCTTGCGTGGTTTGCTTCGGCCTTGTTATCTGGCTTGTGATGCTGCTGTTAAAAGACCCGGAGGGCAGGATAAGGGCAGCCCTTGTAAATAAAAACTGATTTTATGGGCGGCTTGAAAAGGCCGCCTTTTTTAAGGAGAATATATGAAAACACTTTTTATTGAATGTGGTTCGGGCGCCGCGGGAGATATGCTTATGTCTGCGCTGCTGGAACTTCATCCGCAGCCCGATGATATCATAAAACGGTTGAATGCTCTTATACCGAATGTAAATATAAAAAAAGAAACGACAGAACAAAACGGCATAAAAGCTACGCATATCCGCGTTATCGTAAACGGAGCGGAAGAAAGCGATGCCGTGCATAGTCACGATGGCGCACATAGCCATTCGGAACACGGACACAGGCATTTGCTTAAGGATATAAACGCACTTATAAACAGCCTTTCCATAGACGAAAAGGTAAAAAGTGACGCGCTTGCGGTCTATTCGCTGCTTGCCGGGGCGGAAGCAAGGGTACACGGCACGGACATGGACAATATTCATTTTCATGAGGTCGGGACTCTGGATGCCGTTTGCGACATAGTGGGCGTATGTATGCTTTTTAACGAGATAGGAATAGAAAATATTATGGCCTCGCCCGTGAATACCGGCGGCGGCTTTGTTAGCTGCGCACATGGTATTTTGCCTGTCCCGGCTCCGGCTACCGTGCAGCTGTTGTCGGGACTGCCGTTTTACTCCGAGGGAAACGAGGGGGAAAAATGCACCCCTACGGGAGCGGCGCTTTTAAAGTATTTTGTAAAAAAATTTGGCGATATGCCGGTATTAACGCTTAAAAAAGTCGGGATGGGCGCGGGAACAAAAAAATTTAAGTCCGCAAATATACTGCGTATTTTTATGGGCGAAACGGATGATACTGAAGAGTATATATACGAAATTTGCTGTAATATTGACGATATGACGGGTGAGGATATCGCTTTTGCCTGCGACAGGCTGTTTGAAGCCGGAGCCAAGGATGTTTTTACGTCTGCCGTATATATGAAAAAAGGCCGTCCCGCACAGCTTTTGACCTGCATTGCGGCCGAGGAAGAAAGGGCGGATGTAATAAAGGCAATTTTTAAATATACCTCAACTATCGGCATAAGAGAACGTAAATGCAAAAGATATCTGATGGAGAGGTTTGAAGAAAAGAAAAATACCGCTTACGGAGACATAAATTTTAAGATATCACGCGGATTCGGTACAAAAAAAACAAAACCGGAATTTGAGGATATCAAAAATGCGGCGCTTAATAACGGCCTTTCTCCCGATGAAATAAGGAGGGAGATAAATAAATGAACAGGTCCGTACAAAGGCAAAAGGCTATTGTATATATTATTTGCTCCGCTTTTTGCTTTGCGCTGATGAATTGCTTTGTACGCCTTTCCGGGGATATCCCGACAATGCAAAAAAGTTTTTTCCGTAATTTTATCGCCTTTCTGATAGCGCTTTTTGTCCTTATAAAAAGCGGAGAAAGGCAAAGACCGAGGCTCAATGATCTGCCGTATCTTTTGGTGCGTTCAACGGCCGGTACGATCGGCATTTTGGGCAATTTTTATGCTGTTGACAAAATGGCATCCATTTCGGATGCATCCATGCTAAATAAAATGGCTCCGTTTTTTACAATAGTATTTTCATTTTTGATACTAAAGGAAAAACCGCGGCTGTTTCAGGCGTTTTGCGTTGCGGCGGCGTTTTTCGGCAGCTTGTTTATAATAAAGCCTTCGCTTGATTTCAGCCGCTTTTTTCCCGCGCTTATGGGGCTGTGCGGCGGCATTGGCGCAGGCCTTGCGTATACATTTGTGCGCATACTGTCGGGTCGGGGCGTCAAAGGCTGCTGGATAGTGCTGTTTTTTTCGGCCTTTTCATGTCTGTCGGTGCTTCCGGTATTGGTGTTTTCCTACACCCCCATGAGCTTGAAACAAACCGCTTTTTTACTGCTGGCGGGAGTCTCGGCTGCAGGCGGGCAGTTTTCCGTCACGGCGGCGTATTCCAATGCGCCCGCAAAGGAAATATCTATTTTTGACTATTCACAGATCATTTTTGCGGCTGTGCTTGGCTTTTTTATTTTTGGACAGATACCCGATATATACAGCTTTTTAGGCTATATAATTGTCTGCGGTGCTTCGGCGGCAATGTTTTTTTACAACAGAAAATATGTGTAAAGCTTGACCGAAGATATCATGCGGCAAACAATTTTTTTTAAATGCAAATATCCGCGAAAAAAAGAAAGCTGCCGTAAATAGCGCTTAAACCCTGCTATTTGCGACAGCTTGACTTGCTTAAAATATTGCTTAAACCAAAATATATTGTAAAAGTTTATTATAAGCGAACAACATTGGCAGCCATTTTGCCCTTGGGGCCGTCTACCACTTCAAATTCAACGCTCTGGCCTTCTTCAAGAGTTTTGTAGCCTTCGGAATTGATAGCGGAAAAATGTACAAAAACATCATCGCCGCCCTCTACCGTGATAAAGCCAAAGCCCTTATCGGCATTGAACCATTTTACTGTGCCTTGTGTCATCAAAACTTCCTCCTAAATAATAAAAATAGCGATATTTCTTATGTAAATATCTCTTATCTAAAAATAACATATTTTCCACAAATTGTCAAACACTTTTTTAAGCAATATTTGACAAAAAACGCCATAAATACATAGTTTACATATAAAAAAAACGAGTGTAATGGGTTAAAATGCTCGCTTTGGGGAAATAATAATTATTTGAGTTTTCCTTTTTTTTGTGATTTTTATTTGACGGAATAGGGAAAAAAGCAAAAACGCAAATGATCTTCCTTTAGAGCGGATGTACGCTCACAGGAAGAAATATTTGCATTTTTGCCGCGTAAGATAATTCCTGCGATACATTTTCCGAAAAACGCAAGAGGGGACTCTAAAATAAATTAATATTGACTCCGCACTTTTTTAATGATATCATATTAATTAATGTAAACTTCAAAAATATTTTGGCGTTTACGATATAACGGAGTTTAAAAATATTATTAATGAAAGGAAATAATAATATGAAAATTGCGGTAACTTATGAAAACGGAAATATTTTTCAGCATTTTGGTCATACCGAAAAATTTAAAGTTTATGATATAGCCGACGGCAAGATAGTAAATGAACAGATAGTGGACACAAACGGACAGGGACATGGCGCGCTTGCGGGCTTTTTGCAAAATGTCAAGGCGGATATGCTTATCTGCGGCGGTATTGGCGGCGGCGCACAAATGGCTATGGCAGAAGCGGGCATAAAGCTTTTTGCCGGCAATCAAGGCTCGGCGGACGATGCGGTTAAAAAATATCTTGCGGGTGAGTTGGTACAGATAACAAACGCCACATGCGATCATCACGATCATGAGCATCATGACCACGGCGAGGGTCATTCCTGCGGCGGTCACTGCCATAACTGAAAAGGAGCAAACCTATATGAGTAAAAGAGAAAATGCCGTTGAATACAAGCATAAAGGTTTTAACTGCTGTCAGGCTGTTCTGGCGGCATATAAGGATGAGCTTGGCATCAGCGAGGAAATGACAAAAAAACTGGGTGCGGGCTTTGGCGCAGGTATGGGCGGCATGGAGGGTACCTGCGGCGCACTTTGCGGGGCCGAAATGGTAATGGGCCTTACCGAATACAATGGTACATCGGTCATGGGCAAGGCAAAAAATATGCATTCCTCGTTTAAAACTAAATGCGGGGCTACCATTTGCCGCGAATTAAAAACCTTGACCGACGGTAAACCGCTTTGCAGCTGTGACGACTGCGTAAGAAATGCAGTTGATATAGTAGAGGAAAACTTACAGAGGTGATAATGTGAAGATCACTGCACTTATGGAGAACACGCAGGGTGCGGAGTGCTGTACACCCGCGCACGGGCTCTCCTTTTATATTGAGACCCAAAGGCATAGGCTTCTTATGGATGCGGGACCGTCGGGGCTGACGGCAGAAAATGCCAAAAAGCTTGGTATCGACCTTTCGGCGGTGGATATCGCTGTTTTAAGTCACGGCCATTATGACCATGCAAACGGCTTTGCGGAATTTTTAAAGATCAACCGAAAAGCCAAAATATATTTGCAAAAAACTGCCGTTAACGGCTATTATGCGGTCGATGACGGCAAACCGCGGTATATAGGCATGGATGAAAGGGTAAAGTCAAGCGAAAGGCTTGTACTTGTTGACGGCAATTATAAAATAGACAGCGAATTGTCACTTTTTTCCGGAATACACGGCCGAAGAGCGTTTCCGTTTACCAACAAGCGGCTTTTTAAGGACGAAAACGGCAGGCTTGTAAACGACGATTTTGCACACGAGCAATGTATGGTTTTGATGCATGACGGCAAAACCGTAATGTTTTCGGGCTGTGCGCATAACGGCGTTTTAAATGCGCTGGACAGATATGCCGAGGTTTACGGCACAGAGCCTGACTATGTGATAAGCGGTTTTCATCTTTCAAAGAAAACCGACTATACAGACGAGGATATCTTAAATATAAAGCTTACCGCACAGGCAATGAAAAAATATAACACCCGTTTTATTACCTGCCATTGTACGGGAGAATACGCCTTAGGCATAATGAAAAAAATACTCGGCGATCGGCTTGACCGTATATGCTGCGGCGAGGAAATACAAATTCTGCAAAATCTACAAAAAAAATAATAAAAATATTTTTAATTAGTTAAAAAAAATAATTGTATATTGTTTTTTTTTGTAGTATAATAAGTATGGTTTTTTACGCATTGATCTCGGCTGCGGCCAAATATCGTTGACAACGGCCGGATCGGAGGAAAGCAAAGGTACGCTTTGCACACAGGAGGATTGAAAAATGTATAAAATCGTAAAAAAACGTATGTTGACGGATACGATATACCTTATGGATATCGAAGCACCAAGGGTTGCCAAATCGGCGCTGCCCGGTCAGTTCATCATCATCAAGACCACTGATAAGGGTGAAAGAATACCGCTTACTGTCTGTGATTATGACAGAGAAGCGGGCACTGTAACTATAGTTGCTCAGGCTGTAGGCAAGTCCACTATGGAGCTTATGGGCTTTGAGGAGGGTGAGTGTGTTGCGGACTTTGTGGGTCCTCTCGGCCGTCCCTCGGACCTTTGCGAGTTGAGTGACGAGGAGCTTGCAAAGAAAAAAATAATCTTTGTTGCGGGCGGCGTAGGCACCGCACCCGTATATCCGCAGGTAAAATATCTTAAGGAGCGCGGCTTTGGCGCAGATGTTATCATCGGTGCAAGGACAAAGGACCTTCTTATCCTGGAGGACGAGGTAAAGGCAGTTGCACAAAACCTTTATGTTTCGACGGACGACGGCTCCTACGGCTTCCACGGCGTTGGCTCAAAGCTTCTTGAAAAGCTTATCAACGAGGACGGCAAGCAGTACAACCATGCTGTTGTTATCGGTCCTATGATAATGATGAAGTTTACATCAATGACAACAAAGGCACTTGGTATACCTACAATTGTCAGCCTTAACCCCATTATGGTAGACGGCACGGGCATGTGCGGCGCCTGTCGTGTGACTGTCGGCGGCGAGGTTAAATTTGCCTGCGTTGACGGCCCCGAGTTTGACGGACATCTGGTAGATTACGACCAGGCTATGCGCAGAAGTGCTATGTACAAAACAGAAGAGGGCCGTGCTAAATTAAAGTTTGAAGAAGGCAGCACACATAAAAACGGTGGCTGCGGCTGCGGAGGTGACAAATAATGGCTGACAGAATGCATAAGGTACCCGTAAGGGAGCAGGATGCCAAGGTAAGGGCAACAAATTTTGACGAGGTATGCTTGGGCTACAACGCAGAGGAGGCCGTTGAGGAAGCCAACCGCTGTCTTAACTGCAAAAATCCCCAGTGTGTAAAGGGCTGCCCCGTAGGTATAGATATCCCCGGCTTTATTAGCCATATTAAAGAAAGCGATTTTGAGGGCGCTGCAAAGACTATTGCAAAGTACAGCGCTTTGCCCGCTGTCTGCGGACGTGTTTGTCCCCAGGAAAATCAGTGCGAGGGCAAATGTGTTTTAGGCATCAAGGGCGAGCCCGTTTCTATAGGCAAGCTTGAAAGATTTACCGCCGACAATGCGCGTGAGCAGGGCATCGACCTGACGGAAAAGGAAGCATCAAACGGCAAAAAGGTAGCTGTTATAGGTGCGGGCCCCGCAGGCCTTACCTGTGCCGGCGACCTTGCCAAAAAGGGCTATGACGTAACTATCTTTGAGGCTCTTCACAAGGCAGGCGGCGTGCTTGAATACGGTATACCCGAATTCCGTCTTCCCAAGGAAAAGGTAGTTAAGGCCGAGGTCGAAAATATCAAAAAGCTTGGCGTTAAGATAGAAACAAACGTAATTATCGGCAGAACGATAACCATAGACCAGCTTTTTGACGAAGAGGGCTTTGAGGCCGTATTTATCGGCAGCGGTGCAGGTCTTCCCAAGTTTATGGGTATCCCCGGCGAGCAGGCTAACGGCGTGCTTTCCGCAAACGAGTTCCTTACAAGAGTAAACCTTATGAAGGCCTTTGACGAGGATTACGATACACCCGTTAAGATAGGCAAAAAGGTAGCTGTTATCGGCGGCGGCAACGTTGCTATGGATGCCGCAAGAACGGCATTAAGACTTGGCAGCGAAAGCCATATCGTTTACAGACGTGCGCTTGAACAGCTCCCCGCGCGTGTTGAAGAGGTTCATCACGCTATGGAAGAGGGCATCGTATTTGACCTGCTTACAAACCCCACCGAGATTTTAGTTGACGAAAACGGCTGGGTAAAGGGTATGAAGTGCGTTAAAATGGAGCTTGGCGAGCCCGACGAAAGCGGCAGAAGAAGCCCCGTTGTTATCGAGGGCAGCGACTTTGTAATGGATGTAGATACCGTTATAATGAGTCTGGGTACTTCGCCTAACCCGCTTATCAGCAGCAATACACCCGGTCTTGAAACAAACAAGCGCAGATGTATAGTTGCCGAGGAGGAAACGGGCAAAACAAGCCGCGAGGCTGTTTACGCAGGCGGCGATGCCGTTACGGGCGCAGCTACCGTTATCCTTGCAATGGGCGCAGGCAAAAAGGCCGCAGCGGCTATTGACGAGTATTTAAGCAATAAATAATATGAAAGTATTGATAACGGGCACCTCGTCGGGCATTGGCAGGGCGGCTGCGGTAAAATTTCTTTCTATGGGGCATAAGGTGATAGGCCTTGATGTCCGCGAAAGCAGCATAGAAAACGAAAATTATACCCACTTTGTTGCGGATGTAAGCGATAAAGCGGCTCTCCCCGAAATTGAGGATGTCGAGATACTGGTAAATAATGCGGGCGTTCAGACAATGACCGAAAGGGACATTTTCGTAAATCTTTTCGGTACTATGTACTGTACCGAAAAATACGGCTTGCAGCCCAAAATAAGGGCTATTGTAAATATGGCAAGCGCGTCCGCACACAACGGCGCCGAGTTCCCCGAATACAGCGTATCAAAGGGCGGCGTTATGACCTATACCAAAAATACGGCGCTGCAGGTGGCCAAATACGGCGCTACCTGCAACAGCCTTTCCCCCGGCGGCGTTATGACCGATATAAACAAGCATATTATAGAGGATGAACGCCTGTGGGCGGCCGTTATGGACGAGTCGCTTTTGTATAAATGGGCACAGCCCGAGGAAATAGCCGAGTGGATATATTTTGTCGCAGTCGTGAATAAAAGTATGACCGCCCAGGATATACTGATAGATAACGGCGAACAGGCAAAAGCAAACTTTATTTGGTAAAGGGGTTTTGCTTCGCAAATTCCCCTATAAAACTTCGCAAGGACGGGTTTTGCCTACGGCAAATTCCCTACACCTTGCTCCGTGGCGGGGTTTTGCCTACGGCAAATTCCCCTGTAAAACTTCGCAAGGACGGGTTTTGCCTACGGCAAATTCCCTACACCTTGCTCCGTGGCGGGGTTTTGCCTACGGCAAATTCCCCTTAAGTTGTCTTTTTGAAAACCAACTATAAAAAACAAAGAGCGGTACTTTGCTAACCCGCTTTAACAAAACAAAGGAGAATTTAATAATGAAAATTGATTTAAAAAAAGAGCTTAACGAATTAAAGGTACTTTTACGCAGTATACCCCCGCTTACACTTACCATGTTTGTGTTATCGGTGGTATTGATGAATTTATTTGCAAACAAGGGTCTTGTGGCACTTGACTGGATAGCACTCGATGCGGGTATAGTCGTGTCTTGGCTTTCGTTTTTGTCAATGGATATAATAGTAAAGCGTTTTGGTGTAAAGGCTTCTATTTCGGTGTCGGTGGTAGCTATACTTATCAATATTTTTGTGGCAGGTATATTCTGGATCGTTTCCGCAATGCCCGGCGATTGGAGCGCAAGCTATGTCGATGGTAGCGAGGCGGTCATAAACGGCGCGTTAAACAGTACGCTCGCAGGCTCGTGGTTTATTATCTTCGGTAGTGTTACGGCATTTTTGCTTGCAAGTATAGTAAACAATGTTTTAAACGATTGGATAGGCAGACACCTTAAAAAGGACAATGCGGCGGCTTATTATATAAGAAGTTACGCATCGACCATTATAGGACAGTTTGTGGATAACCTTACCTTTGCGCTTATCGTAAGCCTGCATTTCTTTGGCTGGAATTTAAGACAGTGCGTGGTTTGCGCTTTATTCGGCGCCGCTGCGGAGCTTTTGTGTGAGGTAGTGTTCTCACCCATAGGCTATAAAATTGTACGCAGCTGGGAAAAGGACAAGGTTGGAGAAGAGTATATAAAATTAAGAAAGATAAAAAATATTTCGTCTTTAAGAAAAATTGCGTAATAATAACGGGCTGCTGCGCTTTTATCGGTGCAGAGCCCTTTTTTTTCTTGACCGCAGGCATGAATAATGATAAAATAAAAAAGGCAGTTTATCGGAAAGAAGGGATAATATGTTAAAGATAGGAATTATCGGGTTCGGACTTATCGGCGGCAGTATTGCGCGTGCTATAAAGGCAAGGACCGAGGCAGAGATATATGCAATGAGCCGCAGCGAGGGACCGCTTAAGGACGGAGTGTCGGCAGGGATATTGACGGATTGGTCACAGAACGATTTTTCTTTGTTTAGCGAATGTCAATATATATTTATCAGTACCCCCGTAGATCTTATCCCGGGTTATGTTGAAAAGCTGCTGCCTTATATTTCAAAAAATTGCATTATAACCGATGTTGGCAGCACCAAGTACGGTATATATAAAAAAATGCAGCAGTTCAAGGATGTTAAGTTTATTGCGGGGCATCCTATGGCGGGCTCGGAAAAAACAGGCTTTGCCGCCGCAGACGAGCATCTGTACGAAAATGCTTTTTATATCGTTGCACCTAACGAAAATATTAGTCCCGAGGAACGAAAGGCCTTTAAGGAGCTTGTGATGCTTATGGGCGCTATACCGCTGGAAATAGACCCGAAGCGCCATGACCATATCGTTGCGGCTGTAAGTCATGTTCCGCATATAATCGCTTCTGCGCTTGCTGCGACCGTAAAGCAGCTTGATGGCGAAGACGAGCTTATGCATACCATAGCAGCGGGGGGCTTTAAGGATACTACCCGTATTGCGGCATCAAGCCCCGAAATATGGACAAGCATAAGCTTTGAAAACAGGGATGAAATATTAAGTGTTGCGCAAAGCTTTATAGATATTTTTTGTCAATATAAAAAAGATATAGAAAATAATGATAAAGCAGCGTTTTATGACCGCTTTGACGATGCCAGCCGCTACCGTGACACCTTTGCTTTTAAGCGCAGGACCGATGATTATCATACCCTGTCGGTAGACATTGCGGACGAGCAGGGCATACTTGCAAAAATAGTGTCGCTGTTAAGCCAAAACGGTGCGGATATTAAAAATATTGGTATCATAAACAGCCGCGAGTATGCGGGCGGTGTATTACAAATAGTTTTTGACAGCAAGGAGCAGAGGGATAAGAGTGCTGTTTTGCTTAAACAAGCGGGTTATTCCGTAAAATAAGGAGAATAAGTATATGGATAAAGTTATAAGACCGACAAAAAGAATAAATGCTAAAATAACCGTACCCGGTGATAAATCAATATCACACCGCGCGGTGATGTTTGGCAGCATAGCTAAAGGAACTACAGAAATAACGGGTTTTTTGACGGGCGACGATTGTATGTCCACAATATCCTGTTTTAAGAAAATGGGTATAGATATACAGGTGGACGGCGAAAGAGTAACGGTACACGGCAAGGGGCTGCACGGGCTTAATGCGCCCGACGGGCTTTTGGATGTGGGAAACAGCGGCACAACAATAAGACTTATTTCCGGCCTTTTGGCGGGTCAGAAATTCGCCTGCCGTTTAAACGGTGACGCATCTATACAAAAAAGGCCTATGAACCGTGTTATAAAGCCGCTTTCGCTTATGGGCGCAAATATCAAAAGCACAAATGACGGATATGCACCGCTTGAGATAACGGGTACGCCGCTTAAAGCAATAGAATATAAAATGCCGGTTGCAAGCGCACAGGTAAAAAGCGCTATACTGCTTGCATCGCTTTATGCACACGGCGATACTGTTGTTATCGAAGATATGCCGTCGCGCGATCATACCGAAATAATGCTTAATTTCTTTGGCGCAGATATAAAAAATGAAAACGGACGTATAACCTCACATCCGGTCGCGGAGCTTTACGGCAAAAATATTACGGTTCCCGCCGATATTTCTTCGGCTGCTTTTTTTGTTGCGGCCGGGCTGCTTACGCCGGATTCCGAAATAACAATAACAAATGTCGGTATAAATAAAACAAGGACCGGCATTATTGATGCATTTCTTGAAATGGGTGCAGATATAAAAACGGTAAACGAACGCCTTGCCGGCGGTGAGCCCGTGGGCGACCTTATTGTTAAAACATCAAAGCTTAAGGCAATAACTCTCGGCGGCGATATAATACCGCGAATGATAGATGAGATCCCCGTCTTTGTCGTTGCTGCGCTTGCCGCGGAAGGTACCACCGTGATCAAAGATGCGCAGGAATTAAAGGTCAAGGAAAGCAACCGTATTGCCACTATGATAGAGGAGCTTGGCAAAATGGGCGCTAAAATAACCGAGACCGAGGATGGTATGATAATAGAGGGCGGACAGAAGCTTCACGGCGCAGTCACCTATAGCCATCTTGACCATCGTGTTGCCATGAGCGTTGCTGTAGCCGCGCTTAATGCACAGGGAGAAACAACTATAACCGATGCGGATTGTGTTGGTATTTCTTTCCCTAATTTTTATGAATTACTTGAAAGCATAATAAATTGAATCCCAAATATAGGGGCTGCCTTTATAGCTTAAAGGGCAGTCCCGTTGTTTTTTTTGCCGACATATGCCTTTTTGGATCTGACATCTTAAAAAAGAAAATTTTTTAGAAAGCTTATTGACAAAAAGATATATATATATTATACTGTATATATGAACAATTGTTCATATATTTATTATAAAGGAGTACGGATATGAAACCGATAAATGAAGAGCTTGCCTATGACCTTGGAGATTTTTTTAAGATATTCGGGGATCCCACGCGCATTAAAATACTTTACGCACTTTTACAGCGGGATATGTGTGTAAGCGAATTGGTCGAGGCGCTTGCCATAAATCAATCGGCGCTTTCGCATCAGCTGCGGCTGCTGCGACAAAATGATATAGTTAAATTTAAGCGCGACGGAAAGACCGTTATATATTCACTTGACGATGAGCATGTCGGCATACTTTTAAAAAACGGCATAGAACATATTTCACATAAAAACGGCTATGACGAAAGCGAGGCATATATATGAAAAGCACACTTATACTTGAAGGCTTAAATTGTCCCAACTGTGCGGGCAAAATAGAAAACAGGCTTAAAAACGACCCGCGTTTTGAAAATGTACAATTTAATTTTGTAAACAAAAATCTTACGCTTGAACACGATATGTCGGTTGAAAAGCTTATTGAAGAGGTAGATATAATAGTATCGGGCATAGAAAACGGTATAAGGGTCATTGACAAGCATTCCGCACATAAGCATACTCATAATGAGGATCATGAGCATTGTCATTCGCATGAACACTCACATGAACACTCACATGAGCATTCACACGAACACTCGCATGAGCATTCGCACGAACACAGCGAAAACAATAAGGCAGTTATTGTTTTAAGGTCGTTGGCGGTTGTTTTGCTTGTTACGGTATATTTATCGGTATTTAAAAACCCGTTTATTATTCTTGCGGCCTACCTTGCCGCGGGCTATGACGTTATTTTAAGGGCGGCTAAAAATATAGTTAAGGGCCGTGTTTTTGATGAAAATTTCCTTATGTCTATAGCTACCATAGGCGCTATTGTTTTAGGTGAGTATGCAGAGGCACTTGCTGTAATGGTATTTTATCAGGTGGGTGAATTTTTACAGGACCTTGCGGTGGAGCATTCGCGTAAAAGCATAACAGACCTTATGGATCTTAAAATAGAGCATGCCGACCTTGTTAAAGACGGCGAGATAAAGGAAATAGATCCCGAGGATATAGCGATAGGTGATATATTGCTGGTAAAGCAGGGCGCAAAAGTACCCGTTGACGGTGTGATAACGGATGGGATAACAAGCTTTGATACCTCGGCGCTTACCGGAGAGGGTGTGCCGCGCGGCGCAAATGTGGGCGATAAGGTTTTAAGCGGTTTTATAAACTGCGGCAATGCGGTAAAGATAAAGGCCGAAAGCACTTACGAAAACAGTACCACGGCGCGTATACTTGAAATGACAGAAAATGCATCTGCGCACAAGGCCAAGGCCGAAAATTTTATTACCGCTTTTGCGGCGGTATATACCCCTGTTGTGGTAGTATTTGCGGTGCTTCTTGCCGTTATTCCCTGTTTTATTTACGGCTTTTCCCCGGACTGGATCAAAAGAGGCCTTATCTTTTTGGTCGCATCCTGTCCGTGCGCACTTGTGCTTTCTGTTCCGCTTTGCTTTTTCAGCGGTATAGGCAAGGCATCAAAGCTCGGTGTGCTTATTAAGGGCAGCAGTTATTTGCAAACACTTAATAAAGTTAAAATGATAGTATTCGATAAAACGGGCACGCTTACTACCGGAGAGTTTGAGGTAAGATCCGCAAACAGCGAAACACTTGCGCTTGCCGCGGCTTTGGAGCAGTATTCGACTCATCCCATTGCAAAGGCGATAATTGCTGCTTACGGTAAAACGCCGGAAGAAGCGGAAAATGTAAACGAGTGCAGCGGCTATGGCGTTACCGCTGTTTACAAAGGACAGAACGCAGCGGTAGGCAGCCGCGCCTTTATGCAAAAGCTTGGCATACCGCTTGACGGCACGGAGGCGGATGTTTACGCTGCGCTTGACGGAAAAATAACGGGCAGTATCGTTTTAAGCGACACGGTAAAGCCCGACAGCAGCACGACCGTACATGCACTTGCGGCAGCCGGTATACAAAGCGCAATGTTTACCGGAGATACAAAGCAAAATGCAATTGAAACGGCCAAAAAAGCAGGTATAACCAATGTGGAGTACGAGCTTTTGCCGGGCGACAAGCTTGAAAAGCTTAATGCTTTAAGAAAAAAATACGGTATAACTGCCTTTGTGGGTGACGGAATAAATGATGCACCCGTGCTTGCGGGCGCCGATGTGGGTGCGGCTATGGGCGGCATAGGCAGCGATGCCGCGATCGAGGCGGCGGATATAGTTATTATGGGCGATAAGCCTTCGGGCATACTTCGTGCGGTCGAGGTATCAAGGAAGACTATGGCAGTTTTAAAACAAAATGTTGTTTTTGTACTTTTGGTAAAGTTTGCCGTATTATTTCTGGCTGCGATAGGGCTTGGCAATATGTGGCTTGCGGTTTTTGCGGATGTGGGTACAGCGCTTATTGCGGTTGTAAATTCGCTTAGGATACTTTAATTTTATTAAATGATATTTTTTGTCTTTCCCGATTTTTCACGTTAATATGTTGATTTTGGAAAGTATAGCCGAAACGCGCACAAGCGCGTACAGGCTTGACCTCTGCCGCCGAAATTACGGCATAGATGACGGCAAGCCCCGCAAATAATTTCGGCTTACAGCGGATGTCAAGCATAATTCAACCGCAAAGATAGATGCGGACAATTGCGCAGCAATTGGCTTTTGGCTATGCCAAAAGTTGTGACGCTGACGCCGAAAAACATTTGCGGGGCTTGCCGAAAAAATCAGCGTGTCATTAACAAATCGTAACAAATAATTCAAAAAAAGTAAAGTCAAAATAATTTTGTATTGAATTAAAAATTATTTAGGTGTATAATTATTAGCGTATACAATAAAACAAATGATCGACAATAAGGGGATTATTATGGATCTTAAGCAATTTGAATATGTACTTACCGTAATGGAAGAAAAGAATTTTTCACGCGCCGCAAAGCGCCTGTTTATATCACAGCCGTCGTTAAGCCAGTATATCAGCAGGCTTGAGGCACAGCTTGGTTTTGAGATATTTGACCGCTCCACGGTACCGCTTACCCTTACATATGAGGGAGAATTGTATGTGGAAACGGCGCTTAATGTTATAGAAATGTTTGACAACCTGAAACGCCGCATAAGGGAGACCTCGCAGCTTAAGGCGGGCAGGCTTAATCTGGGACTTACACCGTCAAAGGCCGCCAATACCTTACCGGCTGTCTTACCTGTTTTTAAGGAAAAATATCCGGGTATAGAGCTTAATATAACGGAGGCAACATCCTTTCAGCTTGAAAATATGCTTTTGGAGGGCAAGCTGGATCTTTGTATGATAAATTTACCCATACAAAGCAAAAATATAGCTTACGAACCTATTTTAACGGAAAATCTGTTTCTTGCGGCACCTCCGGATTTCTATTCGCCATATGAAACAAAGGCGGAAAACGGCGGCTATCCTACTATAGAACTAAAATATTTAAGTGATGAAAGCTTTGTGCTTATGCACCCCGAACAGCGCATAAGGCAAATAACCGACAGCACATTTTTAAGCGCGGGCATCAGACCAAAGGTGGTCATGGAAACGGGCAGTATTGATACGGCCTTAAGGCTTTCGGCAAGCGGTGCGGGTTTTTCGTTTGTTCCGGAAAGCTCGGCAAGGTTTGCGGGCCTTGTAAAGCAGCCCAAGTATTACAGCATAAACGACGGTTTTTCATGGACATTGGTAGTGGCCTACAAAAAAAACAGCGTGAGCACAAAGTTGAGGGAAGCGTTTATACAAACGGTAAAATCGGTTATTGAAAAGGAATAGCATTTTGAGGTATTTTTATGTATATTGTGGTCGATTTTGAGTTTAATCAGGCTTTTGATTTTGGAAAAGGCTGTGAGCCGGAGCCTTCGTGCAGGTTTGAAATAATACAGATAGGCGCGGTAAAGCTGGACGATAATTTTAACGAAACAGCGCGCTTTTCGGAATATATAAAACCGGGGATATATACTCGTCTGCATCCGTATGTTGCGAAAATGACGGGCATAACCGAAGAAGAGCTGCGAAAAGCCGATGATTTTGTAAGTGTATATAAAAGGTTTCGTGAGTTTTGCGGAAAGGAGCATATTTACTGCGTGTGGGGCAGTGCGGATATAAGGGTGCTTTACCGCAATTTAGGCTATTATGACCTGATACCCGAGGATGTTGTTGCGGAATATATCGATGTTCAGCAGATAATGGTGCGGTATTTAAAATACGGCAGGGGCAGAAGCATAGGCCTTAAAAATGCCGTTGAAATGTTGGGGCTGGAAACAGAGATACCTTTTCACAATGCGCTTGGCGATGCGGTCTATACCGCAGAGGTATTTAAGCGTATACACGGCTGCGGCGACGGCATAAGGGTGTTTAATTCAAAGCATATAAAAAAGAAAAAATGAAAGTTCAAGCCTATTAACTTGCATAATTTAAAATACTTTGCGGCGGACAATGTTGTAACAAATATCCGCTGCATTTTATTTTTTCGTGCATTTTGCAGAGTTTAACGGCGATATGCTGAATAAATCAAAAACATTTAATGCATTTTTTACATTTGGGTTATTGACAAAGGTATAAAAAAAGGCTATTATATTACTATGAGGTAAGTGTAAACTAAAATAAGGGGGAAAAATTTTGTTTATATACAATACTAAAACAAACCTTCTGGAGCGCGGTGAAACGCATTACCCTCTTCAGGATGTAGACAGACCCAATTTATACGACAATTTATATAATTACGATGAGGTGCCCAAAATTGCATTTAACCACCGCATTGTGCCCATAGATATGCCAAACGATATATGGATAACCGATACGACCTTTCGTGACGGTCAGCAGTCGAGGGAGCCTTATACCGTAAAGCAGATAGAGCATATATATAAGCTTTTGCATAAGCTTGGCGGCCCAAAGGGCAAAATACGTCAAAGTGAATTTTTTGTATATTCAAAAAAAGATCAGGATGCGGTTTATCGCTGCCTTGAGCAGGGCTACAATTTCCCAGAGGTCACAACCTGGATAAGGGCAAGCAGCAAGGATTTTGAGCTTGTTAAGTCAATTGGCGTTAAGGAAACGGGTATACTTGTAAGCTGCTCGGATTATCATATTTTTTATAAAATGAATATGAAACGCAGCGAGATAATCGAATACTATATGAAGACCATAAGGGAGTGTATCGATTACGGTATACGTCCGCGTTGCCATTTTGAGGATATAACAAGGGCCGATTTTTACGGCTTTGTGGTACCCTTTGCAAGCGAATTGATGAAGCTTTACGAGGAAACGGGCATGCCTATAAAAATACGCGCCTGCGATACTATGGGTTATGGCGTTACCTTCCCGGGTACCGTTCTTCCGCGAAGCGTGCAGGGTATAATTTACGGTCTGCATCACCATGCGGGTGTTCCCAGCGAGCTTTTGGAATGGCATGGTCACAATGATTTTTACCGCTCGGTCGTTAATGCATCAAATGCATGGCTTTACGGCTGCAGCGGCGTAAATACATCACTTTTCGGCATAGGCGAAAGAACGGGCAATACCCCGCTTGAGGCCATGGTAATGGAATATGCACAGCTGCGCGGTACGCTTGACGGTATGGATACTACCGTTATTACGGAGCTTGCCGAGTATTTTGAAAAAGAGATAGGCTATGAGATACCGCCTATGACACCCTTTGTCGGCTCTAATTTCAATGTTACCCGTGCGGGCATCCACGCCGACGGCATACTTAAAAACGAGGAGATCTACAATATCTTTAATACCGAGCTTTTGCTTAACCGTCCCGTAAGGATAGCTGTCAGCAAAACATCAGGTCTTGCAGGTGTTGCACATTGGGTAAATACCTTCTACAAATTAAAGGGTAAAGCGGCTTATGATAAAAAGCATCCCGTTATCGTGCAGATAAAGGATTGGGTGGATAAACAGTATGACGACGGCCGCGTTACCGTAATAAGTGATAAAGAGCTTGCAAGAGTAAGCGGTATTTTTATGGAACGCTATGAAAGCGAAATGATTAAAACCAAAAAATCCGAAGACGATTTTATTTAATATACGAAAGGATGAAAATAATGAACAAAATTGAAGCAGCAAAGGAAAAATTCGGTAAACTTATAGAGGAACAGCTTGCCAGAGTGGAAAGAATGAAGCAGGATAAGGATTTTATCGACTTTTCAACTCTTCCTGTTATTAAAATAGGTATCTGCGGCGGCGATGGCATTGGGCCCGCAATTACCGCACAGGCACAGAGGATACTTGAATTTTTGCTTGCAGACGAGGTAAAAAGCGGTAAGGTAGAGTTTAAGGTAATTGACGGCCTTACTATCGAAAACAGAATTGCCGCAGGCAAGGCTATCCCCGACGACGTGCTTGCACAGTTAAAGGAATGCCCCGTTATTTTAAAGGGACCTACTACCACACCCAGAGCAGGCGACAAGGTAAATATCGAGTCTGCAAATGTTGCAATGCGCAAGGAGCTTGACCTTTTCGCAAATGTCCGCCCCGTAAGAATACCCGAGGAGGGCATCGACTGGACGTTCTACCGTGAAAACACCGAGGGCTCCTATACACTCGGCTCAAAGGGCTTTGACATTGACGAGGATCTTGCTTTTGACTTTACGGTAGCTACAACAGACGGTACCGAAAGAATTATCCGTGCTGCCTTTGACTATGCAAAGAAAAACAACAAGGGCAAGGTGACCTGTGTTACAAAGGCAAATATCATAAAGACAACAGACGGCAAGTTCCTTAATATGTTCAAGGAGATCGCAAAGGAATATCCCGATATCGAAACAGACGACTGGTATATCGATATTATGACCGCAAAGCTTATCGACCAGAAGAGAAGACGCGACTTTAAGGTAGTTGTTCTTCCCAACCTTTACGGCGATATCATCACAGACGAGGCTGCCGAGTTCCAGGGCGGTGTAGGTACTGCGGGAAGTATAAATATGGGTAAAAAGTACGCTATGTTCGAGGCTATCCACGGTTCTGCGCCCCGTATGGTCGAGGAAGGCCGCGACAAGTATGCAGACCCCTGCTCGATAATCCGTGCCGCAAGTATGCTGCTTGCACATATCGGCTACGGCGATAAGGCCGCTAAACTTGACGAGGCACTTGATATCTGTACTCAAAAAGAAAAGAAAATACAGATAACGGGCCATGACGACGGCTGCACAAGCGCGGAGCTTGCGGACTACATCATGGAAACTATTCAGAAGTTATAATTTTTATCGGACCGCTGTGAAAAATGCAGCGGTCTTTTTTCATATTCTTATACTGTTTTGAATATAATTATCTATCTGAAAATTACATAAAACGGAGGATAGAATATGGACCAAAACATATACAAGGACATATCTGCCCGCACCAAGGGCGACATTTACATTGGGGTGGTGGGACCCGTAAGGACGGGAAAATCCACTTTTATAAGGCGGTTTATGGACACGGCTGTGCTGCCGCGGATAGAGGACAGCTACGACAGACAGCGCACCGAGGACGAGCTGCCGCAGAGTGCGCAGGGACGTACCATAATGACCGCCGAGCCGAAATTTGTGCCAAGTGAGGGAGTGCAGATAAAAATTGCGGACGATATCAGCTGCAACGTGCGCCTTATAGACTGTGTAGGCTATCTTGTAAACGGCGCAAACGGCCACCTTGACGGGGATGCACCGCGTATGGTGTCTACGCCGTGGTCGGAGGAAAAGCTGCCATTTGAGCAGGCTGCGGAAATGGGTACAAACAAGGTAATAACAAAGCATTCCACCGTGGGCGTGGTAGTGACCTCGGACGGAAGCTTTACGGATATAGAACGTGAAAATTACATCCTGCCCGAGGAACGTGTTGTTCGCGAATTAAAGGAGATAAATAAGCCGTTTTTGGTGGTTTTAAATTCCAATACCCCGTATTCGCCCGAAACGCAAAAGCTTGCACAGGAGCTTTCGCAAAAATACAAGGTCCCCGTGCTGCCCATAAACTGCCTGCAGCTTAAAGAGGACGACATTTCAAAAATACTTGAGACCCTTTTGTATGAATTTCCAATGTCGCAGCTTAATATTGACCTGCCCAGGTGGGTAGAGGCGCTTCCTGCCGAGCATTGGCTTAAAAAGGGTATAATTGAAAACATAAAAAAAGCATCCGAGGATATGGACTATCTGTATCAGGTAAGAGAAAACACGGATAAATTTAAAAACGAGTTTGTATCAAGGGCGTATCTGCATGATCTTGACCTTGGCACGGGCGTAGGCGAAATTGAGCTTGCGCCGGACGAGAGCCTTTTTTACAAGGTGCTTTCCGAGACCACGGGCAGCGATATAACCGACGAATATAAGCTTATTTCG
>CAMVJD010000010.1 GCA_947167715.1 uncultured Eubacteriaceae bacterium
ATGTCCGACGAGGTGTATTATATCACAGTCAGCGGCGTCGTTTTGTTTCTTACCGTAAGCAGGATAGAAAAAAGGCGCTGGAGTTAAGCGGAAAGGTGTATTAAAATGAAAAAATTTTTTACCGATAAAAAAATAAGATACGGTACGTTTTCAACCGTAATAACATTGGTGTTTATTGCCGTGCTTATTGTTGTAAACCTTATAATAGGCGAGCTTGACCATAAGTTTGATATGACCTCGGCGGACACCTATTCAATAAGTGAAAAGACCCGAAATGTACTTGTCGGTCTGGACAAGGATATAACCATATATACTATGTTTAAAACGGGCAATACGGATAATATAGTTACCCGTGTGCAGCACATACTTGACCAGTATGCCGAAAACCCGCATATAAATGTTGAAAACAAGGACCTTTATTTATATCCCGATTTTGTAAAGCAGTATTCGGGCGAGGATAAAACGGTCGCCTTAAACAGCCTTGTTGTAACAAACGGCAAGCGCTTTAAGGTAATAAACTACGAGGAATATTTTGATAATTCGGGCGCGCTTAATGTTGAAAGCTGTGTCACGGGCGCCATAAACTACGTTGGCCTTGAAAGCGACAGCGTTATATATGCCGTAACGGGTCACGGTGAAATAGATACATCGCAGTTTACCGGCTTTGTAAAGCAGGCAGAGCTTGCAAATTACAGCTTTAAAACTGTAAACCTGCTTGAAAGCGATATCCCCGAGGATTGCTCCATACTTCTTATGACTACCTGCTACCGTGATTATTCCGAGGACGAGGTACAGAAGATAAAGGACTATCTTACCGCGGACGGCCGCCTGATGTTTATTGCAAGCGCAATAAGCAGGGACGACCATCCCAATATGATAAGCGTTTTAAATGCCTATGGTCTGGATATAGGAAAAACCTATATTATGGAAAACGATACGTCAAATTATTTGCAAAATCCCGTGGGCGTTATTGCAAAGCAAACAGATCACAGCATAAACAACAGCCTTAAAGAGGGCAAATATAAGGTGCTTTGCTATTGTGCAAACGGCATAAATGTGCTGGAGCTTAAAAAGCAGGGTCTTGAGATAGAGGATGTGCTTACAAGCTCGGATACGTCCTATTTAAAGGGCGAGGGGAATATGTCGCCCAACTTTGAGTCGGGGGACGAAAAAGGCCCATTTGCCATGGCAACTGCCGTAACGGATTCGACCTATACGGATAAGTCGCATAAAACAAAGCTTATGGTAATAGGCTGCTTTTATATGCTTTATCCCGATGCGGATGCCGTTGTAAACGGTGCAAACTCCACATTTTTGGTAAACAGCCTTAACTGGCTTAATGATGCACAGGACAATGTTTATATCGCACCCAAAAGCCTTGCAAACGAAAAGATCGTTATAGATGCGGGCACGGCCGATAAAATCAAGATACTTGCCTGGGGTATTATCCCGGGTATAATATTCATTGTCGGTTTTATAGTTTGTTTAAAACGACGCAACGGCTAAGGAGTTTTTTATATGAAGAAAAAAATGATAATGCTTGCGGGGCTTTTGATAGCGGCGGCGGTTTTGCTGGGTGTTTATGGCATTGCCAAAAACAAGCCGAGCGGCGGACCGAGACCCGAGACCGAGCAGTATTCGGCAACCGAGGGAAATTTATACTCCGTTATAAATTATGATATTGTGAAAATAGCGGAAATAGATGTAAAAAAAGGTGATAAAAACATTAAATTTCTTGTAACGGGGGACGGTGTCAAAATTGAAAATGTTGATTTGGCGCTTATGAAACGTGAACAGGTAAGTATGATGTTTGATGCGCTTATAAACATTCGCTCCGACAACAAGGTCGGGGATTTTACGGGTGATGAGCTTGAGGTATATGGTTTGAGTGAACCGCAGGCGCAGGCAGTTTATGATTTTGCCAGCTCGGATAAGACCGATACGCTTTATATCGGTGCGCTTACACCCGACAATACTTATTATTATGTAAAAAAAGCAGACGACAGCGCCGTATATACAATAGATAAAACCGTCGGCGACCGCATTATGCAGGATATTACGGCTATGGCGGACCTTAGCATTGACGAGCTTGACGCAAACGGACTTGCAAAACTCGAGGTCAAACAAAAGGACAGGGACGACCTTATCATCTCGTTTGAAAAGGAAAACGAAAAGGCAAACGAAAACCTTGATAAAAGCGGCTTGCAGACCCTTGTTATGCATAAGCCCATAGAAAACCTTCTGGTTTATCCCTATAACCTTGAAACGGGGCTTTTGTACAACTACGACAAGTTTGTTATAGAAAAAATGGTCGAGCTTGGCAGCGAAAATTTTGCAAAATACGGCCTTGACGATCCGCAGATGACTATACTTATGGCCGATACCGAAAACGGCGTTGCCTTAAGTGTCGGAAATTTGGACGAAACGGGAGAAAGCTATTATGTTTGCCCCAACGGTCAAAGGGCGGTATATACTATGCCAAAGGCGGCGCTTGAACCGTTTTTCAACTATAATATAATAGATTTTATTCAAAAATTCATTTCTCTGCATTTCAGGGACACGGTTGAAAGCATAGATATAAAGTCCGTATACGGCAATTATACTGTAGAATTCAAAGAAGAGGGCGAAAACAAAATAATTGAAGAAAACGGCGTTAAAAAGGATAAGCGAAAGGAATATATCGGCGGGAAAAATGTTGACAGCGATGCCTTTGCCGATTATTACGAGCTTTTGACGGGCCTTACCTTTGATGCGCTGGATGAAAGCGCTCCGCAGGGTGAGCCACAGGCCGTGATAACCTATAAGATGCTTGACGGCAAGACGGATACAACGGTATTTTATAACTACGACGATACCTTCTTTTTGGCACAAAAAGAGGGCAGCGATATGAATATGCTGGTAACAAAGCAGCAGGTAAAGCAGGCAATTGAAAAGGCAGATAAACTGCCCGAGGCAAAAGGAGGCATAGAGGGATGAGACATCTAAAACTGTTTTTTCTTATAATGGTACTTGCGGCAATAGGCTGCGGTGTAAGCGGATATAAAAATTTAAGGTATCTTGCCTTTGAGCTTTCCGGTGCGCCGTATTCGTATACCGCCCGGACGGGACCTATAACGGAAATAAACGATATTTCGGAGCTGCCGCCAAAGGTAGTGCCGCTTGTAAAAAAGACGGGCTACAGCATTTTGGGTATGTTTTTGTGCATTTGGCTTTCTGTGCTGTCCGTAATTGCGATGATAATACTTCACTTAAGGTCGGAGCTTAATTTTTATCAGCGTGAAAAGAGGGTTTACGGCAGGGATATAAGCGGTACAAAAATAACGCTTACCCTTAAAATACTGTGTATCGCTTTGCTTCTTATCGGTACAACAGTATTTGTATACTGCTGTTTAAAGCTTGGACTTAGTTATAACGGCAAGCCCCTGCCGGATAGCTTGGCACAGATAATGCAGTATGGCGAGGCCGCAAAATGGATGTACGGCGTATATTTCAGCCTGTTTTTGCTTATTATGTCCGTTGTTTCGCTTTTGTCCGCCTTTATGTACGGCGCCTACAGACGTCGGCTCAATAAAAAAACGGGCTTTGCCGAGCGAAATGTCAGCAAGGAGGATATGAGCTACCTTTTGGATGTGGATTATTACTCCGATGAAAACAAGGATAAAAATTAAAAAATAGTGCTTGACAAATAAGCAAATATTTGCTACAATGACAATGTTCAGTTTTATATTAGAAGACGTTGAACGAGACAACAGCGTTTTGTGCCCCAATTTCAGAGAGTCTGCGGCCGGTGTGAGCAGGCAGGAAAACAAAATGTCTTATCCCTCGGGAGTCAATTTTCCGAAAACGGCAGATACCGCGCTGTAGGGAAATATGGGTGGTCCCAATACAGGCCAAAGGTTTGACAGAACCTTTTAAGGTGTATGCAGTGATGTATACATAAATTTGGGGTGGTACCGCGATATTTCGTCCCCTGCATTTTATGCAGGGGGCTTTTTTAATGCAAAAATTCGTATGACAAAAATTTTTCGGTATTGTTACAAAATTTTTTCATATTTTTGTTGAATTTTTACATTATATATAGTATAATAAAAAGAAGTTTAGTTTTAAAGAAAGAAGGAAGGAATGCCATGAACAGACACGTTTTATCAATTCTGGTAGACAACAATGCGGGTGTTTTAAGCCGTATAGCAGGCTTGTTTACAAGACGAGGCTATAATATCTCAAGCCTTAGTGTCGGCGAAACGCAGGATGAAAAGGTATCACGCATTACCATTGTGGTTTTCTGTGACGATCTGGTTATCGAGCAGATAATAAAGCAGGTGGACAAGCTGATAGATGTTATCCGCGTTATAGAACTTGACAACGAAAGAGGCATATTCAGAGAGCTTGCGCTTATAAAGGTATTCGCACCGCCGGAAAAGAGAGCAGACATTATAAATATAGTCGATATATTCCGCGCAAATATTGTGGATGTCGGCACAGAAACGCTCACCATTGAAATAACGGGCGAGCAGACAAAGATCGAGGCCTTCAAGGAGCTTATTGAGGACTTCGGTATTAAAGAGATAGTGCGAACCGGTATGACCGGTCTTTGCAGGGGCAACAACCCCATAAAAAATACAAGAAATGAAAAATAATTTTTTAAGGAGGCATTTTTAAAAATGGCAAAAATATTTTATCAGGAAGATTGTAACTTATCACTCTTAAAGGGCAAGACTATCGCAATTATCGGTTACGGCAGCCAGGGCCACGCTCACGCTCTTAACGCAAAGGAATCGGGCTGTGACGTTATCATCGGTCTTTACGAGGGCAGCAAGTCCTGGAAGAGAGCAGAGGAGCAGGGCTTTAAGGTTTACACCGCTGCAGAGGCTGCTAAGAAGGCTGACATCATTATGATCCTTATCAACGATGAGTTACAGGCAGGCTTATACAAAAAGGACATCGAGCCCAACCTTGAACCCGGCAATATGCTTATGTTTGCTCACGGTTTCAATATCCACTTCAATCAGATCGTTCCTCCCAAGGATGTTGACGTAACTATGGTCGCTCCCAAGGGCCCCGGTCACACAGTTAGAAGCGAATATCAGGCAGGCAAGGGTGTTCCCTGTCTTGTTGCCGTAGAGCAGGATGCTACAGGTCAGGCACAGGATCTTGCACTTGCTTATGCACTTGCTATCGGCGGCGCAAGAGCAGGTGTTCTTGAAACTACTTTCAGAACAGAGACAGAAACAGACCTCTTCGGCGAGCAGGCTGTTCTTTGCGGCGGTGTTTGCGCACTTATGCAGGCAGGCTTTGAGACACTTGTTGAGGCAGGCTATGACGAAAGAAACGCTTACTTTGAGTGCATCCACGAAATGAAGCTTATCGTAGACCTTATCTACCAGAGCGGTTTCGCAGGTATGAGATACTCTATCTCCAACACAGCTGAGTACGGCGACTATGTAACAGGCCCCAAGATCATCACAGAGGACACAAAGAAGGCTATGAAGAAGATCCTTTCCGATATCCAGGACGGTACTTTTGCAAAAGAGTTCCTTCTTGATATGTCACCTGCAGGCGGCCAGGTACACTTTAAGGCAATGAGAAAGCTTGCTTCCGAGCATATGTCCGAGAAGGTCGGCGAAGAGATCCGTAAACTTTACAGCTGGAACGGCGAAGACAAGCTGATAAATAACTAATTTATAAGAATTAAATTCAAAGGCAAAATTTTAATTATGGCTTTCGCAGAAAGTGAAATTTTAGCGTTGAGGAGAATTTTTTGAATTTATTCAAAAAAACTCCGTAGCGTTAGGAAATTTCAAATAATTAAAATTTTGGCATCATTAGCTGATTCTTATAAATAATTAATTTTTAAACATATAATTTCTGCCGCCTGCGGCGCAAACCAACGGCGGCATTTTTATCCTGTAAAGAACGGGGAGTATTCAGAAATGTCAAAAAAGATAACTATTTTTGACTCAACACTAAGGGACGGCGCACAAGCCGAAGGTGTTTCCTTTAGTGTTGAGGACAAAATAAAGATAGTAAAGGCGCTTGACGAACTGGGCGTTGAATATATAGAGGCGGGCAATCCCGGGTCAAACCCCAAAGACCTTGAGTTTTTTGAGAGGATGAAGTCCGTAAAGCTTAAAAATTCAAAAATAGCGGCCTTTGGCAGCACGCGCAGAAGAGATATTTTACCGTCCGAGGACGGCAATCTCCGTGCGCTTTTGGGTGCGGGCACAGAGGCTGTGGCAATATTCGGCAAATCGTGGGATTTTCACGTTACCGATATAATAAATGCAACGCTTAAAGAAAATCTTGAAATGATATACGATACCATTGCCTTTTTAAAGGACAACGGCAAGTATGTTGTTTTTGATGCCGAGCATTTTTTTGACGGCTACAAGGAAAACCCCGAATATGCGTTAAAGACGTTGGATTCGGCTTATCAGGCTGGCGCGGACTGTCTTTGCCTTTGCGATACAAACGGCGGCACATTCCCGCAGGAAATATACGATATAACAAAGCTTGTAAAGGATAAATTTGAAATAACGGTAGGTGTGCATTGCCATAACGACTGCGGTATGGCGGTGGCTAACTCCGTTATGGCAGTACAGGCGGGCGCGGAGCACGTTCAGGGCGTTATGACAGGCTTTGGCGAGCGCTGCGGCAATACAAATCTTTCGACGGTCATACCGAATTTGCAGTGTAAGCTTGACTATGTTTGTATACCACAGGAGAATATATCAAAGCTTACTCACACCGCAAGAAAGGTCAGCGAAATAGCAAATCTTCAGCTTTCTATAAGAGAGCCATATGTCGGCAAATGTGCTTTTGCGCACAAGGGCGGTATGCATATTGACGGCGTCTGTAAAAACAGCCGCAGCTTTGAGCATATAGACCCCTCGGTGGTCGGCAACGAGCGTCACTTCCTTACAAGTGAGGTGGCGGGAAGAACGACTATTCTTTCGACCGTGCAGAAGATTATCCCGGGCGTTGAGAAAAACTCTCCCGAAACGGGCAAGGTTATCGAAAAATTAAAAGAGCTTGAATATGAGGGCTATCAGTTTGAGGGCGCAGAGGGCGCATTTGAGCTGCTTATTAGAAAGACCCTCGGCAAGTACAAGCCGTTTTTTGAGCTTGAAAACTTTAAAATTATAGGCGAGCATCCGCCTTATGCGGACGGAAGAACGGCATCTGCGGTCATTAAAATCAAGGTGGACGGCAGATCGGAAATTACCGCCGCAGAGGGTGACGGCCCTGTAAATGCGCTGGATAAGGCACTTAGAAAGGCGCTTGAGGTATTCTATCCAAACCTTTCGGATGTACACCTTGTCGATTACAAAGTGCGTGTGCTTGACGGAAATTCCGCAACGGCATCCAAGGTAAGGGTACTTATAGAGTCCTCGGACGGAACGGACAACTGGACAACGGTCGGCGTTTCGGTCGATATTATAGAGGCCAGCTGGATAGCGCTTGTGGACTCGCTTGAATACAAGCTTATAAAGGATATAGAACAGAAATTCAGAACATTTTTATGATAAATATTTTTTAAAAGGAGAAATGAGATTATGGGTATGACAATGACTCAGAAAATTTTAGCGGCTCACGCAGGTCTTGAGTCCGTTAAGGCAGGTCAGCTTATCGAAGCAAAGCTTGACCTTGTGCTTGGTAACGATGTAACAACACCCGTCGCTATCAAGGAATTTAAGAAAATAGGCGTAGACAAGGTATTTGACAAGGATAAGGTGGCTATCGTTCCCGACCACTTTACACCCAACAAGGATATCAAGTCCGCAGAGCACTGCAAAATGGTTCGTGAGTTCGCACACGGCAAGGATATAACAAACTACTTTGAGGTAGGCCAGATGGGTATCGAGCATTGCCTTCTTCCCGAGAGCGGCCTTGTTGTTTCGGGTGATGTTGTTATAGGTGCCGACTCTCATACCTGTACCTACGGCGCACTCGGCGCATTCTCAACAGGTGTGGGCTCTACCGATATGGCTGTTGGTATGGCACGCGGCGTTGCTTGGTTCAAGGTTCCCGCTGCTTTAAAATTTGTTTTAAAGAATAAGCCCGCACAGTGGGTAAGCGGTAAGGATATCATTTTACATATCATCGGTATGATAGGCGTTGACGGCGCACTTTACAAGTCTATGGAATTTGTGGGTGACGGTCTTCAGTACCTTTCAATGGACGACCGCTTTACCATTGCAAATATGGCTATCGAGGCAGGCGGCAAGAACGGTATCTTCCCCGTTGACGAAAAGACACTTGAATATGTTAAGGAGCATTCGCAGAAGACTCCCGTTGTTTACGAGGCTGACGAGGATGCAGAGTATGACGCGGTTTACGAGATCGACCTTTCTACACTTCGTCCTACCGTAGCATATCCGCATCTTCCCGAAAACACAAAGACTATCGACGAGGCAAAGGGTCTTGAAATAGATCAGGTAGTTATCGGTTCTTGTACAAACGGCCGTATCTCCGATATGCGTATCGCCGCTTCTATCTTAAAGGGCAAGAAGATCGACAAGAATATCCGCTGCATCATTTTGCCGGGTACACAGAAGATATGGTTACAGTGTGTTGAGGAAGGCCTTGCAACTATCTTTGTAGAGGCAGGCTGTGCATTCTCCACACCTACCTGCGGTCCCTGCTTAGGCGGTCACATGGGTATACTTGCAAAGGGCGAAAGAGCGCTTTCAACAACTAACAGAAACTTTATCGGCCGTATGGGTCATCCCGAGAGCGAAGTTTATCTTGCAAGCCCCGCTGTTGCAGCTGCATCGGCTATTTACGGCAAGATAACAGATCCCGCAGAGGTTTGATGAAAGGAGAATGTAAATTATGAAAGCATGTGGAACAGTTTTTAAATATGGTGACAATATAGATACAGACGTTATTATCCCCGCAAGATATCTTAACTCCTCCGACCCCAAGGAGCTTGCATCACATTGTATGGAGGATGCTATCCACTCTACGGTGCCTTTTGCGGCAAATGTTAAGGATGGCGACATCATCGTTGCGGAGAGAAACTTTGGCTGCGGTTCTTCAAGAGAGCACGCACCTATCGCTATAAAGGCAAGCGGTATTTCCTGCGTTATAGCTAAAAGCTTTGCAAGAATATTCTACCGCAACTGCATCAATATCGGTCTTCCTATCCTTGAATGTGAGGAAGCCGCAAACGATATTGATATGAGCGATAAGGTAGAGGTAAATTTTGATACGGGTGTTATCACAAATCTTACAAAAAATAAAACCTATCAGGCACAGCCTTTCCCCGAATTTATGAAGGAAATGATGGCAGCAGGCGGTCTTATCGAGCAGACAAAGGTTAAACTTGGTTTGAAAAAATAATTCCATAAACCTTAGCTATCTGCGCTGAAAGGAGAACATCACAATGTCAGCGTATATAAATAAAGAGGACGAAAAAAATTACAAAAGTTTCAAATTTATTCTTAAAATAATTTTTCTGCTCTTTATTGTATTTGTGATATATCTTGTTTATGCTATCTTTCTCTATAAGCCTATTGCAATGATAAAAGTGTATTCTGTGGTAAACGGTGCGGACACGGTTTATGTAAATGTAAAACCGCAGACGGAACAGGTAAGTGCCGATGATGCCAAAAAACTTATAGATGCCTTTAAAAATGCCGAGTTTATTATGGACGGCAGGGGAGTGGGTTTTAAATGCGGCTTTGGCGAAAGATTTTCCGTACAGTTTACGGACAGCAAGACGGGCAGGAGCATATATGCTTGCAGGGCGCAGGACGGTTGCGGTGGTTTTCTTATTAACGGTGATTTGTATGACCTTACCGATGAGTATTCTGACGAATGTGATAAAATATTGAAAAAATACGGCATGGGTCATTCATATTAATAATTAGTCAATATAATGTAAAAGACACCCCTCCGTCGGCTGCGCCGCCACCTCCCCTTGCAGGAGGAGGTACTAATGCAACGTTATTTTAACATTAAAGTGGTTTAAAGATGTTGTTGTATCGCGGTAAATAGGTTGGTTATAAAAAGTGCCGAGCCGCGAAGCTCCTCCTGCAAGGGGAGCTGGCAAGCGCAGCTTGACTGAGGGGTATAAACGGTAACTGTATAATTTATTAACTGAAAAGAGGTAATTTAAATGAGTAACTTTAACATTGCTGTTGTAGCGGGTGACGGTATAGGCCCCGAAGTAATGGAGCAAAATATAAGAGTATTGGACAAGGTCGGTCAGAAATTCGGCCACAGCTTCAAGTACGAGTATGTAAAGGGCGGCGGCTGCGCTATCGACGAGTTTGGCGAGCCCTTACCCCAGCATACCATTGACGTATGTAAAGCAAGTGATTCCGTGCTTCTTGGCGCAGTAGGCGGCTGGAAGTGGGATACTCTTCCCGGCGACAAGCGTCCCGAGAGAGCGCTCCTTGGCTTAAGAGGCGCACTTGGCTTATATGCAAATCTTCGTCCCGCAACACTTCACGAGGCATTAAAGGATGCTTGCCCCTTAAAGCCCGAGTTTGTACAGGACGGCGTTGATATTATGGTAGTACGCGAGCTTACCGGCGGTATGTATTTCGGCGAAAAGGGCAGAAAGCAGACCGATATGGGCGAGGCTGCTTATGATGTTGAGCAGTACTCCGTAAAGGAAGTTGAGCGTATCACAAGAACTGCTTTTGAAATTGCAAGAAAGAGAAAGAAACACCTTACAAACGTGGACAAGCAGAACGTGCTTGAGTCTTCAAGACTTTGGAGAAGCACCGTTTTGGAGGTTGCAAAGGATTACCCCGATGTAGAGCTTGATCATCTTTATGTTGACAATGCTTCTATGCAGCTTATTATGCGTCCTTCAACATTCGACGTTATCGTTACGGGCAATATCTTCGGCGATATCCTTTCCGACGAGGCTTCACAGCTTACGGGTTCTATCGGTATGCTTCCTTCCGCATCATTGGGCGAGGGCAGCCTTGGTATGTACGAGCCTGTTCACGGCTCTGCACCCGATATTGCGGGCAAGAACATTGCTAACCCCATAGCAACCATTCTTTCGGGCGCTATGATGCTTAAATACAGCTTTGGCTTGCAGGACGAGTCAAAGGTTATCGAGGATGCTGTGGCAAAGGTGCTTAACGCAGGCTACAGAACAGGAGATATCATGAGCGAGGGTATGAAGAAGCTTGGCTGTGTGGAAATGGCAGACGCTATTTTAGCAGAGATCTGAAAATAATTTATTGGGGGTGGAAAATTCCACTCCCGAATTTTATAAGCATTCCTATAGAATATGAAAAATCTAAATAGGAATGCTTGGTCAAGGAATAAAAAATGCGCCGCAAGGCGTCGGATTTTTTATAAGGAGGAAACAGGTTATGATAAGTGACAGAGTTAAAAAAGGCCCCGAAAAGACACCTCACCGTTCGCTTTTCAAGGCTATGGGCTATACGGACGAGGAGCTTTCAAGACCGCTGGTAGCCGTTGTAAACGCACAGAACGAAATTATCCCCGGTCATATACATCTTGATAATATTGCAAAGGCCGTTAAGGCAGGTATCCTGGCCGCAGGCGGCACACCTATCGAAGTACCCGCTATCGGCGTATGCGACGGTATTGCAATGGGTCATATTGGTATGCATTATTCACTCCCCACAAGAGAGCTTATTGCGGATTCTGTGGAATGTCAGTTAAAGGCTCACGCTTTTGACGGCGTTGTGCTTATCCCCAACTGTGACAAGATAGTTCCCGGTATGCTTATGGCAGCGGCAAGAGTTAATATCCCCGCTATCGTATGCAGCGGCGGTCCTATGCTTGCAGGCCATAAATGCGGCGAAAAGCTTTCGCTTTCAAAAACCTTTGAGGCGGTAGGCGCTTACGAGGCAGGTATTATAAACGATGCCGAGTTAAAGGAATACGAAAATAAATCATGTCCCAGCTGCGGCTCTTGCTCGGGTATGTATACCGCTAACAGTATGAACTGCTTAAGCGAGGTCATCGGTATGGCTCTTCCGGGCAACGGTACTATCCCTGCTGTATACGGCGACAGAATTTCACTTGCAAAGCACGCAGGTATGCAGATAATGAAGCTTATCGAAAAGGATGTAAAGCCCCGCGATATTATGAACGAAAAGGCATTCAGAAATGCCCTTACAATGGATATGGCGCTTGGCTGCTCCACAAACAGTATGCTTCATCTTCCCGCTATTGCTCACGAAGCAGGCGTGGACTTAAATCTTGACCTTGCAAACGAGATAAGCGCAAAGACACCTAACCTTTGCCACCTTGCACCCGCTGGCTCAAATTATATCGAGGAGCTTAACGAGGTTGGCGGCATCCCCGCTGTTATGAAGGAAATAAGCAAGCTTGGCTTACTTGCGCTTGACAATCCTACGGTAACCTTAAAGACCGTTGGTGAAAATATCGCTGCAAGCAAGGGTGCGGACGGTACACTTGTAAGAACTGTAGAAAATCCGTATTCCACAACGGGCGGTATTGCTGTTTTAAGAGGTAATGTTGCTCCCGACGGCTGTGTTGTAAAAAGAAGTGCGGTAGCACCCGAAATGCTTAAGCACAGCGGCCCCGCAAGAGTATTTGACAGCGAAGAGGATGCTATTTCGGCTATCTTCGGCGGTAAGATAGTAAGCAGCGATATAGTTGTTATCCGTTACGAGGGTCCCAAGGGCGGCCCGGGTATGCGTGAAATGCTTTCACCTACCTCCGCGCTTGCGGGTATGAAGCTTGACAAGGAGGTTGCGCTTATCACCGACGGCCGTTTCAGCGGCGCATCAAGGGGCGCAAGCATCGGTCACGTTTCTCCCGAGGCTGCATCGGGCGGCAATATCGGTCTTATACAAGAGGGCGATATAATTGATATCGATATCAATGCCGGTACGATAAATATGCAGGTATCCGACGAGGAGCTTGCACAAAGACGTGCAAACCACGTTATCCCCGAGCCCAAGATAAAGACAGGCTACCTGTCAAGATACGCAAAGCTTGTAAGCTCTGCGGATAAGGGTGCTATTTTAAGCTAAAAATATAAAAATAACAAGAAAGGAGCATAAGAATGGTTTTAAACGGTTCCGAAATTTTGGTTGAATGTTTAAAGGAGCAGGGCGTAGACACTATATTCGGCTATCCCGGCGGCGCCGTACTTAATATTTACGACGCACTCTATAAGCATCAGCACGAGATCAAACATTACCTTACCTCGCACGAGCAGGGCGCGGCTCACGCTGCCGACGGCTATGCGCGCGCAACCGGCAAGGTAGGCGTTTGCCTTGCAACAAGCGGCCCCGGTGCGTGTAACCTGGTAACGGGTATCGCAACGGCATATATGGACAGTATACCTATAGTTGCCATTACCGGTAACGTAGGCGTAAGCATGCTTGGCAAGGACAGTTTTCAGGAAATTGACATTACGGGCGTAACTATGCCCATAACAAAACACAATTTTATCGTTAAGGATATAAAGGACCTTGCGGAAACCATCCGCCGTGCGTTCTGGATAGCAAGAAAGGGCCGTCCCGGTCCCGTACTTGTGGATATAACAAAAAATGTGACCGCAGATACCTATGAGTATGAGAAAAAAGAGCCTTATCCCGTAGAAAAGCGTGTAAGTACCATACTTGACGAGGATATCGAAAATGCGGTAAAGCTTATCAAGGAGGCAAAACGCCCCTTCCTTTACTGCGGCGGCGGCTGTATAAATGCCGAGGCAAGCAAAAGCGTAACGGAGTTTGTTAAAAAATTTGATATTCCCGTTTCTGTATCTGCTATGGGTCTTGGCACCGTGCCCTCCACACTTCCGCATTATACGGGTATGATAGGTATGCACGGTACAAAGACATCTAACCTTTTGGCTAACGAGTGTGACCTGTTTATTGCTATGGGTGCGCGTTTCAGCGACCGTGTTGCAACAAACTTTGCAAAGTTTGCACCCCGCGCAAAGGTGCTTCATATTGATATCGACCCTGCGGAGATAAATAAAAATATCCTTGCGGTACAGTCGGTAATAGGCGATGTTGACGAGATAGTTAAGCGCCTTATGTCAAAAATGGACGCTATGGAGCATAAGGACTGGATGCACACCGTAAACCGCTATAAGGAGAGCTTCCCGCTTAAATATGACGACGACGGTACATTAAAGCCCCAGTACGTTATGGAGCGTATCAACGAGATTTGCCATGGCGAGGAGATCATCGTTACCGAGGTAGGCCAGCATCAGATGTGGGCTTGCCAGTTTATAGAGCAGAAGTACCCCAGACACTTCCTTACATCGGGCGGTCTCGGTACAATGGGCTACGGACTTGGCGCGGCTATCGGCGCAAAGGTAGGTCAGCCCGAAAAGACGGTATTTAATATCGCGGGCGACGGCTGCTTCTATATGAATCATATAGAGCTTGCAACAGCTGTTGCAAATGATGTACCCATTATTGAGGTAGTTATAAACAACCACGTTTTGGGTATGGTAAGACAGTGGCAGGATCTTTTCTATGATGCACGCTATTCGCAGACAAACCTTGACAAGGCAACAGATTTTGTTAAGCTTGGCGAGGCGTACAAGTGCGCTGTATTTAACGTGACTAAAAAAGAAGAGGTAGATGCTGCAATAAAGGGTGCTATGGCGGCAGGCAAGCCCGCACTTATCATCTGTGAGATAGGCAGGGATGAAAAGGTATTCCCGATGATCCCCGCAGGCGCAGCCTGTGACGATATGCTCACACTTGATGATTATAACGCACTTCAAAACAGACCCGAATTATAATATAAAAAACGACCCCGATCTAATTGTCGGGGTCATTTTGATTTGATTTGGTATTTTCTTCATCGGGGAATATGATCCTATCGGAATCTTCTATAAGCTCCTTTATATATTTTATAACATTGTCTTTTTCTTCGTCCGAAAGTGTTGAGCAAAGCAGCATCAATTCGGCAAATTTATCGTTTTCATATTTGGGAGAATGAAAATTTAATGTAGAATCGTCAAATCCCATAAGATAATCTAAAGTTACATTAAAAATGTCCGCTATTTTTATAAGCGTATCTATTGTGGTGCCGCGTAAACCGCGCTCCATATTTGATACCATTTGCGATGAAATGTTTAAATAATCGGAAAATTCCTCAATAGATATGCCGTGTTTTATGCGTTCAAATTTTATGTTTTGTCCTATAATAACTAAAAGGTCATCTTTGTCGATATACACCATATTTGATTACTCCTTATCGGCTAAATATTCGGCATAACCAACTTTTTGAAGCTTTTCGGCTTTTTCCTCAACTTCTTTTTTCATTGAAGCTCTGAATTCACTTATTTTTTTTGCAAGCTCTTCGTCATATGCGGCAAGCATTTGTACCGCAAGCAGACCGGCATTTTTGCCGCCGTTTATGGCAACCGTTGCAACAGGTATGCCGCCCGGCATCTGTACAATGGAATAAAGCGAATCAACGCCGCTTAATGCGCGGGTCTTGATAGGCACGCCAATAACGGGAAGTGTAGTTATTGCGGCGGTCATACCGGGAAGATGCGCCGCGCCGCCCGCACCTGCGATTATTACCTTTAAGCCGCGGCTTGCTGCGGTCTCGGCGTAGTCGTACATTGCTTTGGGTGTGCGGTGTGCCGATACAACACTTATTTCATATTCGACACCAAATTGCTCCATTACCTTTGCAGCATCCTGCATAACGGGCAGATCGGAGTCGCTGCCCATAATTATACCAACCTTAATCAATTTCATCATCCTCCTTGACAGAAAGTTTATTATAAGCCTCTTCGGCGCGCGAAAGTGCTGTTTCAAGCGTATCCGCGCTGACGGTTATATGTCCCATTTTACGCTTTGATTTTACGGTGGATTTGCCGTAGATGTGTACAAAGGCGCCTTGTACGGAAAGTGCCTCGTAAAGGCCGTAAACCTTTGCTTTGCCGTTTGAGCCCTCCTCGCCAAGTACATTGACCATTACTGTGGGGCGTATAAGCGATGTATCGCCAAGCGGCAGACCCACGATAGCGCGTATATGGTTCTCAAACTGACTTGTAACACAGCCCTCTATAGTGTAGTGTCCCGAGTTGTGGGGGCGTGGTGCTATCTCGTTTATAAGCACATCATTATCCTTTGTAATGAAAAGCTCTACGCAAAACATACCTATGCCCTTAAATATCTCCATTACATCGCGGGCGCAGCTTGTTGCTTTTTCAACGGCGCTTTGCGGTATATCGGCAGGAACAAGGGTCTCGTGAAGAATACTGTCCTTGTGGATATTGTTGCCTACGGGATAGATAACTACCTGGCCGTTAAGGCCGCGGCAGGCAAGAATGGATGTCTCCATTTTAAAATCTATCATATATTCTGCCATAAGCGGCAAAGTACCGCTGCCAAGCTCCTTATATTTTTCATCTATTTCCCCGGGTGAGTGTATAACGGCATTGCCCTTGCCGTCATAACCGCCCGTGCAGGTCTTAAGCATATAGGGATAGCCGTATTTCTCGCCTGCCTTTAGCATATCCTCTTTACTGCTTATACCCATAAAATCGGGTACGGGAAGAGAATTTTCTGCAAGCGTCTGCTTTTGCGTAAGCTTATTTTGTATTATTTTAAGACTTTTGGCCGTGGGATATATTTTATAGCCCTCGTTTTCAAGCTGTAAAAGTATTTCCGTATTAATATGCTCAAATTCATAAGTCATCAAGTCACAGGAATCCGCCAGCTGCCTTATCGCAGCTTTGTCGTCAAAGCCCGCAACTATATGCTCGTCAACTATTGAATGAGCGGGACAATCGGGTGTAGGGTCAAGTATTATAAGATAGAGCCCCATTTTCTTTGCTTCAAGTGCCATCATCTGTCCCAGCTGACCGCCGCCGATAATGCCTATACGCTTATTCAGATAATTAGGCTGCAATTATATCACCTCATTTAGTATAGTTTAGTATTCCGCAGGGAATTTAATTGTTTCGTTAAGTGTTTTGGAAAGTATCCAGGCAGCCGAAGAGGCTGTTATCTTATTGTCATTTTCGACATTTGCGGCATAAAGCTGCAAAGCGGAAAGCTTGATCTTATCGGGGGTCAGCACATACTGCAATGCAAGCAAAGCATCGGAGGCTTCGATAATTCCGTTTTGGTCCACATCGCCAAACACGGCGTTTTGCTCGCCGTCACCAACCAATTCATAGGCGCTGCCCCTATGATTAATTATAATAAAACGCGGCTTTGAAATATCGCTGCCGCCTATTCGTGCAACATAATATCCGTCGTTAAGCGAAAGAGGAAATTCTAAAGAAAAAAGTGTTTCCGAGATCTCCTGTTGTCCTATATAAACAATATTGTCAAGGTCATACGCCCCGCCGACAAGCGGAGTAACGGTAAGCGTAAGCTGTGATGCTGCGCCGATGCTGTCAATGCTGCCGTTTATATAAAGAATATCATTTTCCGTATATGCACTTTCAAGCTTTACGGTTGCCGCATAAGAACAGGTCGCTGTAAAAAGCAATGTGATCAGCGAGATAACGACACCGCAGCAGAACATAAAAAACGGACGCTTCATCAAAATTCCTCCCTGATAGTTTTTATGATTTCGATTATAAGCTCATAGCGGTTAAAGGGAGCTATAAAATAAAAACCGTCAACATACGGCTTTAATTTGCGCGCTGTTTCAAGTGCTATCTCCTTTCCGATATCCTGCGCCTCTTCGCGCGGCATATCGGGGGAGAAACGTGAAATATAATGCTCGGGTATATTGATACCCGCCATTTCGTTATTTATAAACTGTGCGTTTTTATAATTTACAAGCGGCATGATACCGCCTAATATTTTAAAGTCACGCGGCCTTGGGAGCGCAGCTATAAAATCAATTGTATCATCGGTAAAAATAGGCTGAGTTAAAAAGAACTTTGCGCCCTGTTCGTGCTTTTTTAAAAGCCTTTGGTATTCGGCCTGCTTATTTACTACATTAAAGTTAACTGCGCCGCCGCAGAGCATAGGGTCGTCGCTGAAAAGCTCGTTGTTCATTTCGCCTATCATACCCATAAGACTGTAGGACTGCATATTAAATACGCTTTTTATGCGGTTGCGCTGTTCGCCCGGCACGGGGTCGCCCGTAACTACAAGCACATTTCTGATGTTTTCCACATAGGCGCTTAAAAGTGCGGAACGCAGAGATATTGCGTTTCTGTCGCGGCAGCAAAGGTGGGGGAGCACATCCATGCCGGTCTCTCTTTTTACCTTTGCGGAAACTGTTATACTTCCGACACGCGGCCTGCCCATAGGCGAATCGGCTATGGTAACTATATCCACACAAGCCTCTTTTAATGCCCTTGCGCCGTTGATAACACGGCTCACATCGGTTTTGAACGGCGGATCAAGCTCAACGGCATATAAAAAATCGCTGCCTTTTAATTTTTGGTGAAAATCATTTTCAATATAAGGCTTTTCGGCCGTTTCTTCAGAACATTTTAATTTTACATCAAAAACAGTGTTTGAGTCAATAGATTTTTTTAAAAGTTTTATATGCTCGGGCGTTGTACCGCAGCAGCCGCCTATTATTTTTACGCCCGCAGCTGTATAGCCCGATACGATGTCGGCAAAATAAACGGGATTCATAACATATTCCGTTTTGCCGTTGATGATTTCGGGATAGCCTGCGTTAGGCAGCGCAAAAACAGGCTTTTTGCCAAGGTCAAGGCGTGACAGTATGTTTTCAAGGTGCTTGGGGCCTATGCCGCAGTTAAAGCCAAAGCCGTCTATATTTTCATTTTCGCTGCATATTTTGCAAAGCCTTGCGGCACTTATAAAGGCCGATGTCATACCGGAGGGATTAAGTGCGAAGCCTGTAAAAATAAGTGCATTGCGATTTTTAGCTTTAATATGTGATATGGCGGGCAAAATATTTTCAAGGGTGTCAAATGTTTCAAACCAGAATATTTCGGCCCCCTGCGAAAGCAGTACATCGGCTGTTTTTATATATTCTTCTTTGTCATATGCGTTTGGACCGATGCTGCATGCAATTAAAGTGTTGCTGCCGCCGACAGCCTTTTTTGCGGTATTATATGCCGAAATAAGGATCTTTTCGACAGTTTCAAAATCACATTCAAGTGTGGTTGTATTTGCGTTAAAGGTATTTGTGCGTATAAGCGCTGCACCGTTTTGGATATACTCCTTATGTATTTTTTCTATTATACTGTGATCGCGCAGCATTTCCAGCTCACAAAAGGGCAGGGGATCATTGCATACTTTATGATAGTATGTCCCCATTGCACCGTCGGTCAGCAGAATATGGTCATTTAAAATATTTTTTATCATTTTACTCTCCGTTTATAGATTGATCATATGTTTTTTGTCCGTAAAAATAATTTTGCAGATCTTCTTTTAAATAACAGCAAAGCCAGGGTCAAAACCGCAGATGCCGCAGTAACGGCAACACCCGCCTTAAAGCCGGGGCTTATATACTTTATTGTAATATCGTGGCTTCCTGCGGGGACATAATATCCTAAAAATGCATTGGCTATTTTTACCGTTTTTGTTTCCCTGCCGTCGATATAAACGTGAAAGCCTTTATCGAAGGAAAGGGAGGAGAAAATAAGCCTTTCATTTTCAAAATCGGAGCTTGCGGTAATATCACCGTTTTTATTTTCGCGTATATTTTTTAGTGCGTTATTTTGTGCCGCTGTGAATAGTGCGTTAAATGCATCCTCATCAAGGCGTGCCATACGCGGCGGCACATAGGTCATATCCCCTGATGCGTATATGGTAAAATTAAGCGTATCACCCTTTTTAAAAGGCCCCGCATCCTCCGAAAGAAAATTCTGATCCTCCATAAAAATGCAGTCAACCGGCAAGGCTTGTACGGAAAAGGCAAAGCCCGCATCCTCGGGATAGATAAAGTATTGGTCAATAAAGTATTCTCCGTCTTTTTTTATGTCAAGACTGTAATTTACACAGGGATACTCCTGTGCGGCTGCCTTTGGAGAAAGCGTTGAAAAATACTCGTCTTTTTTTGTGACTGCAGCATTTTGCGGCTCCTGCTGTAATGGCGTTAAATATTCAAATAATGATTTCTCTCCGCCCAAAAGCCTTGTTGTAAAGTGATCGAGATTTTCGCATGCAGAGTAGTTCAAGGCGTAATGCGGTAATAAAAAACCGTCCGTATCGGAAATGTCATCCTGTACGGCAAACATCAGCGGGAACGCGGTTTTGTTTTGATAAATTTCCCCGTTTTCGTCGGAATAAATAAGCTTGTAATTATCGGATGATATCCTGAACGAGCTTACGCCCTCGCTGCCGACATAACAAAACTTGCCGTTTTCATCCGTTATTTTTTTACTTTTGTCGGTAACAAGAATATATTTTACATTAAAAAGACTCTCCGAAACTATGCTGTTAAAATATTTATTTACGCTTCGGTAATCATAAGGCGACCAAATGCCCAAAAGCGAAAGCACCTCAAGGCTTTTTTGATTTGTCTGGTTTGAAAACACATCAATGCCGTTATAGCCGCCGAGCATTTCCGCCGAAGGATTGACCGTTGAGATATCCGTCATTCTGTAAAAATCATCATCATTTATATGGGCTCTTAATGCAGAAGTCTTTTTTATATAGTCCGTATATTCATTGCGCGGCCCGATGCCGTCATTGGCTTTTATAAAAAACAGACTGCCGCAGCACATAAAAACAGCTTCCGCAATAAACACAGCGGGAAGTGATACGGCAATAAGTCCGGGCCTTTTTTTACCTGCGTATATCAAAAATGCATATGTAACAATAAGTATAAGGTCAATAAAAATGTTTAGCATAAGCAGGGGCGATATATTTTTAAATATACCGCAGACCGCAGTAAACATTAATATAGTAACAATATAAATAAGTTTCTTTAAGCCTATTTTATCAATATGCTTGCAGCAGCGTGCGGACAGCATGATAAAAAGGTAGGATACGGTATAAAGAAAGCGGCCGTAGAAACCCGTCGGTTCACGAAATGCATGCCACATAATATAAAGCGGGCACAGCATAATACTAAATATCATAAAACCGACAAATATACCCGCTGCGATCTTTTCGCGCCTTGGTATATCCGATACAAACAGCAAAAACGTAAGTATAAGCGGCGCTATGCCGACACAACCGTGAAGCGTTTCGTTTGCGGTGGAAGAGTTTTGAAGCAGCATAAAGCATTGAATTATATCTACGGGCTGCCATTTTATAATACTTGATGTAATATCGGAAACAAAGGTATCGCTGTAACCGGAAAGTATATTTGTTATGGTAGGGAAAAAGGCTATTGCGCTTAAACCGATAGACAAAGCAACAACACCCGCACACATAAAAAAGCTTTTGCAGATATTTTTTTTGTTTTCGTATGCTTTAAAAACAATGCAGTAGTATACAAAGCAAATAGCCGCAAAAATGCCGGATATATATGCGTTAAAATTTAAATTTATAAGCAGCGTAAACGAATATACCGCAAGCAATAGACCGGGCTTATTTTTTAATAGTATTTTTTCAATGCCAAGCACCGTAAGCGGCAGCAAAACGGAAAAATTAAGCCAAAACGGGTTGATCATAAGCTTTGTATTTAAGCCGTTAAGCGCGTATAATACGGAAAGAGCGATATTCAATGCTCCGGAAAGCTGTGTATAATTGCTTTTCTTTAAACAATAGGATACCGATGCGGCGATAAGGCCGAATTTTATGATTATAATAAACAGCCATACTTCCTGATAAGCCGACGGATCAAAAAGTAAAAAAAGCAGATTAAGAGGATCTGTTATATAACCTGCACTTGCCGCAAACAAATTTATCCCAAGCCCGCCCTTATAGCTTATAAAAGGGCTTGAATGGCTTTTTATGCCGTCATATATCTCACGGACCAGACCGAGATACTGCATTTTCATATCGGCGCAGGCGATACCGAGACTGCCGAAGGGATATATCCCCATAGCAGCAACAGCCGCCGTTATTATTAAAACAGCGGCTAAAAACGATATAATTGTTTCTTTATTGCTTTTCATTATTTTTTACCGAGCATTGCATCTTTGATCACACTGTTTTCAACTGCCTTTACAATGCCTGCGGTAAACTTATATTCGTCAAGCGTGCAAACGCCTTCTATAGTGGTGCCGCCGGGTGAGCAGACCCTGTCGGTAAGCTCTGCGGGATGTGCGCCGCTTTGTCTGAACATCTCGGCGCTGCCCACAACTGCCTGTGATGCTATATCAAGTGCCTGCTGCTTGTTCATACCAAGCTTTTGTGCACCCCTTGCAAGTGCATCTATAAACATATATACATAGGCGGGAGAACAGCCTGCTATTGCCGTAAACACCGCAAATTTATCCTCGGGTACGGGGTAGGCAGAACCTATTGCGGACAAAAGCTTTTCAACGGTTTTAAGCTGCTCGCTTGATGCGTTTGAATTGCCGCAGTAGGCCGTTGCGGATTTTAAAACAGAGGCATTTATGTTTGGCATTATTCTTATTATAGATGGCTTAAAGCCAAGCATTTCCTGAATAGATGCAATTGACATACCTGCCGCCATACTGACAACAAGGGGCTTGCATTTTTCAACAGAGCCCTTTATTTTTTCAATAAGCGTTGGAAAGGCCGCAGGCTTTACGCCCAGAAAAAGTATATCGCTTTGTTCGATAAGTGCATCATAGCTGTCACAGCTTATAACGCCAAGTTCTTCTGCCTGCTGCTCCTGTAATTTTTTGTCGTTTCTTATAATTAAAATATCCTCGGGTCTTGCTGCGCCCGATACTATAAGTCCTTTAAATATTGCGCTTGCCATATTGCCTGCGCCTATAAAACCAAGTTTCATTTTTATTCTCCTTTTAGCTTAACGAAAGCATTGTATTAAGTGATTTTATTGAATTTTCGGCGGTCTCACGGTCAACAACTATCTGCTTTGAAAAATCGCCGTTTAAAATGCCTTCAAGTGTATCAAGCAGGTTTTCGGTGCTTGTTTTGTTCATATTTGTGCAAATACTGTGCGGGTCAAGCAGGAAAACAGACTTGTCGGGGTTATCGTTTTTAATTCGCTCCACAAGGTTGCTTTCGGTGCCTATTATCCATTTTGTACCGCTTTCGGCTGCCTTTACCTCTTTAATTAAAAATTCGGTCGAGCCCTTGCCGTCGGACATTTTAACTATCTCGTGGCGGCACTCGGGATGGACGATGACCTTTGCATCGGGTACGGCCTTTCTTGCCTTTTCCACAAGCTCTGCGGTAATGGAGTGGTGCAGACAGCAATAGCCGTCCCAAAGTATCATTTTTACGTCCTCCTTGGGACATGAATAGGTAAGCTTTTGTGTTTTGGGGTCGTACATAGCCATATGCTCAACAGGTATGCCAAGGTCAACGGCGGTATTCATACCCAGATTCTGGTCGGGCAGGAAAAGCACCTTGTCCTTAAAGCCAAGGCCCCATTCAAGCACCTTTTTGGCGTTGCCCGATGTTACCGTGGTGCCGTCGTGAATACCTACAAAGGCCTTTACCTCGGCTTTTGAATTGATATAGGTAATGGGAACTATGCTTTCGCCAAATTCCTTTGTTATTATATCCCAGCATATCTCCGCCTGCTTTCTGTCGGCCATATCCGCCATTGGACAGCCCGCATCAAGCGCGGGGAGAAGTACTTTCTGCCAATCCTCGGTAAGGATATCGGCAGTTTCCGCCATAAAGTGAACGCCGCAGAAAACTATATATTTAGCACGCTTATTTTTCTCTGCGATCTGTGCCAGCTTTAATGAATCGCCGACTGCATCCGCAAACTGAACTATCTCGTCGCGCTGATAGTGGTGTGCAAGAATAAGAAGATCCTCGCCAAGCTGTTTTTTTATCTCAAATATTTTTTCTGTATTTGTCATGGCTTTATTCCCTCCGTACTGTTAAAACTGATATCAAGCGGTTTTGCACCGTTTGTAATGCTGCCCGACGAAATATAGTTCACGCCGCAGCCCTTGAATGTGTTTATGCTTTGTAAGGTTATACCGCCCGATGCTTCCGTTATAATGTGCTTTGGCACAAGCGTTACAAGATGTTTTATCTCCTCTGGTGTGCGGTTGTCAAACATAATAACATCTGCGCCTGCCTTGACTGCCTGCTTGACCTGCTCCTCGGTCTCGGTCTCTACCTCTATTTTTACCATATGTCCGAGCTTTCCGCGTACAAGTGCCACGGCCTTTTCTATGCCGCCCGCAAAGGCAATATGGTTGTCCTTGAGCATAACGCCGTCATAAAGCGCAAAGCGGTGATTGAATGCACCGCCGCAGGTAACGGCATATTTTTCAAAAATACGAAGACCGGGGTGTGTTTTTCTTGTATCGACAATTCTTATGGTCGGATCGTCAAGTGCATCCACCATATTTCTTGCGGCTGTTGCAATGCCGCTCATAAGCTGCATAAGATTTAATATTATTCTTTCACAGGTAAGAAGAACGTAAACGGGACCCTCGACTTTGGCGATATCCTCGCCCTTTTGCACCCTGTCGCCGTCGTGCTTGTAAAGCGTTACCTTAACATCATCGGTATAAAGCGAGTAGGTGAGTGCGATAAGCTCCGTACCCGATATTATGCCGTTATCCTTTGCAAGAAAAACGCCCGTGCCGCGAAGCTCCTTTCCGAAAACAAGGTCGGTGGAAAGGTCGCCCGTGCCGACATCCTCTTTTAAATACGAAAGTATCATTTCTTTGGCTAATAGTGTGTTCATAATACTTCTCCTTTTGAAAAAACACTTTTTTTTATTTTATCACAAAAATATATATTTTGCAATTATTTTTAATATGACTTTCACCATTTTTTGAGCAAATTTTTATACGTTTTTGCTTGTAACAAACTAAGGAAGTCCCCCGCTTCTAAAGCGGGGGTGCTTACTTAAAATTCAGTGGGAGTCCAAGCTCCCACTGAATTTGGAATTGCTTGCAATTCCGTTGGTTATGAGTATGTAGCAGAAATTTATTTCTGCGGAATACGAATATCATTGACTAACGTGTATTTGATAAGATACTCCTGCTGTGGCTTTTTGTGCAATCTTTTAAAATGGTGACATAATACGACAGATTATTTGGTAAATAATATAGATTTATACGGATAAATTTTACATTTACTATTGCAAGTTATGTTAAAAAGTGATATAATTATAACAAATAATAACCACGAAAGGGGTAGATAACAATGAAAATGGGTAATGTTATAGTAGGACAGTCGGGCGGCCCTACATCTGTAATAAATTCAAGCCTTGCAGGTGTTTTTAAAACCGCAAAGGAGCTTGGTGCGCCTGTTGTTTACGGTATGAGAAACGGTATCGAGGGTCTTTTGGAGGAAAGATACATCGATATGAGCGAATATATCAAGGGCGACCTTGAGGTCGAGCTTTTAAAGAGAACTCCCTCGGCTTATCTTGGCTCATGCCGCTTTAAGCTGCCTACTTACGAAAAAAGTCCCGAGACCTATGACAGAGTCATCGAGGTTTTAAGAAAGCTTGATGTTAAGCATTTCTTCTATATCGGCGGAAATGACTCTATGGACACTATCAAGCAGTTAAGCGAATATGCAAAGGTTAAAAATATTACCGATATCACCTTTATGGGTGTTCCCAAAACTATCGACAATGACCTTGCGGTTACCGACCATACACCCGGCTACGGCTCCGCTGCAAAGTATATCGGTGCTACCGTTAAGGAGATAATCCAGGATGCTTATGTTCAGCCTATAAATATCGTTACCGTTATTGAGATAATGGGTCGCAACGCAGGCTGGCTTGCTGCCGCATCCGCACTTGCAAAGGGCGATGACTGCCCGGGTGCAGACCTTATCTATCTTCCCGAAACAGTATTTGATATCAATAAATTTGTACAGAAGGTAAAGGATATCCAAAAGGATAAAAAGCAGGTAGTTGTCTGCGTATCCGAGGGTATTAAGACAGCCGACGGCAAGTATGTTTGCGAAAGCGCGGCATCAAGCACTATGGTGGACAGCTTCGGACATAAGATGCTCGGCGGTACGGCAAGCACACTTTCCACACTTCTTGCAGGTGAGCTTGGCTGCAAGACAAGACCTATCGAGTTTAGCACCATCCAGCGCTGTGCAAGCCATATCGGCTCGCTTACTGACGTTACCGAGGCGTTCCTTATCGGCGCTGTTGCGGTCAAGGCTGCGGCAGAGGGCGAAACAGGCAAGGTCGGCGTATTTGAAAGAGTATCTAACAAGCCTTATCTTGTTGGTACAAGCATCTATGATGTAAATGCTATTGCAAATGTTGAAAAGACTGTTCCAAAGGAATGGATAATCGAGGACGGAACGGCGCTTTCACAGGAAGCTATCGACTATATGAGTCCCCTTATCCAGGGCGAGGTTTATCCTTATATGGTCAACGGTCTTCCAAAGCACATCAGATTATGATAAGAAGCAAGGCAGCTTGCTCGCTTGATATTATAATTATTACTTGGGCGGGGGTCATTGAGGCTCCCGTCCTTTTTTAAAAAAAAACATTGCAATAATAAATATATATGTTATAATATAGTTAAGTAATAATATTACATAACTAAAGGGGTGTATACAGTGTATTATCAAAATCCCGTTAAACGCGGCTTTTTTCCCGACCCGTCTATCGTCAGGGTCGGGGAGGACTATTATATGGTCAATTCAAGCTTTCAGTATTTTCCCGCCATACCCATTTCACATTCAAGGGATCTGGTGCATTGGGAGCTTATCGGACACGCCATAAATAAAAGCGAGTATCTTGATCTGTCCGAGACCTTGGATTCAAGGGGAATATGGGCAAGCGATATATCGTATTGCAACGGAAAGTTTTATATTTTTGCGACCTTAAGATATAATTTTCAAACCAAGGACGAGCATCCTATGCGCGCACAGCTTATGATGACCTCCGACAAGCCCGAGGGGCCGTATTCAAGGCCCGTTATACTGCCGATAGATAATATCGACCCCTCGCATTTTGTGGACGATGACGGAAAGCATTATATGATAATAGCGCCGGGAATAACCGTTGTGCCGTTAAGTGATGACTGCACAAAAGTTATAGGAGAGCCTGTACAAGTCTGGGCGGGAACGGGCGAGCGCTGTCCCGAGGGGCCGCATATTTTAAAAAAGGACGGTTGGTATTATGCAATTCTGGCCGAGGGCGGTACGGGCTACGGCCACGGCATAAATGTCGGCAGAAGCAAAAGCCTTTTCGGAAAATATGAGCCCTGTCCATATAACCCGGTCATGCGTCAGACCGATAAAAACGCCCTTATCCAGCGCACGGGTCACGGCAAATTGGTGCAGACACAAAACGGCGATTGGTATTGTACATACTTATGCGGCAGAAGAAACGGCGGAAATTATACCACAATAGGCAGGGAAACGGCTCTTGACCCCGTAACGTGGACGGATGACGGCTGGTTTTTGATAAACGGCGGCAAGGGTCCGAGTGAGAAACAGCTTTTTCCAAATCTGCCCGAGACCGTATATAAACAAAATAATTTTGAGGACTTTACAAGACCCTTGTCTTTAAAATGGGAATGGGTAAGAAACCCCGATACAAATAAATTTTATACCGATAAAAACGGCCTTACGCTTATTACAACGGCGGGAAATTTAAGTGATATCTCCGCAAAAAATACGCTTGTGCGCCGTGAAACGGAATTAAGCTATACCGCGGAAACGCTTATGACCTTTACTCCCGAAAAAGAGGGACAAAGGGCGGGACTTGTATGCTATTATTCAACGGCCACCTATGCCTGTCTTTCAAAGCGGCTGAAAAACGGCAGATATATTCTTTCCCTTGATATAAACCGAAATATGGGCGAGGAAAATATAGCCGAAATTGAAATAGAGGACAGACCGATATATTTAAGGGTAAGTGTGAACGGCCTTGAAAGAAGCTGGTACTATAGCTATGATAAAGAAAATTATACTTTTACAGGCAGACTTGAAAACTGCATTTACCTTTGTGACGAGGGCGTTCCCAACGACCCGAAAAGGCATACGGGCACACTTGTGGGCATATTTGCAAGTAAAGGAAACTGCAAAGAGGAAGCCGAAGCAAAATTTAAGTATTTTGAATATAAGGACTGAAACAGGAGAAAAAATATGGATAAATGGACAGCCGATCTCGGAAACGGCAGATATAAAAACCCGATACTTTACACCGACTATTCCGACCCCGATGCAATAAGGGTCGGCGATGATTATTATATGACGGCGTCAAGCTTTTGCAATACCCCGGCTTTGCCGATACTTCACTCAAAGGATCTTGTAAACTGGGAGATAATAGGCTATGCGCTTGAAAACATCCCCGAGGAAAGATATAAAGACCCTATTCACGGCTGCGGTGTCTGGGCGCCTGCAATAAGATATCACAACGATAAATTTTATATCTTTTTCCCTATGCCCGATGAGGGAATATATGTTACAACGGCAAAGGATCCGCGCGGCGAGTGGTCAAAGCCCGTCCGTATATTTAAAGGGGCAGGCTGGATAGACCCCTGTCCGTTTTGGGACGATGACGGGCGGTGCTATATGGTGTCGGCCTATGCACGCAGCCGTATAGGCTTTAAAAGCATTTTAAGGCTTACGGAATTAAGCCCCGACTGCACAAAAATTATTGATATGGGACGAGATATTTTTGACGGAAATATTAATCATCAGGTCACCATAGAGGGACCGAAGCTTTACAAAAGAAACGGCTATTATTATATTTTTGCCCCCGCAGGCGGCGTAAAAACGGGCTGGCAGACGGTGCTGCGCAGTAAAAGCGTATGGGGTCCCTACGAATATAAAAATGTTATGCTGCAAGGCGATACCGATATAAACGGTCCGCATCAGGGTGCGTGGGTAGATACCGTAACGGGCGAGGACTGGTTTTTGCATTTTCAGGATGTTTACGCCGCAGGCCGGATAGTACATCTTCAGCCTATGAGGTGGAAAGACGACTGGCCGATAATTGGCGAGTCGAGGGGCGAATACGGCGTACCCGTAAGTGAATATAAAAAACCAAATGTCGGTGCGGAATATCCCGTGACCAGTATCCCGACAAGCGATAAATTCAACGGAGAAAAATTAGGGCTTCAATGGCAGTTTAACGCAAACCACGAAAATAATTGGTACGAAATGACGGGCGAGGGCATAAAGCTTTTTGCCGTAAACAAGGAAAAGGAAAGATGTATCTGCGATGTAAAAAATCTTCTTTTACAAAAATGGGCGTTTCCCGAATTTATTGCGGATACAAGGATAGAGCTTGGCAATATGAAAAACGGCGATATTGCGGGTATGGTCCATCTTGGTGTGAAATTTGCCGCGGTCTATGTTGAAAAAAACGAGAGCAGCTTTGCCGTTAAGCTAAAGCGCGGCAGTCAGACCTTTGTAAAAGAAGAAGCAAGCGCAAGCGAGGAAACTGTTTATATAAGCGAATATAACGGCAGAGAGATATTTTTCAGAAACACCGTCAAGCCCTGCGGCAAGGGCGAGGAGGGTGAAACCCTTTGGGAAACAAGCCTTTACTATAGCGATAACGGCGATACCTTTAACGAAGTGTGCAGCTTTACCGCCGAGGCGGGACGCTGGGTAGGCGTTAAGCACGGCGTTTTCTGCGCCCACGAGGGAGAGGGCGAGGGCGGCTTTGCGACGGTGAAAAGTTTTATATATAAAATTTAGTTTTATTTCGGCAATGCAAAAAAATAATTTTTCGGTGCCCGATATTGACCTATCCCAATTTATGCAATGATATTTTCCGAAACAGAAAATTGTAACAATTATGAAACTTGTATTTTTATGAAATATATATTATAATAAGAAATATAGAATATTTTGTAAGATCCGGGGAGGGTTTGATATGCGTTGTCCGTTTTGCGGAAATGAAGATACAAAGGTTATAGACACACGTTCTATGGAGGATAATTCGGCCATTCGCCGCCGCCGCTTGTGCGAAAAGTGCAACGAGCGTTTTACCACCTACGAAAGGGTGGATACTATACCGCTTACTGTTATAAAGGCCGACAATACAAGGGAAAGCTTTGACAGAAATAAAATTTTAAAGGGCGTTATGATGAGCTGCAATAAGCGCTCGGTTTCTGTGGACCAGATAGAACAGCTTGTGACCGACATCGAAACGCAGGTCATAAATACAATGCGCAAGGAGATATCCAGCAAGGAGCTTGGCGAAATGGTAATGGAAAGACTGAAAGACCTTGATGATGTTGCCTATGTGCGTTTTGCTTCGGTTTACCGCAAATTTAAGGATATAGACAGCTTTATGAAGGAATTGAGCAAAATACTGGATGACAGAAAAAATTAAGGCGCTGTTTTAATTTTTAAAAAAGTTTTTGGGCTGTCGCATTAAAGATATTAATATCTTTAATGTTTCGGCCCTATTTTTATAAAAAGCGTAAAAACTGTATAATTTGGTCAATATAAATTATAAGTATGCAGCGGCCTTTGTTTTTTTGTAATATATTGAATTTCATTTGACATATTGATATATCAAGCGTATAATTATATATAAGGCACTTTTAAAGCTGCATTTAAGCAAAACGCCGAGATATATTTAAAAGGCATAGCTTTAGGTGACCTTTATAACTAAATTTACAGGGGTAATAATGAGCGAAATAAAAGATAACAAGCATAATAATTATAATGAAAAAGACTGTAGTGCAGCTAATAAAAATTTAATATGGACGGTTATTTCAATAATTCTTGCTGTCTTTACAATAAGATTTGTGCTTTTACAAAGCGAAGACCTGTCGGTAAATGAGCTTATGGAAATAATACGCACATCGGATAAGCTGTTTTTGATGTTTGGTATCGCCGCATCCGTTATGTATGTCTGGTTTGAGGGTGTGGCAATACGTTCCGTGCTTAAAAAAATAGGATATCCGCGCGGACCGTTCAATGGACTGCTTTACAGCACAGCGGATGTATATTTTTCGGCGGTTACGCCTTCGGCTACAGGCGGACAGCCGGCTACCGCATTTTTTATGTTGCGTGACGGCATACCTGCGGAAATGACGGCGGCGGTTTTGGTACTGAATCTTATGATGTATACGGCATCAATAGTTGTGCTTGGCGTGTTTGCAATTGTTATTTGTCCGGGCGCATTTAAAGAGTTCAGCACGTTTTCAAAGCTTCTTATAGCTATAGGCTTTATAGCGCTGTCTCTTTTGTCGGTTGCTTTTTTTTGTCTGCTTAAAAAGGGAAATGTTATTGTTAACCAAATTTCACGCTTTATTATTTTACTGCATAACAAAAAAATGATAAGGGAAACCAAAAGAAAGCTGTTAAGGCTTAAAAAAGCGGCTAATGATTACAGGCTTTGCTCGGAAATGATATCGGGCAGAAAGAAAATTTTATTAAGTTCATTTTTGTGGAACTTATTACAAAGGGCTGTACAGCTTATGGTGCCAATGCTTATATACTGCTCGCTTGGCGGCGAAAAAAACGGTATGGCAATTGTATTTTCAAAACAATGCCTTGTAACCATTGGCTATAATTTTGTACCTGTTCCGGGAGGCATAGGCATTTCGGATTATCTTATGCTTGACGGCTTCAGCCGTATAATGAGCGAGCAAATGGCATACAGCGTAGAGCTTATCAGCCGCGGCATAACGTTTTATTTCTGTGTTTTGATAAGCGGCTTGATCACTTTGGCAGGGTATTTTATCGGGAGGAACAAAAATTGATAGGTGTATATGATTATACGGTTATATTGACTTATTTATCAATGATATCGGGCGTTATCGGTATTATTGTCAGCGTAACGGGAATAGGGCATCCGGAGATAGGTATATTTTTTCTTATGGTATCCGGTATACTTGATGCTTTTGACGGTAGGGTCGCAAGGACAAAGAAAAACAGAAGTGATTTTGAAAAAAAATTCGGTGTTCAGATAGACTCTCTGTCCGACCTTATATGCTTTGGCGTACTTCCCGCGGCCATTGGTCTTGCTCAGCTTAGAATAAGCGGACGCTTTACCGAGATAGTTTCAAAAAAGGATTATGAGGGCAGCTATGCAATTTTAATTTTGCTGCTTGTTATTGCAATATTTTATGTGCTTGCTGCGCTTATAAGGCTTGCTTATTTTAATGCCACCTGCGACGAGCGCGATGCCGAGGCGAAAAAAACAGGTATTACATATTTTGTCGGACTTCCCGTTACAGCTTCGGCGCTTATATTTCCGCTGGAAATGATAATACAGCTGTTTATTAAAAGGGACCTGACAATAATTTATTTTATACTTATGCTGCTTGTGGCTATAGCCTTTGTATTGAATATCAAGGTAAGAAAGCCGGGTAAAAAGGGTCTTACAATTATTATGATAATAGGCTTGATCGAATTATCCATAAGTATAGCTGCGTTTATTACGACTGTGAGATGATATATAATAATGAGTTTTTTATATAAAACAATATACGGCAGGGCCTTGCTTAAAGTACTTATCAGCCGACCGATATCCGGAATATCGGGAAAAATAATGGACAGCAAATTTTCAAAAATATTTATAGGGTCGTTTGCAAAAAAAAATAATATCAAGCTTGGGGATTATCAAATGGATAATATAAACAGCTTTAACGATTTTTTTTGCAGAAAAATTAAAGAAGGCTTACGTCCCGTCGATATGGATGAAAATGCTTTGGTTTCTCCGTGTGACGGGTTTTTAAGCGTATATAAAATAAAAAAAGAATTGGTTTTAAGCGTTAAGCAAAGCAGTTTTACCATTTCGTCGATGTTACGCGACAACAGGCTTTCCGCAGCCTTTGAAAACGGCTATGCACTTGTTTTCAGGCTTTGTGTTGACCATTATCACAGATATATTTATTTTGATTCGGGGGAAAAATATAAAAACAGAAAAATAAAAGGTGTATATCATACTGTACGACCCGTAGCGCTTGAGCGTATACCCGTATTTACAGAAAACAGCAGAGAGTATGCGGTGATAGATACCAAAAACTTTGGCAGATGTGTCCAGATGGAAGTCGGGGCTATGCTTGTGGGAAGAATAGTAAATAAAGACAAAGAAAAATGCTTTGTAAAAAAAGGTGAAGAGAAAGGGCATTTTGAATTTGGCGGTTCTACCGTTATCGTGCTTTTACAAAAGGATAAGGCCGTTTTGCGTGAGGATATCATCCGTCACGCAAACAGTAATTATGAAATACCCGTTGTAATGGGCGAAAAGATAGGTACAGCCCTTTCTCTTTAAATTCAGTTAAGACTATAAAGCTCAAATATTTCCTCGTCCCAATCCTTGCGGGGGATAGCGACCATAACAAGCGATGCTTGGTCGGGCTCACCCTCTTTGATATATAAAATATTGGGGTCTCCCGTCCAATTTGCCTGTATTGCAGCCTTTACTTCGGTTTGGCTGCTTTTTACTTTGTCATATAAAAGTATATTGTCCTCAAAAAATTTTTTATCGTACTTTTTGCTGATATAAGCTGCCGTTTGCGGCGGCATTTTTTGACTGTCCCGATAAAGCCAAAGCGTAAACTCCAGCTCGTCTCTGTCGGCCACGACCTCGGGATAGCCGATATTTAACTTTTCCGCGCCCTCAAAGGTCAGGACCTCGTATGAAAAGGGCAGGGCGGTAAGAAAGGCAGGAGAGGTTTTTGTAACATCTCCGTTTGTTATATTGGTGATATCCGCCTTGAATTTTGCGGAATTATTTTTTTCACCGCTCTCGCCGATATATCTTGCACTTATCGTATCGCCGACTATCGCACTTTTGGCATCATCGGTACAAATCGGGATATAGCCGTATTTTTCGGTGAACAGGCTTATATTTCCGTCTCCGATATAGGTCACGACTCCCTCAAAGCTGCCTATGCGCTTGTATTCGTATGGCACGGCATTTCTTATTGCCGCTTGCAGCATCTTTATATCACTGTCTACGGCGTAATATTTAAGGTGTCCGGTGCCGCGCTTGTCAAAGGAGCGCATATAAAATGCAGTCGTATCGGGTATGCTTTCGGCGCCCTCAACATCGGGCGAGGGGTAGGAGGTAACGGCAAGGCCGTACTCAAATTTATCTCCGTTTTTGTCTATCACCGTCAGATCGGGGTCAAAACAGAATTCCTCGCTGCCGACTTCGGGCTTTGAAGAAAGCAGGTTTATGCCGCTTTCTATATCCGCGCGGCAGGGGTTTGTATCGCTTAATGTCAAAAACGGGGCATTATTTAAATACATTTGTACATTTCCGCTTTTAGCGGGTGCAGGTACGGCCTTGCTTGGGTTTACAGCCGACGCATACATAATAAGTGCGCCGACTGCCGCAGCAACAGCCGCCGCACCGATAAGTACGGCAAAGCAAATTCTTTTTGGCAGGGGCTTTGTCAATGTCATTATTCTCCCTCCAACCTGTTTTCAAGGATATTTCCGTTTTCGTCTATTGCGATATATCCGATAAGCACATCATCTTTATGCTGTGTTATATAATAAATACAGCTCTCGCTTTCAAGTGTCTTTGGTGAAAGATCATTTATGACGTTCTCGCGCACATATTCGGGACTTAAAATATTTTTACTGTTTTCGGTCAAATAAAAATACTCGGATGTATCGGCATTAAGTTTTGCGGCCTCGGTTTTAAGAGCAATCAGCACGCTCTCGGGAGTATCCGCAAAAAAGGTGTATCTTCCGCCATCCGAAAAGCTGCTGTCGATAAGTGCCTCTCCGTCATCCGACGAATCGGCTGTTTCCATGCTTTCCTCGGCCTCATATACAGCCTCGGGCATATCATTGCCTGCGGCATAATTATCCGCGCCTGCGCCTTTTGCTTCACGGGTATTTGGTGCTGCTCCCTGTAAGGCATAGCTGTTTGCGGTGTTGTTGTCAAAATTTGCCCCTTCCTTTTCATCGGCAGCCTCGTCGTATTCTCCTTCAGCCTCGGCGTATTCTTCGGCAACCTCGGCAGGAGCCTCGCCTGCGGGCATTGCATCGCTTACACCCACGGAAAATGAATCCCAATGCTTACGTCTGTAATCGTTTATCATATAATTGCTTACAACGGCTATTGCAAGCACACCCGCCGCAATACTTGCAAGTGCGGCAAAGTTTATTTTTATTATATTGTTTTTTACGGACGGGTCGGCTTCTTCGATGTACTTATCGTCTATCTCGCCCATAATTTCAAGTAATCTTTCGGGTGTCATATATAGATCCCCTCCTTTAAAAGCGCCTCTTTCAGCTTGTCGCGGGTGCGCTTTAAGGTCATTTTTACCTTGCTTTCGCTGAATTTAAAATCCTTTGCGATATCGCTTACCGCGCTCATATACCAGTAGCGGCGCACAAAAATTTTGCGCTGGTCTGCGGGCAGATCGCCCAAAAACTTATTTATACAGTTTTTTATATCCTCACTGTCGCCGTCCTTTTCGGGGCTTGCAATAATATCCCTTAATTCGTCAAGGGCGGTCTCGGTCTGCGTGCCGCCGCGCTTTTGGGCGGTATAGCGTTGGTAGATATTAAGCGCAAGGTTTCGGGTTATCCTGCCCAGAAAGGCTTTTAAAATATTGGGACGCTGCGGAGGAATGGCGTTCCAGGCCTTCATATAGGTGTCGCTTGTACATTCCTCGCTGTCCTCGCTGCTGTGCAGTATATTATATGCAATAGTGTGTAGGTAGGCGCCGTATTTTGCCGCCGTTTCGGCTATGGCGCGCTCGTTTCTGTTAAAATAAAGCTCGATAATATTGATATCTTCCATATGATTTTACTCCGCAAAGGCATATTCGCCCATAAATAATATCTCGTGCGTTTCTCTGTCGGCTATGCAGTAGCCAAAGGGCTTGTCTGCGATAAATTCCTCGGGCTTGGGCTTTTCACCAACTGCCGATGTCATCCTTTTCATTATTACGGCTGTTGCGGCTGCTGCCTCGGTGCCTTCCTCGGTTACGTCGATATAGGTCTTGTGAAGTACCTCGTCGATATAGAAATTATCGTCGGGGCTGTAGTCCTCAAACATTTTTTTGAAATCCGCCGCGTTTGGGTCAAAGGCCAGTTTCAGTCCGAGCTTTTGCAGGTCGGCGCTTAATTCTGCCGAATACTCGGTTTTGAATTTAGGTATGGATACCTTGACCTCGGTGCTGTCAAGCTTGTCAAAGTATTTTGCGATATCTATGCGCTTGTCATTTGATAAGTATGCATACATGGCAAGCTTGCCGTCGGAATAGGGGAGCTCCAGTATTTTAATGTCATTGTCCTTGTAGAAATTGTATTCGCGGGTCTTGTTCATAAAATCAATATCTGTTTTATTGCCGTTTCTGTCGGTAAAGGTACGCTTTTGTGTCACGTCCTTGTCAAACTGATATTCCCACTTGCCGTTAAAGTAAACGGCATTTACAAGTGCGGCCAAAAAATCGGAGCGGTCGATAATTTTTTCTATCTTGCCGTTTGTATGCTCGCTGCACCAGTTATTTATGCTGTTTACGGCGTTGCTGCTGTCTACGGTATAGGGCTCGGTGTTAAAAAAGGCCATAACGGTCGCAGCATAATTTTTGTTAAATACAGTCTTGTTTGCAACATCTGTATTCAGCCATATACTGTCTGCGATTTTAAGCTCTGTACCTTCAAGGCTTTCGTATCGCTTTGTAAGCGCCTGAATATCTGTGTTTAATTGGTTTATATCACCGCTTTGAAGTACCTTTTCCATTTCGGCAAGGGTCTCGCCGTCGGCGCCGTCTGCCGCAAGCGTAAGCGCCGCCTTTATACTGAATGGCGAGAACATATAGTTTTTATCCCTTGGCATAAGCATATCCAGATTATGTGCAAAACTGCCGTCTGCGGAAATGCTTTCTTCGGATGATGCCGCCGGCTGTGCTGTGCTGCCGACAGAATTTTTAAAGGTGCTGCTTTGCAGACCTGCCGTAATACCTAATGCCGCAGCAACGGCCGCAACTAAAATAACTGCTTCTTTCATAGTGGCTTCTCCTTTCTTAATATCCCTTTACACATACAGACAGATAAAAAAATGTGAGGTCACATAATTTCAAAATTAATAAGACCTTTTTTATACATTTCGTTTACTGCGATAATTATGCCCGCCTTTGCGTGCTGCCAGGTCAGGCCGCCCTGCATATAAACGGTGTAGGGCGCTTTCATGGGTGCATCGGCGCTTAATTCTATTGATGAGCCCTGCACAAAGGCGCCCGCAGCCATAATGACGGGGCAGTCGTAGCCCGGCATATCCCAGGGTTCGGGGGTAACATAGCTGTCGACTGCCGCACCCTTTTGTATTCCGCCGCAAAATGCAATTACATTTTCGGGGGTTCTCATTTGAATTGACTGTACTATGCAGGTACGCTTGTCATTTGGCTTTGGCATAACGTCATAGCCAAGCTTGTCAAAAAGTGCCGATGCGAAAATTGCGGCCTTTATGCTTGAACAAACCACGCTGGGTGCAAAGAAAAGTCCTTGTATAAGCGATGTTGTAACGCCGAGGCTCGGGCCGACCTCCTTGCCCATACCCGGGGCGGTAAGGCGATAGGCTGCGTTTTCGACATATTCCTTTTTGCCGACGATATAGCCGCCTACGGGTGCAAGGCCGCCGCCGGGGTTTTTGATAAGCGAGCCCACTATAAGGTCGGCACCCACGTCGATAGGCTCCTTTATATCCACAAATTCGCCGTAGCAGTTGTCTACCATACAAATTATATCTTCTCTTACGGATTTTACGATGCTTATAATTTTGCCTATATCCTCAATAGTAAGGCTTGGGCGGTAGCAGTAGCCCTTTGAGCGCTGAATGGTCACAAGTTTTGTTTTAGCGGTTATTTTTGATGCGATATTATCAAAATCGACCGTTCCGTCGGGCAAAAGCGCAAGCTCCGCATAGCCTATGCCATGCTCCTTTAAAGAGCCCTTTACCTCGCGTTTATGGCCTATAACGCCCTCCAAGGTATCGTAGGGACTGCCGACGGGGGAGTAAAGCTCGTCACCGTGTCTTAAATTGCCGAAAAGCGCTACCGTAAGCGCGTGAGTGCCGCTTATTATCTGTGGGCGCACAAGTGCATCCTCCGCGCCGAAAACATCGGCATATATGCTTTCAAGCGCATCACGGCCAAGGTCGTTATAGCCATAGCCCGTAGTGGCATTAAAATGCGTATCGCTTAAATTGTTTTTTTGCATAGCCCTTAATACCTTAAGCTGGTTAAGCTCGGATATGCTGTCGGCATTTTCAAACAGCGGCTTTATCTCCGCCTCGGTCTTAAGGCAAAAATCCAAAACTTTTTCGTCAATGTCAAAATTATTTTTTAAATATTCTCTTATCATTTGTTTACCTCGTTAATATTATTTCATACATTATAATATTACGAAAAAAGGTATGTGTCAAGTATGATGATATTTTGTAAATATCTTAATAATTTATGAAAATTGCCATTTTTTGTTTACTTTAAATTTTATAAGTGATATTATAAAAATATAAAATAATTTTGTGGGGTGAGAGGATGAAAAAAAACGAGAAATGGGCGCTTGTTTTTGCCGGCGGCGGAGGAAACGGCGCGTTTGAGATAGGCGCCTGGCGCGCAATAGACGAGTCGGGTATATTTGATATAGGTGCGGTATCGGGAAGCTCGGTGGGGGCACTTAATGCGGCGCTTTATGCCGTGGGCGATTTTGAGACCGCAAACGAGATATGGCAGAATATCCACCCGAGGGATGTTATCCCCGTAAAGCCTTATAAGATAATCAATAAATTTAAGGATGTACATAAAAAAATAAGCGTATGCTCGACAGACGGCCTGCGCAGGCTGATAGCAAGCAAGGGGCTTATTGAAAAGCTGCAAAAAAGCGATATCCCCTGCATAGCGTCCTGCACATACGCGCCGCAGAATATAAGCGAATGTGTCGATGCAGTGATAAACGGCGAGAAGGTCAGCTATTTTGACCTGCGCAGGCAAAGCAGGGAAAGAATAACCTATATCCTGCTTGCGACATCGGCAATACCCGTTGTGTTCCCGCAGCAGAAAATAGACGGCAGATATTTCAAGGACGGCGATTTTGCAGGGCTTGGCGATTGTATGCCCGTAATGCCGCTCTATAAAATGGGCTATAGAAATTTTATTATAATACACCTTGACCGCTATAAGCCCGTAAGGCTCTCAAAGGAGCTTAAAAACGATAAAACAACGGAGTTTTTGCATATATATCCGCCGCGTGAAATGGATCATTTTCACTCGATATTCAATTTTAATAATGCTTATATCAAAAAGCGCATAAATATCGGGTATAAAAGCACCAAAAAGCTTTTGGCTGTGTATGCCGACAAAAATATTTATACCTGCACCGAGCCGCTTAAACAGCTTTTGGAGGATAAGTGTGCCTTTAACGGGCTGAAAATACTGCTTGATAAGGTGAATATCCCGCTTAAGGTGACGGACGCCGAAAAGTTCTGGCGTGTCCTTGCCGAAAATAAAAGGTTCAAGCTGGAACAGCACCTTTTTACCCACCACGCAAGATTGCTTGAAAAACGCGGGGACGGTAATTATAGGGTAGCCTGGGGCTCTAAAAATGCAATAGAAAAGGCCTTTGATGTGATACTGCATCTTGACCCGATAATGCTGTGAGATAATGCCTGCAAGAAATTGCGGGCTTTTTTGTGTCCGGCTTATCCGAATGCTGTGAGACCACATAATGTGATACCGGCTGTTTTGTTATTGTCCCAAAACCAATATAATGCCGTTTATCCCCTGCCTTTTTGGGGTTAAAACTCTTTTTGTTTCGGCATTGTTTCCTTTGATATAAACTCCGCGGCCCGATTAACATCAAATTTATCCATATCCACCCACACAACATCGGGGCATTGGTGTCTGAACCAGGTAAGCTGGCGTTTAGCGAAGTGGCGGGTATTTGCCTTCAGGGTATAAACAGCCTCGTCAAGGGTACATTCGCCGTTGAAGTAGGGCACAAATTCCTTATAGCCTATCCCCTGCATTGAAACAAGTGCGGGGGAATATTTTTTAAGCAGATTTTCTACCTCGCTTAAAAGGCCCTGTTCAAGCATAATATCAATGCGTTTTTCTATACGGTCGTAAAGGCGTTTTCTGTCCATATCAAGCACAAAAATTTTGGCATTATAGGCGGCCGTTCTTTGCTTTTCCTCGGCGTTATGCTCGGATATGGGGCGGCCGTTGAGCCTATAAAACTCGATAGCGCGTATCACTTTTTTTATATTATTTGGGTGTATTTTCTCGGCGGAGGCGGGATCGACAGACCTTAACATATCATGCAGAGCCTCTGCGCCGTTTTTATCGGCAAAGGCTTGTAATTCGGCGCGGATATCGTTCTCGGAATCCTTTTCCCCGGCAAAGTCGTTATCGTACAGCACGGCGTTTATGTAAAAGCCCGTGCCGCCTGCGATAATCGGCAGTTTGCCGCGGCTTTTTATATCGGTTATATAATTTTTTGCGTATCGCTGAAATACCGCGACATTAAATTCCTCGTTGGGGTACAGCTCGTCAATGAGGTAGTGGGGGATGCCTTGGGTCTCCTCGGGTGTGACCTTGGCTGTGCCTATGTCCATACCCTTATACACCTGCATACTGTCGGCGGAAATTATCTCGCCGTTCAGAAGTTTTGCGGCCTCTACCGAAACTGCGGTCTTACCGCAGGCGGTTGGGCCTGTTATTATCAGCAATTCCGTATTCATCGTTTTCTCTCCTTTTTTTATTTGGGGACTATGCGCCCCTACGCGGGGTAATGACCGAACCCCCAAACCCCGCACTTACTTTGTGCCAAAGTAAGCAAAGCGATTCCGCGCCACAGGTTTAAAATATTATAACGTGTAGCCGCGATTGTTGTTTTTTGTACCGCAAATAAATATTTGCGGCGAGTGAGTTTTTGGGAAATAAACAAATAACTCACAAAACAAATGCCGGGCTCCTAATGTATTGATTATCTGCGTGGGAATGAGGTAGACACCCGAAAATATGCTTAAAAAAACCGCCCCGAAGAGCGGTTTCAGACTTTCATAAAAGTTATTTTATACTGCGTTTTATAAATTATTTAAAGTAATTGAATTTATTATATTAAGTAACTTTAGCGTCGCAGACTTAGTTTGAGTAGCTGAAGCTACTCAAATCCCGTAGGGATTGCGCGAGCTTTAGCTCGCAGCAACAAGCAGGACGAGCTTTGCCCGTCCGAGGAGCAAAACTTGATTTTGCTACAGATATTCGGGCAAGTGTATCTATGATGCGCGCAGCCCGAATGTAATTTGACGGAAAATGTCAATTTTCCGTCAAGGCTGTCGATTTCATCGACAGCCACAAACCGCCCCGAAGAGCGGTTTTTATTTTTATAAACTGTGCTTTACTCTGTCGCGTACCTCGGCGAGCTTGGCATCGTTAAACTTGTCAAGCGTACCAACAAGATACCCGGTTATTCTCCTTATACGCTCAACGCCGCCCTCCTCGGCAACATTTCTGCCGCACTTGGGGCAAACATCATTTATTATGCCCGTATATCCGCAAACGGGGTCACGATCTACCGGATGATTGACCGAGCCGTAGCCGATGCCTTTTTCCTTCATATAACGTATTATACGCTCAAAAGCCGCTACATTCTTTGCGGTATCGCCGTCAAGCTCCACATAGGATATATGTCCCGCATTGGTAAGCTCGTGATAAGGTGCCTCTATATCTATCTTCTCGGCAGCGCTTATCTGATAGTAAACGGGTACATGGAAGCTGTTTGTATAATACTCCCTGTCCGTAACACCCTCTATTATGCCAAAGCGCTTTTTGTCAAGCTTGATAAATCTGCCCGAAAGTCCCTCGGCAGGTGTAGCAAGAAGTGAGAAATTAAGCTTTCTCTTTTCGGCCTCCTCGTCCATTCTGTCGCGCATATGTCTGATTATCTCATAGCCAAGAGCAGCCGAACGCTTGCTCTCGCCGTGATGCTTGCCCGTAAGTGCCTTTAAGCACTCCGCAAGACCGATAAAGCCGACACTTAACGTACCGTGGCGCAGTACGGATTCCAAGGTATCCTCGGTATCAAGCTTATCGCTGTCTATCCAAACGCCCTGTCCCATAAGGAACGGGAAGTTCTTGACCTTTTTGCTGCACTGTATCTGATATCTCTCCAAAAGCTGATCTATGCAAAGGTCTATCTTGTCGTCAAGCAGCTTGAAGAAGGTATCTATATCGCCCTTTGCAAGTATGCCCAGACGCGGAAGATTAATTGATGTAAAGCTTAAATTTCCGCGGCCGTAGGTAATTTCGTGTGTCGGGTCGTAGGTATTGCCGATAACACGGGTACGGCAGCCCATATAGCTTATCTCCGTTTCGGGGTGTCCCTCTTTGTAGTACTGTAAATTGTAGGGCGCGTCCTGGAACGAGAAGTTCGGGAACAGCCTTTTTGCACTTACCTTGCAGGCAAGCTTGAATAAATCGTAGTTGGGCTCGTCCGAATTGAAATTAATGCCCTCTTTTACCCTGAAAATATGGATGGGGAAGATAGGCGTTTCGCCGTTGCCAAGACCCGCATCAAGCGCAAGAAGTACGTTTTTGATGACCATTCTGCCCTCGGCGCTGGTGTCTGTGCCGTAGTTTATTGACGAGAACGGTGTCTGTGCGCCCGCGCGTGAATTCATGGTATTTAAGTTATGGATAAGAGATTCCATAGCCTGATATGTGGCCTTGTCGGTCTCCTTTAAAGCGTTTCTATAGGAATTTTTCTGCGATTTTTCGATATACTCCGCATTAATGCCTTTTTCGGTCAAAAGCTGCTTTTCTGCAGCCATATAGTCCTCATAATCGGCAATACGCAGTACCTTGCCATCGGATTCTAATTTTTCGTAAATGCTCTCAATAAGCTCGTCCGAATTTTCAAGGTCGCAAAGTATCTCAAGATCGCGGGACATAAGGTTTTTATAACGCTTTACAAATGATTTTCTTACACCCAGTCCGAGTGCGTAGTCAAAATTCGGTATGCTCTGGCCGCCGTGCTGGTCGTTCTGATTTGACTGGATAGCAATGCAGGCAAGTGCGGAGTAGCTTGAAATATCGTTTGGCTCTCTTAAAATGCCGTGGCCTGTGTTAAAGCCGTGGTCAAAAAGCTTGATAAGGTCTATTTGTGTACAGGTAGTAGTCATTGTAAGAAAGTCCAGATCGTGGATATGGATATCGCCGTTTTTATGTGCCTCGCTGTGCTCGGGCTTTAAAACATACATCTGATAGAACTGCTTTGCGCCCTCGCTGCCGTATTTAAGCATGGTGCCCATAGCGGTGTCGCCGTTTACATTGGCATTTTCGCGCTTAAGGTTGCTGTCCTTTGCCTCGCTGAAAGTGATATCCTTGTATATCTGCATAAGGCGGGTGTTTTTCTCGCGTATGCGGTTTCTTTCGGCACGGTAGATTATAAAGTTTTTGGCAACCTTGTAGTGGTGACGGTTTATAAGCTCCTCCTCAACAAGGTCCTGTATCTGCTCAACGGTAGGGCTTGTGTGTATTTTGTGTACAGCCGATTGTAAAACCGATTCCGCAATGTCAAGGCAGTAGCTTTCCGATTTGTACTCGCCGCTTGCGTCAAATGCCTTTCTGACTGCATCCGATATTTTTACTATATTGAATATTGCGTGTCTGCCGTCACGCTTTATTATTTCCTTTATCTGTATCTGGTGAATTGGTTGATCCTGTTTTAATGCTGTACTCATGATTTCCTCCGTAAATATTTTGAAAAGTGCATATTTATCATAATTTCCACTAAATATAGTGGATTTTTAAACAATTATACTATATTTAGTTTGGTTTGTAAAGGGGGGATAAAGAAAAATTATGTTAAATTTATGTTACAATTATTAAAAAAGGGAAGACCGCCGAAGCGGTCCCCGATAAAAAATAACAAAGGATATGGCTTATACTGCGTTATGAGTAAAGCTGACTATTTTATCGGTAGGTATCTCCGTTACGGAGCCGAGGATGTTTCCGCAGTTTTTGCGGCTGCTGCCGCCGAAATATCCCGTGCAGCTGCTGCCCAGCGGACAGGTAGGCGCCTGACCGAAGCAGGTTATAAGCTTTACGCTGCATTCGCTAACGCTTGCAAGCACGCCCGTAAAGCCGTTGCCGGAAAGGCCGCCGCTGGATGTGAATATCGTTACCGTTTCTCCGATATGACGGCAAAGGCTGTCGATTAAATTGGCTGTATACATATTCCTATCTCCTTTCTCGGGGTTTATAGTTATTGTTAATGAAAACCGTTTGGCTTTCTAATGGTATAATATGAAATACGGGCAAAAATGTTACGACAGATGTTTTTTGACAAAAATGCCCAAATATAAACATTTTATGGGCAAAAAATTTTCTAAAAAAAAACTTACAGGACTATTGAAAAAAAGCGAGAAAACGTGTATTATATAACGTGAACACGTTTTGCCCTTTTTTGGTATATGTGTTTAAAGACATATTTTTGTTTTTATTAATAAATTATGTGAACACGGGTAATAATACTGTTGTTCTTTATATATTTTTTGTTCGGAGGAAGATAAATGTTTACTAAGGATATGGGTATAGACCTTGGCACAGCCAATACGCTTGTATATGTCAGAGGAAAGGGAATAGAGGTCAATGAACCGTCTGTGGTTGCGATAAATAATGTAACAAGGGAAGTGCTGGCGGTTGGCGATGAGGCAAAGGAAATGATAGGCCGCACTCCCGGAAACATAGTGGCAATAAGGCCAATGAAGGACGGCGTTATAGCGGATTTTGAGGTAACGCAGGCTATGCTTAAGTATTTTATCTCAAAAACCTATAACCGTACTATTTTCAGCCCCAGACCGCGTATAATCATCTGCGTGCCATCGGGTGTTACCGAGGTAGAAAAGCGTGCCGTTATAGAGTCTGCCATAGCTGCGGGCGCAAAGGAAAAAAATGTTTACCTTATAGAAGAGCCCATGGCGGCGGCTATTGGCGCAAAGCTCCCCGTTGAGGAGCCTACGGGCTCGATGGTGGTGGATATCGGCGGCGGCACAAGCGAGGTGGCGGTCATATCCCTTGGCGGCATAGTTACCAGTCAGTCCGTGCGCATTGCGGGCGATGCCTTTGATATGGCCATTGTAAACCACATAAAAAAAGAATTCAGTCTTTCCATAGGTGAAAGAAGCGCGGAGGATATAAAGCTTAAAATAGGCTGTGCCTATATCGGAAAGGGCGAAAAACAAAAGGATATGGAGATAAGGGGCCGCGACCTTATAACGGGGCTTCCCAAAACGGTCATTATCAATTCGGGCCTTGTGTTGGAGGCACTTACAGAGCCCGTAAATCAAATAGTGGATGCAATAAAGTCATCCCTTGAAAAAACCCCGCCCGAGCTTGCGGCAGATATTATGGAGGCAGGCATATACCTTACCGGCGGCGGCGCGCTTTTAAGGGGGCTTGATGTGCTTGTTGCAAACGAAACGGGCATGCCCGTGCATATTGCGCCCGAGCCGCTTAACTGCGTGGCAGAGGGTACGGGTGCCGCGCTTGAGCAGATAGACAGCCTCAGAAATGTGCTTTACTCGTCGCAAAGGCTCAGGATTTGACCCGAAATAAATTAAACGAGGTTTGATAAAATTGAAGCGTTTTAACGAAAATAAAAAAGCGCTGGGCGTTTTTGTAATATTGTTTTGTGTTGCGGCTGCCGTATTTACGGTAGACCGTTCGCACCCCACCTTTATAGAAAACACCTTTGGCTTTATTATTGTTCCCCTGCAAAAATTTAATACAAGTGCTGCGGACTGGTTTGAAGACAAGGCCGATTATTTTAAGGATGTGGAACGTCTTAAATCGGAAAACAGCGAGCTTAAGGAACAGATACTTTTACAAAATGCAAGGCTCAGTCAGATGGAGTATTTAAAAAACGAAAACGACAAGCTGACATCGCTTTTGCAAATGGATAACAAATATACCGATTTTTCGACATTGGGTGCAAGAATAATCGCAAAAGACCCGGGAAACTGGTATAATACCTTTATTATCGACAAGGGCAGCGACGACGGCGTTGCAAAAAATATGGCAGTTTTGTCGGGCGAAGGCCTTGTAGGCAGGATAAAGGAATGCGGCAGGAATTATTCAAAGGTCGTTGCCATAATCGATGATACCAATTCCATAAGCGGACAAAGTATCCGAACAGAGGATATAGGCTATGTTACGGGCGATTTGTCAAATCTTGGCTGCTGTAAAATGGAATATATTAATTTTGATGCCGAGATAATCGAGGGTGACGAAATAGTAACATCAAATTTAAGCACTATATTCCCGCCCGGACTTAAAATAGGCTATGTAAAAAACATACATACCGATACAAACGGTTTGACAAAGTATGCGCAGATAGAGCCCGTTGTGGATTTTCAGCATATTGAAAACGTACTGGTGATAAACGAGGATTTTACAAAGGATTACGAAAGTGATTTTGCACAGACGGCAAATAATACAGAGGATACGGCAAAATGAGATATTTTCTTTATTTTTTATCCATTATTATAAATCTGGTGCTGCAGTCTACTGTTTTTGAGCATATTACTCTTGCAGGCATAAAGCCAAACCTTATTTTGGTCGCTATAGTTTCCGTGGCCTGCCTGCGTGACGAAACGGAGGGCGCGGCATACGGCTTTTTTGCCGGCTTTTTGCAGGATAGCTTTTTTTCGGTATATATAGGCAGCTATGTGTTTTTATATACTTTTATAGGCTATTTTTGCGGCCTTTTGCTTAAAAGCTTTTACAGGGAAAACTTTATTTTGCCTATGGGCATAGCTGCTGCGGCTACCTTTATTTTTAACTTTGCATACTATATTATAAACGTGCTTTTGCGCGGATATACAAACGTAATGTATTTTATAGGCAGGATAATGCTGCCGGAAACCGTGTATAACGCACTTTTGATGCTTATTGTGTATAATATTTACTTATATATCAACAAATATCTTGAAGAAACCGAAAAATACAAGAGGAAGGTATTTTAATGAAAAACCCCTTTTATAGGCTGGCGGGCTGGATAAACCTGCGTATACTGATAATGTATCTTGTTATAGCGGGTATGTTTTGCGTACTAATAGTGCATCTTTATGACCTGCAGATAACAAACGGCAGTTATTACAATAACGAGGTCAAGGGTACGGTCATCAGGGATATCGTGCTTACAGCCCCGCGCGGCAATATTTATGACAGATACGGGCGTCCGCTTGCGGTAAATACGTCGGCGTATACTATAAATCTCGACCCGAGCGTTAATGTGGAAAATATTAACGAGGTGCTTTTAAACCTTATTAAGGTACTGCACGAAAATAATATTGAAATAGAGACCGAGCTGCCCATTTCCCCTAATCTTCCGCATGTTTTTATGTTTGACGGCAGTCCGTCGCTTGAAAAACGCTGGAAAAGGGATATGGATTTTGACGATAATATTACGGCAAACGATGCATTTTACAAGCTTCGCGTTATGTTTGACATAGATTACGGCATGGATGACGAGGACTGTGTAGAGCTTATGGCTATGCGCTGTGCGCTGTATCAAAAGCGTTTTTCAAAGTATGTTCCGGTCACTGTTGCAACAAATGTATCGGAAGATATTATTACGCTTATAAAGGAACACAGCGATACATATCCTGGCGTATATGTTGATGTTGTAACGCTGCGAAAATATCCTGCGGGAAAGCTTGTTTCGCATCTTTTGGGATATACCGGCAAGATAACCGAAACAGAGCTTGCGACCCTGCAGCAGTACGGCTATACGCAAAATGACATTGTAGGTAAGGACGGTATAGAAAAAAGCTTCGAGCGCGAGCTGAACGGCACGGACGGCATAGAGTATGTTGAGGTAGACAGCCTGGGGCGCAGGATAAACATTATAGAGGACAGGACAGTCGAGCCTGTGCCGGGAAATAATATTTTTCTTACAATAGACCTTGAAATGCAGCAAAAAGCCATGACGGCACTTGAAAACGCGCTTAAAAACGCACAGCTTAACCGTATGCTCGGCAGCGGCAAGGACAGCTACGGAACGCTGCAGCTGTTTTCGTCTATGGTAAAGGCCGATACCCTGCATATGGACGAGGTAATGGAGCATAATGATGCCACAAAACAGGGAAATATACGAAAATATATTCTTTCTGTAGATACAACGGCAAGGACCGACCTGCCGCTTGCCCGACAGATACTTATTGACGGACTGGAACGCGGCAATGTTTATTATAAAGATGTTTTTCTGGCTATGTGCGAACAGGGCGTTATAGCTGCCGACGATAATTTTAAAAGACGTGTCGATGTCGGCGAGATAGGCGCTATGCAGGCTGTTATAATGAAAATGCAGGAAGGTGTTGTAACACCGCAGATGACGGCACTTGATCCATGTACAGGCTCGGTGGTGATAACCGATGTCAATACGGGCGATATTATTGCAGCGGCCACATATCCGTCTTACGATAACAATAAGCTTGTAAATAAAATGGATAACAAGTATTATGTGCGTCTGCAAAACGATCCGACGACACCGCTTGTTTACAGACCATTTACGGAGCCGCGCGCGCCAGGCTCAACATTTAAAATGATAACCGCAACGGCTGCGCTTCAGGAGGGGATAATAACCCCGAATACCTATATTACCGACCTTGGCGTATTTACCAGCGCAAACAAGCCTTACGCACGCTGCTGGATAGATTCAAGCGGCACCACGCACGGCTCGATAAACGTATCTACGGCGCTGGAGGTTTCGTGTAACTACTTCTTTTACGAGGCTTCCTATCGTATGGGCAATGCCAAGACCGGCGAAACACAAAAGGGTATCGATACGCTTAATAAATATATGCGTGCTTTCGGCCTTGACAGTCCTACAGGGGTTGAAATATACGAGCTTTACGATGCACTTAAAAATTACCCCAGCAATATTTCGGGTCCGGAATATAAAAAATATATATACACGGCAAGAAACCCGGATATAGACCCGTATGAGCTGCGCTGGACGGACGGCGACACTATAAGAACGGCTATAGGTCAGGCGTTTAATAACTATACCTCGGCCATGCTTTCCAAATATGTTGCTGTTATAGCCAACGGCGGCACAAGGTATTCGCTGCACTTTATGGATGAGATAAGGACGGCGGACGGCTCCCTTAAACAAAGCTATACGCCCGTAGAGGAGGAGCATATCGAGATCGCTCCGCAAAATTTAAAGGCTATACACAGGGGTATGCTTCAGGTTACAAAGGGCAGCAAGGGTACGTTAAGAAAATATTTTGAAAACTTCCCCATAAATGTTGCGGCAAAGTCGGGTACTGCGCAGGAGTCGTCGCTCAGGGCGGAGCATACCACCTTTGTTGCGTTTGCACCCTATGAAAAACCGGAAATATCCGTTGCCGTTATAATACCCTTCGGTACCAACGATACAGGCCCCGCATATCAGGTGGGCAAGGACGTTATTTACGGATATCTTACAAAAACAAGCGCACCGGAGACCGCAGCGCAGAATATAGTGACGCATTAAACAAAAAAATGCGGGTTTATTGTAAATATTTGCGGTCAAAAAATAATGCATTTTCCTTCAATATCTGTTAATATATTTTTACGGGGTATTTTATGCCCCGCAGATATTGCTGAATTTGGGAGGATATACAAATGACTGAAATAATAGTTGTAACATCCGGCAAGGGCGGTGTCGGAAAGACCACGACCTCGGCAAACCTCGGTACGGGGCTTGCAATGCAGGGCAAAAAGGTGGCTATGATAGATGCGGATATAGGCCTGAGAAATCTGGATGTGATAGTCGGGCTTGAAAACCGCATCGTCTACGACCTTATAGATGTGGTAGAGGGGCATTGCCGCCTTAAGCAGGCGCTTATTAAGGACAAGCGCTGTGATACGCTTTTTCTTATGCCTGCGGCGCAGACAAAGGACAAGGATGCCGTTACGCCCGAGCAGATGCTGAAGCTTTGCAATGCGCTGCGCGAGGAGGAGTTTGATTATGTGATAATCGACTGCCCCGCAGGTATAGAGCAGGGGTTCAGAAATGCTATAGCAGGTGCCGACAGGGCGGTCGTGGTCACTACGCCCGAGGTCTCTGCCGTGCGCGATGCGGACAGGATAATAGGCATGCTTAATGCAAACGGTCTGGGAAGCCCGAAGCTTATTTTAAACCGAATACGTCCCCAGCTTGTCAAAAAGGGAGATATGATGAGCGTTGAGGATGTAAGCGAGATACTTGCGGTAGATATACTCGGTATCGTGCCGGATGATGAAAATATAGTGGTATGCGCCAACAAGGGCGAGCCGGCTGTTATAAACAGCAATTCGCCTGCGGGACAGGCATATCGCAATATCGTCAAAAGAATAATAGGGTACGAGGTGCCTTTTATGGACCTTGAAAAAAAGGAAGGCTTTATGGGAAAAATAAAAAAGCTTTTCGGTGCATAAGAGAGGGGAGAGTTGTATATGTTGTTTAATTTTTTGGACTTTATCCGAAAAAACAGCGGCGAATCCAAGCAGGTCGCAAAGGACCGTCTTAAAATGGTCATTATGAACGACCGCGTTAATATGCAGCTGATAGAGGATATAAAGTACGATATTATCGGGGTAATTAAAAATTATATGGAAATAGACGAGGATAATTTTCAAATATCCATTCGCCAATCGTCAAATAATGCTGCGGGTACGAAAATGCCGGTGCTTTTTGCCGATTTTCCCATAAAGAAGATTTATAAGAATTGAGTGGACATTTTTTATGCTTACAAAAAAACAGCTTTCGGCGTTTGACTTTATTTTGCTGGCGCTTGTGATCGTGCTGGTGGCCTGCGGGATAACGGCAATAGGAAGCGCAACCAGGATAAATATAAACGGGCCCGAGGGTGAATACCGCAATCAGATGATATGGTTCGCCACGGGAATGATACTTTTGCTTATCATATCGTTTATAGATTATCATACCATTTCAAAATTTTTTGTGCCTATATATGTTTTTAATATTTTTGTGCTTGTTTTGGTGCTTTTAATAGGCGACGGAGACGAGATAGGCGTGCGCAGATGGCTGTTTGGATTACAGCCCTCGGAGTTCGCAAAAATTTTTATGATAATTTTTTTGTCGAAATTTATTGACAAATACCAAAAAAAGATTAATAATATAGGTATACTGCTTTTGGTATGTCTGTTGACCGCAGTTCCGTTTTTGCTTATCAAAAAACAGCCTTCGCTTTCGGCAAGTCTGGTTTTGATCGCTATTCTTGGGGTGGAGCTGTTCGCAGGCAGACTGAGCTATAAATACATACTGTTTGTTTTGCTGGTGACGCTGTCGCTTGTTATAATCATTTATGTAGACCTTTTAAGGGAAAACCATCCCCTGCTTAAAGGTGTGCTTAAAATGGAGGACTATCAGATATCGCGTCTGACGGACTTTCTTAATAAGGACTATTCCAGCAGTACATATTATCAGACCAAGCATTCCATCTGGGCCATCGGTTCCGGTCAGCTGCGCGGTAAGGGGCTTTATAACGGCACCGTAAACCAGCTCAGCTACCTGCCCGAGAGCCACAATGATTTCGTGTTTGCCGTTATAGGTGAGGAGTTTGGGTTTCTGGGCTGCCTTGCGGTCATACTTGTAATGTTTTCAATTATTACAAGATGTTTTATTATCGCCGCAAAAGCAACGGATAATCTTGGCAGACTTATTGCCGTAGGGGTAGGCGGTATGTTTGCATTCCAAACCTTTGTAAACATTGGCGTGGTTACAGGGCTTTTGCCTAACACGGGTATGACTTTCCCGTTTTTAAGCTACGGCGGAAGCTCCATATGGACCAATATGCTTGCTGTAGGTCTGGTATTAAATGTCGGTATGTGTAAACCAAAATCTATGTTTGAGGGGTGATAAAATTGAATATTGCATTAATTGCACACGACAACAAAAAAATCCTGATGGAAAATTTGTGTATTGCATACAGGCATATTCTTATCAAGCACAATCTTTTTGCAACCGGTACCACCGGACAGCTTGTTGAAGAAACGGCAAACCTTAATATCAACAAGTATCTGGCGGGACATCTTGGCGGTGAGCAGCAGCTTGGCTCACAGATAGCAAACAACGACATCGACCTTGTTATCTTCCTGCGCGATCCGGTCACAAGCAAAAATTATGAGCCTGATATACATTCTGTTTTAAGACTGTGTGACATACATAATATACCGCTTGCATCAAATCTTGCAACGGCAGAGGCGCTTTTGCTTGCGCTTGACCGCGGCGACCTGGATTGGAGAAACATAATCAAACAGTGATCTGCTGCGTTATTTCGGGATCTTTAAAAGAAAAGAGGTATTATTAAATGAAAAAGTTTATTGAGGAATTTAAGGCGTTCGCTCTTAAGGGTAATGTAATGGATATGGCAGTCGGTGTTATTATCGGTGCTGCGTTTGGAAATATCGTGACCGCGCTTACCGAAAACATCATCAATCCTCTTATCGGCTGCATCGGCAACCCCGAGGTAAACGGCCTTACATTTAACCTTATCAAGGGACAGGTCATCGACCTTGGCGCGTTTATTACGGCTGTTATCAATTTCCTTATTATGGCACTTGTTCTTTTCTGCCTGCTCAAGTCTATAAACAAGATGATGGAATTGGGCAAAAAGAAAGAGGAAGAGGCTGCTCCCACAACAAAGGAGTGTCCTTTCTGCAAGTGTGACGACCTTCACCTTGAGGCTACACGCTGTCCTCACTGCGGAAGCGAATTAAAGTAATTTTTCCTTATATTATCTATAATATATAAAAAATGGGGTTGAAACATTAAAGATATAATGCTTTGATGCAACAGCTCCTTTTTTACTGATTTTTTGCGTATTACAGGTTATTTAAGAATATTACAAAATTATTTTTATAATTTTCTTCAAAAGGATTGATTATTTTTAAAAAATAGTTTATAATCTAATTAATAGGCGCTTTTATGCCAAATAACAAAAGAAAGGAGCAATTCTATGAAGAAACAAAGAATTTTAGCGTCAATTTTGGCTGCAATAATGACGTTAAGTACGATTTCTTCAAATGTTTTCGCTGCGGACAGCGCTGCTGCCGAAAGCATCGCATTGGAAGAGTCTGTAGTAAGTGCTTCTGCATTTGATGCAAAAGAGGCTGTTACAGAAGATGACAGTGATGCGGGCATTGGTGAAGTCAAGGCTTTTGCCGATGGATTTGAATCCGGCGGTATGGGTAACGTAGGCGTAAAACATTTTACGGTAACCGAGGAAAGCGGCTCTGTTACACTTGCAAATGCAACTGTAAACAAGGGTAAGTTCTCCGATAGTGCCGACAATTATGCTTATTATGCAAAACAGGTGTCTACAGACAATGATTTTGTGTTAAAGGCAACTGTAAGTATCAATAATTACAATAAACAGGACGGTGCATCCAATCCTCACCAGTCCTCGTTTGGTATAGTGGGTTTTGATAAAAAATACACTTCCGACAATACCTATGCAAGTCAGCTGTTTTTAGGCGCATACACAGATAAAAGCTCTAATCCCGCTTCTATTTGCGCTATCAGCCGCCACGAAACAGATGCAAAAAAGACCATACACGAAAAGCTTTCGGAATCTTTCCCGAATGCTACAAAAGAGGGCACATTTGCCCTTGTGCTTAAAAAATCCGGCACAAATTACCTTATGGAATGTGACGGCAATACCTTTACATTAAGCGATCCAGAGCTTTTTGTTAACGGTACGGCTTATTTCGGCTTCTATATTGCGCGTAATGCGGATATCACAATATCGGATATAGAATTTACCGAGGACACAAGAAAGGTAGTTTCGCTTGATATCAAGCAGCTTCCCGATAAGCTTACCTACAGCCTTGGCGACAAGGTAGACCTTACCGGCGCCGTTGTAGAGGCGATCTACGATGATAACACTACAGAAACACTTGATGTAAAGGATATCGTTGTAAGCGGCTTTGACTCTGCAACAAGCGGCACAAAAACAATGTATCTTAACAAGGGTACCGCATCGGCTGCGGTTGAATATACCGTAATTTCCAACGGTATCGTTGAATTAAACCTTGTTACCGAGCCTTATATCAACGAATATACCGCTGATATGCGTTTCAGTACGGAGGGTACAAAGGTTCAGGCTGTTTTAAACACAGGCGAGACCATGGACCTTATCGACATTAACGAATATGATGAGGCAACCGCAAAGGATGAGGAAAAGAGTGTACCCAAGTATGCTTTCTATCTTGACGGCAAGGAAATAAACGGAGACTACATCTTTACTTCTGCCGATGCGGGCAGCAAAAATGTAGAGATCAGGGCTATCTCCTCCGAGGATATTGAAGCAAACGATAAGTCCGTTGCTTATCCGATAGAAGTCAAGTCAAATCAGCTTACATCTATGCGTATATTCAGCAGCGCAATAAAGGAAAGATATTTTGTAGGCGATGAATACGATCCTACGGGTATGGTTATCCGCGGTATATATACAGGCAATGACGGCTCTTCCGTTACGGCCGTGATACCCGAGGAGGATTATACTATCGATGCACCTGCATTTGACAGCGCAGGCACAAAGACCGTAAAGATATCATCAAGAATAAATCCGTCTGTTTTCCTTACTATTGATATTGATGTACAGGCACCCTCGTTTATTGAATACAGAGTAATGGATTATCCCGTTATGACTATAACACAGGGTTCAGACTTTGTTCCCGGCGACCTTAAAGTCGGTGCATATTTTACAAACAGAACTTATGAAGAGCTGAAAGACAGTGAATATAGTATAGATCTTTCGGGCTTTGACAGCTCAAAGGTAGGTACAACTACGGTAAATATCAATATAAACGGCAAATACGGTTCACAGACCATACCGCTTACACTTACCGTTAAGGAAAACGAAACACAGATCTGGCGTCATACTTATTTCGGTGCATCCACAAAGGCTGCCTCAGATTACGCAAAGGTAAATACCGAGGGCGCACAGGAGGCCGAATATTCGGAGGATGGCAAGATCGTTAAAAACAGCAATGTTATTGCGGAAAGTAACGGTAAATACTATGCACTTTCCGGTATTCCCGATGTATCCGTTTCTTCGATCGGCGGTGCAGGTAAAATAACCGCAGATAACGACGGTATTTCTTATTACTTTACAAGGCTTGCAGCCGATAAGAACTTTACAATGAACGCTACACTTACCGTTGATTATTATCTTACCGATAATGATGATACACAAAGAAACGGTCAGGAAGCATTTGGTATCATGGTTCGTGATGCCGTTCCGTTTGTAAGCGAGGACGAGGATCCCGCAAAGGTAACAAGCGACTCTATTTCCGTTGCAAGTGCGGATATCGCCGCAAAGGATGCCGTAACAGGTGAGCCTGCGCTTTTAAAATCAAACGGTACATTTGCATCAAATATGGCTATTATAGGCGGCTGTGCAGATGCCAACTATCCTTCGCCGGATGATGTAAGCTTTATCAGAAAGTCTACAAGCAACAGGATCAATCTTCTTGCAAGACTTGGCACTACAGACCATATTGACGGCGGCGGCGCCGAAAAGCGCGGCTACTATAAAATCAGCGAAACATTCCCCAAGGTAGGCAATGTTTATGATGTACAGGTAAGAAAAGTCGGCGATTCCATCTATGCAAGATGCTACGATCGTCAGACAGGCAAAACCATGGAAACATATCAGTACTTTGGCGAGGGCTTTGTAGATTCTCTTGACAAGGAAAATATGTATGTTGGTATTTTTGCCGCAAGAAAAGCTACAGTTACCGCAACAAATATTGAGCTTTTTGAAACAGATCCCGAGACGGATATTCAAAAATATACCTTATCGGAATCACCCACAGCACCTACATTAACTGTTGTATCTCCTTACTTTACAACACTTCAGGAATATCCTCTTATTCTCAAAGCAGGCAATAATTACGGCGGTACCGTTACTATTAAATGCGGCGATAAGATCGCAAAGAGAGATGCTCTTATTTCAAAGAAGGGTACAACCTACAATATTAACCTTACTCCCGACAGCGTTAACCATATTACGGTAATATATACGCCTAACGCAGGCGATAACCTTGTATCGTATGATGATGTTATAAGTGAGTTTGATATAACGCATAAATCGGTATACAATAATACCGTACCTTATATTTATGCAGGCCCCAACGGTAAACCTTCTGCCGCAGGTACAAGAGAAGATCCTCTTGATATCCAGTCGGCTGTCGGCTTTGTAAAGAAGGGCCAGAAGATAATTTGCCTTGACGGTACCTATTACCCCAACGGCAATATTGATGTACCAAGCTCAAAATCAGGTTTAAAGACCGATCCTATTGCTGTTATGGCAGATGAGGGCGCAAAGGTAGTTATCGATTTCCAGAAAAAATACGAGGGTATGATCTTAAGGGCAAATTACTGGACATTAAAGGGCCTTGAGTTTACTAATACCGCGGATAATATGAAGGGCTTCCACCTTGCATCCAACAACTGTGTTATCGATAACTGTAAGTTCCACGATAACGGTGATACGGGCTTCCAGATAAGCCGTATCGGCAATGACGGCGATGCTATTGAGTATTGGCCTTCAAACAACGTAATTATAAATTGTGAGTCTTATAACAATGCCGATCCTTCGGGCATTAATGCCGACGGCTTCGGTGCAAAGCTTACGGTTGGTGTAGGCAACATCTTTGAGGGCTGTATCTCTCACCACAACCTTGATGACGGCTGGGATACCTTTGCAAAGCAGGGCTCCGGCGCTATCGGTTCCGTAACACTTGAGGGCTGTGTATCTTACAAGAACGGCTGGAAGCTTGAAGAGGACGGCAAGGAAAGCGATTACGGCTCGGGCGGTCACAACGGCTTTAAGATGGGCGGCGAGAACGTAGCTGTTAAGCATTATCTTAAGGATTGTATCGCATTTGAGAACGGTGCAAACGGTATTACTTCAAACTCCAACCCGCAGATGAAGCTTCGCAATGTTATTTCTTACAATAACTCCGGCTCTGGCTTCGCTCTTTATACAAAGACGGGCGTTAAGAAAATAAACTTTGATGCAAAGGGCTGTATCAACTACAAGTCCGCAAAGGATACTCTTGCATCCGTAACGGATTCAAAGAAGTATGATAACCTTTCGGATACACCTCTTGTATCGGAGAACAACTACTTTAACTGGGGCGGCGGCTCATACAATGCTAAATACGCAAGCGATGAGGACGCAGCAAACAAGGTAGTTACAACCGTGGATCCCGTTACAGATGATTTCTTTGTAAGTCTTGACAAGACGGATTCACTTGTTAAAAACAGATATCCCCAGGATGAAAACGGCAAGTTTATTCTTGGTGATTTCCTTAAACTTACTACACCTTATTCACATGACGAGGAAGACCTTGTAGAGGTTACAACATACGACCTTTCGGACAACGGCGGCAGCAGTGAAGAGGATACTACAAGTGCAGACACCGATGCTACGGAGTCAACTACTGCAAGCTCATCCGGCAAGACAAGCGGCGGCGGTTCTTCCGGCGGCGGCGGTGGCGGCGGCGGTTCAAGCTCAAAGAGAGCACAGACCACAGAGGCCGACACACAGGCTGATACCGAGGCTGTTACCGAGGATAAGACAGAGGCAACGTCGGCGGAGGATGTTGAGGTTTCAACAAGCCTTGCAGACAACGATATGTTCGATGATATGGACAGCAAGCCCTGGGCTAAAGATGCTGTAAATGCACTTGCGGCTATGGGTGTTGTAAACGGTACGGGCTACAGAACATTCAGCCCCGATGCGGGCTGCAAGCGTGCAGACTTTGCAATTATGCTTGTTAAGCTGCTTGGCATTGACGGTATCGCAAGCGACAATTTTGATGACGTTTCCGAAAACAAGTACTACTACAACTATGTAGGCCTTGCAAAGGAAGCAGGTCTTGTAAACGGTTACGGCAACGGCAAGTTCGGTCCCGAAAACCTTTGCACAAGAGAAGAGCTTATGGTTATGGTAGCCAATGCTATCAAGGCGACAGGTGTTGATATTGATGCAGATGTTGCTGTACTTGACAAGTTTAACGATGTATCGGATATAGCAGACTGGGCTAAGCCTTATGTTGCATACCTTGTTTCAAACGGTGTTGTAAACGGCGCAAACGGCAAGATCAACCCCAAGAATGAGATAACAAGGGCAGAGGTTGCTGTAATTATGTACAACCTTATCGATGCTATCGGTTTGAACGAACAGGCTGTTGAACCCGAGGAAGTTTTGGAAGAAACTACAGAGGAGGTATCCGAAGAGGGATCAGAGGAAGCTTCCGAAGAGGTTACAGAAGAAACGACCGAGGAAACAACCGAGGAAACTTCAAAAGAAGTTAAATAAATAAGTTTTTAAGGGGCTGTCCATTCGGACGGCTCCTTTTTTAGCTATGGGGAAATTTTTTTAAAAATTTTCCTATTGACTAAATAGGAAAATAAAGCTATAATTAGTCCATAAAATAAATCAACAAAAAAATAAATCCTATATATTAAATAGGAAAATAAAAAGGAGAGAGATAAAATGAGTGATATCAAAAAAAGTTCTTTGGAGTTAATTGGAAAAACACCTTTGCTTGAGGCAAGCCGTTATGCAAAAAAGAGGGGCGCAGACAGCGCAACTATCCTTGCAAAGCTTGAATACCTTAATCCCGCAGGCTCGGTAAAGGACAGAGTAGCCCTTGCCATGATTGAGGATGCGGAAAAGAAGGGCATTTTAAAGCCCGGCGCAACAATTATTGAGCCTACATCGGGCAATACGGGCATAGGCCTTGCGGCTGTGGCAGCAGCAAAGGGTTATAAGGCTATTCTTACCTTGCCCGAAACGATGAGTATTGAAAGAAGAACGCTTTTACACGCTTACGGTGCAGAGCTGGTGCTTACGGACGGCAGTCTCGGTATGAAGGGCGCTATTGCAAAGGCAACGGAATTAAACGAGCAGATAGAGGGCTCTGTCATTCTCGGCCAGTTTGTAAACCCTGCAAACCCCGCTGTTCATAAGGCAACAACAGGCCCCGAGATCTGGGAGCAGACAGGCGGAAAGGTAGATATTTTTGTGGCGGGCGTAGGTACGGGCGGTACCGTAACAGGCGTAGGCGAATACCTTAAGTCGCAGAACCCCGATGTTAAGATAGTGGCAGTAGAGCCCGCAACAAGCCCCGTATTATCCAAGGGTACGGCAGGCGCACATAAAATCCAGGGTATCGGCGCAGGCTTCGTACCCGAGGTACTCAATACATCGGTTTATGACGAGGTAATAACTATAGAAAACGATGATGCCTTTGAAGAGGGCCGTGAATTTGGAATTACAGAGGGTATTCTGGTAGGTATATCCTCGGGCGCGGCACTTAAGGCAGCGGCTATCCTTGCGGCAAGACCCGAAAATAAGGGCAAGACCATAGTTGCGCTTCTTCCCGATTCGGGCGACAGATACCTTTCCACACCCTTATTTGCAAATTAATATATCAACTTAAAAGACACCGTGTTATGCGGTGTTTTTTTATGTCTTGCCTTTCCGGTGAGCAATGCACCAAAGAAAGAAGCTTTGTATTGAATATTATTGTTTTTTTCGCATATGTAAATAAAAATTTTGATTAAAAGTATTGTGAATCCCCGATTTTTATTGTATACTTATATTGTAATAAATTCAATTAGGGTGCAGGCTATGGAAAAGGTCATTATTATTTCGGAAAATGCAAATACGCTGGCAAAGGTGCTGGAACAAGGCTTTTGGGCGGAAAATAACATGGATGTGAGAGGTATATGCGTACCTGATGCCGACAAATATATAAGCTCGGCCGAAAAGACGGACGAGGATATTGCAAAGCTGTTTTTTAACGGCGACAGCGAGTTTTTATATATAATTGACGGTATAGAGCGACAAAGTGCCGATAAAACCGCAGAATACAAGCGTATTTCAGATATTATATTCAAAAAAGAGGGCTGGCTTTTGCTTTATGCCGATAGGAACTGCTGTACTAAAGCTGCTATGGCATCTTTGTTTGCCCTTAAATGCGAGCTTTTTCCGAAAGTCGGCAACGAGACCATAGACTCGGCTATAAATTATATCGTAAATGATCCCGAGGGAGACCTGCGGCAGACAAGCGTAGCCGAAAAGCTTTACATAAACAGCAGCTATTTAAGCACTGTTTTTACCGCACATACCGACAGACGCTTTGTGGACTATGTAAATGATGTCAGGCTAAGGCGTGCGGCAAGGCTTTTGCTAAGTACGGACCTGAAAATAGCCGATATAGCAGAAAGGCTTGAATATCACGATCTTGCTTATTTTTCAAAGCTTTTTAAAAGAAAATTCGGTATGACGCCGTCGCTGTACAGAATACCCGAAAATTATAATTACCAGATCTGACCCTTATTTTACAATTTTATTAAATATGTACAAACATCTTGATTATTTTAAAGGGTTGTGCTACAATATATAGTGTATTAAGAAATTAAGCCTACAAAATTACAAAAGGAGGTAAATATGAGCTATAAAAAAGAATTTGTAAAGTTTATGTGGGAGGCGGGCGTGCTGACCTTTGGCGAGTTTACGCTTAAAAGCGGCCGCAAGGCTCCGTATTTTATAAATACCGGCAACTATAAGACGGGAGAGCATATTGCAAAGCTTGGCGAGTTCTATGCAAAGTGCATAAAGGAAAACGGCATTCATGCAGATGTGTTTTTTGGCCCTGCGTATAAGGGCATTCCGCTTGCAGTTACCGCAGCTATTTCCAATTACAAGGAAAACGGTGAAAACGTAAATTATTGTTTTAACCGCAAAGAAGCAAAGGACCACGGTGAGGGCGGCGTTATGGTCGGCCACAAGCTGCAAAACGGCGACAAGGTCCTTATTATCGAGGATGTTATAACGGCAGGTACAGCCATCAGAGAAAGTCTTCCAATACTGAAGGCGGCAGCTGATGTCGAGGTGTGCGGTGTTGTTATCTCGGTAGACAGAATGGAAAAAAACAAAAGTGATAAATCCGCCGTTCAGGAGGTTTTTGATGAATTTGGCATCAAGGTTTATCCTATTGTTACAATAAATGATATTATAGAATGTATTGAGGACGGTACCATACCGGGCAGCGAATATCTTTCTGCTATGAAAGAATACAGAAAGGTATACGGTGTCTGATATTGCTGCTTCCGCTTATTTATAATAGATTGGAGTTGAAATTATGAAGTGTATTAATAAGCTTGCAGGTCTTGCCATGGCTGTTATAATGATGCTTTCGTCCGTGTGCTTTGCCGTTGAGGCGCAGGCTGCGGAGGTAATACCTGTTTACCTTAACGGACAGCTGCTGGAGTATCCCGCTAATGATGCCCAGCCGCAGATATATCAAAACAGGACTTATGTTCCTATCAGAAAAACTGCCGAGTATCTTGGCCTTTCCATCAACTGGAACTCAAAAACCGAAACGCTTACCTTCTCACGCGAGGGGCTTACGATAGACCACACAATGCGTTCAAACATAGTTTATGTAAGCGGTAAAGCCATTACCTTTGATACCCGCTCCATAAATGTTCAAAACAGGACGCTTATGCCTATCCGTATGCTTGGCGAATCCATCGGCGGTACGGTTGAGTGGGACAACGCACAGCGCGCAGTTTATATTACAACAAACAATGCACCCGCTATTACGGAAACCACTACGTCTGCTCCCGTTGCAGCCGCTGCTGCTCCGCAGATCGTTTCCGCAACATTAAGCAAAAACGAAATAAATATAGGCAGCAATGTAAAGGTTGCTGTTAAGGCGAAGGATGCAACAAAGATCAAACTTGTTGATGCAGCCACACAAAATGAAATAGAAACCATTACCGAATACGGCGAGGAAGATGGCTCACGTCTGTTTGAGGCACTTATTAAGGGCGAAAACGATACAAAGGAAACAATATACAAAAGTATTATAGTTATTGCCGGCAATGATACCAAATTCTATGACGAGCTGTCCAACACAAAGCTTCTTACCTATGCGGTAACAACAAATAAAAGCGACAAGGATGATGACGATGACAGCAATGACTCAAATGAGACCATAAAGTCGGATTATCTTGTAAGCTATAAGTTTGACAAAACAAAGTATGCTGTTGACGATTATGCATATCTTACCATTGTTACCAAAAAGGATATATCAAAGGTAAGGGTAACAAACAACTATAACGACAGCCGCACGGAAAGCAGCGATTATTCCGAAAAGGGCAATCAGCGTACCTTTGAGGTAAAGCACAGATTGTCCGAAAAAGGTACGGTTTACCTGTACATTACCCTTTATGTAGAGGACGAGGGTTACGAATCGGTAAAACAGCGTGTCAGCGTAGATGTTGGCAAAACATCAAGCAGCAAAACATATGACGAGCTTGAAATAGTCGATATAGACGTACTTAACGATACTGTTTATATTGATGAGGATGCGCATCTTTTGGTTTATACATCAACAGATGTTGCAGAGGTATCCGTATATAACGATAACGACAAAAAGGTCGGTTCAAGCTACTATTATTATGCAAAGGAAGACGGACAGCTTGTTTGGAAGCTTAAATTCCCCGTAGAATATTCGGGCAGAAATAAATATACCGTTTTTGCGTATAACAATAATGACGATAAGGTCTCCGAAAGCATAAAGATAGAGGGCGAAAAGTATTCTTCGGGTGATTGTATTGTACTTGGCGTTGATCAGGTTACATCCAATGTAAGAAACGGCGATACATGCAAATTTGAGGTAAAGTGTACCGGCGAGGTTTCCTGGATAATGCTTGCAAACCACAGGGGCAGCGAGATATCTACCTCTTATTCAAGCAATAAAAACAGCTCCAAGAGGATATTTACCATCAGCGGCGATATAGACGATATAGATGATGATTATTATATTTACGGCTATGATGATAAGGATAACAAGCAAAGCTCATACAAGTTCCGCGTTGTCGGCAGCTCGTCTTCAAAGCTTGAATTCCTTGATGTAGATGTTCAGACCAGCCGTGTATATATTGACGACGAGGTTGAGCTTACTGTTGAGACCTCAAATAATGTTACCAGAATGGTAATTGAGGATCAAAGCGGCAACAGACTTTACAAAAAGGCTAAACCCACCAAGGAAAAGGACGACTACTATGTTTGGGAAGTATCGTTCAGTCCCGAGGAAAAGGGCAGAAATACATTCACGATTACTATCGAGGACGAAGACGATAATACCAAGGAATGGGATTTCAATGTAACAGTAACCAAATAAATGCTTTTTATCCCTGCGTGACGGCTATGGCTGCTGCGTGGGGATTTTTGCGTTACTTTGCGTATAGCATTATAACAAACTAAACGTATATGATAACGTTGTTAGGCAAAAACGCAAATGTTTTTCGGCGTCAGCGTATGCTTGACATCCGCTGTAAGCCGAAATTATTTGCGGGGCTTGCCGTCATTAATAAAGCAACGCGAATAAATGGACAAGTCGAAAAAGGTAAAATATTGACATTTTTTGTGTATTAAAGTATAATCATTTTATAAATCAATATGAGGTGATAAAATGATAGAAATAAAAGAATACAGAGGCCATATACGCAATTGGAAAGCGCTTTGTGCGGAGCTTTCGGTAGATACGGCGTTAAACGATAAGGACAGGGAAAGGGAAATCATAGTAAAGGGCTATGAAAAATGGGGCAGGAGCATTGCCAACCATTTATACGGTATGTTTGCCTTTGCACTTTGGGATACCGAGGAAAAAAAGCTGTTTTGCATCAGGGATCAGTTTGGCACAAAACCGTTTTTCTATTATGTGACCGAGGATAACGACATTCTTTACGGTGCATCTATCCGTGATATTATGAAGGGTAAGGGCTTTAAAAAGGAGCTTAACAGGGATATGCTTCAGCTTTACCTTACCTTTACCTATGTAGCAGGTGAAAATACGTTTTTTAAGGGCGTTAAAAAGCTTATGCCGGGGCATTGGCTGGAATTTAAGGACGGCAGCTTAACTATAGAGCGTTATTGGACACCTACCTTCAAGCCCGATGAAACAAAGTCTTTGGAGGATTTTGCAGACGAGATACATACAACCGTACAGAAGATATTTACCGAGGTAAAGACAGAAAACGAGGTCGCAGAGTCCTTCCTTTCGGGCGGCGTGGATTCAAGCTATGTGCTTGCGCTTTCGGATGCTAAAATGTGCGATTCCTGCGGGTATGAAGAGGAGCGCTTTGACGAGAGCAGGGTAGCCGCAAAAACAGCGGAGCTTCTGGGCAGAGAGCAGGCGGTCTGCCTTATCACGCCCGAAAGATATTTTGAAACCGTGCCCTATGTAATGGAAAATATGGAGCAGCCCCTTGGTGATGCTTCGGCTATAGTTTTTGCCATTGCCTGCCGCGCAACTGCCGAGCATACAAAGCTTTGCTATTCGGGCGAGGGCGCGGACGAGTTTTTCGGCGGCTACAATATGTACCGCAATGCGGAGCGCTACGGCGACAATTTAAAGACCTTCTATGTAGGCAATACCAACATTATGAAGGAGGACGAGAAAAAGCAGCTGCTTAAATACTATGATCCCGAAGTGCTGCCTATTGATATAGCAAAGCCCATTTACGATGAAACGGAGGGCCTTGACCCGCTTTCCAAAATGTCGGACGTGGATATTCAGATATGGCTTGAGGGCGATATTTATCTTAATGTGGATAAAATGAGTGAGGCTGCGGGCCTTGAAATAAGAATGCCGCTTACCGATCTTCGCGTTTTTGATATAGCATCAAGGATGCCGTCCAAATTTAAGGTAAACGAGGAGACAAATAAGGTGGCCTTTCGTACCGCAGCCGCAAAGGTACTGCCGAAGGAGATAGCCTTTCGTAAAAAGCTGGGCTTTATAGTTCCCATAAGGCTTTGGCTTGCGGACGAGCGCTATAACGGCGATGTTGTGGAAAAATTTAACAGCAGCTACGCAGCGGAGTTCTTTAAAATTGACGAGATAAATGCGATTTTCAAGGAATATATAGACGGCAATTCCGACCTTTGGAGAAAGGTTTGGACTATTTATACCTTCCTTGTTTGGTATGAGATATATTTTGTAAAGTGATATTAAAACACCCTGTATATCGGCCTTTTCGGCGTATACAGGGTGCTTTTTTAATTGTTTTCTATCTGCTGTGTGCTTCCCGGTGCGTTTACCTTTACGGGTACAAGACTTGTTTTAAGTGTTTCCGAGGTATTGTATGCCTCTATCGGGTCTGATATTTCAAGCTTGTTTTTAACAAAGGTTATCAGACGGAACTCGCCTGTGCCGTCCTCGGTGGTACAGCCCAAAAGGCCTTCGTGGTGGATATAAAAACGCTTAAGTCCTTCAAAGCGCTCGTCGCTGTCTATCCTTACTACCTCGCCCTGTTCAACCGAGTAGGTGTAGAAGTAGTTTTCATTGTTGGTACCCCTGTTTAAAATAAGCTCGGGTATCATATCACCGTTTACATCGTAAATTATATAGCTGTTGCAGTCATTTGAAATAAGCAGCGCCTTATAAGCGGCCTTATAGCCCGCCAAATTAAGGTCTAAAAGGCTTTGGTACAAGGCATGATATGCTGTGCTGCCGCTGCTTGGGGTAAAAGGTGTCTGCGCTGCCTTTGCATTGTCTATGGCAGTTTTAAGACTCTCAAGCTCTGCCGTAACATTGTTTGCTATGCCGGCGCGTCCTACCGCAAGATAAATGCTGTCGGCAAAAATAATAAGCTTGTCCAGCGCTTCCTTGTCAACTTCCTTATTTATGCGGCTTTCAAACTCTTCCTCGGCTGCCGTAAGGTAATCCACCTGGTTTTCGGCATCCATAAACAATATGTTTTTTTGTTCGACCAGATCTTCGGCCTCCTTTGCGGAGGCTGCAAGCCTATCCTTTGCTGCCTGGCTGCATTGGCCTATCTCGGGGCCAACATCGGTATTTTTCAAAAACTCGTTTGCGCTTTTTATAAGCGTTTCAAGCTTTTCAAGCATTTCGTGATCGATATTAAAGGAGTAAAGGGATATTTCGGAGCTTTCCGCCTTGCTGTTATAGGATATCGCGCGAAGCTCCGAACTTTCCTCTATAGGGAAGCCGCCGCGGTAAATTTTGCTGAATTCGTCCGGAGCCTCATTGTTTGTGGTATAATAAATGCTGTGGCCGAAATGCTCGTCATCGGGCTTGAATTTAAGCTCGCTTAATTTTACATAGCTACCCTGAAGCATATCCAGCTGCGGACGGACAGGCGCGGATTCGGACGAGGCGATAAGCTTTTGTATGCTTGGCTCGTCTGCTTTATTGCTTTCCGTATATGTCTGCAAAAGCCTGTAGGCAGATGACGGATCGACAGAATTTATCATCAAGGCTATTTCGCTGAAATTTTCGCCCTTTAATTCGTGCCTTGCAAGCAAAAGCTTTACATAGTCAACGGCCTCGTCGGTCTTGCTGTCCTTTATATAGCAGTAAACCATACCGCGGTAAATATCTGCCTTTCCGGACGATATGCCAATTTTAAGCGCCTTATTGTATTCGTCTATGGCGGCAGAATAATTCTGCGATTCGGTATAACTGCGGGCATTGCTTAAATAGCTTTTTACAAGCCCCCTTTTTTTGTATCCGTCAACAGCCGAATAGCCGATAGCCGCAAGCAGCAAAATAAAAGCAAGTGCTATGCACAGCGCCATCGGTGTTATGGATGGCTTTTTTCTGCCGTACATATTACGCCCGCCGCCGTTTAAAAATATTCGCTTTTTTCGGTTTATATACATTTTTTTCATTGGATATTTCCCCGTATTCATAATATTTATGTTATTATTTTAATACTATTCGGAATAAAAATCAACAAAATTTGGAATTTTACATATAATTGTAATATTACGGACTGCCGAAAATCATTTTTTACTCTTTACATAATGAGTGTTCTAACAGCTATTGTTTCACTCCGCAAAAAAATAATACATTAAAAGTTCAATATCCTTGTATTTTTACTTGATTTATCTTTAAATATAAAGTATAATAAATAGTAATAGTAAAAGTAACCTCTAAAAATTCAATATTTGCATAACTTGATAATTCAGAGGTGTCCTAAAGTTTTACGAGGAATTATTTATGAACAGAATTAACGGAATTAATTATTTACGCAGGGCCTGCGGCTGCTTTGAGCCGGAGTGTACCTTTAAAGGCACCACCGGCGCGGAGTTTGAAAGCTGGAAAGCCGATACCTTGTCTAAAATAGAAAGGCTGCTTGGGTTTGATAAGCTTAAAATGTGCGCATATAAGACGGAAAAGACGGAAAGCGTGCAGGGGCTTGAATATAACGGCGTTGCCTATATAAGGGAGCATTATTTGATAGATACCCTTGAAGAGCTGCAGATGCCCGTTTTTGTGCTGCGCCCCGAAAACGGATGTGCAAAGGCTGCAATTGCGCTGCATCCACACGGCTCGGACGGCAAAAACGGCATGGTAGGCATTATGGACGAGGAAATAAAAGAAAGCGAGGACAAGCTGGGCTTTACCTATGCGCTTGACTTGCTTGCAAAGGGATATACGGTTTTTTGCCCCGATATGCTCGGCGCCGGCAGCAGACGCCCCATTAGTATTGATAAGCCCAAAAAGAGCGACTGTACGGCAATTAATAACGCCCTTATGTCCATAGGGCTTAATTTGCACGGCCTTACTACCTTTGAGTTAAGGCGCACGGTGGATTTTGTGGAAAAATACAGTGCCGAATACGGCATAGATACAAGCGGATTGCTTTGTGTGGGCTTTTCGGGAGGCGGACTTGCTTCTATCTGGCTCGCAGCTGTGGACGAGCGTATTAAAAATATCTATATCAGCGGATATTTCCACAGTTTAAGAAAAACGCTTTTGCAAAGTAATTTTTGCGGCTGTAATTTTGTGCCCGATATGTGGCGCACAATTGATATGGATGCCGTGGCTATGCTTGCTGCGCCAAGGAAGCTTTACATTGAAACGGGCAGCGACGACAACCTTAACGGCGAGGACGGCCTTGAAAACGTATACAAAATGAAAGAACGTGTTGAAGGCGTATATAAAAACATATTCGGCTCGGATAACTTCAGATTTGCTGTCTGTGAGGGCAAGCACAAGTGGTACGGGGCGTTCATAAACGAATTTTGACAAAAGCACTCAGCACTTTTTAATGAGTGCTTTTTCAAAAAGCACTTTTTAATGAGTGCTTTTTCAAAAATATCGAAAAATAAAAGGAGAAAAAATGAATACACAAATTGAGGCTCTTGTAAACAATATAGAAAAAATAATAGTAGGTAAAAGAGAGGCTATTATAATGGTAATAAGTGCTATGCTTGCAGAGGGGCATATACTTATTGAGGACGTGCCGGGTGTTGGCAAGACCCGACTGGTTGCTGCGCTTGCAAACTCGGTAGACGGCCGGTTCAACCGTATACAGCTTACGCCCGATATTATGCCGTCGGATATAGTAGGCTTTTCCATGATAGACCCAAAGACCCGTGAACTGGAATACAGAATGGGCGCCGCCATGTGTAATTTTCTTTTGGCGGACGAGATAAACCGTGCTTCGCCCAAGACACAATCCTCATTGCTGGAGGTAATGGAGGAGCATCAGATATCGCTTGACGGCAATACCATGGTACTGCCTGTGCCTTTTATGGTAATGGCTACCCAAAACCCGGTCGAGACCTACGGCACATATCATTTGCCCGAGGCGCAGATGGACCGTTTTCTTATGAAGATATCAATGGGATATCCTGCGCCCGAGGAGGAGCTTGATATTATAACACGCTCGGAGAACCCCGATTTTAATGACAAGCTGCCCGCGGTAATGACGGTAGAGGATGTGGTAAGACATATCGGCGCCGTCAAAAATGTAAGGTGTACAGACAGTATAAAGAAATATATAGTGGCGCTTTTAAATGCCACCAGAAATTCGCCGCTTGTAAAGCTGGGCGCATCTCCGCGAGGCGGTATAGCGCTTTTAAAGGCCGCAAAGGCATATGCCTATACGCTTGGCAGGGACTATGTTGTGCCGGATGACGTAAGGGCAGTCATGTCTGCCGTGCTTTCGCACAGACTTATGCTTTCGCCAAAGGGCAAGGCGGCTTATCCCGATCAGAACTCTGTAATGGAGGAAATTGCTGCGGCCGTACCCGCACCCGTAAAGTAAAATGAAAAAAAAATCGGATATAATAAAACGTATATTAAATACAGTACCGCATTTGTTAAGCTACGGCGGCTGTATTTGCGTGTCTTTGCTTATTATGTACTATCTTGACGGCAGTACGGGTATATTCCTTGTTTCTGCACTTATATGCGCGTTTGTTCTTTCGTTGGCGCTTACATTGGCCGCACTTAAAACGCTTGAAGTACAGATAGCTGCCGACAGTACGGCTGCGGCAAAGGGCGAAACGGTAAGGCTTACCGTAAAATTGCAGAATAAACTTATTTTACCCGTGCCTGTCGTTGAGGTGGAGATAGACTGTCCGCCGTCTATGGACAACGGAGGCGTAAATGTATACAAGGCTACGGTAACGGGAAAAAGAGAAAATATATTAAAATTGCCGCTTAAGGCTGTTTACAGCGGTGTGTCGGTAATAAGGATAAAAAGGGTATCCATAAGTGACTTTCTGGGTATTTTTCTTTTTGATATGAGGCTGCCCGAAAACGGATATGTGTTCAAGGTGTCGGTATATCCCGATATACCCGATGTTGTTGTACAGACGGAGTTTTTAAAAAGTGCAAGCCGTTTTGCAGCCTCGGATGATGACGAGGAGGAATCCAACGAAACATCGCCGATACCCACCGGTATGGCGGGGTATGACCATCGCGAGTATGTACCCGGCGACCCTATAAAGCGCATAAACTGGAAGCTTTCGTCAAAACGCGATATGTATATGATACGCTTGGACGAGGTGATACGCGGTACCGGACAAATGTTTTTTCTGGATTGTCCGCTTATTGAGGATACCGCACAAACGCTTAAAATACGCGATACCATTATAGAGGGCACACTTGCCATGTTTTTTATGCTGGTCAGGGAGGGCAGGGATGCTGTCTTTTTTTACTGCCGTGACGGTATGTGGGCCGCAAACGAGATACATGAGCAGGGCGATATACTTAAACTTCAGGAGCAGCTTGCTGATTTTGAGCCCTGTGAGCCGCCGGATGTGATACCCAAGGAAATATTAAATGCCGGCAAGATACCTATTTGTCTTACTGCGGCAGTAAAGGGATATGATGAAAATGTTTCGGCAGTCGCTGCGCGCTGTCCCGAGGGGATAGTGATATCGGCACTTGATGCGGGGCTTAGCTTTGACTGCGCAGGGCATTGGACCATATCCGAAGAATTTGAATTTAACAAGGGTGCTGAAAGCTGAAAATGAGATATACTAAAAAAACACAAAATAACAAATCGAAAAAACTGCGCGTCCTGTGGCAGGAAAGGCTTAACCGCTATATTTGCCCGATAATGCTTGGCAGCGCGGTTTGTTATTCAATAATATATATTATTTATTCGCCTTTTGCGCTTTCATATACGTTTGCTGCGTTTTTCGGACAGCTTATCCTGTTTGTCCTTTTTGACAAGCTTAAGGAAAAAAATATTTTGGGCGCGCTGGTATATCTGCTGCTTTTGACATTTTCCGTAATGTATGCCCTTACCTTGCTTTTCAGGGGCACATGGACGGGTGTGGATCCCGTGTCGTGGTTTTACGGCGACAATGATACCAGCGGTTATCATCCCGTATATATGCGGGCCCTGTTTGTGGGCGGAGGCTTCTTTTTGACCTCCATACTTTATTATTTTACGCAGGTCCGCTACAGAAGCATGGGTGTAATGCTTTGTACGCTTTTCCCATTTGTGGTTTATGCAAAAAGAGGCGACCCTATGCCTGAGATCATGATAACGCTTATTATAACGCTGTTTCTTGCTGTTATGATACACAACAGGCGTATAGACCCGTCAAAGGATATAATGGTACTTGGAAAATTGCAGTATGACCGTGCTTATATTATAAGCTTTGCTGTTTTTATTTCCGTTACGGGTGCTTTGGCTATGTCCGTAAAGAAGCCGACTTACCGCTCACAGCTTGAAAAAAGTGCTGATTTTTTTGATAATCTGCTTTTTACGGGTAATGTTGGAGGCGGATATGAGAATACCTCCAGCCGTTCTTCTACAAGACGCGGCGGATTTGGCTATAGCAGTACGCCGCTTTTTTATGTGGAGGATAAGGAAAATCACGATGTTTTATATTTGCGTCGGCAGATTTACGATATCTTTGACGGTGACGTATGGATAAGCAAAAAAAGAAATTTCTGGCGTGATACGCCGTATTCGGATAATGCGGAATATTCGTCTATAGATATATTTAATGACTTTGATGAGATCTGCAGGGAAAACAGCATAGAGTTTTATGATATGAATAAAGCTTACACCTCAAAAAGTGTACGGGTGTATGACAAACAGTTTGCGCCAAGCTATCTTCCCTCGCCGCTTGGTACTGTGGCGGATGATGTGCCGCAGTATGCGCTTAAATATTTTAAATACGGTCCGTCGGGCACCGTAATGCGTGTACGCTCGTGGAACGAAACGCCAAAGCCGCTGGATGATACGGTAAATTATAACGAAATAACACCTTATTTCTATTCGGAAATAAGGGCAAGCCGCATTAAGGGGGAGGACTACGAGTTTCTTCTTGACAGAATAAGCCTTGACAGTGATGAGGCTTTGCGGCTGAAAACGGATTATATGTCGGCAAAAAACAATTATACCGATAAAACGGGTGTTACGCCGCGTATAAAAGAGCTGGCACAGCAGATAACCAAGGACTGCGACAGCGATATTAAAAAGGCCGAGGCAATAGTTGATTATTTTGAGGAAAACGGCTATAAATACTCAACCGAATATTCGCCGAAGGACAATTCTGTCGATTACTTTTTATTTGAGAGCAAAACGGGCTACTGTGCAGGCTATGCTACCGCAATGACACTTATGATGCGTGCGCTTGATATCCCGGCGCGTTATGTGGAGGGCTTTGCGGCCTTTGAACGTATGCAAAACGGCGATATTATCGTGCGCGACGGTCACGCCCATGCCTTTGTTGAGGTATATGTGCCTATCACGGGCTGGCTGACCTTTGACCCGACTGTATCCGATTATATGGATTATTCGGGTGAAAGCGGCGGCTTTAACAGCGGCTGGATATTTGTTGCGCTTTTTTGGCTGAGCAGATTTTTTATAGTTTTTATAGTTTTGTTTTTTGTAATATTTGTGCTTTTGCTTGACAGAATAAAAGAGATGCTGCTGCGTATCGTACTTTTATTTATGCCGGTTAAAAAGCGCGTACTTAAGCTGTATGCAAATCTTGTGAGATTGGTAAGCTTTTCCGAAAAGGACGATCGTTCATATTATACGGTAAAAATGATAAAAGAGCATTTATATGAAACGCGCGGTGTGGCGCCGATATTACTGGCCGACCTGTTTGAAAAAACGGCCTTTGGCGGCTACGAGCCGACGGAAGCGGAATATAAGGCGGCATATAAGCAGTATAAAAAGTATTATAAATACATTCGCAAGATACCCAAAGAAAAGACGGTTTTGGCTAATAAAGCTGTTTTTGGGCAAAGGAGAACAGATGAAACAGTATGATATAACCGGGATGAGCTGTGCGGCATGCAGCGCCAGGGTAGAAAAAGCCGTATCCGGCGTAGACGGCGTAAGCGCCTGCGCGGTAAATCTTTTGACAAATTCAATGGGCGTGGAGGGCACGGCGGAACCGGCGGCGATAATAGCGGCGGTGGAGGCTGCCGGCTATGGCGCGCGTGAAAAAGGCGTGAATAAAAATGCTGCGGCTTCGGATAATGCTTTAAAGGATACGGAGACTCCGAAACTAAAAAAAAGATTGATATATTCGCTTTGCTTTCTTGCTGTGCTTATGTATTTTTCTATGGGACGTATGGCAGGACTGCCGCTGCCGTCTTTTTTTGAGGGCAACTGTATCGCTGTCGGGCTTATCCAGCTTTTGCTTGCGGCGGCTGTAATGGTGATAAATCAAAAGTTTTTTATTTCGGGCTTTAAGGGCCTTGCAAACCGTGCGCCCAATATGGATACGCTTGTTGCTCTTGGCTCGGCGGCATCGTTTGTATGGAGCACTTATGCGCTGTTTATGATGACAGATGCACAGCTTAACGGAAACGATGCGCTTGTAAGCGGATATATGCATGAATTTTACTTTGAGTCTGCGGCAATGATACTTACGCTTATAACCGTGGGCAAGATGCTGGAGGCACGCTCGAAGGGCAAAACCACGGATGCACTTAAGGGTCTGATAAGTCTTGCGCCCAAAACCGCGTCCGTGGTGCGCGACGGAAAGGAAAGTATAATTCCTGCAGACGAGGTGCAAAAGGGTGATATTTTTATTGTCCGTCCCGGCGAAAGCATACCCGTAGACGGTATAATAACCGAGGGGGCAACTTCCGTGAACGAAGCGGCCCTTACCGGTGAAAGTATACCTGCCGACAAGTCTGTCGGTGACGGCGTTTCGGCGGCAACGATAAATCAAACGGGTTTTATCAGGTGCGAGGCTGTCCGTGTTGGTGAGGACACAACGCTTTCGCAGATAATAAAAACCGTAAGCGAGGCCTCCGCCGAAAAAGCGCCTATTGCAAAGATAGCAGATAAGGTCTCGGGTGTTTTTGTACCGGTCGTTATAACAATAGCTGTGATAACCGTGCTTGTATGGCTTGCGGCAGGCAAGGATGCGGCTTTTGCGCTTGCAAGGGGTATATCGGTGCTTGTGATAAGCTGTCCCTGCGCTCTTGGTCTGGCCACACCCGTGGCGGTCATGGTGGGCAGCGGTATAGGCGCAAAAAACGGCATACTGTTTAAAACCGCCGCTTCACTTGAACAGGCGGGCAGGACACAGATAGCCGTGCTTGACAAAACGGGCACCGTTACTTGCGGGGAGCCGTCGGTGACGGATATCATCCCGGCGGATGGCTTTGATAAAGAAAGCCTGCTTACACTTGCGGCGGCGCTGGAGCAAAAAAGCGAGCATCCGCTGGCAAAGGCGGTGATCAAGGCCTTTCCCGATAAGCTTGAAATTCCTCGGGCAAAGGATTTTAAAGCCTTGCCGGGCAGCGGAGTGGAGGCTGTACTAAACGGGGAGCACGTCATAGGCGGCAGCCTTAAATATATTTCGAAGAGCATTGCTGTTGACGGCAAGGATAATGAGACGGCAAACAGGCTGTCAAACGAGGGCAAAACGCCGCTTTTGTTTGCAAAAAACGGCAGACTTGCCGGCATTATTGCCGTATCCGACACGATAAAGGCCGACAGCGAGAGCGCGGTCAAGGAGTTTAAAAATATGGGCATTAAGGTCGTAATGCTGACGGGCGACAATGAAAAGACTGCGAATGCAATAGCTGCCAAGGCGGGTATCGACGAGGTGATAGCGGGTGTTTTGCCAAACGGCAAGGAGGCTGTTATAAAAAAATTAAAAAACAGCGGCATTACCGTTATGGTAGGCGACGGAATAAACGATGCACCGGCGCTTACAAGGGCGGATACGGGCATCGCCATCGGCGCGGGCGCGGATATTGCGATAGATGCGGCCGATATAGTGCTGATGAAAGCCGATCTTGCGGATGTTCCGGCGGCTGTGCGTTTAAGCCGTGCGGTACTGCGAAATATAAAGCAAAATCTGTTTTGGGCATTTTTTTACAATATAATAGGGATACCGCTTGCGGCAGGGGTCTGGATACCGTTATTCGGTCTTAAGCTGGAGCCTATGTTTGGCGCGGCGGCGATGAGCCTATCCAGTTTTTGCGTAGTTTCAAACGCATTAAGGCTTAATTTAATAAATATACACGATCCGAGCCGTGATAAAAGAATAAAATTTAAAAATAACAATGAAAGTGAGGAAAAGAAAATGACAAAAACGATCAAAATTGAAGGTATGATGTGCGGACATTGTGAAGCTGCGGTCAAAAAGGCGCTTGAAGCGCTTGCACAGGTAGACGAGGCTGTTGTGAGCCATACGGAAGGAACGGCTGTTTTAACGCTTAATGCGGAAATTGACGATGCGGTGTTAAAAAAGACCGTGGAGGACAAGGATTATACCGTTATTTCCATATCGTAAAATTATAAGCCGCAGCTGCGGCGTTATTACTGTGCCATCCCCGCAAAGCAGTGCTGTTTTGCGGGGAAAATACTCATCCCAAAAGGCAGGTAAAACGGTTTTATTGCGTATTTTTTTTTATACTGTCGATATACGCCCTGTCTTTATCTGTAAGAACAGCTTTTTCAAGCAGATCGGGGCGTTTTTTTAATGTTCTTTCAAGGGACCTTTGGTGTCTCCATTCGTCCACCTTGCCGTGGTGGCCGCTTGTCAGCACCTCGGGTATACCCCTGCCGTTAAAAACGGGAGGACGGGTGTACTGCGGATATTCCAGCAGCCCGTTTGAAAAGCTTTCGTCCATAAAGCTTTCCTCTTTGTTTAAAACGCCGCCTATAAGCCTTGATACCGAGTCGATAACACACATTGCGGGAAGCTCGCCGCCGGTAAGCACAAAATCGCCTACGGATATCTCCTCGGTCACTATTTCTTCTATAACTCTTTCGTCTACGCCCTCGTAATGGCCGCAAAGTATTACGATATCGTCAAGCTTTGACAACTGCTCGGCTTTGCTTTGGTCAAATACACTTCCTTGCGGCGACATATACAATACAGGCGTATTTGGCGCAAGCTTATCCTTAAAGCTCATGTAAGCATCATAAATAGGCTGGGGCTGCATTACCATACCTGCGCCGCCGCCGTACGGATAATCATCGACATGACGGTGCTTGTCCTTTGAAAAATCCCGAATATCAACGGGAATAACATCTATAATGCCGTTTTCCATGCTGCGGCCTATTACGCTGTGCGACAGACCGCCCGTTATCATTTCGGGAAAAAGGGTAAGAACATAAAATCTCATTCCAAAAGCCCCTCCATAAGGTGTATATGCATAATTTTGTTTTGAGTATCTACGTTTAAAATACATTCCTTTATAGCGGGAATAAGGATATCCTTTCCGGTCTTGGGATGTATGATGTATACATCGTTTGCACCTGTGAATATAACATCCTTTATCTCGCCAAGCTCGCTGTCGTTCTCGTCAACCACCTTCATACCGTAAAGGTCTTTTATGTAGTATTCGTCTTCATCGCAGGGCAGTGCAAGCTCTTCGGGTATACGCACCTCTTTTGTCTTGCAGCGCTCTGCCGCAGTCATATCGTCAATGCCTTTTAATTTAAGCAGTATAAACTGCTTGTGATAGCGCACCCTTTCAATTTCATATTCTTTGCCGTCTATAAAAACACTGTCCAAAAGCTCAAAACGGGTTATGTCGTCGGTCGTGGGTATGACACGCATCTCACCGTGAACGCCCTGTGTGTTTACGATTTTTCCTATAAGAAAGCTGTTTTCCATATTTTTCTCCTATCTGTTTGGCTGCTGTATATAAAGTCCTTGACCATAAAGCGGATAACATTTCTTGTTTTACTTCAGGTCACTTATAAAAATACTCCTTATATATAATATCAAAAAAACATCCTTACGTCAATCTTAAAAGAAAACTTGAAAACGCTGTTTGCCGCACCGAAAACCACTATTAAACATTGACATTTTAAATGTTTTATGTTAAAATCAATTAAAGTATAAACTATTTTACAGACATAAATAATATGTCTTACAAAGTTCAAGGGGGACTGAAAATGAAAAGATTTATATGCACATCACTTGCTGCAATGATGCTTATGACATCTGCTGTATTTGCAGATACAACAGCAAATGTTTATATTGGCGACAAGCTTGTAAGCTACAGCGACCAGACACCTGTTATTATTGACAGCCGTACTTATGTGCCTATCCGTGACGTATTTGAAACGGCAGGCTTTAAGGTTGACTGGAATGCGGAAACAAAGTCCGTAACGCTTAGCAACGATTATCATAATATTATGCTGTATACACAGACAAACAGTATGCTGTCTATGGATACTTCATTTAATATCAAATATAAAAAGCTTGACAATCCTGTTAAGATCGTAAATAACAGGACACTTCTGCCTTTGCGCGAAATACTTGAAAGCGCCGATTATTCTCTTGACTGGGATGCGGAAACAAAGTCTGCAAAGGTAAAGGACAATAACGATTATGTTGAGCTTAAGGCAAAGGCGGACAAGCTTGAAAGCATGTTTAATGAAGGCACAAAGAAATATGAGTTTGACTCATCAAAGCCCGCGGGAGAATTTACCGAGGAGGAGTATGCTTTCCTTGACAATATGTTCTCTGTGCTTAAGGAAATGAAGGAGTCAAAGGAAACTATAAGCGGCCTTGAGGATATCAATGACATCTCACCCGAAAGCGCAAAGATGATCTCGTCTTATATGAGAAAATATACATCCAAGTTCTCTGCGGTAAAGTGCCCTGAAAGCCTTGACAATATGGACAAGAAAATGCAGGATATCTTTAATACGCTTGTTGACAATATTATTTCAATGTCGCAGTTTGCACAGGATAATCCCGACAACGGCGAGGATGCTTTCAGCATGGTATTTGCGCTTATGCTTGGCGTTGCTGCGCAGGCAAGTGAGGCTGTGGAGCCGCTTCAGAATATATGCGAGGAAAGAAATATAGATATGCAGGCAGTATTTGGCGATAAATATACCGCCGAGGAGCTTTCCAATATTGTTTTCTGATAAATATATCTGTATTTAAGGGCCGGTCGTGCAGTCAATATCCTTTGGCCCGATATCGGCCCTTTTTAAAGAATAAGGGGTGTTGAATTATGAAAAAATTTATATGCGCGGTTTTTGCATCGCTTATGATGACAACAGCTGTCCATGCCGATGTTAATGTGCTGGTCAACGGCGTTCCCGTACAGTACAGCGATCAGGCCCCTGTCATAATTAACGAACGCACATATATCCCTATCAGAGATGTGTTTGAAAAGCTTGGCTTTAAGGTGGACTGGGACGGTGAAAGCAAAGCTGTGACCATATCGGACGATTACTATATTATTGTGCTTATGACAAGGACAAACGGTATGGTAACCGCAGAATGTGACCTTGATTTTACCTACAGACAGCTGGAAAATACTGTGCAGATAAAAAACGGCAGGACTATGCTGCCGTTAAGGGAAATACTTGAAAGCGTGGGTTATGAGCTTGGCTGGGATGCGGAAACAAAATCCGCCATTGTGAACGATAAAAATAATTACGACCTGCTTAAAACAACTAAAGCCGAAACCGAAAAGGTGTTTTCAAACGAAAACAAAACCGATTATAAAGAACTTCTTAATCAAAAGCTTACCGATAAAAGTGAGCAGGAGCAGCGCTATTGTCTTGGCGTGGCCACTATAATAGGCCAGCTTGGCTCTACAGACGGCGCAAAGGCCTTGGCGGAGCTTAATTGTCCGCGCAGTATGCAGCAGCAGGATAAGGCGCTTAAAGAGCTTTTCAGGGAGATAAACAATGACAAAATGGCATATTCTGTTTTTAAGGGACAGAATTACGATGCTCAAAGGCAAAACAAGCTTTTGCAGCTTTTGACAGAGGATGCCGTCAAACGGGCGCAGACAAAGGCGTGGGAGATATTGGAGACCTTATAATATAATTTTCCATGCGTTTATAAGGCTGTCGATATCCCGTGCGGCGTTTGCCGGACTGGTAGACGGTAAAGCGGTTATATCCATACCGCAGCATGATTTTTGATATTTATCAAACAGCCGTTTTGCAGTGACGCCATTGGCGTATATCCGCTGTATACGGCTGTTTTTTATTATAAGACCTATATCCGAGGGTACAACATTTTTTATGCTGCTGTCGCTCGAACCTATAATATCACACTCTGTAATAACATCCCAAAGGGCAATGCGGTGCTTTAAAAGAAGAGCCTTTTTATCCTCCGTGGAAACAGGGAGGCTTTCGTTAAACAGGGCTGCCATTACCCGCCAAAAACGGTTTTGCGGATGGCCGTAGTAAAAATTGTTTTCGCGCGACTTGACGGACGGCAAGGTGCCAAGTATAAGTATTTGTGAATATTCGTTGTATATAGGCTCAAAGCCGTGTTTAATATGTGTGTACTGCTTCATTGTTCTTTGCCCCTTTCGCTTTGATTATAGCATATACAAAGCCGACGGGCAATAATAAAAAAGTTTTTAAAAAAAATAGCCTGCCGTACTTGATAAATTTACATATTTGGTATATAATTAAGTCAAAGATATACGAATTTCGCAAAATAAGGAAGGCTAAATTTGACATTGGGGGCTAAAATATGGCAATAAATAATGTGATAAACTGTGATGTGCTTATTATTGGATCGGGTATTGGCGCTTTAAGCGTTGCAGGTAAGCTTTGCCGTGAGGGCAGGAAAATAACTGTGGTTACAAAGGGGCTTGAAAAGTCCTGTAATTCCTCGCTTGCACAGGGCGGTATTTCGGTGGCGCTTTCAAAGCAGGACGACTATCATCTTCACTTTAAGGATACCATGGCGGCAGGCTGCTATCAAAACGACGAGGAAGCGGTTATGACGCTTGTTTCAAAGGCGCCCGAGATAATACGCGAGTTTATTGATACGGGTATGAAATTTGACACCGACGAAAACGGTGAGCTTCAGTTCGGCCGTGAGGCGGCGCACAGCCTTAACCGCGTTATCCACGCAGGCGGCGACAAAACGGGTCTTTTGGTGGTTGAACAGCTTTTAAGAAATATTAATGAAAATGTTACCATTATGCGAAACGAAATGGCGCTTGACCTTTGCGTTAAGGACGGAAGGTGCGGCGGCGTTGTCACCAGAGATATAGACGGCAATTTAAAACGCTATAAGGCTGATTATACCATACTTGCAACAGGCGGTATAGGCCAGCTTTACCCATCTACCTCAAATGATGCAACCATTACCGGCGACGGTATGGCTATGGCCTACCGCGCAGGCTGTGAGCTTAAAAACCTTGAATTTATACAGTTCCACCCGACTATGCTTACCATTGACGGCAACGCCTACGGTCTTGTGTCCGAGGCTGTTCGCGGTGACGGCGGCATACTTATAAACGAAAAGGGCGAGAAAATTATGGAGGGCGTACACCCGATGAAGGACCTTGCGCCCCGTGATGTAGTTGCAAGAGAGGTTTATGCCCATTATTTAAAGGGCGAGAAAATATATCTTGATATTTCCGCTATACACGATTTTAAGGACCGTTTCCCGACTGTTACGGAAATTTGCGAATCTCACGGCGTTGACCTTTCCAAAAAGCTTATACCCGTGGGCCCGGGCGCGCATTTCCATATGGGCGGCGTTAAGGCGACACCGCAGGGTGTTACAAATGTCGAGGGCCTTTTTGCGGTGGGCGAGGTAGCCTGCACGGGCGTTCACGGCGCAAACCGTCTTGCAAGCAATTCCCTTTTGGAGGGTATTGTTTTCGGCAAGCTGCTTGCGGAGCATATTTTGGAGCTTGACCTTAAGGCACCCGATTTTGAATATGTTATGCCCAAAAACAGGGTAGGCGAGCTTCCGACCAAGGCAGAGATACAGCGTAAAATGATGGATTTTGTCGGTATCGTGCGTCACCGTTCGCAGATACACGAGATTTTGGAGTGGTTCAGACAGTTTATGCCAAACGGCTGCGACAGCTTCGGGTCGCTCGACCTTGAAAATACAACCAACGAACAGCAGGAGATATATAATATGCTCACCGCAGGCTGGCTGATAGCCGAGGCCGCTTTAAAACGCCATGACAGCATAGGCGCACATTATATCGTAGAATAAAAACAGAGGCTGCCGCTAATGCGACAGCCTCTGTTGATGTGAAAATATAATTATTTAAGCATACCAAGCATATTGCATACCATACCGTATGAATGAGCGCGTGAGGTGTAATCGGCAAAACCAAGGCCTATTGTTACAATAAAGAACAATGCGTAAAGAACTATACCTATAGCGGCGAAAATAAGCAAGGCCTGGCAAAATGTCTTTTTGCTTGGGTTTACATTTGAGCCGAAAGCCCATACAAAAAGCATTACAACATTTACGCAGGGCACACAATAAAGTATAAGTAAAGTTATCACCCAATCGCCCAATGTCATATGCTCTTGATTATCATAGTTTTCGTACATTTTTAATTATCCCCCTTATAAATTGAATAAAATTATTTGGTGTATATTCAAGCGGCGGCTTTACGGGATAGTATTTATACATCCTGTAAATATACGCCAATATACTTATTATAAATATAACGCCCAAAATACGCATAAAAAGTGCTGTATCGGTCTGCATTTTATAATAGCGCCTGTAGAAAAAAAACACCAAAAACGCAATAAGCAGCGGCATTACCGGCTGATACCATAATGCCTTGCCAAAATCAAGCCTTAAAAGCGCCAGTACGCTGCGTGTAGTACCGCAGGCAGGGCAGGGCAGGCCGGTAAGTATGCGCATTGGACAGCAGGTACCGAAAAGAAAAGTCAAAACGATACATGCCAAAAATGCCGCCAAAAGCGCAGGAAATACATTTTTTATGTCTTTTTTTAATAGTTCCGCACCGCTCATAATTATGTGTAAGCTTTCTTCAGGTTGTTTGTAAAAACAGCGGCCCCGATTTTAAGGGCATCATATTTGTTTTGTGAGCCGCATAATAATGCAAATACTGCAATATTTTCCGACTTACTCAAATATTTTAACATATTAATTATATAAATGCAATATTTTTATCAAAATATATGGATATTATTTTATTTTTGTTGCCAAAGGATATTGAATTGTGCTATAATAATAATTGATATAAAAATGAACTTTTATTATTTTATTGAGAAAAATGGATAAAAAAACGGATCTTCGTATTATTAAATCAAAAGCGGCTATACGTCATGCTTTTTTGGAATTGCTTAAAGAAAAGGATTATCACAGCATTACGGTAAGCGATATAGCACGCAAAGCTCTTGTAAACCGAAAAACCTTTTATTTTCATTACTCTGCCAAGGACGATCTATATAACGAGATACTTAACGATACTTTGGAAAGGTTTACGTCAACGCATATAATAAAAGGCATGCGCGATTATGATGTAAAACGTCAAAGCAGCATTATAAATGCTTTTTTGCGCAACATTTTGGAAGTAAAGCAGGAATGTCTTATATTTATGAGTGATAATACCAACAACATTTTTGATATAAGATTAAAGAAAATGCTGAGTGATTCACTTATTTTCGAGGACGAGGTGCTTGAAAGGACGGAAAATGATATGCCGCTTTTTAAGCTGCTTGTAGACGTTTATTTTTCGACATTTATGCGTGTGCTGCGCTGGTGGCTGGAAAGCGGAAACGAGGACACGGCAAAGTTTACCGATACAATTAAAATGCTGTTTTCAAGCCGTCCCCTTGAAATGCTTGGTTTAAAGGAGGAGGCTTTTTGAGTAAGGTAACTTATATAGAACACAGCGGTTTTTTTGTTGAGCTTTCGGATAAAGCATTGCTTTTTGATTATTTTAAGGGCAGCATACCCAAAACGGACAAGCCGCTTTATATTTTTTCAAGTCACAGGCATAAGGACCATTTTAATAAAAAAATTATGCAGCTTAAAAGCGAAAAAATCATCCTGTCAAATGATATAAGGGCGGTACCGACGGAAAATACGGTAAAGCTTGGACCAAACAAGCATACAAATATAGACGGCATAAATATAAAAACGCTGCGGTCAACGGATGAGGGCGTTGCCTTTATACTTGAATACAACGGGATAATAATTTACCATGCAGGGGATCTGAACGATTGGTACTGGAAGGGTGAGCCCGAAGAGTGGAATGCCGAGATGACATTAAAATATCAAAGCATTATCCTAAAGGGGTTTGCGGATATCCCGCGCGTGGATGCGGCCTTTTTGCCCGTCGATCCAAGGCAGGAGGAATACTGCGGCAGAGGCGCGGATTTTTTTCTTGACAACGTAAAGGCCGAGCATATTTTTCCTATGCATTTTTGGGGGAACTATAAGGCAGTCAAAAAATATGCGGATACGCGAAAGGAAAATATACATATTATATCACAGGCACCGCAGGTGTTTGAAATTTAACCAACTAAGGAAGTCCCCCGCTTCTAAAGCGGGGGTGCTTACTTAA
>CAMVJD010000011.1 GCA_947167715.1 uncultured Eubacteriaceae bacterium
CGGGACGAACGCGCCTTAAACGCATACCGAAAAGCGAGAAAACGCTTACGTTAACGCCCGATGCGATAGCCGTTATCCAAAGTCCCAACGGCACAAAGTTTAAAAATACGCTAATAATTATTATAATTACAACAATAGCGATAATAAAAAATGGCATTTTCAATCCTCCTTAATTTTCCGGCACGGCCGGATCGTTTTGATCATTGTGTTTTTTTACATAAAGATTGTTGGCATATACTTTATATGCTTCAACTTTTTCGCCTGCGGGGATAAAATCCCCGTCGCAGTAGGCTTCGGTCACAGAACCGTTAAAATCCACCTTTCCGTGGGGCTTAAGCGGTGTTTTAACAATACCCTGTGCGCCGATAAAGCTGTGCATTTCGCTGCTGCTGACCTTATCCGTATCAAGTGTATCCTTTAAGATAAGTTTACCGTATACACCAAATTTTTTTGCGGCCTCAACGGCAATATAGCCTATGGCTGCCAATATAACTATGCCCGATACAACTATCATAATACCGTTTTCCATTGTGGTAACGGTGATAACTGCGGCAATGGCAATGGCAAACAAACCCGTTATGCCAAAAACACCAAAGCCCGGAACAAAAATTTCTATCAGCAATAAGACTATACCGAGTATTAAGAGGCCTAATGCTGCATAAGCCATAGCATCCCCTCCTAAACGGAAATTATAAGCGGCCGTCTTAAAAAAATAAAGGCGCCCAAGTGACTTTCCGTATTTTAAGCAAGTATTGCTTTAAATCTCTTACAGTATATCACATTTATTTGCGGGTGTCTATAAATTTTTTGTGAACAATTTACAAACATTATTATAAGGCGTAAGTGTAATTGATCTTTCTGTCCTGTCTTACGGGAAAATCAAGCCTTGCTTTTTTGACATTTTCGCTTGAAATATCCGCATAAACAAGACCCTGCGTGCTTTCAAGCCTTGCCGCTTCAATGCCCCGGGGGTCAAATACTGCGGTATTTCCGTTTTCCTTGCCTGCGCGGTTTATGCCTGCCACATAGCTTTGGTTTTCTATAGCCCGTGCCTTTAACAGGGTAAGCCAATGGTCGGCACGGCTGCGCGGCCAGTCGGCGGGCACAAGCATTATATCGTATTCTCCGCCGAAAACATACGCAAACCTTAGATCATAGCAAATTATCAAAGCAAATTTAATGCCGTTGTATTCAAAGCGGCATTCGCTTTCGCCGCCGTAAAAGTATTTGTCCTCGCCTGCATATGAAAACGGGTGTATTTTGGTATAAGCCGCTATGGCTTTTCCCTTGTTGTCAAGCACCGTGTACATATTTTTCGCTTTTTCGCCCGATGGTTTAACATGGCCAAAGCCCACGGCAATATTGTATTTTGCTGCCGCTGCGGCAAAAAGCTTTTCCGTTTCGCCGTTTTTGTCCGCAGTTTTTTCAATATCCATAGAATATCCCGTAAGGGTCATTTCCTGAAAAAGTATCATATCACTGCCGTTTTTTGCCGCTGTTTTAATAAGGCTTTCGGCAGAAAGAAATGTCGCATCCCTGTCATTTTCATTTACCCAAAGTTGTGCAAATGCAATTTTCATATACATCCTCCTATACAAAAAGGGAGAACGAACCGTCCTCCCCCACAGTATTATCTGTTTTGGTATTTTGCAGCATCAAATTTATCAAATGTATAGCCCATACCCATAATATGGTTGACAAGCTGCGGCAAAACTGCATCCGAAGGCATATTCCAGCTTCTGACATAGCCCTCGTTGGTGTATTTTATCTGATTAAAATCAAGTGCGGGATGGTAGAAAATACTTAACTCCCAACCCTTTTGCTTTGATTTTGTAAGCCTGTCCAGTGCAAAGGGCGCATCAAATACCGAGTGTATGTAATCGGCAGGTGTGGGTATGTAAAAGGTCTTTTTACCGTCCGTTATTCTTGACGAGATATTATATGCCTTTGCCGTATCGGGATGTGACTGATATATCACATCGTAATATTTTTCCGCCATAGTAAGCTGCTCGGTAGTTGCGCCGTAGTGCGGGAACTCGAAAAATTCGGGCTTAAAGCCAAAGCGCTCCGCAGTCTGACGCGCAAGTATAAGCCTTTGCTGCTGTTCAAGCACCGTATAGGGGGTATTTATGCCCCATTCCCAGCCGTCTGCGCTTTTTGAATTGCCGTACTGGTGTGTATAGCCGTGAACGCCTATATGTCCGCCATGCTCGGAAAGAAAATCCATAGTGTACATAAAGCACGAGTTATACAAATTTGTATTGTCGGTAAGCTCGTTTGAAACGCCGTAGGGCGGATTGATGTAAAACGGTATCCACGCGATATAGTACTCCTGACCTCTTAACCAAAGGTATTCGCCTATCGTCATAAGCTTTTCGCAGTTTCTGTCGCTGTACTTTCTGCCGCTGTAGTCAAGGCCGTCTGCCATTATATCCTCAAGGCGAAGATATGCGCTTTGTGCTACCTCACCCGGTCTTTGCAAAAGGTCGGCGGGCATTTTAATTTCTTTTTTATATATGGTAACAAGGTTTTCGTCTATATTAAATACGGGTGTATAGTCAAAGGCGTTAAGCAGGTCGTACATATACATATAGCCTATGCCGTCAACATAAAGCGTAGTCACACGGTTGCCCTCGGACGGAGCGATCTTAAAACGCTTTGTGACATCATCTATGGTTATTACAAATTCGCCCGTATCGGTATCCGACTGAAGTGTGCCGCCCAATGCCTCTACCGTGGAGCGCAGCGGTACGCAAAGACGGTTATTGTAAAACCAGCATTTGGTAAGCCCCTTTGTGTTGCCCATAATATCAATATTTACATTTGTTTCGTACATCTGCACAAATTTCTCGGGCGCCTGGTATGGCAGATAATCGGCAGCGTATACGGCTGCACCCGCACCAAGGGCAAGCGTAAGCGCTGTGCCGAATGCGCAGAGAAGTTTTAACAACCCTTTTTTCATGTTATACCTCTTTCTATTATAATACATAGCTGATACCTCCGAAAAAGTATCTTTTCTCCGAATGTCGGAAACTGTTTAATATAATAACATATTTTGGGCTTTAAAACAAGAGTAATTTCATAAATAATTAAATTGTAATATTTGGAATTTTTCGGCATTTTTTACACATACTTAAATATCGGCAAAAAAACTTAAAGAAAAGGTTTTTAAAAACTGTACTGCATACTTGATTTTATTTTTAAATATGTTATAATTTAACTATGGAGATGAACGAAAACTTTTTGCGCTTTGTTTAAAGCGGTTTTCGGAGGTCTGCTATATCAATAATTAAGGAAGGAGTTTCGTTATGAAATTAGAAACCAGATATTCAAACCATTTTGACGATGTAAAGCATTACGACACAGAAACATTAAGAAAGCATTTTCTTGTTGAGGACATTTTTGTACCGGGTGATATGAAGCTTGTTTACAGCCACAACGACCGTATTATCTTTGGCGGCATCACACCCACGGACAAGGCGCTTAAGCTGGAGGGCAGCAAGGAGCTTGCATCAAAGTATTTCCTTGAAAGACGCGAGCTTGGTGTTATCAATATCGGTGGTGACGGCTTTATCACCGTTGACGGCAAGGAATATGCGGTAAACAACTACTATGCAATTTACGTTGGTATGGGCGTTAAGGAAATTTCCTTCACCGCAAAGGACCCCAAAAATCCGCCCAAGTTTTATATGATATCGGGTACCGCTCACAAGAGCTATCCCACAGTACTTATCTCTTACGATGATGCAAACCACAAGCCCCTGGGCTCGCTTGAGGACTGCAACAAGAGAACTATCAACCAGTACATCCACGACGAGGTATTTGCAAGACTTTCGCAGCGTGACGGCGTTGAATACGGCAGCTGCCAGATAGCGATGGGTCTTACAAAGCTCGATCCCGGCTCAAACTGGAACACAATGCCCGCACATACACACGAAAGACGTATGGAGGTTTATTTATACTTTGATGTGGAAAAGGACAATGTTGTATTCCACATGATGGGCAAGCCCGACGAAACACGCCATATCGTTATGAAAAACGAGAGCGCTGTTATCTCTCCCAGCTGGTCTATCCACAGCGGCGTAGGTACAAAGGCATATACCTTTATTTGGGGTATGGTAGGCGAAAACAAGGATTACGACGATCAGGACTGGTTAAAGACAGACGAATTAAAGTAATTTTAAGGGGTGTTTTTTATGAGGACGGAAGATCGGCTTAACGAAATAAAGGCTGTTGTGGGCGAGCTTATCGCCGCACCGTCCTGCTGTGCGGAATTAAAGAACCTTGGACAGGCTTATCTTGATTCCGTAGGCACGGATAAGGAGGCCGAGGCGGCCAAAGCCCTTATTGCCGAAGCAAGCGAGGATATCACACCCATTGATGCGCTTATTGCCTTTGCAGGAAGCGACAGGGCAAAAGAAAAATTCGGCAGCGATTTTGCCGCAACACTTGAGGCTCACGGCAAGGAGATAAAGGCCAAGGGCGCCGTATACTGCGACTGTGCAGCCTGTGCGGCAGCCGAAAAACTTGTAAATATGAAGGATAGTATCCTTTTATAAAAAACAAAAAGGCGGACATTTTGATTTGTCCGCCTGCTTTTTTATCCGAAAAGCCCGAAAAGGCCCTTTTTCTTTTTGTAAAACGGCTCGTCGCCGACTATGCTTTCCGCTATTTTTTCCTCCGCGGATATCATATCTATAAACATACCCTGCGGGATATGCGGTTTTGCCGCGGCTGCTATGCCGTCAAAGGTCTTTGCTCTGTCGCCCGTAAAATCCACGGTTATCAAAAAGCTTTTCTCGCCCTTGTTTTCCATCAGCTTAAGCCACATTGCGTTTATATTTTTTTGCTTTTTGGCGTGCGTCTTCATCGCTTCCATCATTTCGGTGGGATAAACGGCGGGGTCGCCTATGACCGCCTTTGTTTCCTCGGTTATAACATGCTCGGCATGGCCCCTTTGGTTCAACTCCTTAATGCGGTTAAAGCGCAGCATATCTTCGTTTGTAAATAAAATGTTGTTACCGAACGGATCAATGACTATGCCGCTGCCCTGGTCCCTTGTCATAGTGAAATAATCATCAAACGACAGTATCATCGTATTTACATCGCCGTCCTTGTAGTCCTCCCATTTGCGCAGCTGCTCCCAATCGGTAAATACGGGGAAATACGGCTTGTTTTCGGGACCGTTAAGCTGTACAAAGTTTATTTTTGTACCCCGATCAAAGGTGACGTTTCCGTTTTCGTCGGGCTTGATATTTTCTTGGTCTATATGTACAACGGACAAAAATCTTGCGTTAGTGACCGTTTCCTCGACTATTTCGTTCATACACGCTATTATAGCATCCCTGTCATTTGGGTCGATAGCATCGCGCTTTTTAAAAAGCTCCGATAATTTGGGGTTTGTAAGCGATTTGTTTACATCAATTATCATAAATTTCTCCTTTGGGTGTTTGTATAAAAAGGCTGGGTGCCTTCGCTGTATTGTTTTATAAGTGACCTTTGATTTTATGCGGTTTTCGGCCTTGTTATAAAGGCATTGAGTTTTCCGAATGTCAAATCAAACAATTTTACCATTGGTATGCTTAATATTGCTGTAAAAAACACCCCGACAAAAGAAAGTGTATCCGGAATGTTTTTTGCGGCAACTATTGTATTGCCCGTTATTTTTGAAAGGATATAAACATATAGGTAAAGGTAAAGTGAATGTGTTGTGAATATTTGCAGAGTATTTTTGCCGTACCATACAAGAATTTTTTTAACTGCGCTTATTTTTTGTAAAAGCACAGAGGCCGAGATCACCATAAATATACCCGCAAAGCCGCCCAAAATATATAATGCGCTGTTGCCTGTTCGGGGCATGGCAATATTTACGCTGCCGTTAAATGACCGTACCGCAGCGGTAAGGGCTGTGCATGATGCAAGGATAAGCACAGTAAGCGGCAGTTTTATATTTTCGGCCTTTGGTATCATATCATGCTTTTTGCAAAGATAGCCCGTCTCAAAAAACAGAAAGGTAAGGGCAGAGGTGCGTATTTTAAAAATATCCGCCACCTGATAAGAACCTATAACGGTTAAAACGGTTTTGCTGCTTATATAAGTGGACAAGGAATATATAACAAGTGCGGCGGCCGCCCTGTACAATGTTTTTTCAAACATATTGTTTATAACAAAAAACATGGCAAAGCACCAGACTATAGAAATAAGAAACCACAGCTGTCCAACGTAGACTATCTCGGGCTGTGCCATAAGAATTGCGGAATATATATAAACGTATTTATTTATAAATTGTCTGCAAAACGGTATCAAAAGGCAAATTGCCGTTGCGGCAAGCAATATTTCAAAATATACCAAAAGCATTGGATATATCCTTTTTGATATACCGCCTTTTAAATATCTGTCCGACATAACATAGCCCGCAAGAAAGAAAAAAAGTGGCATATGAAATGTATATATAAAATCGTTTAAAAATTCTCCGGCCGTAAACAGATGTCCCGCAAACACAAGAAAAATACCTATACCCTTTGCAATATCTATTATTGCTATGCGCTTGTTATTCATATATCTTTCCCTTCCATTTGCTTTTGTCATCGTCTCCTGCGCATTTATCGCAGAAAAAGCCCATATTGTGCCATTCAAGCGTTCTGCCGCAGCGTCTGCATTGCCTTGTATAGCTGCCAACATCATCTATAAGACCCTCTATAAGGCTTTCCGTACACTTTTTGCGCTCCTTGAACAGCCATGCGGCATCAAATTCCATGTCCCATATCCTGCCGCACATAAAGTATGTATCCAGCATTTTGCTGTAGGTAAGCAGCTCGTCTATGGAATGGTCTCTTAAATACGGCTTTCTTAATACCGTATTGCCCGAAAGCCGCTGCTCTATATAATCGCACCAAAGCCGCCTTACCTTTAAATTGCGGGCATCTACGGGCATGGTGGCATAATCGAATATATCCGCCTTGTTTTCTTCAAGTCCGAGACGGTTGTATATATTTCTTATCATGGAAATATTGGTCAGGGCTTCCTGTAAGTTTTCTTTTACATAAATATCGGGCACTTTGTAATACTCCCAGGCGTGTATAGCGTTTTTAAGGCCGATATATTCGTCCTCAAGCACCCATTTGGGAAAGCCCACGCAAATGCCGTCTACCTTTCGGGTCCTGCCGTTCAGGTTTTTTGATATATATTTAAGCTCTCTTGAACCTATTGCATTTACATAGCCGGTGTCAAATATTCCCCTGCGGCCTGCGCGGCCCGCTATCTGTTTTATCTCGCCGGATGTCAAAAGACGGTTTTGTATACCGTCATATTTGTATATCTCCATAAAAACGATCCTGCGTATGGGAAGATTTACGCCCATACCTATTGCATCTGTAGTAACAAGCACGCTCGACCTTCCGCTTATAAAGTTTTCAAACTGCTGCTTTCGCGTTTCGTAGGGCAGTGCGCCGTAAAGCACGCTGACATCTATGCCCATTTTTATAAGCTGTGCGCCGATCGCGTTTACCTTTTGCTTTGAAAATACAACAAGTGCATCGCCGGGCTGAACTTCTTCAAGCCTGAACGGGGTCTCTTCTATTTGAAGCGGTGTTTTTCTGCGGTGATTTATTATTTCGTAAAAATCCCCGCAGGCATCTATAAGCTTTATAAGCACATCCAGAGCCTCGGGCGCGGTGCAAAGACATATCTCGCGCGCCTGCATGCCCATTATCGCGCGTGTCCAGGCATATCCGCGCGAATTGTCGGCTATCATCTGACATTCGTCTATTACAACTACATCATATTCGGTATTAAGATCCGCAAGCTCTACGGTAGACGCAATATGCGATGCGTTTTCAACGACCCTTTCTTCCTCGCCGGTAACAAAGCTGCAGGGGATGCCTTCGTTGTTAAGGTTGTCGCTTATTTCCAGCGCCAATAGCCTTAACGGTGACAAATAAGCACCTTTTTCGGCTTTTTTCATCATCTGTATAGAGCTGTAGGTCTTGCCGCTGTTTGTCTTGCCGACATGTATATAAAACATACGCCTTTTGGTCATGCGCTTGCTTTCAAGGTCAAAGCGCCTGTTAAGTGCGCTGTCTATAACATCAAGCGAATAAGCGTATTCGCGCAGATTTACCACCGAATTTACATCCGTATTAAAAAAGTTTGCATATGCCCCGGGGTGCATAAAAAACTTTTTTGTGTCTATACAATCGGGATTTTTAAGCTTTGCCTTTTCCTTGAAAAGCTTTGCTGCCTCAAAGACGGCAACGGGCTTCATCATCTCGTCAAGCTGCTTTTCCGCCTGTTCTCCTGCCGTAAGGTCGGGATAAAACTTACGCATGTTCCAGTACTTGTAAAACAGCTTTTTTGCGTTTATCTCCTTGGCAGCCGTAAACGGACGCTCAAGTGCGGCCGCATTTTCGCAAATGCTTTTTTGTACATTGGCAAAAAAAACGCGTGCGGCCTTCCTTTTTTGATGGTAGCTTTTCGGCGCCGGCAGTTCACCGCGCTTGTAATTTATAATAAAGTTATAAATGTAGGAATACTCCTCGGGAGAATATTCAAGTTTGTTTATGTCAAATTTTTTTGCTTTTCTTTTCCTGCTCATTTTTTTCGATATGGTAAAAAAACAACACTACATTATAACTATATCATAATCGACGGTATATGTCAATTTTCAAGCAAAGAATTTGCGCTGTTTGCCATAGATCTCAAAAACAGGTTCGATGCAGATCAAAAATGGGGTATTGTTTATACGGTAAAACTGTGATATAATTCAATGTTGATGTGGATATGGGTGCGGGGCTTTTTATTTTTGCGGCACCCTTAAATTGATCCCGAGTATACCGCCAAGAGCGCCGCCCGAAAGGCTTATCCCAAGCGTCATAAGTGTTTTTGTGCCCAGGGTGTAGGCAGGCGTTATCATAAAGCCCGTAAATATCATAATTACGGTGTACAAAAGCCCTACGGCAAGACCGCTTAACAAACCGCGGCTTTTAATGTGCCTTGCGGCGGTGATGCTGCCCGCAAAAACAGCGGCAAGGCTTGTGATATACAGCGCGGCATATATTGTGTTTTCGTCAATGCCGCCCGAATATGTCATTACGGCCGCACATACGATAAGGGCGCCGAACGTAAGCACAAATGCTGTTACAAGGCCGCGAAGTATGGCCAATAACGGTGATTTTGCTATGCTTTTCAAAATTTATTCCCCCATAAATTTTTTTATTTTTACTATTGTACTATTTTGAATTTTGGTTTATGATATATGTAGGGTGATTTTTATGAAAAATATAGACCTTCATACACATTCCCGTGCCTCGGACGGCACCCTTTCGCCGACAGAGCTTGTGGAATATGCGGCGCAAAAGCGGCTTGCGGCAATAGCACTTACCGACCACGATACTCTTGACGGGATAAAGGAGGCAAAGGCGGCGGGCGAACGCTTTGGTATAAGGGTAATAAGCGGGGCGGAGTTTTCTGCGGTATACGAAAATATATCCCTGCATATTATAGGGCTGTTTTTGCCGGAGGACTCGGCGGAAATAAACGAAAGGCTTGCTTATTTAAAAAATGCAAGGCTTACAAGAAATGAAAAAATGTTGAAAAATCTTGCCGAAGAGGGCATAGATATAACTATGGAGGAGCTGAAAACGGCTTTTCCGGACAGAATAATATCAAGGGCGCATATGGCGCAGCTTATGCAGCAAAAGGGATATGTGGGCAGCAAAAACGAGGCATTCGACCGCTATATAGGCGATCGCTGCCGTGCCTATGTGCATAAGGAGAGCCTTACCCCGCAAGAAACGATAAGGCTTATTAAAAATGCAGGAGGGGTCGCTGTTTGGGCGCATCCGCTTTTGTGTAAGCTAAGCGATAAAAACTTAAAGAAAATGACGGGCATATTAAAGGGATACGGTCTTGATGCGATAGAGGCATACTATTCTTCGCATACGCCGTCGGATACAAAATATGTCAAAACCATAGCACAGCAGTACGGTCTGAAGCTTTCGGGAGGCAGTGATTTTCACGGCAGCATAAAGCCGGGGCTTGACCTGGGAACGGGCTATGGCAAATTGGAAGTACCCTATGAGGTTTTGGAAAGATTGGAGATGAGATGATATGGCGGGAGACAAAAAATCTATAAAGCTTATTGCGCAAAACAAAAAAGCTTATCACGACTATTTTATTCTGGAGACCTTTCAGGCGGGAATAGCGCTTACAGGTACGGAAGTAAAAAGCATGAGGGCGGGCCGCTGCAATTTAAAGGACAGCTTTATTAAAATTGAAAACGGTGAAGCGATAATTAAAAATATGCATATAAGTCCCTATGAGCAGGGAAATATTTTTAATCACGACCCCCTTGCGGACAGAAGGCTGCTTTTGCATAAGTATGAGATAAACAAGCTTATCGGCGCAGTAACTATGGACGGACATACTATAGTGCCGTTAAAGGTATATCTTCAGGGCAGTCTTGTAAAGGTGGATATAGCTATTGCAAAGGGCAAAAAGCTTTATGACAAACGCCAGGATATAGCAAAGAAAGACCAGCAGAGAGAAGCGGCACAGGCATTTAAGGAAAATTTAAGGGTATAGGAGGTGCGGCAAATGATACACGATTGGGACGGAAACGGCAGAAAAGACGATATGTTTGATAACCTGATGGATTATATGCTTGCAACGGGGGCAATGGAAAGTAAAGAAGAAGAAGAGGACGAGGAATGTGATTAACGAAAAAACTGCCTTAAAATCTTTAGACATCTATACGGACGGCGCTTGCTCGGGAAATCCCGGTCCGGGAGGCTACGGCGTAGTCATGCTTTATAAAAACCAGCGCAAAGAGCTTTCGGAGGGCTTTAAAAAGACCACAAATAACCGCATGGAGGTGCTTGCGGTAATAAAAGGCCTGGAGGCGCTTAAAATACCGTGTCAGGTAACGCTTTACAGCGACAGCAAATATGTGGTGGATGCCGTAACAAAGGGCTGGGTAAAAAAGTGGAAGGCCAACAACTGGATAAAGGCCGATAAGAAAAAGGCGCTTAATGTTGACCTTTGGGAGCGGCTTTTGACGCTTTTGGACAAGCATAAGGTGATATTTGTATGGGTAAAGGGTCATGCAGACAATGTGGAAAACGAGCGCTGCGACTTTTTGGCAAGACAGGCTATAGCGGGCGGAAACCTTTTGGATGACGACGGTTTTGAGGGCTGAATAATTTAAATATGAATTTTTTGTAAAAAATCAATAGAACAAAGTGCGCAAATGGCAAGAAAAATGTAGAAAGTTTTGAAAAAAACAAAAATTTGTGACACTTTTCTATTGATTTTTTTTGTTAAAACCAGTATAATAAAATTGACTATCGGTGCAAACATCCCATGTGCCCGTGCGTCGTGTGGTATGGCTTTTGCGGGTCATATTCAGCAGCGCGTGAGTATAGCGAGGGTAGTGCATTAGTAGACTTTTGGGGACAAGCTCCCACGATTTTTCAAGAAGGAGGAAAAATATGAAAAAGCGTAGAATAATAGCTGCGGTTTTAGCTGCAGCAATGCTTTCATCTTCCGTTTCGTTCAACGTATTTGCAGAAGATACGGCTGCTGCCGATCTTGATGCAGCGGTAACGGATGAGGTCGTTTCTCCCGCCGCAAATTCATCATCAAGCGGCTCGTCGGACGAAACACCCGCGGAAGAAGACGGTTCGCTTTCCGTATACACCGAGGCAAACTGGGTCGGCGGTCTTTATACCAATGTTGACAACACCGGTGAGTGGAAAGCATCCGTATTCGGCGACTGCGGTGGTGACGATAAGGTTACCGGTTCAAATATCTTTACCGCAAACGGCGAAAAAATTCCTTACTTTGTTGCTGTGGAGGACGGCGAGGGCGAAAGCAAAAGCGTAAACCTTCGTATGGGTATCATAAATCCCGACGGTACGTCCGATGCGGAGCAGGTAGGTAAAATGTCAACGGGTACAGACGGTTTGGTTTACTACTATACCGAACTTGACCCTTCCGACAACTTTGAACTGAGCGCAGATGTTAAAATAAATGCACTTGGTACACAGGTAAAGGACTTTAAGCAGGCTTCTTTCGGCGCAATGGTGCGTGACGAAATTATCCCTATGGAAAGCGCCGAGTTTTATGCACAGTATGTAGCACTTGTTCAGGAGGCTGCTTCCCTTCCCAGATCCGAAAAGGAAAGGAAGGACGAGCTTAATGCTCAGGCTGCTGCCATGCTTGAAGGCAAGTATAAGCAAATGTCTTCAAACTTTGCTGCAGTCGGCGCCCTGTATATGAACGATATTGCAACTGCGGTAAGAGCTATCTACCGTCAGGATACTATTATCAATACGGCATCCAGCGATCCTATGACCGCTTACCAGGGCGATGATCTTCCTGCTATTGATGATGAGATACATATCTCCATCACAAAGCAGGGCAATTTCTTTAAAACACAGTACGGAAGCAGCGCTCCCGTTGTTATCGACAAGGTCACCGTCGGTGAAAACGGCAAGCTTTACGCAGGCTTCTATACAGTTAGAAGCTGCGATGTCACCGTATCAAACATCAAGCTTGAAAAAGTGGAAAAGGAAGTATCAAGCTTAAAGATAAAAACACTTCCCGATAAAATAAACTATATCGTAGGCAACGGCTCCGAGTCCATCGACACAACAGGCCTTACGGCAGAGGTTACCTATACCGACGGTACAAGCGAAGTGCTTGACAGCGAAAAGCTTGTATGCTCCAACCCCGACCTTACAACAGTAGGCGACGGCAAGGAGGTTGTTGTAAATTACGGCGGTAAGACAGATACATTTACCGTTAACGTAGACTATAACAGAGTTATTGATATGCAGCTTGAATATGCACCTGTTATTGTTGACTACATCGCAGGCAGAAAGTTCAGCTCAAACGGTCTTCAGATACGCGCAACATATAAGTCGGGCGTAAGCGAGGTACTTGCATCAAACAACTACACACTTACCATGGACGGAACGACCGAGATCGGTGACGAGAATTTCTACTTTACCGATGCTATGGTAGGCAAACATACGATCAGGGCAGATTTTAAGGAAACAGAGACTATCCTTGCGGACGGCCACTATGTTGAATTTGATATCAATGTAGATCCCGCTTCGTTTGACAGCATTTCCGTAAGATCTCTTCCCGAAAAAGGTACGGAAGAACTTCCCTTTGACTTAAATGAAGAAAAGGACCTTGACGGCCTTATCATCAACGGTAACTATACTGTTGACGGCCAGCAGGTAAGAAAAGCACTTGACGAAAACGAATATACCGTAACAGGCTTTGATATCGTTGACGGCAAGGAAGTATTTGCATCAGAAGGCGTAAGAACACTTACGGTAACCTTTGATGCAGACCCCTCAAAGACTTGTACATTTGATGTACTTGTAAAGGCTAAAACACCTATTAAGGCGTATGTTCAAAACTATCCTCGTCTTACTTATTTTGTTGGCGAGCAGTTTGACGAAACAGGTATGGAAGTATATGTAAGATATTCAAACGCTACTTTCAGACCGCTTGAAAAGGACGAATATACTGTTGATACATCTTCGTTTGATTCGTCCGTTGCAGGCGCATCCACATCTGTAAAGATCATTGCTGACCTTAACGGAACAGTAAGCGAGATCACACTTCCCATCAAGATCAGAGATAACGAGAAAAAGATCTGGAAGGCTACTCTTATGGGTGCATCTTCCCTTGGTGTAAGTGAAAAGGATGCATCATCAAATATTACCGTTTACGATAAAAACGGCGACCAGTCACTTTATCTTACGGGCGACAAGGGCTATGTGCTTAACGAACAGCCTGTAGGCATAATGGAAGGCGGTCAAATGTCAAATGTAAGCAAGATAAAGGTAACATCATGGGACGGCGCAGGTAAGTATGCAACAGACCATGACGGTATTGCTTACTACTATACAAGAGTAAACGCAAACGATAACTTTGAAGTATCTGCTGACATCACAGTAAACAGATACATCCGTGATCCCGCAAATGCAGCCGATGCAAAGCTTATTGCCGACAAGAAGGCAAAGATGCAGGAGATCTACAACAAGCAGAGTTATATTGACGAAGAGACCGGCGAGATCAAGCAGGTGACCGACCTTATGGCACTTGATATGGTTCGTTCCGGTCAGGAAGCTTTCGGTATTATGGCCCGTGACGTTATTCCTCTGTTCCTTCCCGTGGAAGAGGGCGGTAACGATAACTCTATAACTACCGATTTTGAAAAGGCTCATAAGGATGACTACGGCGAGCCCATAAGCATCTTTGAGGCTTACAAGATGCAGGAAGCAGGCTTGCTTCAAGCAGGTATCACAAACGAGGACGTTAATATCATTTCGTTCTCATCAAACGTAATTGTTGCCGGTGGTGCTACACAGTCAACATTCCCGACAGATACAACAACATCCAGCTTCAAGGAAAAGGAAGTTCAAAACAGAATTACTCTTTCCTACAGAAGCGGTGTTAGAAATATCGACGGTGCCGGTTCAAACGCAAAGGGTGGCTTTAAGACATCTACTTCAAGACTTCCCGTTGCAGGCGACAAGTACCATGTAACATTAAAGAAGATCAATTACGGTTATTCTTTAACAACTACTGACCTTACCGAGGGCGCAGATACTTACGGCCAGACAAATACAGTTTACTGCTTTGATGCGCGTGAGGATATCGAAAACCTTCTTGTAAGACAGGATAAAGACAATATTTATGTTGGTTTCTTTGCTTGCCGTTTCGCAGATATTGATGTTGAAAACATCTCTCTTAAGGAAACAGATGCAGCAAACGATCCTATCATCAAGGATACCGAAGAGGATATCTATTCACCCAAGCTTTCGGTTGCATCCGCAACATATACAACAAGCAAGGATTATCAGCTTATCCTTAAGGCCTCCAACCCCAGCGGCGGTCTTGTGACCATTAAGCAAAACGGTACTGTTATTAAAGAAGACAGCAACGTTTCAAAGAAGGGTACAACATTTAACGTAACACTTGCTCCTAACCAGATAAACGAATTTGAATTTGTTTATACACCAAGCAAGCTTGATATTTGCTACAGCTATGATAAGGTAGTATCAAGGATCAACATTACACATAAAAACACAGCAGAACTGTCAAATATAATTTATGTTTCACCCGACGGCAAGATAAGCGGTCTTGGTACAAGAGAGGATCCTATGGATCTTGAGGCGGCTATCGGCGTTCTTAAGAAGGGTCAGACCATCGTTATGCTTGACGGTACTTACACACCAAGAGACACTATTACTATCGAAAAGGCAAACAGCGGTAATAAGGCAAACAAGAAAGCACTTATTGCGGATGAGGGCGCTAACCCGGTAGTGGATCTTCAGGATAAGAATGCCGGCTTTATTATCTCCGGTAATTACTGGGATTTTGAAGGCTTTACGGTAATGCGTTCGGCAGGCAACAACAAGCCTTTCCATATCGGCGGTAACCACAATACAGTTAAAAACTGTACATTCCACGATAACGGCGACTGCGGTTTACAGATAAGCCGTACAGATTCAAGCGATTCGTTTGAAGAATGGCCTTCGGACAACCTTGTTCTTAACTGCGAGGCTTACAACAACTGTGACCCGTCCAAGAACAATGCCGACGGTTTTGCTATTAAGCTTACTGTAGGTAACGGCAACGTATTTGAGGGCTGTGTATCTCACCACAACCTTGATGACGGCTGGGATCTTTACACCAAGCTTTCAACAGGCGCTATCGGTGTTGTACAGGTAGAAAACTGTGCATCCTACAGACAGGGCTTCAAGCTTAACGAAGACGGTACCGATGTTGACTACCGTGCAACAAGCGGTGGTAACGGCTTCAAGGCAGGCGGCGAGTCTATCGCTGTTATGCATTACTTCAAGGATTGTATCTCCTTTAATAATAAGGGTAACGGATACGATTCAAACTCTAACCAGAACGGTAAGTTAAGAAATGTTATTTTCTATAACAACCAGTATTCAAACGTAGCGCTTTATTCTTCAAAGCGTTCCGAATATGCTTACGACCTTAAGGGCGTTGTATCCTACAGAGATGACAAGGCTGTTATCACAAAGGCTACGCTTCCCGACCGTGTAGGTACTCTTACAGAGTTTGCTCACTACTCAAACGGCGCAAACGACCTTAAGAGTGAAACAAGCAACTACTTTATCTGGGATACTCCCACAACACCAAGTGAGAGCAGACAGGTAAAGGTTTCAAATATTGATTATAAGGCACAGACATATGATATTGAAACACTTTCAAGCGAAAAACTTGATGCAGATAACTTCTTTGAAAGCCTTAACGAGGGTGATTCCCTCACAGAACAGGGCGGTTCAAGATATCCGAGAAATGCAGAAACAGGCGCGTTTGAATTTGGTCCGTTCCTTGCAAGAAAGGTTGCTTATGTTCACGATGCAGCAGATGCTGTAACACTTCCCGATAACGGAAGCAGAAACACAACACCCGACAACCCCGATAACCCCGATAACCCCGATGTTACAGAGACAACTACCGCATCATCAGGCTCTAACAAGGGCGGTTCTACCGGCGGCGGTGGCGGCGGTGGCGGCGGCGGTGGTACAAGCTCAAGAATAGCTCAGACCACAAACGCAGCTACAGAGACCGAGGAAGCAACAGAAAAGACTACCTCCGATACAGAGGATATTACCGAAACAACACCCGAGGTTAACGAAAACGAGGGTATGTTTGATGACATTTCCGATAAGCCTTGGGCAGAGGAAGCCATAAATGCACTTGCAAATATGGGCGTTATCAATGGTACAGGCTACAGAACTTTCAGCCCCGATGCTAAATGCAAGCGTGCAGACTTTGTAATTATGCTTGTTAAGCTTCTTGGCATTGAAGGTACAGCAAAAGACAACTTTGATGATGTTTCTGCCGACAAGTACTATGCTAACTATGTAGGTCTTGCAAAAGAGGCAGGCATTGTAAACGGCTACGGCGACGGCAACTTCGGCCCCGAGAAATTCTGTACAAGAGAAGAGCTTATGGTCATGGTTGCAAATGCTATTGCGGCTACGGGTATTGATAATGCAGCTGATGTAACTGTTCTTGACAAGTTTAATGATGCAGGCAATATTGCAGATTGGGCTAAGCCTTATGTTGCATTCCTGGTTGATAACGGTGTTGTAAACGGTGCAAACGGCAATATCGATCCTAAGAACGACATTACCAGAGCAGAGGTTGCGGTTATCATGTATAACGTAAAGAATGCTTTTGGTTTTGGCGCAGAAGAGGAACCCGAGGTTGTTGAAGAAGTATCCGAGGAAACATCCGAAGAGGCTTCCGAAGCGGCAGAGGGTGAAACTGTTGAAGAAACTACTGTAGAAGAAACAACAGAAGCTAAATAATTAAAATTCATTGTTTTGGGCCGTCCGTTTGGACGGCCTTTTTGTAATTGCACGCCCAAATATATTTGTTAGTTTTACCGTTGTAAAAAACGCTGTGTTGTGATATACTATAATTAATATATAAGCCAAATTATACCGCAGACATTAAAATATTTTTGACGTTTACGGCAGCAACAACTTCGGGAGGTGTTTTTATGGACGAATTATACGCAGAAAGATACGAAAAAATTTGGGGTTTTATCAACTCGGAGCAGTACGATCCAATGTTTGCAAAGGATATCGCTATGCTTTTGGACATCAAATCGGGCGATATACAAATGCTTTACGACATAATCGACGATATGGAGCGGAACGGCAAGATCATCCTTACCAAAAAGGGCAAGATAATGCTGCCTGCCGACCAGAATTTATACACGGGCACATTTATCGGCAATGCGCGGGGCTTTGGTTTTGTAACCCGTGAGGATATGCCGCTTGCGGAGGATATTTTCATCCCGGCATCGGCGGTAAACGGCGCTATTCACCGCGACAGGGTAATGTGCCGCATAACCGCGCACCAAGGCAAGCGTGCCGAGGGCGAGATAGTCAAAATTTTAGAGCGCAGTATGAAGCACATTGTCGGCACCTTTCAGGAGGGCAAGGGCTATGGCTTTGTCGTGCCCGACGATAAAAAGCTGGCAGACGATATTTTTATATCCAAAACAAATACATTGGGCGCGGTTACGGGTCACAAGGTAGTTGTTAAAATTATTAAAAATGCGGCGGATGACAGCAAGCCCGAGGGCAAGATAGTCGAGATAATCGGCCATATAAACGACCCCGGGGTGGATATCGTTTCCATTATCCGCCAGTTTGAGCTGCCGATGGATTTTGATGAGAAAATATATTCTTATATCGAGAATATCCCGTCCGAGGTGACCGAGGATGAGCTTAAAAACCGCACCGACTACCGAAATGTGCAAATGGTGACGATAGACGGCGAGGATGCCAAGGATCTGGACGATGCCGTGTCGGTGGAAAGGCTTGAAAACGGCAATTACCGACTTGGCGTATATATTGCCGATGTTTCGCATTATGTGACACAGGGCAGTCCCCTTGACAAAGAGGCCTATGAGCGCGGCACCAGCGTTTATCTTGTGGACCGTGTTATACCTATGCTGCCGCACAAGCTGTCAAACGGTATTTGTTCGCTTAATGCGGGCTGTGACAGGCTTTGCCTTTGCTGTGTTATGGAAATTGACGGCGAGGGTGCCGTTGTTTCGCAAAAAATAGAGCAGGCGGTCATAAATGTTGACCGGCGTATGAGCTATACGGTCGTAAACAGCCTTTTGACGGACGAAAACAGCCCATATAAGGACGAATATGCAGAGCTTATGCCAATGTTTTTAAAAATGGCACAGCTTAGGGATATACTTTTTGAAAAGCGCAGAAAGCGCGGCGCTATTGAGTTTGAATCGCGTGAGGCAAAAATCATTCTGGACGAAAAGGGCAAGCCTGTTGATATAAAGCCTTATGAGCGCAATATTGCCACAAGCATTATCGAGGAATTTATGCTTGCCGCAAACGAATGTATCGCCGAATATTATTTTTGGCTGGAGCTGCCCTTTGTTTACCGTAACCACGAGGAGCCCGACAGCGAAAAGGTGGATAAGCTGCGCGAGGTGATAGCAAATTTGGGCTATTATTTAAAGGGCAGTGCGACTCACCCGAAAAGCTTTCAAAAGCTGCTGGCGCAGACCAAGGATAAGCCCGAGGAAATGCTTATTCACCGCATGGTGCTGCGCAGCCTTAAGCAGGCGCGCTACAGCCCGAGCAATCTGGGACATTTCGGCCTTGCGGCAAAGTATTACTGTCATTTTACCTCGCCCATACGCCGCTACCCCGATTTGCAGATACACCGCATAATAAGCAAAAATATCGAGGGCACGCTGACCGAAAATGATTTGAATTATCTTAATAAAAATCTTCCCGAGATAACCTCGCATTGCTCCATGACGGAAAGACGCGCGGACGAGGCGGAGAGAGAAACGGACAAATACAAAATGGTGGAATATATGTCCGACAAGGTGGGGCAGGAGTTTGACGGCCTTATAAGCGGCGTTACAAGCTGGGGCATCTATGTCGAGCTGCCCAACACCATAGAGGGCATGGTGGCGGTAAAAAATCTTACCGACGACTACTATATTTTTGACGAGGATAAAATGCTGTTTTTCGGCGAAAGAACGCACAAGGAATATAAAATAGGTCAAAAAGTGCGCGTTAAGCTGGAAAGCGCAAGCGTTATGACAAGGACTATAGATTTTGTTTTTGCAGACAATAAAAAAGAGTAAGGCAGGTGAAGCGTATGCTTGCAAAGGTTTTATCGGCAGCTATTTTAGGCATAGAGGGTTATCTGGTCGAGGCCGAGGTGGATGTCAGTACGGGGTTTCCCGCCTTTGATATAGTCGGTCTGCCCGACAACGCCGTTAAGGAATCCCGCGAGAGGGTCAGGACGGCACTTAAAAATGCGGAGTATGATATGCCGCCAAAAAGAATAACCGTAAATCTTGCGCCCGCAAACACCAAAAAAGAGGGTTCTATTTACGACCTGCCCATAGCTATGGGACTTTTGGCGTGCGCGGGGGTAGTACCGAAACGCGAGGAGATACTTGTCATCGGCGAGCTGTCGCTTGACGGCTCCGTGCGCCCCGTGGACGGCGTTTTGCCTATGCTGCACTATGCCTATGAGCAGGGTATAAGGGAGTGCATAGTTCCCTTTGAAAATGCCGAGGAGGCCGCACTTGTAAAGGGTATGACGGTCTATCCGGTTATGCATATCGCGCAGGCGGTGGCCGTTTTTAAGGGCGACAAAAGCATAAAGCCCTTTACCGTGGATATAGATGCGCTTTTTACCTCGCACGAGGGCGCGGAGCTGTTTGACTTTGCCGATGTAAAGGGGCAGGAAAGCGTAAAGCGCGCCCTTGAAATAGCGGCGGCGGGTATGCACAATATCCTTATGATAGGTCCGCCCGGCTCGGGCAAAACAATGATGGCAAGGCGTATGCCGAGCATCCTGCCCGATTTGACCTTTGAGGAAAGCATGGAGATAACCAAAATTTATTCCGTTGCGGGGCTTTTAAGGAGCAAAAATGCGCTTATAACCACAAGACCCTTCCGCGCACCGCACCACACCATATCAAATGTGGCTATGGTAGGCGGCGGCAGAGTACCCAAGCCCGGCGAGGTGAGTCTGTCGCACAACGGTATTCTTTTCCTTGACGAACTGCCCGAATTTGCGCGCTCCGTTCTGGAGGAGCTGCGCCAGCCCCTTGAGGATGCACAGGTCACGATAAGCCGCGTAAACGGCACTATGACCTATCCCGCAAGCGTTATGCTGGTCGCAAGCATGAATCCCTGCCCCTGCGGCTATCACGGCTATTCGGCAAAATGCACCTGCCGCGAAAGCGAGATAGCAAAATATATGGGCAAGATAAGCGGCCCCCTGCTTGACAGAATAGATATACATATCGAGGCTGCCGCCGTGGATTTTGACAAAATGGGCAGTACGGCACCCTCGGAAAGCTCGGCACAGATAAGGGAAAGGGTGGTAAAGGCGCATAAAATACAGCAGCAGCGCTACAAGGACGAAAATGTTTATTTTAATTCGCAGCTGTCGGCGGCGCAGATAAATAAATACTGTAAACTCGGTGCGGCCGAAACAAGGCTTATGAAAACGGCCTTTGAAAGCCTTGGGATGAGCGGCAGAGCCTACCATAAAATTTTAAAGCTTGCAAGGACAATAGCCGATCTTGACGGCAGCGAAAATATACTTGCAAAGCATATCGCCGAGGCACTCCAGCTTAGAAACCTTGACAGGAAGAAGATCTGACGGAACCTTTGCTCACGATTTTTTTTGTGCAAAATTATTTTTTTGTTATGTAAGTATCTATGTATAACTTACCCAAAAAATGTAAAAAATAATTGTTAATAAAGACAATTTAAAATTTTTGTCTTTTGTGTTACAATAAATATGTAAGTATCGTGAACAATTTTGGTAGAAAGGAGGATAATTGTGTTTGCCATAGGTGACAGGGTCCTTTACCCGATGTATGGCGCAGGTATAATCGAAGGTATAGAGGATAAGCTGGTGAACGGTATTTTGACGGCTTATTATGTGCTTAAAATTTCGGTTGGCAATTTAAAAATAAGTATTTCGGTAAACAGGGCAGAGGAAAAGGGCATAAGGAATATTGCGGCCCCTAATGAGGTTCTGGACATTATTGCAAAAACGGATGTTATTGATATGCCCGATAACTGGAATGTGCGCTATAAGCAAAATATGGAGAAGCTTAAAACAGGCGACCTTAAAACAGAGGTAGAGGTATACAAGACCCTAATAATGCGCGAAAGAAACAAGATGCTTTCAAGCATTGAAAAAAAGATGCTGGGCAATGCCAAGCAAATAATAGTAAGCGAAATAATTTTATCACATGATGTTGACAAGCCTACCGCGGAGCGGATGTTAAACGATAATATTATGCAGACGGCGTAAGGCGTGTAGTTCATATCCCTTTTCATTTTGAAAGGGGATTTTTTTGCGTCAACATTTTTTGTCCCCGTGCATATATCTTTAAAGAATATTATACAAAAAAAGGACTTGATATTATGTGCGGAATTACGGGATTTGCGGATTTTTCCGTCGATTTTACGCAAAAGCGCGGCGAAAATATCTCTTTAATTAAAACAATGCATCAAGCCATAGCCCACCGCGGCGGTGATGCCTCGGGCGAATATCTGTCAAAAAATGCGGGACTTGGACACGCGCGTCTGACCATACGCGGCCTTGATGCGGCAAGCGACCAGCCAATGATAAGGCGGCGGGGCGAGGACGAATACGCCATAGTCTATAACGGCGAGGTATACAACACGGACGAAATAAACAGGGATCTTATAAAAAAGGGGTACGATTTTAAAACAAATTCCGACACGGAGACCATTTTATACGCCTATATGGAATACGGCGCGGACTGCGTGCGGCTTTTAAACGGCATTTTTGCCTTTGCGATATGGGACAGCCGTTTGGAAAAGCTTTTTCTTTTCCGCGACCGTTCGGGCATAAAGCCGCTGTTTTACACAATAAAAAACGGGCTTTTAGTATTTGGCTCGGAGCTTAAGGCAATTTTTGCCTACCCCGATATTCGCCCCGTTATAGATGCCGACAGCCTGCGCAAGGTCTTTTCTATATTGCCCGCGCGCACCGAGGGCGATGGCGTTTTTAAGGATATGTATGAAATAAAATACGGCTGCTTCGGGGTTTTTGATAAAAGCGGCTTTTCACAGCACAGGTACTGGCAGCTTGAAAGCCGTCCGCATACCGAGGACTATCCGACCACAGCAGAGCATCTTAAAAGCCTTATTATTGACAGCGTAAGGGGACAAATGGTGTCGGATGTGCCTGTTTGCAGCTTTCTTTCGGGCGGACTTGACAGCTGCATAGTTACGGCAATAGCATCAAATTATCTTGCCGAGCAAAGGAAAATTTTAAACACCTTTTCCTTTGATTTTACAGAAAACGACCGCTATTTTGTATCAAACAGCTTTCAGCCCGAGCAGGATAAGCCGTATGTACGCAAAATGCTTGCACACTTTAATTTAAACCACACCTTTTTGGAGTGCAGTCAGCCCGATCTGGCGGACTATCTTTACAAGGCCGTTGACGCAAAGGATATGCCCGGAATGGCAGATGTTGATGCCTCGCTTTTGTATTTTTGCAGGGAGGTAAAAAAGCATAACAAGGTGACTTTGACCGGCGAATGTGCGGATGAGATTTTCGGCGGCTATCCCTGGTTTCACAGACCCGAGTTTATAAATGCCGACACCTTTCCGTGGTCGATAAATATTGATGTGCGCGAAAGCCTTTTAAAAAGCGACATAGCCGAAAGGCTCAACATAAAGGAATATGTACACGGCATTTATAAAGCTACCCTTGCCGAGGTACCGCAGCTTGACGGCGAAACGGGCATAAAGCGCCGCCAAAGAGAGATAAGCTACCTTAATTTAAAGCAGTTTATGACCACGCTTTTGTGGCGTATGGATACCGCAAGCATGTACAGCGGCCTTGAAGCGCGCGTACCCTTTGCCGACCACCGCATTATAGAATATATGTGGAACGTGCCCTTTGATATGAAATGCCCGAACGGTGTTGTAAAGGGGCTTTTAAGGGACAGCGCAAAGGGTCTTTTGCCCGAGGAATTAAGGCTGCGCAGAAAAAGTCCGTACCCCAAGACCTATAACCCCGAATACGAGCGCATTTTAAAGCAAAGGCTAAATAAAATTATTGATGACAGCTCGGCGCCGCTTAATATGCTTATAGATAAAAATGCCGCCATATCGCTTGTGACAGCCCCGTCCGAGTACGGCAAGCCCTGGTTTGGCCAGCTGATGAGTACTCCGCAGATGATAGCCTATCTTATACAGGTAAACTATTGGCTTGAAAAATACGGTGTTGATATATAAAAATAGCTGTTCTTGTATTATTACAAATTTTGTGATAAAATAGAATAAAGGGCCTTGACACATTAAGCAAGTCCGCGCGTTTTGGACACAGGATATTGCTTATAGTCGGGCAGCAGTTAAAATATACAGCAAAAACAAATGCGCTTAAGTGTGATCTGCGCATTTTATTTGCGGGACCAAAAGGAAATATCTATGCATATACTTATAACGGGCGGCAGCGGCAGCGGCAAAAGCGAATATGCCGAAAACACCGCTGTTGCCCTTAAAACCAAGCTTGGCGCAGGGCAGCTTTATTACCTTGCGGCTATGAAGCCCTTTGGCGGGGAGGGCAGGGCGCGCATTGAAAAACACCGCAGACAGCGTGCGGGTAAGGGCTTTGAAACAATAGAAAGCTATACGGCGAAAATGCCGCGTATTTCAAGGGACAGCGTGGTGCTGTTGGAATGCCTGTCAAACCTGACGGCAAACGAGGTGTTTGACGAAAAAAATAAAAACGCACAGTCCGATATTATTGATTTTATTACCGCTTTGTCGCACAGCTGCAAGGCGCTGATCGTTGTTACAAACGAGGTCTTTTCGGACGGGCTTTTGTATGATGAAGATACAATAAACTATATTAGAATTTTGGGTGATTTAAACTGCCGCATTTCAAAGGCCGCCGACAGCGTTTTTGAGGTGGTCTGCGGCATACCCGTGAGGATAAAATAATGATAAAAAAACAGATAAAGGCTTTTTTTGCGGCGTTTTCAATGTACAGTAAAATACCCGTGCCGCAAATAAATTGGGATGCCGATACACTTAAATATGTGCTTTTTTATTTTCCGCTTGTCGGTGTTGCAATAAGCCTTGCAATGCTTCTGGCGGATATGGCGTTAAGCGCCGCAAATGCGGGAAATGTGCTTTGTGCCGCCGTAAAGGTCGTTATACCAATAGCCGTAACGGGCGGCATACATCTTGACGGCTTTATTGATACTGCGGATGCGCTTGCATCCTATCAAACCAAGGAAAAAAAGCTTGAAATAATGAGCGACCCGCATATAGGCGCGTTTGCGGCAATAGGGCTTGCCTGCTATATTTTGCTTTGCTTTGGGCTTTGGAGCGAGGCCGTATATAATTTCAGAATAAATTTTTGCGTATGCGGCGGCTTTGTCCTGTCAAGGGCGTTAAGCGGCTTTTGTCTGGTTAATTTTAAAAAGGCAAAGACGGGCGGGCTTGCGGCGGCTTTTTCGGATAGTTCGGCAAAAAACGCGGTAACTGTGGTCATGCTTGTATACATAATTTTAATTGTATTGTCTATGGTCAAGGCCTGCGGGATATTTGCGGCCTTTCCGATAACGGCGGCAGCGTGCTGTGTAATAATATATTATTTTACGGCAAAGGTCAATTTCGGCGGCGTTACGGGCGATACTGCGGGCCGGTTTTTATGTATTTGCGAGCTTGCGGTCTTATGCAGCTGTGTGATAGGAGATAAAATATTATGATACTTGTGATAGGCGGTGCCTTTCAGGGCAAGACGGAGTTTGCAAAAAGCCGTTTTTGCGCGGACGAGGCCGAAATGTTCAATGCTTTTCATTTAAAAATACGCGAAACGATGAAAAACGGCGGCGATATATCGGCAGTCACGGAAAGTGCAAAAAAATTTAAGATAGTGATAAGCGACGAGGTCGGCAGCGGGATAATACCCCTTGATAAATTCGACCGCGACTGGCGTGAAACGGTTGGCCGCGAGCTATTTAAAATAGCGGCCTGCGCCGACGAGGTCTGGCGGGTAAGCTGCGGTATGGGACAAAAAATAAAATGAGAGAATATTTTGAAGTATCTGTTATAAGCTGCGTTATCGGGTTTTTGCTGGACTTTGTGATAGGCGACCCTGCGTGGGCGTTCCACCCGATACGATTGATAGGCAATTTAATAAGCTTTTTTGAAAAGCTGTATAGGCGCATTTTTCCCAAAACAAAGGGGGGAGAGATGTACGCGGGCTTTTTGCTTGTGCTGTCGGTGTGCTTTATTACGTTTTTTACCGCCCTTTTTATCTCGGCGGCAATTAAAAATATTTATATAAAAATTGCGATAAATTCGCTTATATGCTGCTTTATGCTTGCGGCAAGGTCGCTTAAGCAAGAGAGCATGAGGGTCTATGACAAGCTAAAGCAAAACGATATCGAGGGCGCAAGAAAGGCCGTGTCAATGATAGTTGGCAGAGATACCGCAGTGCTTGACGAGCAAGGCATAACAAAGGCCGCGGTGGAGACCGTTGCGGAAAATTTGTCCGACGGCGTTATTGCGCCTATGCTTTATATGATGTTTTTCGGCAGCGCGGCGGGTGTTTTGTACAAGGCGATAAACACTATGGACTCTATGGTGGGCTATAAAAACGACAAATATATCAATTTCGGAAAGTGTGCCGCAAGGCTTGATGATATCGTTAATTTTATCCCGTCAAGGCTTTCCGCCCTTTTGCTTATACTTACCGCGCCGCTGTGCGGGCAAAGTGCGAAAAATGCCTTAAAAATTTTTATCCGTGACGGGGGAAAGCACGCCAGCCCGAATTCCGCCCGTACCGAGGCCGCCTGTGCAGGCGCAATGGGTATACAGCTTGCGGGGGATGCCTATTATTTCGGTAAGCTTTACAAAAAGCCTTTTATCGGCGATGATATAAACGAGATAAAGCCCGAGCATATAGCCATAGCAAATAAAATGATGTACGCCGCGGCTTGGCTTGGACTGGTGATTTTTGCGGGAATAATAGCTATCATATGGCTTTGATATCAAAAATTCAAAATTTTAAAAAGGAGCAATTATGTCAATTCAAACACACGGCGGCGATATTTACGCCTTTGACAGGCCGATACTTGATTTTTCGGCAAGCATAGATCCTCTCGGGGCGCCCGAAAGCGTTATCGCGGCGGCGAGGGACAGTCTTAAAAATTTGGACAGATACCCCGACGACAAATGCCGTGCTCTGACACTTGCCTTGGCGCAAAAGGAGGGGGTAAAGCCCGAAAACATCCTTTGCGGAAACGGTGCGGAGGAGCTTATTTATGCCGCTATGCAGGCACTGCGCCCAAGGCGTGTGCTTATCGTATCGCCCACCTTTTCCGAATACGAGCGTGCGGCACTGTCGGTCGGTGCGGAGATAATAAAATATACCCTGGACGAGAAAAACGGCTTTTGCATAGAAGAGGATATCCTTAACTATACCAAACAGGCCGATATGACCTTTATCTGCGACCCCAACAACCCCACGGGCAGACTTACGGACACAAAGCTTTTAAAAGAAATAATAAAAAACGGCAATTTTACGGTAACAGACAGGTCATTTGAGAGCTTTGCAAATTGTGAAAAAATTAATTTTTCAAAAAATATGCTTTTAATAAAGTCCTTTACCAAAATATATGCCATACCTGCTTTAAGGCTTGGCTATGCGGTCGGCAGCGTTGAAACAATAAACAAGATAAATAATGCAAAGCCGCGCTGGAGCGTTTCGATACCCGCGCAGGCGGCGGGGCTTGCAGCCTTAAGCGAAACGGACTTTGTCGAAAAAAGCCTTAAATACATAAAAACCGAAAAGGAATATATATATGATCGGTTTGAGATATTGGGCATTAAGTATTTTCGGTCTGATGTCAATTTTATTCTTTTTAAAACCGACATACCGCTTTATGAAAAAATGCTTGAAAAAAATATTTTGATAAGAGACTGCACAAGTTTCGGCCTGAACGGCTTTTATCGTATCGCGGTAAAAACGCACAGAGAAAACGAAAGGTTTTTTGAGGCACTGAATAAGGTGATAAAATGAGGTGTTAATATGAAAGAGAGCAAAAAAAACGATTTAAAGGATAATATCGGCGTTGCGGCATGGTGGCTGTTTTTACTGTCGTTGGCTGTGCTTTTTATAATGCTTTTTGTTAATTGGGAAATTGCGCTGCTTTTTGCGATAACATTGTATCTGCCGATCGTCATATCGGTTGTAAATGTCGGCAACTGCATATTTTCCGCACGCAGGTTTGAGCCGCTTATTATGTTTGGTGTGGTGCTTGGCTTTGTGTTGTATGTTATGCTTGCAAAAATTACGGTTATTTATATGTTAAATGACAAAGGGCTGAATTTTCGGCTGTTTTCGGGGTATGTATACGCGGCCGAAGCGATAATATTGTTTGTATATTTTGCGGCGCTGTTTACGGTCGGTTTTTTGAGTGGAAAAGTAAAACCGACCGTGCTGATATTTGCTTCGGTCATTGTTGTGATTGCAGGTGCGATAAATTTTATTGCGGCTGTATTTTGCCTTGTAATGTGGGTAAAATATCGTTTTGATTTGGTGATTTTTTTGATGTTTATGTATAACGCGGATATTTTTCTGCTGTCTGCAAGGTATCTGAAACACGCATTAAAAACGAAAAAAACGGATGTTTCGGAAACCGCGGCACATTGACAAAAAAAGCTTGTTATGATAAGATATAAACAGGAAATATCGTTAAAATATACAAATTATATATATAAAAATCACGGCAGGAGGGAAATTATGTACACAAACGACGGAAAATTATGGATAGCAACGGGCGAAACACCTATTTATTTAGAGCCTAAAATGGCAAACAGGCACGGCCTTATCGCGGGCGCTACGGGCACGGGCAAAACCGTAAGCCTTAAGGTAATGGCGGAAAGCTTCAGCGACATAGGCGTACCCGTTTTTATGGTGGATATAAAGGGTGATGTAAGCGGTATCGCACAGGCAGGCGTTCAAAGCGACAAGGTGACAAGTCAGCTGGAAAAATGCCGCGTTGACGTACCCTTTGATTTTAAGGAATACCCCGTTATGTTTTGGGATGTACTGGGCGAAAAGGGCATACCCGTAAGAACGACCATATCGGGTATGGGTTCTACGCTTTTGGCGCGCCTTTTGGACCTTAACGACACACAGGCGGGTGTTTTGGATATAGCCTTTCGCGTTGCGGACGAAATGCAGCTGCTTTTGATAGATATAAAGGACTTAAAGGCTATGCTTCAATATATCGGCGACAACGCAAAGGACCTGCAGTTTGAGTACGGCAATATCTCGCGCCAGTCGGTGGGCGCTATCGTGCGCTCCTTGCTGTCGCTGGAGGATGCGGGCGGAAATATCTTTTTCGGCGAGCCCGACCTTGATATCCGCGATTGGGTAAAGACCGATATAAACAGCCGCGGTGTTATAAACGTGCTGGATTGCGTTAAGCTGGGCACAAATCCAAAGCTTTACTCGACCTTTTTACTTTGGCTTTTGACCGACCTTTACGAGACCTTCCCCGAGGTGGGCGATATGGAAAAACCGAGAATGGCGTTTTTCTTTGACGAGGCTCATCTTTTGTTCAAGGATGCACCAAAGGCGCTTTTGGATAAAATAGAGCAGGTAATAAGGCTTATCCGCTCAAAGGGGATCGGTATTTACTTTATCACCCAAAGCCCCTCGGATATACCCGAGACCATACTTGCACAGCTTGGCAACCGAATACAGCACGCCTTAAGGGCGTTTACCCCGTCGGAGCAAAAGGCGGTAAAAACTGCCGCGGAGACCTTCCGCGTAAATCCCAATTTCAATACCGCCGAGGCAATAAGTCTTTTGGGTACGGGCGAGGCGCTTGTGTCCTTCCTTGATACGGACGGTGCGCCGCAGGTGGTACAGCGCGCATTTATCCTGCCCCCAAGGAGCTTTATGGGTCCCGTGGACGAAACAAAGCGCCGGAATATCATACTTGCAAGTGAGTATTATTTAAAATACAAGGATGCTGTGGATAATATCAGCGCCTATGAAAATTTAAAGGGCATGGCGGAGCAGGCCGTAATAGACGAGCAAAAGGCAAAGCAGGAGGAAGAGACCCGCAAGGCCGAGGAAAAACAGCGTGCCTTGGAGGAAAAAGAGGCCGAAAGACAGCGCGCGGCCGCCGAAAAACAGGCGGAGCGTGAAAGAATAGCCGCAGAAAAAAGAGCCGAGCGTGAACAGCAGGAGGCCGAAAAACGTGCCGAGCGCGAGCGTATAGCCGCCGAAAAAGAGGCTAAAAAGAAAAGCGAGATGTTTGAAAAAATTGCCACAAGCGCATTAAGAAGCGGCGCAAGCCAGATAGGCCGCGATGCGGGTAAGAGTATACTGCGCGGCATTATGGGCGTATTTAAAAAGAGATGAAATATTTATGGATAAAAAAACGGATATAAACAAATATATTATCCCGATATTGAGCGATTATGTTGTCTTTGGCATAGCTATGTCATTTGCGGGGATATTTCTTATATTCTTTATTGCACGATGGATAACGGATGATATAATATGGGCAGCACCGTTTTTGCTGATAAGCCTTGCCTATATATGCCTGTTTAGATTTAAGGCCAAAAAAAATATGCTTACGGGCTTTAATACATATTTTTTTTATGCCGTCACAATTTTTTATTCCGCCTTGACGGCTGTTTTTACCTTTCTTACAAAGGGGATTTTTGAAAGCAGGATATTCGACGGCATACTTGCTGCGGCGTTTCCGTTTTGGGGGCTTTACGGCCTATGTTCGCTTGAGGATAAAAAAATATTTGTTTTCGGGATGTATGCGGTATATATAACAGCATCCGTGACCTGTGCCGTGCTTACAAAAAAGCGGGGCATACTTCCCGTGGTACTGTGCTGTCTTGCAAGTGCCGCATTTTGTGCTTATACCATAAAATACATCCCGAACTATTCGGGACACGGCTTTGATTATATGAACGGTTATTCAAGCACGGATTTTACGGGCTATCATGTATATGACGGTGAAAAGCTTGCCACGCTTGACCACAAGCCAAGCCTTTTTATTGAAAATGAAAAGGATATGCCGGTACTTGACGGCGCCGAGGCCTGCTATCCGCTGTACAGCGCTGTGGCAAAGGCGGTCTATAAGGACATAGACAATATAGAGGCTCGGTCGGGTATCGAAAACAAAGATGAATGGGGCCGACCTACAAACGGTAAAATAGTTACCTTTACAAATACGATTTGGGGCTATGACAGATTGATAGACAAAGAAATTGACCTTATGTTCGGCGCAAGACCGTCGCAAAATCAAAAGAAATGCGCGGCGGACGAGGGCGAGCAGATAGTAAGCGTACCTATTGGCAAAGAGGCTTTTGTATTTTTTGTCGAAGAGGACAACCCCATAAACGATATTTCCTTTGAGGATGTCAAAAAAATATACAGCGGCGAGATAACAAACTGGAGCGAGCTTGGCGGCAAAAAGCAAAAAATAATTGCCTTTCAGCGCCCCGAGGAGTCGGGCTCACAGGTGACAATGCTGTATTTTATGGGAGATACACCGCTTAAAGAGCCTGTGACCTACGAGACCGTGGATGCAATGGCGGGCGTGATCAAAAGAGTAGCCAATTATGTAAACGAAAACGGTGCCATAGGCTATTCGTTCAGATATTTTCTGGAGGAGCTAAATCAGGAAAAGCACGTTAAAATACTCTCGATAGACGGCGTATATCCTACGGTGGAAAATATAGAAAACGGCAGCTATCCGCTTACGGTAAACCTTGTCTGCGCAAAGCTTAAAAGCAATAATAAGCCCTATGTACAAAAAATGCTTGAATTTCTGCGCTCCGAGGACGGCAAGCAGATAATAAGACAAACGGGCTATGCGCCTTTGGACGGAAATGATATAAAGGAAATAGCCGAGGAATAAAAAATAAAGCACGGGCGGCATATTGTCTTGCCCGTGCTTTTTTATATCTTTTGTTTAGGTGCGGTTTATTGTTCCTCCCTGCCGAAAACGGGGATAAACACATCCTTTGTTTTTTGCTTTTTAAAATCGGAGTAATATTTTTTGGCCTCGTCATAAAAGGCGTTTTGTGACTGTATAAGCTCCTTGCCGCGCTTATCAAGGCGTTTATAGCGCAGGGTATCGGGCTGCTGCACCCTTGCCTTTACTGTGTCCTTTAAGGTGGTGCGGATAATGCCCTCTATTTTTTTTCTTAATTTTTCGTCTGTTACCTCAAATGCCACCTCTACGCGGCGGTCAAGGTTACGGGGCATCCAATCGGCGGAGGACAGCCAAATAACGGGTGTACCCGCGTTTTCAAAACAGTATATGCGGCTGTGCTCCAAAAAGCGGCCAACTATGCTTATTACGGTTATATTGTCGCTTACGCCCTTTATACCCGAGCGCAGACAGCAGATACCGCGGATAATAAGCGTTATTTTAACACCCGCCTGCGATGCCTTATATAAAAGGTCTATTATATCCACATCCACAAGAGAATTCATTTTTGCAACTATCTTTGCGGGACGGCCCTTTTTGGCGTTTTCGGTCTCGCGCTTTATTGCGGCGGAAAACATAGCCCGCAGGCCTGTGGGGGCAACGGCAATACGTCCCCAGCCCGACTCCTTGGAATAGCCGGTAAGCACATTAAAAAGTGCGGAAATATCCTTGCCGTAGCTTTCCTTTGCCGTCATAAGGCCTAAATCGGTATAGGTCTTGGCGGTCTTGTCGTTATAATTGCCCGTGCCGAGATGTACATAACGGCGTATGCCCTCTTCCTCCTGCCTTACCACAAGACAAAGCTTGCAGTGGGTCTTTAAGCCCACAAGGCCGTAAATAACGTGGCAGCCCGCTTTTTCAAGCTTTCTTGCCCAGATTATATTGTTTTCCTCGTCAAAGCGTGCCTTTAATTCCACCAGTACGGTCACTTGCTTGCCGTTTTCGGCGGCCTGGATAAGTGCGCCTATTATGGGCGAGTTGCCCGATACGCGGTAGAGCGTTTGCTTTATGGCAAGCACATTCGGGTCGGATGCGGCCTCCCTTACCAAGTTTACCACCGAGTCAAAGCTGTCGTAGGGGTGGTGCAGAAGCAGGTCGCCCTCGCGGATAACATCAAAAATATTCCTGTCCTCAAATTCGGGGCGGGGAATGGGCGGCATAGGCGGGTCGGAAAGCTCGGGAGCCGCAGGCAGAGCGCTTACGCCAAAACAGTAGGTCAGATCGAGCGGACCGTTTACACGGTATATCGACATATCCTCGGCAGGCAGCTCTCTTTTTAAAAATTCAAAGCTTTTTTTGCTTATATCCTTTTCTACCTCCAGCCTTACGGGCTGACCGCGCTTTCTTTGCTTAACGCTCTCTTCAATTTCGCTTAAAAGGTCGTGTGCATCCTCCTCGTCAAAATCCAGGTCGGCATTTCTTATTATGCGGAAGCAGTAGGCGCTTAAGACCTCATAGCCCTTAAAAAGCTTGTCTATATGCTTTCTTATAATTTCCTCCAAAAGTATATAGCGGTTTTCGGACGGCAGCTTGAATATGCGGTTTACAACGCCGGGCACCTGCACAAAGGCATAGCTTTCCTCACCCTTGCCGCCTATCTCAACAATAAAATTAAGGCTTTTGCCCGCAATAAGCGGGAACGGGCGGCTCTGGTCTATCGCCATAGGCGTTATTATCGGAAATAGGGTAGTTTTAAAATAGGTTTTCACATAGTCGCTCTCGTCGCGCGTAAGGTGGTCGTAGTCCAAAAATTTAATGCCGTTTTTTTCAAGCTGCGGCATAAGCTGACGGTTAAGACAGCTGTACTGCTGGCTCATAAGCTCGTGCGCGGCATCGGATATGGCATCAAGCTGCTGCTTTGGCGTAAGGCCTGCAGGGTCGGGCTTGTTTCTGCCTGCATAGTATTGCTCGGTAAGACCCGCAACACGCACCATAAAAAATTCGTCCATATTTGAGGCGGTTATGGCAAGAAACTTAAAACGCTCCAGAATGGGGTTGGTTTTGTCAAGCGCCTCCTCCAAAACACGGTAATTAAATTCAAGCCAGCTTAACTCGCGGTTTATATATAACGACGGTTTCATTGGAAAACACCCCTTTTCTTAAGTTCTGCTTCAAGGCCGTATACCTCGCGGAAAAACGGCTCGCACTTCATAAACGACCATTTTTCAAGCTCTATATTTTTATAGGTATGCACGGTGATCGTAAATTTGCTGCCGCGTATAACGGCCTCGGTCTTTTCAAAGCCCTTTGTGTAGCTTTTGTTAATTGAGTTTGCAAGCATAAGTATAACACAAAGCTTGCTTATCACCACCAGATCCTGCGGCGGCACATCGGCGGCATTATACGGCGGGCGGTTATGGTAAAGGGCGATAAGCGCAAGCTTGCGGCGCTGGTTGTCGTCTATGCCCACTATATTAAGGCCGTTTATTATGTTATAGCTGTGTTTTTGGTGCATGGTAACATTTATAAACTTGCCGCAGTTTTGCAGTATGCATGAAAGGTGCAGCAACAGCCGCTCCTCGCTGCCAAGGCCGTGATATTTTTTCAGCTTGTCAAATATCATAAGTGCGGTGGTGCTTACCCTGTCGGCATGAGATGTGTTAACAAGGTATTTTCGGCTTATTTTTTTTGCCGAATTTACCGCAAACTCACAAAAATGCGCATCCACCTCGGCGCTTTCGGCGGGAAAAAGCCTGTTGTAGGCTATAGACTCGCCAATGCCTGTATCGGGGCAGAATATCCTGTCGGCCAGGGTATATTTTAATAGTCTGTTAAGTATGATTATCGCCGAAAGAATAACATCCGCGCTTTCAAGGGCAATATCGTATTTTTCGCTTATCTGCTGCGGTGTATCGTTTTTGACGCTTTTGTAAAAATCGTTGAATTTTTTGCGGTCTATATTTTTACTGCTGTCCGTACCGCACATTTTTGCTATTATGTCCACATTGCTGCCCGTAAGCACAAAGTTTTGGGGACTTAATTCCAAAAATTTCTCTATTTCGTACAGATAGCCCTCCAGATATTCCTTTATTACATCGGAGTAATAAAGGGTATCTATAGTGCCGTGGCTTTCAAATTGCTTGCTTAATCTTAATGCGCTTGTGTAAATGGTGAGGGTGTCGGTTATGGCACCGTCACGAAAAACTGACAGGCCGATAGTGCCGCCGCCAAGGTGTACGGCAAGCGCGGACGAGCGCATATCCTCGGATAAAAGGCCGTAGACCATTTTATTTATAAGTATTTTTTCACGGCGGGAGTCTATAACATTTATGTCAATACCCGTTTTAATGCGCAGCTGCTCCACAAGATAGGGCATATTTGCGGCCTCGCGCACGGCTGTGGTAGCTACTGCAACGGTTTCCGATACGTTATATTCACTTATGGCGCGGTTAAAATCGTTTAATATGCGCGCAGTGCGTTCTGCGGTCTCGTAGGGTATCTTGCCCGTCATAAAGGTGTCCTCGCCAAGGCTTAAGCCGCGCACAAGCGTGTCTACATTGCGAAGCTTGCCGTTTTGACGCTCGGATATGTTAAGCTTTATGTCGTCCGAGCCGATATCTATAACGGCTATTCGTTTTTTCATATTCTCACCTCGTCTTTTTACTTGCTTATGGGAAGCTGTGAAAATTATGCTTTTGATGTTTGCAATAATTTTAAAACGCCCCTTATATTAGAAATATTATAACATATATTGCCGTAGTGTTAAATAGTTTTTTTGCATTTTTTTTATATAAATAAAAATTATTAGCGGCTTTTATAAAAAATCTAATACACTTCTAATTTATATTTAAGTACTTTTTAAAAACACGGGTATAAAATGTAATCACAATAAAACAAGAAAGCGAGGAACAAAAAATGAAAAGATATATTAAAATAATGGCAATGACAATAGCGGTATGTATGACGGCGGCAGGCTGTTCAAGCGGCGCAGCGGGCGAGGGCTCGCAGGCATCGGCGGAGCAGACCCAAAGCATTATAGAGGATACCACGGAAAATTCAAGCGAAAAAACCATTGAGGCACAGACACTTGACAGCGGTGCGGAATATCTCTCGTATACATCTGTAATATCCGATACCTCACAGCTGTTTTCAAGCCGTGACCTTCAGCAGACGGCAGATACCTCAAATGCAAAGAAAATCACGGTTTCCGACAACAAAAATGTGGATATAACCGAAGAGGGCGTTTATGTTATAAGCGGCAGCGCGAAAAACTTTACCGTCAAAGTGGATGCGGGCAGCGAAGCAAAGGTACAGCTTGTGCTTGATGATTTAAGCATAACAAACGACAGCACCCCGGCAATATATGTGGTCTCGGCTGATAAATGCTTTGTGACTGTTGCCAAGGGCTCGAGCAGCCTTTCTGTAACGGGAGCATTCACATCAGACGGCGATACAAATACGGATGCCGTTATCTTCTCCAAGGATGATATAGTTTTAAACGGCGAGGGTACGCTTACTGTAAGCTCCGCTTCGGGCAACGGCATATCGGGCAAGGACGACCTTAAGATCACGGGCGGCACCTATAATATAACCTCTGCCAAGGATGCGGTCGAGGCCAATGATTCTATAAGGATAAGCGGCGGCACCTTTAATATTAAGACCGATAAGGATGCATTCCACAGCGAAAATGACGAGGATAATACAAAGGGCTATATCTATATCTCGGGCGGCAGCTTTACAATAAATGCAAAAAGTGACGGTATACAGGGTACGACTATTGTAATGATAGACGGCGGCACCTTTGATATCACCGCTGCCGAGGGTATAGAGGCAACGGTAGTGCAAATAAATGACGGCACAATAAATATTACGGCTTCGGATGACGGTATAAATGCATCCGCCAAGTCGTCGGGTACGCCCACAATAGAGTTTAACGGCGGTACAACGACTATATCGATGGGGCAGGGCGATACGGATGCTGTTGATGTAAACGGAGATATTATAGTAAACGGCGGCACCATCAATGTTACCGCGCCGACATCCTCGTTTGACTATGACGGCAAGGCCGAATTTAACGGCGGCACCATAATCATAAACGGTGAGGAAGTCAGCGAGATACCGCAGTCTATGATGGGCGGAGGCCATGGCGGTATGGGCGGCTTTGGCGGCGGCAAAGGCGGTTTTGGTACAAACGGTCAAATGCCAAACGGTGAAATGCCAAACGGTGAGATGCCAAACGGTCAAATGCCGAACGGCCAAATGCCAAACGGCAGGCAGCCTTTTGCAAACGGAGAAAAGCCCGATTTTAAAAACGTCGAAATGCCGGGCGGCGGACAGGGATTTTACGGCAGAGAACACTTTGGCAGAAGAGGCTTTGGTGCAAACGGCCAACTGCCGGAGGGCACTCCCTCAAACCCGGAACAGCAGACCGATAAAATAAAAGCAGGCAGCGGCTTGACCGCAATGGGCCTTTAAAATAAAAAAAACGGACGGTTCGTCAAATCGACCCGTCCGTTTTTGATGTTTGCGATATGGTGTTGCTTATATATCATAACCGTTTTCTTTCAGCTCTGCGGCATACACGGGATCCTTTACCCTTTCTTGTGACTGCTGCATATACTGCATAAGCTGTTTTTGCTTTATGCCCGTTTTTACCTTGATAAGCTCTACTATATTAAATATCACCACAAGCGCCGATATTGGTATCATAAGCAAAAATTCTATCATAACAGTGCCTCTCGTATAATGTGTAAACAAGCAAAACAGCACAAGCCCCACGGTAAGCGCCAAGCCCAAAAGCGCCATATTTTTATAGCGTTTTGTGTTTAATTCGCTTTGCGGTATGCCCTCACAGGCAAGCTCGTGATAGCGCCTGTCAATGTATTTTTTGCCGCAGCCCTTGCAATAGACTATCGGCGAACCGTACTTATATTCGTTTGAATTATACGACTGTATTTTTTTATTACACCACGGACATTCGCCGTTCGTCACGGGAAGCTGCATTTTTGCTCCTCCTTTTATCAGTAAATATAGGGTGTCGGGTTGGTATGGGCGCCGTTTATACGCACCTCAAAATGCAGATGTACACCCGTGGAATAGCCCGTTGTACCTGCCTTTGATATTACCTGACCCTTTGACACGCTTTGGCCGTTTGTAACGCACAAAACATTATTATGTGCATAAAGCGTACTTATCCCGCCGCCGTGGTCTATAATAACGCAGTTGCCGTAGCCGCCGCGCCAGCCCGCATAAATAACGGTGCCGCTTTCGGCCGCAACAACATCGGTATTAAGCGTTGCTTTAAGGTCAAGCCCCGTATGGAACTCCGACCCGCCGCTGATGGGGCTTGAACGGTAGCCGTAGCCCGAGTTTGGCTTATAGCCCGAATACGCGGGCACGGGATACATAAAGTTCGCGCCGTTTGAGGCATATACCACATTGCTTGGCTGGTAGCTGCTGTAGCTGCCCGAGGAACGACCCGAACGCCCGCTGCTTGAACTTCTTGCCGCCGCAGCCGCAGCTGCCTGCTTTTTCTTTATCATAGCCTGGATATCGGCATCCTGACTTTCAAGCTCGGCTATCTGGTCACGGTAGCTTTCCTCGCTGCTGTCAAGCTTTTTGACAAGCTCGTTTTTCTCGGCGATCTTGGTATTTAAAAGCTCCTGCTCGTCCTCTTCTTCCTTTTGCAGTACCTCAAGCCTTGCTTTGTCTTGTTCTATCCTGTTCACGCTGCTTGAAATAAGGGTCTCCACCTTTTCAAAGCTTTCAAGCAAATGCCTGTCATAGTCCATTATGCGGTTGGTATATTCCATTCTTTGCAAAAAGTCGGACATATCCTTGGCATCAAGCAGGGTTTCAAGATAGCCCGCCGTGCCGTTTTCGTACATGATACGCACACGCTGTTTGAGTGTTTCGTACTGTTCCTTTTTCTGCGCGGTCGCCTTTTCAAGCTCCTCCTCTGTCAGGTCAAGACGCTGCGAGGTCTCCTCAAGCTCGGCGATAAGCCTGTCAAGCTCCGCCTGTACCTCGGCCAGCTCGTTGTCAAGCCGGCGTATCTCGCTTTGAGTGTCCTCCTTTTGGCTGATAACGCTGTTCAACTGACTTTTAGCATCGGATATCTGGTTTCTTATACCCTGACTTTGGTTTCTTAACTCGCTTATCGTTTCCGCATCGACCACACTTGCCGCAAATAATGATACCGCAAGCACCGCCGCGGAAACGCGAAATCTTTTGTTCAAGAAATTACTTCCTTTCAATTCACAACATTGTCGCTTTTTTGCCGCAACATTAAACATTAAGATGCTTTCTTATTGCATTGGCACTTCCTATTACGCCCAAAAGCGCACCTATAAGAAGTGAAACGGGGATTATAAGCGTAAATATATCTCCACCCTCTACAAATGTAAAAAGCTTTTTGATTATAGGCGCATTATCGTATATCAGCCCGACCATTTTGTCATAGCTGCAGGCAGAAATAATACACGGGATAGCCGCACCTATAAGGCCTATAAGCAAGCCCTCTATAATAAATGGCCAGCGGATGAACCAGTCTGTTGCCCCGACATATTTCATAATGCTTATCTCGTTTCTTCTGATAAAAACGGTAAGCTTTATAGTGTTCATTATAATACCCACAGATACTATGCAAAGCAGTATAACAAGTATAAGGCTTACAACGCGCACCACCGTATCAATAGCGGCAAGCGTGCTTGTTGCGCCCTGGGCGTGCATAATTTTTTCTATGCCGCGGAAGGTATAGCCGTGGTCGCCTATATTAAGGCCTGCGTTTATTTCCTGTGTGGTTATTTCCTGCACCTGCTCCGAGGCCTGCTCCACGGAAAGGTCGGCCGAAACGCTTACGGGCTCCGCAGCTGCCTCTGCCGCAGGCGCCGCCGTGGTCTGCTCTGTTGTCAGCTCTGCTGCCGCGTTTTCGTCCTGTGTTTTTTTCTCGGCTAAAAACTGTGCTTCAAAGGACATCTGCAAATTGTTAAGATATTCAATAAATCCCTTTTGCGCCTTAATGCTGTCAAGGCTTATGTAAAACGAGCGCGGGAGCGGATTGTCGTCCCTTAAGCTCTCCAGCGACTCCATATTAAGCTTTTCCTTGGCCTTGTCAAGCGCATCGTCGTAGGAATTGTATGTAACGCTGACAACATGGGGCTGCTGCTTTATCTGCTCTTCAAGGCCCGCTATCTGCTCCTCGGTGGGCTCGTTGCCGAAAAATATCTCTATACCTATGTTATTTTCAATTTGCTGTAAAATAGAGTCTATATTAAAGGCAACGCAAAGCGAAATAATAACAATAAAGATACAGGCGCCGACGATACCTATGGAAGCAAGTGACATAATACCGTTTTTTAAAAGGCCCCTTATGCCCTGTTCCAAATGAAATTGAAAAGTCCTAAATTTCATCGCTGTAACCGCCTTCCCGAACATCTCTTTGTACAACGCCCTTTTTAATGGTAACAACGCGCTTTTGCATTTTATCCACTATATCCTTTGCGTGTGTTGCCACAACAAGTGTTGTACCTCTCATATTGATATCCTCCAAAAGCTCCATTATCTCCCAGGCGGTATCGGGGTCAAGATTACCCGTAGGCTCGTCCGCCAAAAGGATAGGGGGCTTATTGATGATAGCGCGCGCAAGTGCGACCCTCTGCTGCTCACCGCCCGAAAGCTGGTTTGGGTATGCCTTGGCCTTTTTATGCAGGCCTACCATACTTAAAACCTGTGGTACGGTACGTCTGATAAGCTTGGGCGGAGCCTCGACTACCTGCATTGCAAAGGCTACGTTTTCATAAACGGTCTTTGACGGCAAAAGCCTGAAGTCCTGGAACACAACGCCTATCTTACGTCTGAAAAGCGGTATTTCACGGCGTTTAAGCGTAGTTATATCCTTGCCGTCAATTATTATGCTGCCGGTGGTGGGATCGACCTCCTTTAAAAGCATACGCATAAACGTAGACTTGCCCGAGCCCGATGTACCTACCACAAAGACAAACTCGCCCTCGTCGATATGCAGGTTCATTTCCTTTACACCGATAGCACCGTTTTCATAAATTTTTGTTACGTTTTCTATATCTATCAATTATATCATCCTCTCTATAGCGCAAAAGCGCAGTAAAAGAACCCTAAATTAATTTTTAATATCCCTGAAAAAGCTGCATTGGAAAAAAATACAGACTTTTCACAGATATCAAATGTCTGCCCCGGTAAGGGAGCAGACATTTGAAAATAAGCATTAGTATATAAAATTGTCTTTGTTGTTCATATATTTGCTTACCATAAGCATTACCTTAAAGATGATGGCATCGTCAAAGTTTCTTAAATCAAGGCCGGTCATCTTTTCAAGCTTGTCCAGACGGTATACAAGCGTATTTCTGTGGATATAAAGCTGACGCGACGTTTCCGATACGTTAAGGTTATATTCAAAGAACTTGTTTACCGTGGTAAGGGTCTCGTCGTCAAACTGATCCATGGAAAGGCCGTGAAGCACCTCGTTTATAAACATACGGCAAAGCGGTATGGGCAGCTGATAAATAAGACGGCCGATGCCAAGCTGCTCGTAATTAACGACATTCTGGCTTTCCTCGAATATCTTGCCGACCTCAAGCGCCATTTTTGCTTCCTTATAGGATGCGGAAACATTTTTAAGGTCCATTACGGCAGTACCGATAGCTACATAAACATTGCTCATTGTTTCGGCAACAAGCGTGTCATATATGGATCTTGCTATATTTTCTATATCCTCTTTGGTGTCTTTTAATTTAAGCTCCTTAACAAGGATTATGCTTTTTTCGTCAACAGCCGTAACAAAGTCTTTTTGCTTTGTGGGGAAAATACCGCGTACTATTTCCACTACATTAAGGTCCTTGTCTATCTCTGTTTCGATAAGATAAACTATTCTGCGTACATTGTTTTCAATGCGAAGCTTCTTTGCTCTTGAATAAATATCAACAAGCAGCAGATTGTCGAGTAAAAGGTTTTTTATAAAGTTGTCGCGGTCATATCTTTCTTTGTACGCAACAAGCAGGTTTTGTATCTGAAATGCGGTTATCTTGCCGATACGATAGGTCTCCTCGTCCTCGCCCTTTATCATAACGATATACTCGGTGGCACCGTTGTCAAATACCTTAAAGTATTGATAACCCTGCACAAGCTGATTTTCGGCAGGACTTGCAACAAAGATGCCAAGATTGTCAATGGTGGCATTTACCATTTCTTCCTCGGTAGTGGCAACTATTTTTCCCTCGCGTTCCACAACACTTAATTCTCTTCTTGTAATGTTTTTCAGACCGTCAATAGTGTTTTGCAGTATCTGATTTGATATCATTGTCCCCAGCTCCTTCTTCCTTGAAATTTGAACCGTTTATTTGTCGTAACGCTGCGTGAAGATACATATAATTATATCACTCTCACAGTACCCTAATTTTATTGTACAACAAAACAGAAAAAAATAAAAGAGAAATTTATACATTTTTTATAAAAAAAATAAAAATTTCATATAATTGTAATGTTTCTGTAATATTTATTGTATATTTTTATTTTATCACAAAGTAAAACAAATTTCAATAAAAATAGAAAAAAGAATTAATATTTTCCTTTACTTGACATATATTTAATGTTGTGGTAAAATACACTTTGTCAGGCACCCATAGTTAAACGGATATAACAAACCCCTCCTAAGGGTTAGTTGTGGGTTCGATTCCCGCTGGGTGTATATGAAAGGCTCCGGCTTGATGCCGGGGCCTTTTTTGCTGTCGATAAAATCGACAGCCTTGAAAGAAAACAAAGCATGCAGCCTTCGTCTGCTCCTTGGACGGGCAAAGCCGGCCCTGCTTGTTGCTGCGAGCTAAAGCTCGCGCAATCCCTACGGGATTTGAGTAGCTTCAGCTACTCAAACTAAGTCTGCGACGCTGAAGTTACTTTGTTAAAATGTTTTTTAACGGCAATATTTTTTAACGGCAATATAATAAACTTTTTTGCGGGGATGCGGCCAAAACATTGAAGATATTACGGTCTTTAATGCATAGGCCTCTTTTTTTGTGGAAATTTTGCAAAAGGTATGGAAAACTGTTTGGATATGTGATAAAATAATAAACAACGTATGTTTAAAAAGAGAAGACAGCAAACAGGAGGGATAGTTATGGCAGCTGAAATAGTTAACGATCATGGCAGCATTGTGCTTTCGGAAACGGTTATCGCGCGCGTTGCGGGTCTGGCGGCAACGGAATGCTACGGTGTTGTGGGCATGGCCGCAAAAAGCGTTAAAGACGGCATTGTTATGCTGCTTAAAAAGGATAGCCTTACGCGCGGTGTTGTGGTCAGGGTAAATGAAAATGTAATTTCCGTTGACTTGCATGTTATTATGGAATACGGTATAAATATACCTGCGATCTCTGAAACCATATCCTCTACGGTCAAATATAAGGTTCAGGAATTTACGGGGTTTGACGTTGATGTTGTAAATATTTATGTGGAAGGTATCCGCGTGGATGATAAATAATATATCGGAGGCTATTGATCTTGAATTATATTAAAATTGACGGATATATGCTGCGTCGCTTTGTTATAAACGGTGCAAACAAGCTTGCAAAAAATAAAGAGTATGTAAATTCGCTTAACGTATTTCCCGTCCCCGACGGAGATACGGGCACAAATATGTCTATGACGGCCAATGCCGCGGCGGATGCGGCGCAAAAAACAAATTCGCCCAATTTTTCCGAGGTCGCACAGGCTGTCGCAAAGGGCGCTTTAAAGGGTGCAAGAGGAAATTCGGGCGTTATTCTTTCGCAGATATACCGCGGCGTTTTTAAGGCAGCGGAGGGCAAGGCGGTAATTACCGTGCCCGAGCTTGCGGATTGCTTTATGGGCGCTATGGAGACCGCGTATAAAGCTGTTATGAAACCCAAAGAGGGTACTATCCTTACTATAATAAAGGCGCTGGCCGAAAAGTCTGCGGAAACTGTTTTTGACAATGATGATGCCACGCTTGAGCTTATATTTACCGAGGCCATTGCGTATGCAAACGAAATGCTTGAAAAAACAACGGATATGCTGCCGCAGTTAAAGCAGGCGGGGGTTGTGGATGCGGGCGGCCGCGGGCTTTTATATATAGTTGAGGGCGGCTTTGAAAATAAAGGCGTTGATGCTGTGCCCGAAACGGGCGAAGGGACCTCAAAGCTTCAGCAGACAGCGGCACAGGCTGCGCCTGCCGATATAAAATTCGGCTACTGTACGGAATTTTTTGTAAATATGGAAAACGGCAGAAGCAACAACAAAGCAGAGCTTGTGGAGTTTCTTGAAGGCATAGGCGACAGCATAGTTGCGGTAGATACCGAGGACCTTTTAAAGGTACATGTTCATACAAATCACCCGGGCAAGGTGCTTGAACGTGCGCTTAAAATAGGTCAGCTTGAAAACATAAAAATAGAAAATATGCGCTTGCAGCATACCAACCTAATAAGCTTTGCCGAGCAGTTAAAGCCCGAAAAATACGGCTTTGCGGCTGTGGCCATGGGCGACGGCATGGCGGATGTGTTTAAGGAGCTTGGCGTAAACAAAATAATAAAGGGCGGCAATACAATGAATCCCAGCACCGAGGAAATATTAAACGCTGTGGAACGCATAAATGCCGAGACCGTTTTTGTGCTGCCGAATAATAAAAATATAATCATGGCGGCCGAGCAGGCTGCGCGTATATGCGAAAGTAAACAGGTGATAGTTTTAAAAACAACATCGCTGCCAAAGGGTATAGGCGCAATGGTGGGCTTTATAAACGACAATTCGCCCGAGGAAAACGAGCAGGCTATGAAGGAAAATATGGATGCCGTTACCGGCGGACAGATAACCTTTGCCGTAAAGGATACCGTGATAGACGATAAGGTGATAAATGAAGGCGATTTCCTTTGCCTTATAGAGGATAAGCTTACCGATGTATCAAAGGATCTTGATGCGGCGCTGGAGAGTCTTGTTGACGAAATGGCAGGAAGAAACGAGGATACTTCTTTGATCTGTCTTTACTATGGCGAGGAAGTTTCAAACGAGGATGCCGAAAAAAATCTTGAAAAGTTACAAAAAAAATATCCCGATATAGAGTTTGACTGCCGCAGCGGCGGACAGCCTCTCTACTATTATATAGTTTCGGCAGAATAAGGATTTGTGCTATGCTGTTGACCGATGATATAGGCAAAATAAAAAATATAGGAGAACAGCGCCGAAGCCGCCTTAATAAAATGGGCGTTTATACGGTGCTGGATATGCTGGAGTACTTCCCGAGGGATTACGAGGACAGGAGCGTTATCACGCCCGTTGCGCAGATAACGCCAAACAGTACCTTTGGCTTTGTGGCAAGGCTTGCGGACAAGCCGACGCTTACGATAAAGGGGCGTTTAAAGCTGGTGCGTGCAAGGGTCTGCGACCAAACGGGACAGATAGATGTTGTATGGTTTAATCAGCCGTATTTAAAAAACAGTCTTCAGCCGGGGAAGGATTATTGGTTTTTTGGTAAAGCAAGTGAAAAATACGGGCTTTTGCAGGTGGAATCGCCGGAATGGGAGGCTTATGTCCCGGGTGGAAAAAGCCTTTCAAACGGCAGGATAATACCCGTTTATCCGCTTACGCAGGGGCTTACGCAAAAGGTCTTGCGCGGCGTGATAAAGCAGACCATTGACGAGACCACGGAGGAAATATGCGATCATTTGCCCGAACATATCGTAAGGGCACAGCAGCTTGTTGACCGCAGGACGGCGGTAAGACAAATACATTTTCCGCAAAGTGACGAGGCCTTTTTTAAGGCCAGAGAAAGGCTTGTTTTTGACGAGCTTTTTCTTTTGCAGATGCGCCTTTTGCAGTTAAAGGGCATAATAAAGAAAAAGCAGAATGCTTTAAATATTAAAAACACCGATATAACACCCGTTACCGATGCCCTTGGCTTTAAGCTGACACAGGCGCAGGACAGGGTGCTGGAGGACATAAAAAAGGATATAACAAGCGGCTATGTTATGAACCGCCTTGTTCAGGGCGATGTGGGCAGCGGCAAAACAGCGGTGGCCGTGGCGGCCGCATATTTACTTATATCAAACGGCTATCAGGTGGCCTTGATGGCGCCTACGGATGTGCTTGCAAGTCAGCATTATGACAGCATTGGCAGGCTTTTTGAAAAGCTTGGCATTAAAACCGTGCTTTTAAAAAGCGGTATGAAGAAAAAAGAAAAAGATCGGGCGCTTGAGGATATAAGGCTTGGGCTTGCAAAAATGATAATAGGCACCCACGCGCTTATTCAGGACAGTGTGGAGTATAAAGATCTGGCGCTGGCAATAACCGATGAACAACACCGCTTTGGCGTGGAGCAGCGCAAAACGCTGGAATCAAAGGGTATATCCCCGCACGTTCTGGTAATGACGGCAACGCCGATACCGCGGACGCTCGGGCTGATACTTTACGGCGATCTGGATATAAGCACGATAGATTCGCTGCCGCCGGGGCGCCAAAAAATAGATACTTATGCCGTAAATACAAGCTATCACAGCCGTATGTACGGCTTTATGGAAAAGCTTTGCGCCCAGGGCAGGCAATGCTATATCATATGTCCCATGATAGAGGAAAACGAGAAAAACGATCTGAAAGCGGCGGTAGAATATACGCAGGAGCTTAAAAGCGTTTTCAAGGGGCTTAATGTGGCCTGTCTGCACGGCAAAATGAAGGCCGACGAAAAACAATCTGTTATGGACGGCTTTTACAGCGGCGATATAGATATACTTGTTTCGACCACCGTAATAGAGGTAGGCGTAAATGTCCCCAATGCTACGGTAATGGTAATAGAAAATGCGGAGCGCTTCGGCCTGTCCGCGCTTCATCAGCTTCGCGGGCGTGTCGGCAGGGGCAGCGAAAAAAGCTATTGTATTTTGGTAAGCGACAGCCAAAACAAGCTGTCAAAGGAACGTCTGCAAACCATGTGCAAAACGGACAGCGGCTTTGAAATAAGCGAAAAGGACCTGCAGCTGCGCGGCCCGGGCGACTTTTTCGGCACAAGACAGCACGGCCTGCCGGAAATGAAAATAGCTAATTTATACAAGGATATACCAATATTAAAACGGGTACAGCAGACAGCTGTGGAATGCTACAAAAAGGATCCGATGCTTATTTTGCCCGAAAATCGGCTGTTGAAGAAAAAAATCTTGGATATTTTCGATAAAAATGAAAAAAATTTGGGTTTATAGTAAATTTAGTGTTTACTTATGAACAATTTTTATGTATAATATATATGTATATTGTTATGCTCAAAGGAAAGGTCGGGTCTTATGCGCGTTATTTCGGGCACTGCACGGGGGCTTAAGCTTAAAGCACCGGAGGGAATGAACACACGGCCCACTACGGACCGCATAAAGGAATCGCTGTTTAATATCATAGCGGCCGATCTTTATGATATTTGCTTTTTGGATCTGTTTTCGGGCAGCGGCTCAATAGGCATAGAGGCGCTGTCAAGGGGCGCAAAAAAAGCATATTTTTGCGATAATAACGCAAAAAGCATAGCGGTAATAAAAGACAATATAAAGCGTGCGCATGTGGACGACAGGGCGGTGGTAATGCACTGCGGCTTTTTGCAGGCGCTGGAGCAAATTAAGACGGCGGGCGATAAAATAGATATTGCATTTTTGGATCCGCCGTATAATACGGAGCTTGCCGTTAAGGCACTTGAAAATATAGTAAGGCTTGGGCTTTTAAACGACGACGGCTATATTATAGCAGAACAGGCGGCGGATGAGCCCGAATTAAATATTGACGGTCTTGCGGTAAAGCGCGTTAAGGACTACAAAACAACAAAAATGACATATTTAGAAAAGATATAAGACAGTTATATAAATAAAGGAAGATAAATAATGAATATAGCGGTTTATCCCGGCAGCTTTGACCCTACCACAAACGGGCATCTCGATGTTATTGAGCGTGCCGCAAAAATAGTTGACAAGCTGATAGTCGGGGTACTGATAAATCCTAATAAAACAGGCCTTTTTACTATCGATGAAAGGACACAGCAGCTAAAAATGCTTACCGCCCATTTGCCAAATGTGGAGGTACGGGCTTTTTCGGGTCTTTTGGTCGATTTTGCCAGGAGCGTTCAGGCGCGTATCGTTATAAGGGGATTAAGGGCTGTTACCGATTTTGAATACGAATTTCAGATGGCTTTGACAAACCGCAGCCTTGCGGGCGAAATAGAAACGCTGTTTATACCTACGAGCGCACATTTTATGTATGTAAGCTCCAGTATGGTAAAAGAGGTGGCATCCTTTGGCAAAAGCGTTGAGGGTATGGTACCGGAAACAGTACAAAAGCAAATGGAAGAAAAGTTCAGAGCAAAGTTTAAAAATAAAGAAGAGATATTTTTTAATGAAAATTAAAAGCGCATTCCGCGAAAACAAGGAGGAAATAAAAAATGATTTACAGCTTATTGGACGAACTTGATGATATTTTAGAAGAAAGTAAGGCGGTGCCCTTTACAAATAAGATATCCGTTTCAAAGGATCAGATATCTGAATTATTGGGTGAAATACGCCTTAACTTACCAAGTGTTATCAAACAGTCTCAACGTATTGCCGATAATGTTGAAAAAATAGTTGGCGAGGCAAAGCAAAAGGGTGAGGATATCATTAAAGAGGCAGAGGAGACTGCCGAGAGAATGGCATCCGAGCATGAGATAACAAAGCGTGCAAAGGAACAGGCTGAAACCATACTTGAGGATGCAAAGGCAACCGCAAGAGAATTAAGAATAGGCGCTATAGAGTATGCGGACGATATCCTTGCCGATGCGGAGCAGACATTGCGCGACAGTCTTGAAGTTTATGTAAAGCAGGCAAGCGGAGTTGAGGACTTTCTTACAAGGGAATGCGATATCCTTTATGAAAACAGAAAAGAATTAAGAAACACAAATAAAGGCGACAGCGCCGAGGATGCTGAATAATAGCGGGCGCCCCCGATACAATACAAAAAAGTGAGGTCTGATATCAGCCCTCACTTTTTATTTTGCGGCGTTTATTGATAATTGCCTGTGCGCGAAGCTTTGCACGGGCGGCATTTTGTCCGTCCGCCATAAAAAACGCTTCTGTTTCGCTTTGTGTAAGGCTGCCGTAAATAAGCTCGGCACGGCAAATAAAGTGCAGCCCCGCACAGGATGATATCTCGTCAAGCTCGGTGACTTCAAGCAACTGTTTTGCAAGCAAAACAGCCTGATCGTATCTGCGCTTTGAAATTTCCGAAAGCTCGCCGATGGTGGATATTCCGAGTGTTTCAAGTTTTTCGGGATAATGCTCGGCAGAACGCTCGGTTATAGCCGATCCTTGTATTGAGGCTATATCCTTAAGCAGCGAGCACATTAAAGGGTCGTTTTTTATAAAGGCATTTAATGTTACAAGGTCGATATTAAGATCCTTTGCATTGCCGTTTTTGATATCCGAGGTTATGCGGTCGGTATATTCGTTAAGGTGTCGGCGTATGCGTACAAAGCTTTCGTCGGCCAATTCAAGCAATCCCGCGATCCTTGAAAATTCGCGCCGTATCTCGCGCGGTATGGAGTAGACGGATTTGTAGCCAAGGTCATGCTCTATCTCCGCCCATGTATGCTGTAGGGACGAGCGTATCTGTATTTCAAACTTTATGTCACAAAGCTCCTTCGGATAATTTTTGCTTTCGGGAAGCGAGCATATGTAATGCAGCGACAGATAGCCAAAAGCGGTGGGACTTATTATCTGCCTTTTATCGACCGAATTTTCGCGGTCAACTACAAAAAGGCGTTCGACAACGGTGGCTATCTTGTCAACATCATCCGAAAAATAGCATATTATACGAAAGCCTATCAGGTCGGTCAGATCGGAGATATCCGTGTAGTTGTCGGGCTTGCGGCTTATTTTTTCTATTGCCGAATCCACGGCCTTTATTCTGTGCGTAATTTCAAGCGTAGGTATATTTGCGTTTTTTATCTCACGCATTAAAATTTCCGATATTTGCGCATCGGCATTTTTTAGCTTTGGCAAATAGGAGTTGTACAATTCTTGTTCAAGTAAGTTATTCATATTTTTGACCACTCTTTTATATTTAAAGTATATTTAAATTATATATTAAAATCAAAAAAGTTTCAATATTATTTTTCGTTTGAGTATCTTAAAAATCTCACATCACAAAAAAACTTAAAAAATGAGGAAGTAAAAGCTATTTTATGTTGATTTTGTAAGGCTTATATGGTAAAATATTAAGAATAAAAGGGGGAGATACAAATGAAAAATGTTAAAAAGCTTTATGCGGCCGCAGCAGCTTTGTTTTTGGCTGCCGCAGCAAATACATGTGCATTTGCCTATGGGGGAGAAAAGGCTGAAAATGCAATAGTATTGGCCGAGGAAAACGACCAAAGTATCACCGCGGTGGAAATATCGGGGCTTGATACCGTGCTTTTCGGCGAAAAGGCAGTATACGACAAAAGCGAGTTAAGCGTGGGCGAAGATGCGGTGGGATATTCTATATCAAGCCTTGTATGGATAGATAAGGCGACCGGCAGACAGATGAAGGCAAACACAGATTCGTTTACGGAGGGCAACGAATATTATGCCCTAATAGGTATTCGCGCGGACAGCGGCTATAGGTTTGATTTGGATATGCTTGCGGCGGGCGCTGTCGGCTTGAACGGTTCTGCCGCCCTGATAGATATAAACGAGTCCAAAATAGAGGAAAAGGAAATAAGGATATGCACAAAAACTATCACCGCGACAAACAGCATTACCTTAAAGTTTAACGGCAGCGGTGCGGAGGGCAGTATGGAGCCTATCAAAACGGCGGGAGGTCAAAAGATCGTTTTGCCGGAATGTGCATTTGAGGCACCCGAGGGCAAGGTATTTGTATGCTGGAAAGCGGGCAACAGCTCTGCTTATCCGGGTGATGAGATAACGACACCGGAAAACAGGGCGATACTTAATATTTATGCGCGGTGGGAGATGCCCGGCGATATAGATATGGACGGTGAGATCACCGACAAGGACGCAAAATACCTGCTTAAATATCTTGGCGGTACTGTATCCTTGACAAGGGCGCAGACCCGTCTGGCAATGGTCACGGACGACGGCGAAAACATTGATATGCTGGATGTTATCGCTATACTATTAATAAGGTGATTAAAAATGAAGGAACTGGAAAGATTGCTTTCTCCGCTTAAACGCGCGGTGATCAGATATAATTTTATTAATTATGTCATTTTTTCGCTTGCACTTGCGCTGACAATAGATATTGCGGTAGCCGCGGCAAGTAAATTTGTACTTGTAAGAAATTTTTATATGTGGCTTTTTGCTGTTTTGCTTATCTGCGCTGCGGCGGCATTGCTTGCGGCGCTTTTACTGCGCCCCAAAACGGAAAAACTTTGTAAAATAGCGGATAGTCAGGGCCTTAAGGAGCGCTGTATAACGGCGTATGATCTGCTTAAAAAGGGCAGAACGGAGGAACTTGATATTCTGGAGATAGGCGATGCCATAGACAGATTAAGAACAATAAATTTTGAAACGGAGTACAAGCCGAAGATATGGCTTAATATTTTAAAATACTGCGGTATCGCGTTTTTGGTGCTTATTGTTGTGACAGCCTTGCCTTCGCCGCGCAGAAATGCATTGGATATGCAGGCGGATGTGTACGAGCGCGGTATGGAGGAATATGAAAAGATAGAAAAGGCCGCACAGGAGCTTTCGGTGGACAAGGAGACCGAAAAGGAGGTAAAGCGCGAGCTGCGCTCTCTTAAAAAGCGTATTGCAAAATCAAAGACAACGCAGGAGGCCGTACACGAGATAAGGGAGACTCAACAGGCGCTTAAAAAATACGAAAACGACAAGAACAAGCTTAACGAGCTTTCAAAGGCATTAAGTGAAAACGATAATACAAAGGCGCTTGGCGAGGCGTTAAAGTCGGAAAATATAGAAAATACAAAGCAGCAGCTCAAGCAGATGAACGAGGCTGTCAAAAATATGTCGCCCGAGCAGTTAAGTGCGCTTGGCAAGGCACTTTCGCAGGCAAGTGCGGGCCTTAAAAATGACAATGCGGCAAAGCAGCTTTTAAATCAGCTTGGAAACGAGATGCAAAATAACGGCGACCTGCAGGAGATAAATAATCTTTTTAATCAGCTTGACCAAACGCTGACGCAGCAGGCACAGAACAATGCCGAGCTTAAACAGGGCTTAAACGATATAAACAATGCCCTTGAAAACAGCGCAAATAATATGCAGGGCAAGCCTCAAAGCGGCAGCGGCAAAGATCAAAACGGCCAAAACGGTCAGAACGGCCAAAACGGTGAGAACGGCCAAAACGGCAGCGGCGAAAACGGCGAGAACGGCGAGAACGGTCAAAACGGCCAAAGCGGCCAAAACGGCCAAAACGGCCAAAGCGGCCAAAACGGCCAAAGCGGCCAGAACGGCCAAAACGGCCAAAGCGGCCAGAACGGCCAAAGCGGTCAAAGCGGCCAAAGCGGCCAGAACGGCCAAAGCGGCCAAAACTCTCAAAGCGGCCAAAACGGTCAGCAGGGCGGCAACGGACGCGGCGACGGCCATATCGCAAATGAAAATGTTTATACACCTTTACAGGGCGGAGCTTCGCAAAATGTCGGCATTGAGGGACAAGAAAACGAAAATGGCGCCTTTACAAAGGGTCAAAGCATAAATGACGGCCCCGCGGGTGAAATGGTGCCCTACGATACCGTTATAGACCAATATAAGTCGGACGCCCTTGAAAATATGGAACGCAGCGACCTTCCCTCGGGTATGGAAGGAATAGTAAAGGATTACTTTACGGGACTTGATTGATTTGGAGTGGCTTTAAATGAATTTTTTTAATCCTTTGGGTTTTTTGGGGCTTATTAGCCTGCCAATAGTAATAATACTTTATACGGTCAAGCAAAAAAGCAAGGTACGCGGGGTATCCAGCCTTTATTTGTGGCAGAAGATACAAACCGACAAAAGCGGCACCTCTTTTTTCAAGCGCCTTAAAAACAATCCGTTTTTATATCTTGACCTTCTTTTGGCGCTGCTTTTGACCCTGGCGCTCACGGAGGCCTACATACACCGCGAGCCTGCCAACGGCAGCTTGATAATAGTAATAGACAACAGCCTTACAATGCAGTCGGAGGATGTTAAGCCAAACAGACTTGAGGAGGCTAAAAAACAGGCCTGCCGCCTTATTGACGGCACGGACCCCGACAAGCTTGTCAGCGTTATATCGCTTAATAAAAATCCGCAGATAACGGCAAACAGACAAACCGACAAGTTTGTGCTTAAAAAAGCGGTCAATTCCATAGAGCCCGCATTCGGCGGCGTTGATACAGAAAAGGCGGCTGCGCTTATTGACAGCCTTAATGCCAAGGACACAAAGGTCTATGTTTTTGGCGACGGAAAAAATGTTTTTTCGGGCTGCGAATATGTAGATGTCAGCGAAAATAACGAAAACTGCGCCATTACGGCGTTAAGCACGCGCATAAACTCAAACGGCGGGGTATCGGTCTTTGCCGTTGCGGAAAACCGAGGAACAAAACCGGTCGAAAAAAGCGTTAATGTTTTTGCCGATAACAAAATTATAGACAGCTTTCTTGTGACTATACAGCCGGGCTCAAAAACGCAGGTGCTTGCGGATACGGATTTTATGCCGTCCGAGGTGGTGGCGGAGCTTTCGCCCAACGACAGCCTTAAAACAGACGATACGCGCTATTGCTCGGTTGCGGGCGACAGCATCAAAAAAGTGCTGCTTATAACAAAGGGGAATGTTTTTCTTGAAAGGGCACTTAACGCACAGCCCGATGTCGAGCTTTACAAGGGCAGCGAATACAGCGGCGCACAGGGCTATGACTGCTATGTTTTTGACGGCGTTACCGCGGATAAATATCCGACCGACGGTGATCTGCTGTTTTTTGGCGCGGAAGAGAAAAAACTGTTTAAAACTACCGAAAGCAAGGATATAACCGAGGACATTTTGCCTGCGGGCAAGGGAAATTATTTTAACGAGCTTAATTTTAGCGTAAGAAAAGCCTGCGGTATAGAAAGCACATCGCTTGAACCCATGCTTACCGAGGGCGGGCGCACTATAATGGCGCAGGGAAAAATAAGCGGACAAAGTGTTTTTGTCTGCGGCTTTGATCTGCACGATTCGGACCTGCCGCTTAAAATGGATTTTCCCATATTGATATATAATATTTTAAATGATTTTGACAATTCCGGATTAAGCGCAAAGCAGTTTATTGCGGGCGAACCGGCCTCGGCAGACCTTCACGCGGATACCGTAAAGGCCGAGATAGAGGACCCCGAGGGCATTAGGACCGAAATTAAAAACGGCGCATTTGTCCCGACTGTCTGCGGCTTTTACAAGCTTTACGAAAACGACAGACAGACAGCCGAGATCGCGGTGAACTGCGAGACGGACAAAAACGCCGCAGGCACCGTGGCAGGCAGCGACGAAAGCGTAAAGGTAAATTATAAATTAAGAAAAATATTTATTATTCTTGCGCTTTTGGTGATAGCCGCAGAGCTTATAATTTATTTTATGCGTATAAAGCCTGACCCCAAGGTGGTTTTACTGCGTATTCTGGTTTTTGTTTTAACTGTTTTAAGCATTACCGATTTTTCGTTTTCCACAAAAACCTCAAAGGCGGACACCGTTTTTATACTGGATGCCTCGGAGAGTATGAATTCGGGACACGAAAAGGCGCTGGAGTTTATCAATACGGCTATGATGTCAAAGCCTTCGGGCGAGAATACCGCGCTTATGCTTTTTGGCAGCAATACTGCCGTTGACAGCGGGCTTTCCTCGCAGGGGAAAACTTATGCGCCTACAGCGGTGATAGATGCATCGCAAACCGATATTGAAAAGGCCGTAAATACCGCAGAGGGGCTTTTTGGCGACGAAAGGGGAAAGCATATTGTGCTTTTGACCGACGGCCGCGAAACAAAGGGAAATGCGGCGGCATTAAAAAACAGCGATGTTGTTATAGATGTTGCCGATTTTTCATCGGGACTGGACACGGAGGCACAGATAAGCCGCTTAAGCCTGCCGTCAAAAATAAACAAAAATACGGATTATTCCGTTACTATGCAGATAGACAGCCTTACAAAGCAGGACTGCGGGGTAGAGCTTTATAAAAACGATAAGCTTATATACAGCGAAAAATTAAAGCTTAACGAGGGAAGAAACCGTTTTGTTGTAAAGGACCATGCCGACGAAGCAAACAACGTGGTCTACAAATGCGTTATAACGCCGGACGAGGATACATACAAGGAGAATAACGTAATATATAACCATACATATATACAGGATGTGCCGGTCGTTATGGTGCTTGAAAAGCAGGGCAGCGGCAGCAATATTTACGACTTGGTGTCAAGCTTCGGCGTAAATGCAAAGCGCGCGGATATTACCGCTTTTGCACAGCATCCGGAAAATCTTGGACAAAATGATATGGTAATAATTGCAAATTGTTCCGCAAATGATATGACAGACGGTCTTATGACGGCGCTTGACGGCTATGTTAAAAATTCGGCAGGCGGACTGCTTGTGACAGGCGGCGAAAATGCCTTTGCTCTGGGCGATTACAAGGACACCGTGCTTGAAAATATCCTGCCCGTAAATATGGATATGAAAAACGAGGAAATAAGCGGCGATGTGGCTTTCTTTATGGTATCGGACCGCTCGGGCAGTATGTCGGGAAACAAGCTTATCATGGCAAAAGAGGCTATGGCAGGCGCAGTAAAAAATCTTGGCGAAAACGACACGGTCGCGGTAATTGCCTTTGATACCGAGGGCGAGTGGGTGGTCAAGCCGTCAAAAGTCGGCAAAAACCCCGAAAATATAGTTAAAAAAATAGCGGGCATAAGTGAGGGCGGCGGTACAAGTATATTGCCATCGCTTGATATGGCTTATAAGGAAATAATTAAAAACGATGCCGCATATAAGCATATTATCCTGCTTACGGACGGTCAGGCCGAAACGGAGGGCTACGACACGATAATTGCCAAAATGGCCGCAAATAAAATAACTTTGTCTACAATAGCGGTAGGCGAGGGTGCCGATACCGAGCTTTTGGAGCGGCTTGCACAAAAAGGCGGCGGCAGATATTATTTTACGGATGAATTTTCAAACCTGCCTAATATTTTCTCGCGAGAGGTAAAAATGGCAGGCAGGGATTATATAAGCAACGATCCGTTCTATCCTTCCGTTTACAATGATGACGATATACTTAAAAATGTAGAAAATATACCGCAGCTTTTCGGTTATATTGCAACTACCGAAAAGGATATGGCAAAAACGGTGCTTTCTGCCGAAACGGGCGACCCCGTTTTAAGCTATTGGCAGTACGGGCTTGGTAAAACGGCTGTATTTACCTCGGATATGCAAAATCAATGCAGCGAATGGCTTTCCGATGCGGACGGCAGGATAGTGCTTAAAAACCTTACGGCAATGCTTATGCGCTCGCCCGAGGCTATCGACGGCGATGTAAGCTACAGCGAAAACGGCGAAAAGGGCAGCATTACAATAAACTTTAACGATGCGCCGCAGTCTGTTGAGGGCGGTACGGTAAACGGCCAAAGTATTGAATTTACGCAGACGTCGATTGGCGAATACAAGGCGGAGACCGACAAGCTGCCACAGGGAAGCTATGTTATAAATGCCGTATTTACCGATAAAGACGGTAATAAAAAGGTAGTAAATGACGGTATAGATATTGGCTATTCAAGAGAGTTTGACATAAATTCACAAAAGAATGTGCTGGAAAGCCTTAATTGCGAAAATATTAATTTTATAACCGATCCGTACAGCGTTTTCACACCGCGGAAATATTTGGCAAAGCACAGTTTGGTGCTGTATAAATGGCTTTTGCCGCCTGCGATACTTCTTTTCCTTGCAGAGGTATTTTTAAGAAGGATAGGTGAGGTAAAACTGCCCGAAAAGCAGAAAAAGGAAAGGCCGAAGCAAACAGAAAATACTCTGCCCGAAGAGGACAATACGGCTCGTGCATTGCTTTCAAACAAAAGAAACAGAAAAAAATAAAAAAATGTGGATTTTTTGTTTGGATAGGTGTATAATCAACTTATGTATGTAAAAAAATAAAGATCAAATGAAAAGCCGCATTTATTGCCTTTGAGGGATCTTTAATAATAAGAGGTTTATTTTATGTCAAAAAAAAGAAAAAAGCAGCCCGTGGCATTGGCGGATAAAATAATACTGCCTTTGCTTGCCGCGGCGGTGGTGTGTTCCGGGCTGATGGTCAAAAATTACAAAAAAATTATTGTAAACAGACAATACAGCGATATACTTGCAATGGATGTGATATACAATAATATTTTTATAAACAATGTCGAGGTCGCGGGCCTTACAAAGGATCAGGCGCGCGAAAAGCTCGAGCGTGAGCTTCAGCAGGGAAAGTTTGAAAAATATACCGTAAATCTGCAGATACCGGATGGCGGGACAAACGATGTTATTGCCATAACATACAAGGAATGCGGTATGAAATATAACTTTGAGCCGGAGCTGACCGAGGCTTATGAATACGGCAGGACAGGCAAGGATGCACAGCGCAGGGCTGTGATAGACGAGCTTGAAAATGCAGGTAAATTTTTTACATCCGAGTACAGCTATGACAAGGAAATGATAACAGAGGCTGTTAAAAAGCATGAAAGCGAGATAAACGCACATCTTTTAAACAATGAAAAAATGGATGTTGAAAAAACTGTGGAAATGATAGAGGGTATTTTGGATATAGATGCACGGGATTCCGGTGTGGAGGTACCCGTAAAATAAAGGAAAATGTGATATAAATGGCTGAACAGGCAAAGACGGGCTACAGCATAAAAATACGCCGCAGAAAAAGGCGCAGGGCCAAGGAAAAACGAAAAATAAACAGAATACTGCTTTTTGTGCTTGCACTTACGGTTACTGCGGCTATTTTCAGCAAAATGGTCATTGATAACAGCGACAGGATAGTCAGCGCGTTTTCGTTTTACGATATTGAAACGACACGCAGCCAGCAGACCTTTTTGCAGGGCATTAGTATTGACGGCATTGATGTTTCGGGGCTGACCCTCGAGGAGGCCAGGGCACTTGTGCAAAGCTCGGTAAATACCGAAATGCCGGGATATGCGCTTATAGTAAAAAGCAGCGACGGCAGCAGGGAATATAAATATTCCTACGAGGATTTTGATATTAAATTCAATATTGACCGCGCACTTAAAAATGCACTTGAATATGGAAATACCGAAGAGGAATATCTGGAGGATATGCGTGTATTGGCCGAAAACGGCGTAGATTTCAGCATATATTCCTACAGCCGCCCAAAAATAAACAGTTATATACGCGCCGTAGGCGCACAAAATACGGTAGAGCCGCATAATGCGACCTGTACACATAACGGCTCGGGCTTTGAGGTACAGCCCGAAACGGTCGGCTATAAGGTGGATGCGCAAGGCATACTTTCACAGGCGCTTGCGCTTATGGACAGCCGCAGCTTCAATAAAGAGATAACCTTTGATATTGAAAAAGTGGAGCCTGCCGTTACATCGGCGGATTTTGCCTATATAGACAACGAGTTAAGCTCGTTTGCAAGCCATTACACGGGCGGAGATGCCAACCGCATACAAAATTTAAGAAACGGCTGTGCCAAGATAAACGGCACCATACTTTATCCCAATGAGGTGTTTTCAACAAACGATGCCTTTAACCCGTGTACCGAGGCAAACGGTTGGGCAAGTGCGGGCACTATAGTAGGCGGCAAGCTTGAGGACAGCGTGGGCGGCGGTATGTGTCAGGTATCGTCTGCGCTTTATGATGCCGCGCTTTATGCCGAGCTTGAAATAGTTGAAAGGTATAATCATTCGCTTAAGGTGGGCTATGCGCCCTATGCCTTTGATGCGACCCTTGCCGGCGATTATCTTGACCTTAAATTCAGAAATAACACGGGCTATCCTATTTTTATTGAAAGCTACCTTACCGATTCAAATGTCTGCGTAAATATTTACGGCTACAACCGTTTTGGCAGCGGCAGACGGGTAGAGCTTGAAAATAAATTTATAGAGGATATCCCCCATGGTGATTATGAAATAGTTTATGACGACAAGCTGCCAAAGGGCGAGGAGCATATAGAGGTGTCCCAGCTTGACGGCAAAAAGTACGAGCTTTATAAAAAGATATATCAGGACGGCGAGCTTGTTGATACGGTCAAGGTAAATACAAGCACCTACAAGCCGAGAAACGGCGAAAAACATATAGGCACGGCCGAGGACAGCACTTCGGACGACGAGGATGATGAAGACAGCGAGGAAGATAACGGCGAGTATGAGGAAGATAACGATTAAAAGGAGATGAATATATGAAAAAAAGAATACTGGCATTTGTAACTGCCATTTTAATGTCGGCAAATACCGTGCTTGCGGCAGACGGCTTTTGGCTTTCGGGTGAACTGGAGGCATCGGTAAGGGATGTTTACGGTGAGCTTGGCAAGGATGTCGAGTGGGACGCGGAGACCAAGACAGTTTCGGTCGATGATAATATTTTTATTTCGGCTGACGGTATCACGGCAAACGGCGAGGATCTGGGCGGAAACGGACATATAATTGGCGGCAGGATGTACGCACCCGCAGAGCTTTTGGCAAAAAGCCTTGGCGCAGACTATACGGAAAACGATGAAAGTGCCGAAATAAGCTTTGACGGCAAAAAAGCCGTTGTTTCACCGAATGAGGAATCAGAAAGCGGCTGGAAATATGGCGGCGGCAAGCCGTGGGTGGATTCCAACCTTAAAGAAAATATCGACAAGAATGTTTCGCTGAAGGACGATTTTAATATGGCGGTAAATGCCGATTGGATGTTAAAAACAGAGATCCCGGCGGACAGTATGCGATATATGAAGGAATTTGGCGAGGATGATATAATAAATGATAATATTAAAAAGCTTTTGACGGATAAAACCCTTACGGGCAAAGATGCGGAGATAGTGCAAAGCTATTATGCCGCGCTTTTGGACTGGGATGCAAGGGAAAGCCTTGCGGATGATGTAAAGGCGGATATAGAGCAAATTGAAGATATATCGAGCCTTGACGAGCTTAACGATTATCTTTTGTATACCGATGAGGAAACAAAATATCCCTATTCTCCCTATATTCAAACCCTTATTGATATCGATATAAAGGATACGGCAAAATATGTGTTTATTGCAAACGAACCCTCGCTTATACTCGGTGATTCGGCAGAATATGATGAAATGAGTGACTACGGGGAAAAAATTTACGAGGGCAAAAAGCAGCTTGTCGAAAAAATAATGGCAAGATACGGCTATACAAAGGAGCAGGCAGACGAATATTACGAGGATGCTATTGATTTTGATGCGCTTATGGCGCCGGCCATATTTACAAATGACGAGCAGAACTCGCCCGATATTTTCGGCAAGATATATAGGTATACCACCTATGACGAGCTTTACAAGGCTGCCGGGGAATATCCGCTTAAGGCACTGGTCGAGGGCAGCGGCCTGGGCGGCTCAAAAAAGGTTGTCGAGGCAACACCCGGATATACTGCGCAAATCGGCAAAATTTACATTGAGGATAATCTTGATATAATCAAGGCAAATCTTATTATAAATGATGTTTTGGCTTCTGCAGCGTGGACGGATAAGGCGTCTCTTGACGATTATTACGACTATGTAAAAAGCGTTGCGGGCATTGAGGCGCCAAGCTATGAAAAATATGCTGTTTCAATGGTCAGATCGGCCTTTTCGGATATAATTGCCAAGCTTTATGTTGAAAAGTACACAGACGAAAGGGTAAAGCAGGAGGTCACGGAGCTTTGCCATGAGATAATAGGCGAGTACAAGCTTATGTTAAGCGAAAATGACTGGCTTACGGAAGAAACAAAGAAAAAAGCCATAGAAAAGCTTGACTGTATCAGTCTTAATGTTGCTTATCCCGATAAATACAAGGATTATTCGTCACTTGACCTTAAGGGAAAGGACCTTGACGACATACTTGAGAAATTGGTAGAGTATAGTATGGAAGAGGAAAAGTCGAATATCAACGGTACGGTCGACAGGACCTACTGGAGTGACGGCATTGACCCGCTTGACTTAAATGCCTGCTATGAAGCCTACAATAACTCGGTAATTATACTTTTGGGCGAAATTATGGCAATGTACGACCCGTCACAGGGTGATGAGGACCTTTATGCAGGTCTGGGGGTTATAATAGGCCACGAGATATCCCACGCTTTTGACCCCTCGGGTGCGCAGTTTGATAAGGACGGCAATCTTAACGATTGGTGGAGTGACAGCGACAGGGCGGCGTTTAAGGCGAAAACGCAAAAGCTTATAGATTATTTCGATAAGGTACAGCCGTACACGGGCTGCTCATATAGCGGCGATTTTGTACAGGGCGAGGCCGTTGCCGACCTTGGCGGTATGAAATGTATTTTAAAAATCTGCGAAAAGAAAGAAAACTTTGACTATGATAAGTTTTTCAGGGCCTATGCCTCATCTTGGGCAACGCTTTCAAGACCCGAAACAGAGGACTATCTTGTTATGGTAGACGAGCATCCGCTGCATTATTTAAGGGTGAATACCACGGCAGCACAGTTTGATGAGTTTGTAAAGACCTATGATATCAAGCCGGGCGACGGTATGTATATTACGCCCGAAGACAGATTTGGTGTTTGGTAAAAAGCTTAAGACCGTTATCTTTCGGTAAAACCGTAAGACAGCGGTCTTTTTTTGCTTGAAAAGTCAAGGTAAAATTAATATTGACAAAACATAATATATGTTATATAATAATTATTACATAATAAGTATTGCATAAAAATGGAGTGATAAATATGCCGCCAAAACCAAAATTTACAAAGGATGATTTTATAAATGCCGCCCTTGATATAGTGCGCGAAAGCAATATTGAAAGCATCACCGCGCAGTCGGTCGCAAAAAAGCTTAATACATCCACAAGGCCAATGTTTAATTATTTTGATACATTGGAGGAATTAAGGAATGCGGCGGCGGAAAGAGCACGGGAGATATACAACGTCCGCGCGGAAAAGGGGCTCTCTATGACCCCGGCGTTCAAGGGCTTTGCTATGGAATATGTTAAATTTGCAATGGACGAGCCAAGCCTTTTCAGACTGCTTTTTATGCGAAAGGCCGAAAATTCGGATATGAAAAGCGTGCTTGACAGCGAGGGGCATCTTGACAGGGTCATAGGTGCCGTAACGGAGATATTTAATATTGACAGACAGCGCGCAATGTGGCTGTATGAAAACCTTTGGCTTTATGCCCACGGCATGGCAACGCTGTGCGCAAGCGAGGTAGTGAAATTTTCTCGGGAGGAGCTGGCGGAAAAATTCGGCATGCTGTGCAGAAGTCTGCTGATGTGCATAAATGCGCCCGATGACGAGCGCACAAGGATAGTGCCGCAAAGCAATATAAAAATAACGGGAAGTGTAGAGGACTATATCAAGCGGGAGTGAGAAATATGAATATCAGACAAATAAAAATTGCCGAGGGAAAGGAAATTGTAAATATCATAGAAAAAACGGTAAACGAAAATGACAAGGGGCAGGAAAACAAGGCACTTGTTGACAGCGTTTGCGAAAGGCTGAATATGCCGTTTCTTAAAACAAATCCGCTTTTTGCAAGGACGGTCGAGGCGTGCAGAAAGGAATGATAATATGGGATGCTATTTTATTATTGATACATACATTGGTGCCAAAAAGGGCAGGGGAATGTATGACGATTATATCCAACGTGTAAAGCCGATAGTTGAGGGCTTTGGCGGTGAATATATAATAAGGTCGGAGAAAATAACATCGCTTTCCGCCAAAAGGACACCGCAAAGAGTAATTATAATAAAATTTCCGTCAAGGGAGCAGCTTGAAAAATGCTTTGCTTCGGAGGAATACAAAAGCATAATGGATAAACGCACGGGCAGTGTTGATGTGCGGGCGCTTATAGTCGAATAGGAGGGACAGTTATGGAATATATCAGGGTAACAAAGGAAAACATCGAAAAGGAGCATATCTGCTGTGCTATATCAAATAACAGGGATGTGCAGGTGTCCTCAAAAAAGGCATGGCTGACGGAGTGCTTTGACGAGGGTCTTGTATTTTTAAAAAGCGTTGAAAGGGGCAAATGTTTTATTGAGTATATCCCTGCGGAAAATGCGTGGGTGCCGATAATTGCGGACGGGTTTATGTATATCGACTGTCTGTGGGTGTCGGGCTCGTTCAAGGGTCACGGCTACTCCAATGACCTTTTAAATGAGTGTATAAAGGACAGCAAGGCCAAGGGCAAAAAGGGTCTTTGCATACTTGCCGCCGCAAAGAAAAAGCCCTTTTTGGCAGACCCAAAGTTTTTAAAATACAAGGGCTTTGAGGTATCGGACGAGGCGGACAACGGCATACAGCTTTGGTATCTGCCCTTTGATAAGGGCGCGGAAAAACCAAAAATCAAGGCCTGCGCAAGGCATCCGCATATTGACGAAAAGGGTTATGTGCTTTACTATACAAGCCAATGTCCCTTTAATGCAAAATATGTGCCGATACTGGAGCAGACCGCAAAGGAGCGGGGCGTGAGCCTTAAGACTATACATCTTGATACAAAAGAGGCCGCACAAAATGCCCCGACCCCGATAACGACCTATTCGCTTTTTTACAACGGCGAGTATGCTACCAATGAACAGATGAACGATAAAAAATTTATAAAGCTGCTTGAAAAATAAGATAAAAGATAAATAAGGGGTGTAATAATGATACTGGGTGATCCCGCCAAATTACAGTTTAAAGAGGTATTGTATGGAAGAAAACAAGGTTAAAGTTATAAAAATTGGCAAACGGGCATTATTTGAGTTTATTTATGAAAAATTTATTGAAAAACAGGATATTTATTTGGATGTGAATGCAGCGGAAGTATCAAATTATTTTGATATTGATTGGGAAAACGGAGAATTTATATTCTGCGCAATAAGATCCGAGGATGAAGCGGGAAATTTTCTTGCGCTGCCAAGAGAGATAAATTTAAAAAACGTTATGAAAAATATGCCCGATACAACAGAGTCAATGTTTACAAAAAACAGATATATGGAATATACAAAGGAAGATTTAATGGGATTTTCCCGGAAGGAGAACTAATATGAATTACAAAGTAATTGATATTGAAAAATACTACCGCAATGGTGTGTTCCGCCATTTTACGGAGGATTGCAAATGCTCGGTATCAATGACGGCAAGGGTGGATGTTACCGCGCTTGTGGAATATTCCAAAAGTACGGACACAAAATTTTATATCAATTTTTTATATATCCTTTCAAGGGTGTTAAACTCTCGTGATGATTATAAAATGGGCTATCTGTGGGAAACGAACGAGCTGATATGCTATGATGTGATAAACCCCACACAGTACGTTTTTCACGAGGACACCGAGACCTGCACCCCCGTTTACACAAACTACAGCGAGGACTATAATACATTTTATAAAAATGCCCTTGATGATGTGGAACGGGCAAAAAAAGACCGCGAATACAAGCTTGATATCGTAAACCATCCGAATTGGTTTGATGCATCGTATATATCGTGGATATCTTATGATTCTATGAATATAGAGCTGCCCGACGGGTATTTGTTTTTCCCGCCTATCGTCAACTGGGGCAGATATCGCAGGGAAAATGACAGGCTTGTTATGCCCGTGAGCGTTCGCCTTAACCACGCCATTGCGGACGGATTTCTTGCGGCAAATGTATTTCGTTTGCTGCAAAAGGAAATTGACGGTTTTGTAAAATAAAAACAGGTGTGTATATGGATAAACGAAAATTAAAATTAATGATAATTGCAAACAATGTATTCAGAAGAATAAACAGAGTTATTTTTTTGATATACCTGACTGTCCCGATATCTATGCTTTTGGAAGGTGTACTGTGGAACAGACTTGTAAGAACAGGTGTGATATCATCGGAAAATTTTATTATTAAAGCAGTACAGTTCCCCGGGAATTTTGTATATGAATACTGCTTAAGCGGATACCCATATAATCATATGCCGCTGTTTCCTTTTATCTGCGCTTTTCAGATAATGCTGTTGATCGCGGAGATAAGCACCGAGGTTACGGTAAAAAGAAGGGCGTATATAAGCGTACTGCTTTTTGTTGCGGATATGATAATTTTTGGTATTTCCGCATTTTTTCAGGCATTAGCAGCCGGAATGAGCATATAAAAAAGGAGTAAAAAATGAGCAAATACGACCCCTTATGGGAATACATAAAAACAAATGACATTTCAAAGCTGACCTTTGACGAGATAGGGAAACGCTGATTAAATTCAAAAAAACAAAAATAATTTTAGCCGATGGCGGCGCATTTGTAGGCGACCATGCTAATGTGAAGCCTAACAGGCTGAACATAGCAAACAGAGCCGTTAAGCATTATGCCGAAATCCCTACCGGAATTTCGGCGGTAGATGTTGAGCCTGTACGCGCTTGTCGCGCGTTTCGGCTATATGCGCAAAATTATTTTTGGTATCCTTAAATCAGCGTTTCCCTAGAAAAAATTGCGGGAGTGCCGATAGACCATTCATTTTTGAAACATAAAAAGGAGCTTGGGGAGTACGGCTATACGGTTGGCAAAATATCTATGAAGGAGCAAACGGTCACTTTTAAAAGGCTGGATATCGGACTTACATAAGAGGATAAAAATGGCAAGAGAGATAGAACCCAAAAACACAACAAGATACAATGCCTATAAGCTTTGGATGAAGGCGCCAAATCCAATGGTGACATTTTTTAAGACATTGGATATAACGGCACTTGTTAAAACAAGCAGAAGAAAGCACCTTAAATTAAATATGCTTTTGGATCATTGCATAGGCAGGGCGGCGTCGGAAATAAAGGAATTTTACATACTTCCCGTCGGGGAAAAGCTTATATGTTATGACAGCATAGCGGTCAATACAATTGTAAAAAACAAAAACGGCGAGGTCAATTCCTGCGATATTATTTACTATTCCGATCTTGATAAATTCAATAAGGAATATTTAAAATATACCGCTTATTGCGCAAAAAATTGCCGTGACAGGGATCTGTCCGAAAACAGTATGGTAATAGGTACGTCTGCCGTAGTCGATACGGAAATTGACGGTGCAGTGGGTATGAACAGCGGCATTTTCAATAACCCGTTTATCATCTGGGGCAGATACAGAAAAAGATTTTTTAAATATTATCTGCCTATATCGTTTCAGTTTCATCACACGCAGATGGACGGGGCGCATGCGGGAAAATTTCTTGAAAATTTACAAAAGGAGATAAAAAACATAAACGGAGGCTGATATGTGTACAATAATTAAAGCGGAATATGATGACCTTTCGGAAATATTGAAATTACAGTATCTTGCCTATCAAAGGGAGGCGGCGCTATTCGGCAGTACGGATATTCCGCCGCTTAAACAGACCCTGGACGAGGTGATTGAGGAATTTAAAAGCGGCGTTATATTAAAAATGACGGATAAGGGCAAGATCATCGGCTCTGTGCGTGCAGGGGAGCAAAACGGCACGGTGTATATCGGCAAGCTGATGGTGCATCCCGACTACAGGCGCAAAGGCTTTGGCACGCGGCTTTTGACGGAGATCGAAAATTTTTTTTCGGGTAAAAGGTACGAGCTTTTTACAAGCACCAAAAGCAAGGAAAATATCAGGCTATACGAAAATCTGGGATATAAAAAATTCAGGGAAAAGGAAATAAAGGACGAGCTTATTTTTGTTTATATGGAAAAGGAGCGATAAAAGTGAATTACAAATGTGAAGTGATAGAGGATCTTCTGCCGCTGTACTATGACGGTATTTGTAGCAGGGAGACAAAAATAGCGGTGGAGGAGCATATAAAAAACTGCAAAAGCTGTAAAGGGATGCTTGCGGAAATATTTTATGACAGCACTTGGTGCAATAGTTAAAGGAGAAGTGAAAATGAAAAAGTTTATTTTTTGCATAGGTGCCCTTATATTTATGGCATCGTTTGCCGGGTGCGGCGAAAAAGAAACGGCGGAAATACGACCTGCCGAAAACACCGCACAGGCGGAAACGGCCGAGTTGGACGAAAAGACTGCCAAGACGCTTACTGCCGTGCTGAATACTATCGACAGGTTAGGCGCCTGCGCCGTGCCCTGTGATGAAAACAGCAAATTCACCGCGGAAAACGGCGATATATATTACAGGGTCACAGACCCCGAGCTTAAAAGCACCGAGGATATACGCAGTCTTACGGATAAATATATGACGGCGGAGTTTGTTTCGCGGAGCTATTCAAACCTGCTCGGCACCGACAGACCCGTATATATTGATGAAAACGGCGGGCTTTATGTATTGTACGCGCCAAAGGGCGGCGGCTTTGCCTTTTCGGAGCGCGAACCCGTTATCGAAAAAACGGGGGAGGGTGAATATACGGTAACTGCCGAATATGACAATTACGGCGGACTTGATGATCTGCGGATATATATTGTCAAAGACGGCGGAAACTTTAAAATAAACAATATTGAATTTTGAAAGGAGATTTTAAAATGGACAAAAATATAATTATACGTTTGGAAAACAAGGACGAATACCGCGAGGTAGAAAATATGGTAAGAGAAAGCTTTTGGAATGTGTACCGCCCAGGCTGCAAGGAGCATTTTGTGCTTAACAAATTAAGGGACGACCCCGCATTTGTCAAGGAGCTGGACTTTGTTATGTACAAGGACAATAAGCTTATAGGTCAGAATGTTTTTGTGCGCGCCGATATCAAGGCCGACGACGGCAGAAATATCCCCATAACGACAATGGGACCTATCTGCATCACGCCCGAGCTTAAGAGACAGGGCTACGGCAAAATTTTGCTTGACTATTCGCTTGAAAGGGCGGCGGAGCTTGGCTTTGGTGCGGTTTGCTTTGAGGGCAATATCGACTTTTACGGCAAAAGCGGCTTTGGCTTTGCAAGCAATTTCGGCATACGCTATCACGGCCTGCCGGAGGGCGAGGATGCCTCGTTCTTTTTATGCAAGGAGCTTAAACCGGGGTATCTTGACGGGATAACGGGCGAATATGCGACCCCCGCGGGATATTTTGTTTCGGATACCGACCCCGAGGGCTTTGAGGCTTTTGATGCACTTTTCCCGCCCAAGCAAAAATTAAAGCTGCCCGGTCAGCTTTTTGAAAATTAAATGTCTTGCCGAGCAAAACGCATTAAATAACGCTGTTATTTACCGAATTTCAAGCAAAAATCACGCCAAAAATGGAGAAACTCAAAAGAAATTTTTGTTGTTATTTATTTATTTTTTTGGTATAATGGTAATATAAAAATTGTACGGAATAATAAAATTTGCCGACAGGGAGGTATGGAGATGAAAAAAAATTTAAGAAAAGCCGTAGGTGCGATATTGGCGGCTGTTCTTACGGCGGGGACTGCGGTGCAGCCTTATGCGGCCGAAGCTGCGGCAGAGAAGACAGGTATAATTGAAGTGTATGCCGACCAAATCACCGCAAATGCTGCGGGCAAAAAGGAAACGGCTTATGTTGAATGGCTGCCCGTAAGCGGAGCGGATAGGTACGAGGCGTTTGTAAAGGCAAGCGCCGATACCGATTATACAAAGCTTGACGACGAGCTTATAAGACAGTATCCTACATACTGCCGCGCGGATGCGGTGGGACTTAAAGCGGGCCGCTATAAAATGAAAATAGCTGCCTTTGACGAAAACGGCGCGGAGCTGGCGGTCTACGAAAGCAGCCCCGTAAGCGTTAAGTCATACAACAGAAAAGGCTTTGCCTTTGCGTCCGATTCTTTTGAAAAAGGTACGGGTCTGGGCGGCTACAAGGCTGACGGCACACCGAAGGATGATGCGGTGATACTGTATATTACGGACAAAAATAAAAATACCGTAACCTGTGACATAGTAACCGACAGCGAGGGCAACAAGACTACCGGTACGGGTATCGGCGCGATTTTAAAGCTTATCGAGTCGGGCTATGAGTCAAGACCCTTTATTTTCCGCTTTATCGGCGAGATAGCACCGCCATACAGCGAGGATAAATTTAAGCTTGATATTACGGATGAGGAGTTTCATAACGGACAGAGCGAGGGCGAGCGTATACTTCCCGTCAGGGACAATATGAAAAATACGGATAAGGGCGGTCTTACCTTTGAGGGTATAGGCGCAGATACCGTACTTCATTTTAACCTTACCTTTTCACGCTCAAAAAGCATCGAGGTAAGAAACCTTGCTTTTAAGGATATGACTACCTCGGGCGAGGACGGCGTAACTATTGCAAACGAGACCAATAATTACTGGATACATAACTGCGACTTTTTCTACGGCGGACAGGGCAGGGATTTCGACCAGGTAAAGGGCGACGGTTCGATAGATGTAAAGAATACGCCCGATCACGGCCTTATAAACGAAAACCATTTTTGGGATAACGGCAAGTCGCTGCTTTGCGGTGTTTCGGAAAGCTCTGATTTTCGCATTACCTATGCGCTTAACTGGTTTGACCATTCCGATTCAAGACATCCGCGCATAAGAAAGGGCTCCGTGCATATTTATAACAACTATTATGACGGCGCCGCAAAATACGGCGTGGGTGCAACAAGCGGCTGCTCGGCCTTTGCCGAAGGCAATTATTTCAGAAATACGGACGAGCCTATGCTTATATCCCTGCAGGGCAGCGAGGCCCTCGGTACAGGTACATTCAGCGGTGAGCCGGGTGGTATTATCAAGGCCTATGACAATATTATGGTCGGCTCTTATCAATATATTGAGGGTATAAAAAAGCCCGAGGACGGCACGAAAACATATAATGCCTGGGCTGATGCCTATACCGTGGACACAAGGGACGAGCTTTTGCCCGATACGCTTAAAACCACGGTCGGCGGTACAAGCTATAATAATTTTGATACCTCCTGCGACCTTGGCGTAAATGCAGGGGATATACTGCCTGCAAAGGACGTTCCCGCCTATGTTGTTAAAAATGCGGGACGCTGTGACGGCGGTGACTTTATTTTTAAATTTGACAATGAAAAAGACGATGGGGATTCAAGTGTAAACGCAGACCTTGCCGCTGCGCTTGAGGCCTACAGAAGCAAAATAGTTACCGTAGGCGGCAGGGTGGAGATACAGCCCGATACCTCGGCGGAGCCGTCAAGTATAACGGGTGTTGACAAAAATACCGCTTATACCGAAAGGGATATCGAAAACGCGGCTTTTGTTTCGACACTTCCGACCGAAACGGATGTCGAGGGCAACCGAGCAAAAGACGATGTAAAGCCGCCGACCTTTCCCATACCCGAAAATGCCGTATTGATACCCGAATCCGACCCGTTGGTCTACTGCGAGCCCGCGGAGATCGCGGTAAGTGATAAAAACTGCGTTATCTATAACGAGGAAACGGACGATTATCAGCTTATAGATACCTCGACAGATGCATCTACGGTATGGAATATACCCTTTGAAAAGCAGTCAAAAGGGGTAGTGTACATTAAGGGCTATTTCAGCATAGGCGAGGGCTCGGGCAAGTGGAATTTGCTGCGCGTGATAGGAACGACCAAGGACGGCACCGAGGGTCAGATAGCTTCGTTTGGATCCAATTCAAACAGGGTGCTGCTGCTTCGCAAAAACGGCGTTGAAACAAACGAACTGTTCGGCGATATGGAGAGAAACAAAAAATATATCTACACCTTTAAAATAGACCTTGACAATAAAAATGTCGTGCTTGATGTAAACGGCAAAACCATGTCCTCGGATATAGATGTTAGCGAGATAAGCTCCGTTACGCTTATAACCCCCAAGTCAAAGGCTATTTATATCAAGGCGGCACTCCCAGTGGTGTATACGCTCCCCGAGGAAAATATTGTTTACGGCGACTGGGATGATGACGGCGTTGTTACTGCGTCCGATGCGGTATCGGTTTTGCAGTATGTGCTTAAGCCCGAAAGTATGCCCGCAACGGAGGAAACGCTGAAAAAATGTGATGTTGACTGTGACAATGTGCTTACAGCCTCCGATTCGGCTATGATAATGCAAAAGACCCTGCAAAGTGAATTTGAGTTCCCGGCGGAAAAGAATAAATAAGCACAGCAAAGCCTTCTTAAAGAGGGCTTTGTTTTTGGGTACGGATGTACTATGCATTTTCCCGTGGGGATTTCGGCATACCCGCAAATAATTTCGGCTTACAGCGGATGACAAGCATACGCTGATGCCGAAAAAAATGGCGCAAAAAAATGGGGAAACTCAAATGAATTACAAACGATTGACATATTAATAAATATAGCTTATAATATTAATAATAATAAATTTTTGGAAATAAGAAAAAATTTTGTGAAGTCCCCGAGAATTGAGGTGAATACCTGTGAACAGATACCATTTTCCCGAAATAGAATTAGAAAATATTGAAAATTATCAAATGCCGTTTGCCATTTACCAGTTTTTGGACAGGCGTGTTGTTACTATTGCTTTATCCGCCGGCTTTCGCGAGTTGTTCGGATACAAGGATAAGGCGCTTGCATATTATGAAATGGATAATGATATGTATAAAGATACTCACCCCGATGATGTGGCGCGTATTGCGGATGCCGCAATTAAGTTTGCGACCGAGGAAAACGGAAAGTTTGATGTAATATATCGTTCAAAGGACCCGAACGGCAGCGGATATAATATTATCCACGCACAGGGGGCACACTCCTATACGCCAACGGGAGAACGTACCGCGCAGGTATGGTACACCAATGAGGGCAGCTACAGCGAGGAAAGCGATAATGCCGAAGCTACGCTTACCAATTTATTAAAGAATGCGCTGTATGAGGAAAGCTTTATAAAGGCAAGCTACTATGACCATTTGACGGGTCTGCCAAGTATGACACATTTTTTCGAACTTGCAACACTTCAAAGAAATGCTATTATAGATGAGGGCGAAAAGCCTGCGCTTATGTTTATGGATTTCAGCGGAATGAAATATTTTAATCATAAGTACGGCTTTGCCGAGGGGGACAAGCTTCTTCGTGCATTTTCAAGGCTTCTTTCGGAATATTTCGGGAATGATAACTGCAGTCATATCGGACAGGATCATTTTGCGGTCATAGCAAAGTCGGATATGCTTGAGGATCTGTTAAAGTCGCTGTTTAAGGATTGCGCAAATATCAACGGCGGGTGTTCGCTGCCGCTGCATGTTGGCATATATCTTCATTGGCTGGAGGGCGTAAATGCAAGTATGGCCTGCGATAGGGCAAAGTTTGCCTGCGATACGCTTAAAAGCGAGTATTCTTCGTCATACAGCTACTATGATATGTCAATGAAGGATACCGAGGAAAAACAGCAGTATATTATATCAAACATAGACAGGGCCATAAAAGAGGAATGGATAACCGTTTACTATCAGCCGATAGTGCGCGGCGTAAACCAAAGAGTATGCGACGAGGAGGCGCTTGCGCGCTGGATAGACCCCGAAAAGGGCTTTATGTCACCTGCGGATTTTATACCGACGCTTGAAGAACACAGGCTTATTTACAAGCTTGACCTATATATTGTAGAGCGTGTGCTTAAAAAAATAAGGCAGCTTGAAAGGGCAGGTCTGCACATAGTGCCGCAGTCTGTCAATCTTTCGCGCTCGGACTTTGACACCTGCGATATAGTTGATGAGATACGCAGACGTGTTGACGAGGCCGGCATAAAGCGCAGCTTTATAAGTATCGAGATAACCGAGAGCACAATAGGCAAGGATTTTGAATTTATAAAGGCACAGATAGAACGCTTTAAAAGCCTGGGCTTTCCCGTATGGATGGACGATTTCGGCAGCGGCTATTCGTCGCTTGATGTTTTGCAGGATATTAAATTTGACCTTATAAAATTTGATATGCGTTTTATGCAAAAATTTAATCAGGGCGATCAGGGTAAAATTATTCTTACGGAAATGATAAAAATGGCGACCGCGCTTGGTATAGATACTATATGTGAGGGTGTGGAAACGCAGGAGCAGATGCATTTTCTTCAGGAGGCAGGCTGCTCAAAGCTTCAGGGATATTTCTTTGACAGGCCAATACCCGTTGAAAAAATACTTGAAAAATATGAAAAGGGCTTGCAGATCGGCTTTGAAGACCCGAATGAATCGCAGTATTATGAGGCGGTGGGACGTGTCAATCTTTATGACCTTTCCGTTATAGCACAGAATAACCTTAATGGATTTGGCAATATTTTCAATACCCTGCCAATGGCGGTCGTTGAAATAAATAAAGAGCAGGTGCGCTTTGCAAGGACAAACCCAAGCTACCGCGAATTTATGAAAAGGCATTTTGTCTTTATCGTAAACAATAAGCCCGAATCCTTCCACGATAAGCCCGAGGCAGTTGCCTCGCCGTTTATGAGGGCGCTTATAGAAAGCTGCAAGGACAGCAGCTATAAGCTGTTTGTGGATGAAAGAATGCCCAGCAATGCGGTCGTACATTCGTGTCTTCGCCGTTTGGCGGTAAATCCCGTAACGGGTACGGTTGCCGTTGCGGTCGCCGTGCTTTCGATATCGGATACGGAGCAGGGCATATCCTATGCAAATATTGCAAGGGCGCTTTCTGCCGATTACTTCAATATTTTCTATGTCGATATAACAAACGATACGTTTTTTGAATATACATCGGATATCGGCGAGGAAAACCTTACAATGGAGCGCCGCAGCGAGAATTTCTTTGAAAAAGCCCGCGCCGATGCGCTTAAATATCTTTACAGCGAGGACCGCGATACCTTTGTAGAGGCCTTTGTCAAGGAAAATATACTTCGGCAGATAGAAAAACACGGCACATTTACCGTTACCTACAGGCTGATGAAGGGCAATAAGCCGTTTTACGTTAATATGAAGGCAACAAGCATACAGGACGACCCGAATCATATCATTATCGGTGTCAGCGATATAGACCCGCAGATGAAGCAGCAGGAGCTTCTTGAAAAGGCGCATTGGAACGAGATAACATTTTCAAGGATAATGGCGCTGTCGGGCAATTGCCTTTGTATGTATACCGTGGATATCGAATCGAAGGAATACACGGAATATACCGCTGTTAAGGAGTATAAAACACTTGGGCTTGAGGAAGCGGGCAGGGATTTTTTTGAGGGCGCCGTAAAAAACAGCGTGAAGGTAATTTACAAGGATGACTTGCCGCTTATCAGAGAGCGCTTAACCAAGGACAATGTATTGCAGACAATTAAGGATAACGGCGTTTTTACAATGCAGTACCGCATTGTCATAAATGACAGGCAAATACCCGCTACCATGCGTGCCGTGCTTGTTAGAGAGGATAATGCCGATAAACTGATAGTCGGCGTATACAAAAAAGAAAATCAGGATTGAGTTTATTAAGTACATATTTCTTGTACAAAACGGGGCCGAAGCATTAAAGACGATTTCGGGATCTTTAGTGCCTTGGCCCCGCTTTTTTTGCCGTGCTTTCGGAATTTTTGGCCGTATAGTTTCATATAATGAACAAAAAAACATGGAGATATACATATATGAAAATAAAACTATTTACGGCCTTGCTTGCCGTGCTTGTTTTAACGGGCTGCGGCGCAAAAAAAGGAAATGCGTATGATATGCTGAAAAATATGGACAGCTATACGGCACGCGCAGAGGTGCGGTATATATCAAACAAGGGCGAAAATGTTTATGATACCGTGCAGACCGCCAAAAAGGACGGCAGATACCGTATAGACACCCTTTCACCCGAGGAATATAAGGATACCTCGCTTATCTATGACGGCAAGCTGGTATGGCAAAAGGCGGGAGGAAACGAAAACAAAATCAAGGTGACGTCCAATTCGCCCGAGAGAGCGCTGCTTATTTTATATTCATTTCTCGAAAATCACGAAAAGTCTATGAGTGATGCAACGGTAACTACCTCGGCATCGCCAAACGGCAATACTACCGTGCTGGAGGCGGATATCGCGGGCGGAGACAAGGTTTTTGCATCCGAAAAGCTGTGGTTTGACGAGAATAAGGGCGTTCCGACAAGGCTTGCGATATATAATGCCGAGGGAAAAGAAAAAATTGTTGTAAATTTCAGCGAATTCAAGTATAATGAAAGCATAGACAACGGAGTATTTTCCATACAGTAGCTCCGCAAATATTTTTAATGTCAGAGGTAGATATAAAATGCTTGAATATCAAAGACTTATGGCGGAAATAGATTTGGATGCCATAGAACACAATGTCAGGGAAATAAGGGCAAGGCTGCGCCCCGAGACCAAGCTTTTGGCTGTTGTCAAGGCTGACGGCTACGGTCACGGCGCGGTCGAGGTAAGCAAGATCTGTCTTTTTAACGGTGCCGACCAATTGGGCATAGCCACCTGCGAGGAGGGTGAGGCCTTAAGACAGGCAAATATCCCCGTGCCCATACTTATTTTGGGCTATACGCTTGAAAGCCGCTTTGAAACAGTTATTGAAAACGAGCTGACACAGGCCGTGTTTACATACGAAATGGCAGAAAAGCTGTCGGATACGGCCGTAAAAATGGGCAAAACGGCTTATATGCATATTAAAATAGATACGGGTATGGGCAGGATAGGCTTTTTGCCCTGCCCCGAAAGTCTTGAAACGATAGACAAAATTTTTAAGCTGCCAAATGTGAAAGTAACGGGTATTTTCACCCACTTTTCAACTGCGGACGAAAAGGATAAGACCTTTACAAAAACACAGTTTGAAAGGTTTTTGTATATGACCGAGGGCCTTGAAAAAATGGGGCATACGGGGCTTATAAGACACTGTGCAAACAGCGGTGCCATTATTGATATGCCAGAATTACAGCTGGATATGGCGCGTGCGGGTATAATACTTTACGGTATGATGCCCAGCACCGAGGTGGGGGATATTGATATCAGACCCGCTATGAGCCTTAAAACCCATATCAGCTATGTTAAAAATGTGCAGTCTGATACGCCCATAGGCTACGGCAGGACCTATTATACCGATAAGCCGTCAAAGATCGCCACCGTGCCTATCGGCTATGCAGACGGCTACAGCCGTGCCTTTTCAAACAAGGCAAGGGTGATAGTAAACGGCCAATATGCCAATGTTGTGGGTAATGTATGTATGGATCAGCTGATGCTTGATGTAACACATATCAAAGATATAAAGCAGGGCGATGAGGTAATTGTTATGGGCAGCGACGGCGAAAGGTCAATAACCGCCGAGGAGCTTGCCGCACTTTCAAATACCATTAATTACGAAATAGTGTGCAATGTCGGCAAACGTGTGCCCAGAGTTTATATCCGCAGCGGAAAGGTAATAAAGCTGGCTATGTTGTAAATTTCTGTTTGGCGGAGAGTTAACACTTGCGGGTCGGACTTCTACCGAAGTCCTCGACCCCTCCACCAAACTGCGTT
>CAMVJD010000012.1 GCA_947167715.1 uncultured Eubacteriaceae bacterium
AGATTCTTACAAAAAAGTTTTAAGGCTTTTAAAGGGTCTTGTTGACAAGGGTTATGTTACCCAACACGGCAATATCTTCTCTGCCGTACCCGAAAAGGCAAACGAATACATAATGGAATAAACAAGGAAATTTAATTCGCTTTCAGCGAAAAAAAATAAGGAGGACAAGCTATATGTCAATTTTCAGAATAAAGAAGGATAAAAATTATACCTGTATGTCAAATCATCACTTACGCAATGCAAACATCAGCTTAAAGGCTATCGGCTTATTATCGGTCATTTTATCAATGCCCGACAATTACAAGGTCACTATTCAGGGGCTTGCGTATTCAGTGAAAGACGGTGTTTCTTCGGTAAGAAACGGCGTAAATGAACTCATATCGGCGGGCTATATAGTGCGTAGACAGAATAGGTCAACGGACGGCACATTTTGCGAATACGAATATGATGTTTACGAAAACCCTTTAGCAGCTGCCGAGGACAGCACAACAACGATCAGTATGAGCGAATTTATCAATATAGTATCGGCTGCCGAGAAAACTTCGGGAACGCCCGATTATGCTTCTGCGGAGTATGACTTTGAAGAAAATTTTGACGAAGATGAAGATTATTCTTTTGACGAGGAATTCCCTGCGGAGTCCCTTGACGAAAAAACAGAAGAAAAAATCGACGAACTTAATGGCAAGGTAGATGCACTTTCGGATGTGCTGGCACAGTTTATGGAAAAGCAGACAGAAATGAACGGTATTCTTGTGAATACACAGGAGCAGCTTATGAACGGCTTTTTGCCGTCATTTCAAAAACTGATTTCGGATGAAATGTCATCGGAAAACTGCACGCATATAAATACTGATAATATAAATACTATGATTTCTTTAAATAAAAATCATATCAATCAATCTAATACTACTGTAAGAACCAACAGTAACAGCGAGATAGATAGGATCGATAGATATACAGCACCTACGGCAGATATGTCGGTATATAAAAAATACGAGCAGATCATCAAAGACAACATCGGCTATGACGATTTTGTTATATCCAAGAAGCCATATGAACTTCAGGAAATTGATGAAATTGTTGAGATTATGGTTCAGACGGTAGCCTTTAATACCGCACCTGTCAGCATAAACGGCAGTCTTATCCCTGCGGAGGTGGTTAAAAGCAGATTTTTAAAGGTCACATACGGCGAAATTGATTATGTTCTGGAGTGCTTATCGCGAACTACAACAAAAATTTACAATATCCGTAAATACCTTATTGCCGCTATCTATAACGCAAGAACACAGAACCTCTACTATGGTGCGGAAGTCCGCCACGATATGTACGGCGATTTTTCACACAGAAATGAGGGCTGATTATAATATGAGGGAGGAAAAAAATATGAACGAATTACAGATATTTGAAAATAATGAGTTTGGCAAGATAAGAACAACAAGTATAGATGATAAAGTTTATTTCTGCGGCAGTGATGTTGCAAAGGCACTTGGATACAAGAGACCAAGTGATGCAATTTCCGCACATTGCAGGTATACGGTAAATCACAGTATACCTCATCCACAATCACCCAATAAGCAGATTTCAATGCTTTTCATTCCTGAAGGAGATGTATATCGTCTTATAGTAAACAGCAAGTTACCTTCTGCACTAAAATTCGAAAAGTGGGTATTCGATGAGGTAATACCTTCTATACGCAAGACAGGAATGTATGCTGCCATTGATTATTTGCAGTCACCGCAGTTTCTTATTGATGTTGCACATAGGTTGCAGGAAAATCAGGAACAGATAGCAATGCTTGAGGGAACGGTCGAGGAACTTGCCCCAAAAGCAAGCTATTGTGACATTATTCTCGGCACCGATGACCTTGTACCCATAACTTTAATTGCAAAGGATTACGGGAAGACTGCACAGTGGTTGAACAGATACCTTGCCGACAAGGGTATTCAGCACAAGGTCTGCGATACCTATGTACTTAACAAAAAGTATGCCGACGAAGGCTACACGGGTACAAAAACCTACGCTTATTTTGATTACTGCAACATATATCACAGTAGCATCAAGACCTATTGGACACAGAAAGGCAGAATGTTCATATATGAGCTGCTTAAAGCGGACGGAATACTTCCCACTATGGAGGCAGCATAAGTATGTTTGACATAAACGATTTAATGAGCCCGAAAGTAAGAGAACAGTTTGATAACCTAAGTCACATTAGGAGTCAGGCTGTTTTTTTAGTGCATCTTTTGGACTATACGCAATTCTTTCCCGATGAAGCAGAAGAAATAACAAGATATTGCAAAGAAACCGCAAATACCGTTTATGATACATCAAAATTCTTGAAAATTAAGCCATATACCGAGTTTATCAAAGATTATGCTGTAAGAACTTGCGACATAAACAAAGTCAAAGACCTGATAAATGAGTTATGTTCGGGTATTTTACACGAAATGGACAACTTTGATGAAATTATTGATAAGGCTAAAAGTGCCTTTGAAATTGTCGAGTCCATTGATGACTTTGAATTTACAGACACAATGTATGAACCTAAATCAGAGGACACAAACAAAAAATCGCTTGCGGACATTTTAAAATACAAGGAACTTATTGTACCGCCAAAACCTAAAAAGGAGAAAAAGAAAAAATGACAATTAAAGAAATTCGGGTGAGATCGCCCACAAATAGACTTGACGGAAAACATTTTCGGAAAATACTGACTAATAGGATGACAAAAATAATTTTACACATTTGCTTAACGGCTCTGATTGCTATTTTCCGCCTTTAGGCGGAAGAATACGCATGGTCGCCTACAAATGTGCCGCCTTCCGGCTAAAATTATTTTTGCCTTTAGAATTTAATCAGTATTTTCACAATTAGGGAGGGACTTAAATGCTTGAAGAACAAGGGCGCGGAGTGTTAAAACACGGTGCGGCAAAGTTTTTCGGCTGGATGTTTTCTGTTCTGAAAAAATCGTATACACATTTAAGGGACAAGTCAAATCATAACAAAGACGAATCGGGCAAGAAAAGCGTTAAAGAACTTGTACGCAAGGGGCGCGATCTGGAACTGACAGAGTATATCCAAGAAAAGGACAGACTCAAAGATATATGCAGACAGCTTAAAAAGCAAGGTATAGCATTCGCTGTCAAAAAGGAGAATGACGGGGCATACAAGATTTTATATCAGCGTAAGGATGCAACATTAGTAACATGGGCTATCGAAAACGCCTATATGAAAGAGTTGAAGCCGAAAACTCCGCTAAAAGAGATTTTAAAGCGTAACAAGCAGCTTGTAGAGGATAACAAGATAGATGCACCCTTAAAACACAAGGAGATAGGCGCACGATGAAATCTAAAATAGCTTTTATGATCATCTGCGGTGCGCTTGTCTTTGGTGTCGGCAATAACTGTGCTTATAACTATATGCACTCACAAGCCACCGATATAGGCGGTAAGTTGGAAGATGTTTCAACAGGGCTTGAACGCATAGACAAAGAATTCTATATATTCGATTTAAAATCACTCGGAGCAGGCTGTTTATGCCTGTTTTTTTATTCCCTCGGCTGTATATATGCTATCTTTTGCAAAAGAAATACAATGCCCGGCAGGGAACACGGTTCCGCCGAATGGGGAACAGCAAAGGATATAGCAAAATTTAAGGACAGCAAATTTGATAACAATATGCTGCTTACCGCTACCGAGTGGATGAGCCTGAACACAAGGCAGACGATGCGTAATAACAATATTCTTGTTATAGGCGGTTCGGGTTCGGGTAAAACAAGATTTTTCTTAAAGCCTAATTTATTGCAAATGCACTGTTCTTATGTAATAACAGACCCGAAGGGTACTGTACTTAACGAGGTCGGGAAGGTTTTAGCAGACGCAGGCTATAAAATCAAGGTATTCAATACCGTGGACTTTTCAAAGAGTATGCACTATAACCCATTCACTTTTATAAAGACGGAAGCCGATATAAAGGTGTTTGTCGATATATTGATAACTTCAACAAAGGAAAAGGGCGAAAAATCATCAGATCCCTTTTGGGAAAATGCAGAAAGGCTGCTATATATGGCATTGATAGGCTACATAATCTATGTACTGCCAAAAGAAGAACATAACTTCGCATCTTTATTGAGTCTTATAAACTCAATGGAAGTAAGAGAAGATGACGAGACATTTATGAATGCCGTTGATTACGCCTTTGAGGAATTGGAGATAGGCACAAAAGCGTTTAGTGAAAAACGAAACAGACCTATTGGTGATGAGAGTAAAATTTTAGAGCCACAGCCCGAACATTTTGCCTTATTGCAATATAAGAAATACAAATTGGCAGCGGGCAAGACAGCTAAAAGTATTCTTATTTCCTGCGGTGTACGCTTATCGGCATTTGACATCAAGGAAGTCAGGGATATGACAATGTATGACGAAATGAATTTAAGCACTCTCGGAGATGAGAAGCAGATCTTATTTATCGTTATTGATGATAAGGTCACTACATTTAACTTCTTGGCAAATATGATGTACAGCCAATTATTCAAGGAATTGTGCGATAAAGCCGATAACCACTACGGCGGTAGGCTGCCCGTACACGTCAGATGTATGCTTGACGAGTTTGCCAACATTGGTCAAATACCGAACTTTGAAAAAATCATTTCAATAATAAGGTCGCGCGAAATATCCGTTGATGTTATTGTCCAAAATATGGCACAGATCGAAGCATTGTACGACAAACAGGCAGGCACATTGGTCGGCAACTGTGACACTACTCTTTTCCTCGGTTCGGGAGAAAACTCCACTATGAAAAATATATCCGAGAGAGTCGGTAAAGCTACCATTGACCACCGTTCAAGCAGTACCACAAAAGGACAGCAGGGTTCGTTCAGCCTGCAAAATCAGATACTTGGGCGTGAACTTATCACTCCCGATGAAGTGGGAAGGCTTAACAATAATGAGTGCATTTTATTCATCCGAGGTTTAAAGCCTTTTAAGTCCAAAAAATATGATTTGACTAAACATCCAAACTATCGAAAAACAGGAGACTACAGAAAAGAATTTTTGTTTGACATAGGAAAATACAATGCCAAGCAAGAAGCAAGAAGGTCTGAACAGGAAAAATCAAGCAATGATATAAACATCGAAGATTATCTGCTTGACGATAAAGACCTTGAAATTTTGGAAAACAAATTACAAACTACGGGATAAGCTGTCGGGAAATGGGGATTTTTCGGCAGTTTTTTCATACAAAAATTAAAAAATTCAGGAGGACAAAATTTATGAGAGAAAATATGTTAAGTGTAAGAAAGAATAAAGAAGCCGCAAGAAAGGCGGCAACAGAAAAGGTTGCAAGAATTATGGTGAGTACAGCGGTGCTTATGGTTACGGCATTTGCGGTAAATGTATTCGCAGGCGACGGCGGCGATGCCATTACTACGGCAAAGAACCTTTTAAGCAAGGCAGCGACTGCAGGCGGTGGCTTATGGGCTGTATGGGGACTTGTAACACTCGGTATGAGCATCAAGGACAGTAACGGCCCCGGTATCGGTAATGCGATATGGCAGATATTAGGTGGCGCAATTATTATTGCAGCGGGTGTAGCTATCGGCGCACTTGACCTTACAATGGCTTAATAAGCTGATTTGAGGATGTTTATATCCCAAAAACAGAACATAAAATTTGTTTGGCAGATAATAAAAATATGGCAGATTATTGACACCTATCATCTGCCAAACACACTCGGGCGGTCGGTAAAATTTCGGCCGCCTTTTTTGAAAGGAGACGCAAATGAGTTTTATAGAAGTTATGATCTCGGACTTATGCAATCTCTCCCTTGAAAACGGCTTTGCAACGAGCCTTACAAAAACTTTAGCTGAATACAACAGCGGAACGAACAGTACCATTGTGGGTTTAATGAAAGGTACAGTCTATGCGGTGGGCGCATCACTTCTTACCCTGTTTATGCTGCTTGAATTGGTAGCTATGATAAACAGAACAAACGGCGGCGAAAGCGGTTTGGGCAGTATCAAGCTGCCTGCACACATACTTATAAAGTTTGGTGTATTCGCCATTGTTTTTACTCATATACCCGCACTGCTAAACGGTATAGAAGCAACAATGGTTTCAATCGGCAGCGGTATGATAGCCGATTATAACTTCGGTGTCGGTATTGATTCCGGTCAGGTATCAACATTAGCAGATGCTATAAATAATCTCGGCTTTTTCGACCGTACCTTTACCTACATAGTTATTTTTGTGTGTTGGCTGTTCGTCCACTTTGTTGAGGGCATTTTAAGCATTACGGTAGTTTTCAGAGCCTTTGAATTATGGCTGATGATGCTTTTATCGCCTATACCGCTTGCGACACTTGCTTCACAGGATTTCAGACAGACCGCGATAAACTTCCTTAAAAGTTTTACGGCGGTATGTTTGCAGGGAACGGCTATTGTGGCGTGCTTTTTGATATATCAAGCACTTATGGGCAGTTTCGTTACAAGTTATACGGCGGGTATGGATGCAAGCACGTTTGTAAACTCATTCCTGCTTCAAAATATCATATATACCGCAGTTTTGGCGGTATCGGTGTTTTCAAGCGGTAAAATAGTTAAGCAGATAATGGGGGCGATGTAATGAGTATAGAAGTCAGAGTACCGGAGGAAATAAAAGACTATAAAGAGTCTATCATAGCAGGATTGTCGATAAGGCAGTTAGCCTGCGGTGCGTTTGCATTTGGGTGCGGAATACCTACATTTTTGTTGCTTCGCAATATAGATATGGATCTCGCCACTTACGCAACAATGGCTGCGGTCGCACCCGCGTTTTGTGTGGGCTTTATCCGCAAAGGCGGTTATACCTTTGAAAAGTATATGAAGATCAAACTTAAAGCTGTGTTCGGCAGAAACAAAAGAAAATATGAAACGGTAGGCATAGCTCCGCCGATAGAGGTCGAGGAATATCGTGCATATTATCAGCAGTTAGCAGCCGAACAAGCTAAATCGGAGGAACAGCAGAAAGGGGGAAATAAGGTTGTTCATACCAAAGGAGAACGAAATACAAAGAAAGTACAAAGAAAAAAACAGAGAGAGTATGAGATTGTTGAAATCTCAAAAACGCGCCATAAAAGAGCGAGAAAAACAGCGTATAAAGCAATTAAGAAGTCAGCAGGCTTTGATAGAAAAGAAAAATTTAAAAAAGAAGAAGCGTGCTAAAGCCGAAGCTGCACCGAAAACTTGTCAGGACACCCTGCATTATAAATATATGTTTGAAAACGGTATATGTCAGGTCGGGGACAACTTCTTTTCAAAGATGCTTAAATTCAGCGACATAAACTATCAGGTCGCACAGCGTGATGAGCAGATAGATATTTTTTCGCGTTACTGTGAGATATTAAACTACTTTTCGCCCGAAATAAATGTACAGATAACCGTACACAACAGGCGCATTGATATAGAGGATTTTAAACAGAAGATGCTGTTCCCTATGCGTAATGACGGTAAAGACGATTTAAGGGTCGAATATAACACGATGCTTGAAAATAAGGCTTTGCAGGGTCAAAACAGTATTGTTCGTGAGAAGTATATCACTTTTGGCATTACGGCTGAAAGCTATGATGTGGCTTATCCCGCACTTTTAAGAATTGAAACTGACTTGACGGGACAGTTTAAGGGTCTTGGATGTGATGTTATGGCGGTTTCGGGTGCGGAAAGGCTTGAATATATCAACAGTATTCTTAACCCAAATGAGCCTATGAAGTTTGACTACAAAAATATGGTAGGTACGGGGCTTACAACAAAAGACTTTATTGCGCCGTACTATTTCGATTTTAAGCCAAACAGCAAGCAGACATACTTTGAGTTTGGGGATTATTTTGGTCAGGTTTTAATGATACGCAAGTTTCCGACCGATTTATCGGATAAGCTGCTTAATGCCCTTGCAGAGATACCCTGTAATTCAACGATAAACATACATACAAACGCTATGGATAATTCATCGGCATTGGAAATGGTAAAGACTAAACTTGCATTTATGGAACAGGACAAATGCAACAGGCAGCAAAAGCTGTTACAACAGGGAACAGACCCCGAAATGATACCGCAGCATTTAAAGCGACACCTTACGGAAACAAATATGCTTATCTCCGATATGCAGGAACGTAACCAAAGGCTTTTTCAGGGCGCGATAATCGTCTTTACATCGGCTAAAACGCTTACGGAGCTTGAAGAAAATGTTGAAAAGCTGAAAGGCAAGGCCCGCAGTTTTGGGTGTGAATTATCGCCTATTGCTTGTGAGCAGGAGGCGGGTTTAAATGCCACTTTACCTCTTGCTAAAAATGATATAGGCATACGGCGCACACTCACAACGGCGGCACAGGCGATTTTTATTCCGTTTACTACACAGGAGTTGGCAGACGATGGCGGTATGTATTACGGCTTAAATGCTTTATCCCGTAACCTTATATTTTTTAATCGTAAGGCGTTAAAAAATCCTGCGGGATTTGTGTTGGGCAGTCCGGGCAGCGGCAAAAGTTTTGCAACAAAACGCTGTCTTGTCGATGTAATGCTTAATTCGGAAGATGATGAGATCCTCGTTATCGACCCCGAAGCCGAATATCTGACCTTATTTGAAAATTTCGGCGGTGAGATAGTCAAAATATCAAATGATACCGATACATATTTCAATCCGTTGGATATTTCTGCGGAGTATTCGGGCGGCGATGATGACGAGGAAAAGAGCAAAAATCCGTTGTCTTTCAAAACGGAGTTTTTATTCAGCTTTTTAGATGTTATCGTTACAAAAGAAAGCGGCATAGGTCTTTCGGGTGCGGAACGTACCCTTGTTGACAGGGTTTTGACGACATTATACAAGAAGTATTTCAAAAAGTCTAATGCCCCAATGCCTACACTTACCGATTTTTATAATGAGCTTGAAAAAATCAAGATACCGGAATTACAGCAGGAGAAAGAAAACTTGCTGAAAGTATTGGGATTGTATACTTCGGGCAGCTTCAATTTATTCGCACATCAGACCAATGTAAATATCAATAACCGCTTTGTTGTCTATGACATACGAGACTTGGGCGAACAGCTTAAAACGCTGGGTATGTTGGTCATCTTGGATCAGATCTGGAACAGAGTTGTTTCCAACAGATTGATAGGCAGAACAACGTGGATCGTCATAGATGAAGCGCATTTATTGTTTGCAAATCAGTTTTCGGCTCAATTCCTTGTAAGCCTTTGGAAGCGTGCAAGAAAATACGGTGCTATCTGTTCCGGCATAAGTCAGAACATAGGCGACCTGCTTGACAGCCCGCTTGCGGGAAAGATTTTAGCCAACAGTGAGTATATCTTAATGCTTAACCAATCCCCACAGGACAGGGTTAGGCTTTCGGAATTGCTGAACATATCGCCGACACAGATGTCATTTGTTACCAATGCCACAGCCGGACAAGGGCTTTTGCTTGCAGGCAATGCTATTGTACCGTTTGTGGATAGTTTTCCGAAAGATACAAAACTCTATTCTATGATGACATCAAAGCTTGATGAGGTGGTAGCTTATGAGCAGCATAATCAAGAATAACGATAACTCAAAGGCGGTAAACAAGCGGCGCGAGGAAGTAAACGGCGAGCAAGTGGAAAACAGCCAAAGCAAGGCGGTCAAGAAGAAAAATATTATCAAGCAAGCCGAAGAAAAAGCTACCTACCGCGATTATTCGGGTAAGATACGTTTTGGGGACAGTGAAAAGCCCGTCCCTGATGATACAAAAGCCGAAAAAGGCAATAAGGCGCTTGATAAGGTCAAAAAGGCTAAACAAGCCGAAAGGCGCAAGGGACTTATCAGACCCGAAACAAAGGAGGATATTGTAATTCCCGAAAAGTCTGCCGAGATTGTTAAGCCCGCAGACAGCGTGGATATTGTTAAACCGCAATACTCCGCGCCGACATATATTCCCGATAAGCCTGTCGATATTGACAGTCCCGCATATAAAAAGGCGTTAAAAAAACAGCTTAAACAGTATGCGGCGCAGAAAAAAACAGGCGACAACATATCAATCGGTTATCAAGCTGCCAACAGCCAGCCTTTATCGTCTACAGATATAATGAAGCCTGAAAACAGGCTTTCTGTACCGAATATTCCGCAGGGCATTATAAAAACGGAAACATCAGCCGCCGTTATGGAGCATAAATCGGCTGTTGATGATGTAATATCGACCTCACAGGCTTATGCCCTATCCGCAACGGCAAGAGTTATGGTTGACGGAACTGTTGCCTACACTGACGGTACACAGCGGTCAAAGCTGTCTAAAATGGCACATCAGCGGCAGTTGGAAACTTTGCGGAGTCTTTATAAAGATGAAAGCAAAGTTGATACCGACAATGCCGCCTTTGAATACCGTGAGGACGAACAGCAGGCGCAAAGACAGCAGTATTCCGAAATGGTTGTCGAACACGCCTTGCCTATAAGGGAACATAAAGAAGTACCCGTTAAGTCTTCTAAACAGCAAATAAAGCGGCAAACAAAAGCAGAAAAGAGCAAGACAAAGCGAACGACTGTTGCCACAATAGGCACAGGAGTTGTAAAGAGCAATGTTCATTCGGCTATGAAAAACTCCGATGATGAGACTTTGCAAATCGCAGAAAGTACAATAACCGCTGCGGAGACGGCAAAAGGTATTTTAAAGCCCGAAACCGTATCCGCCAAAAAGCGTAACCGAAAAATAAACCGTGAAAAGGCAGCGGAAGCTGCGGCGGCACTCGGCATAAAGCACGAGCTGAAACAGGATGTGAAAAACATTATCCTTGAAAAAGGAGACCAATCGGGCGAATTGCTGAAAGTCGGCGGAAAATCCGTTATCAAGGCTATACGGGAGGATATATCCGAAAAAGGCAACGAGGATTTAGCTTTTAAAGCTGTTGATGATGTTATCCAAACAGGCGAAACTGCTGTTGCAGCAAAAGATGTTATCGTTGCAGGCACTAACGGAGTTATAGATATTGCAAAAACGGGCAAATCGGCTGTTAAAGCTGTTAAAAACGCCCCGCAAACAGCAAAATCCGCCTTACAAAAGGTGCAGGACACAAAGCGGAAATATGATGCTTATAAAAACTTACAGAAAAAGCAGAAAATGGCGGTTATCAAAAGCAAGGCGGCAAGCAAGGCGAAGAAAGTTGCTGATGAAGCCTTAAAGTCGGCAAAATCGGCGGCAATAAAGGTGTTGGCGGTATTGCTTGTCAATGTTGTGCTTATTGTTGCTATCTGCGGAGTGGTCATTGCATCCATAGGCTCTTTTATATGGCAGACCCCGTCAGCCCTCGATACTACGGCGATAATAAAACTTATCTCCGAAAAGGATTGTAAACAACAGGAAAATTGGATGAACAAGGGATATAAAAATATCGAGCTTGAAGCGAAAAACGATAACAACAGCGACAAAAGCTATAAATGTGTTTATGCGCTGTCTGTCGATAGGCCGCTTGACGATGCGTATATAAAAACAGCAGAAAACTCCGACGGAGAGGAATTAACGCCCACATACGGCGGATTTAACAAGGTGTTTTCATCTTCCGATGAAATGTTTGAAGAATACCGATGGACTACCGATGATTACCGTGCGGCACTTGCGTATATACAAACAAAAAAAGATAATCTTGGGTGGTTTTCCACATTTTTCGGGTTTGTGGGCGAACAGCAGCTTAAAAATGCCGCAGGCGAACTCCATAAATCAACCTATAATTACGGCATAAAGCTGATAGACGTTGATGCCGACAATAATGTTACGGAATCGTATGTAAGCCCGATTTACTCAAAAACCTTTTCAAAGGGTAAGAAAACCATTTACTACTATTTTGGCAGAAAGTATTCGGTCAAATATCTGATAGACAATGATATAGTGCGTTTTGACAATGATGATGGCAAAAACAAAAGTATGAAAGAAAAATTTGAATACACCTATAAATACGGCAATTTCGCCGTTGCAAACCTTTCTTTCCCGCTTGATATTGACGATGACGAAACGATTGAAAGCCGCATTTCAAAGCACTTCGGAAAACAAGTGGTATTGACATATACCCCACCCGAAAGAAACCCCGATAAAACAATGTACGGCAGTATATCAAAAAAATCAAAATATCACTTGGCAACAGACTTGTCGGCTGATGCAGGCGATATGATATACGCTCCCATTTCGGGGCTTTGTAAAGTGACCCAGCGCGAGGGACGAGGTTTTGAGTATGTTATATCTACGGCATACAGCGGCAACAGCTTTGACTTCACAAAAGACGGTTATTTGATAAAAATATCTTGTTCATCGGCATCATTTATATCGACAAGTACACCGACCATTGTGCATCAGGGGGATGCACTCGGAAAGGTGGCGCACAATATTGCGGTAAACACAAGCGTACCCGATAAAGATAACGATACCGAAAACGAGGATATTATGGCGGACAAGCTGTTCCCCTGCTGTACAAGCACAGTATATCACGAAATAGGAGGCGATATATTCGATATTCCCGAAGCTGAACAGGACCATATCCATATTGAAATGTACAAGCTGCCCTGCGATTTTACAAATGAAGCGGATATGGTAAAAAATGTGCTTGCACCCGAATTGTTTTTTGACTATTCAAGGGAAGAAGAATGAAAGGAGATATTATTAAAAAATGAAGGAAAACAAGAAGAAAAAAGCTGTCAGAAAGGTCTTGGACTTTGAGAAGAAGATAACCGAAGCCAAAGACAAACTTGACAGCCTTGAAGAAAGGAAAAATGCTGTTGTGGCGGCAAGCGTTGTTGACGAGTTGTCGGCTAACGGTATGACCCTTTCGGACTTTTTCGATATGGTTGACAGCCGCAAGGGCGGCAAAAGCAAACCTATCGAAAAAACAGACGAAAAAACGATAAATAACTTTAACGGAGGTACAAACCAGTGAGAAAAATAATTATAACTTGTTTAATGGTAACAGCGATTTTTGTAAACAGCGTTTATGCTGCCGATACACCGCTGATAGAACGTGTCGATACGGCGGTCAATAACTATGATGAGAATATCGACATAAGCGATAATCAGCTTAACGATGATGAATTTGTTGCAGCTATGACAGAATACTTTGCAAAGTATTCAAGTGCAGGACTTATAAACTGCACCTTGCAGGCGTATGACAATGACGAAAACGGACTTTACGATGTGATAGCACCCGAATACAGGTACTCGGAACAAATGAGCCGTATCATAAACAGGCAGAATGACCGTGCCGAGGATAAGATAATATCAAAGGCGGCAAATCTTGCATCCGAAGAACAGGTCAAATATGTATATGCCTACTTTTGTACCAACTATGTGTATGATAATGAACTGAATTACGATCTGAACCACTTATACACGGAAAACAGCGGCACTTGTGCTTCTTTTTCAATCTCATTCAAAAACATAATGGATAAACTCGATATTCCCTGCAAAATAGTCATATCAGATGATATGACACACGAATGGAATCAAGTTTTTATAAATAACGAATGGCGCAATATTGACATAACCGAAGGCATAAGGCTTTACGGGACAGGCTATGCAGGTGCGGTTTGGCGTGCATATCTTACAACGAACAATTAAATACAACACGTTACGGAGCCGAGTTTTAACAATTCGACTCTTTTTTTATGGGAAGGAGAACTATGGATAAAGAAAAAATTGCTATCGAAAGATTAAAAACAGCGGCGGAAATGAGTCTTGCAACATACCAAAAGCCCTTAATCATCACATATTCAGGAGGGAAAGATTCGGAAGTGCTTTTAGAATTAGCAAAGCGAAGCGGCATAGAGTTTGAAGTAAATCACTCTCACACTACCGCAGATGCACCGCCCACTGTCTATCACATAAGAAAGGTTTTTAAAGACCTTGAAGAACAGGGAATAAAATGTACGATAGAATATCCCCGAATGTCAATGTGGGAACTTATCGTACATAAGTGCATTTGCCCCACAAGAATAATCAGATTTTGCTGTCGGGAGTTGAAAGAAAACAAATGCAAGCACCGTATGATAGCAACGGGTGTACGCTGGGATGAAAGCGTTAAGCGAAAGAAAACCCGCGGCATTTATGAAGATATGCACAGCAATACGGAAAAGAAAATCATCCTTATGAATGACAATGATGATAAACGCAGGCTTTTTGAACGCTGCCAAATGCAGGCTAAAACTATCGTAAACCCCATTGTCGATTTCACAACAGATGAAATATGGAAGTTTTACGATAATGAATGTAAGTACCGAAACCCCTTATATGATATGGGCTTCAAGCGTGTTGGCTGTATCGGCTGCCCGATGGCTTCAAAATCACGCCTTATGGAGTTTGAAGCCTTTCCGAAGTACAAAGAGTTATACATAAGAACCTTTGACAAAATGCTTGAACATCGCAAGGAAAAAGGTCTTGAAACAAGACTCGAATGGAATTCGGGACAGGATGTATTTGATTGGTGGATAAACGGATAAAAACTACAACAGCTTGTTGTAGAAATGGAGGTAATAAATATATGACAAAACATAAACTTGTAATTGCGGAAAAACCGTCTGTTGCACAGACCATAGCTAAAGTTATAGGTGCAAAGAACAGGAATGACGGTTATATAGAGGGCAACGGTTATATCGTATCTTGGTGTGTGGGACACCTTGTATCGACTGCCCCGCCCGAAAGTTATGACGAAAAGTATAAAAAGTGGGATAATCTGCCCATCATTCCTACTGTATGGAAATATGAGGTACTGCCCGGTACGAAAAAACAGTTTGGTATTCTTAAAAAGCTGATGAACAGCAGTAAGGTAGACAGCGTTATTTGTGCAACGGACGCAGGGCGTGAGGGCGAGCTGATTTTCAGACTTGTATACAACGAAGCAGGCTGTAAAAAGCCGATAGAACGCCTTTGGGTATCGTCACTTGAAGATGAGGCCATTAAAAAGGGCTTTGGCAATTTAAAGTCGGGGATGGAATACAATAACCTTTATCAGTCCGCACTCTGCCGTGAACGTGCCGACTGGCTTGTGGGCATTAACGCAACAAGGTATTTTACAGTTAAGAACGGCAATAACGGTGTTATCAGCATAGGTCGTGTTCAGACTCCGACACTTGCCCTTATTGTTGAGCGTGACAGCGAGATAAAAAACTTCAAAAAAGGTTATTATTATACGGTTGAGATAAACTGCGGGCTTTTTAAGGCTGTCAGTCTAAAGTTCGATGTCAAGGACTTAGCGGAAGCCGTAAAGAATAACTGCCAAACGGCAAAAGTCAAAGAGATAACAAAGGAAACCAAAACCGCTGCCCCGCCGAAACTCTACGACCTTACATCATTACAACGTGATGCAAACAGGATGTTCGGCTTTACGGCACAACAGACACTTGATATTTTACAGAAATTATACGAGAGCAAACTTGTAACCTATCCCCGAACGGACAGCCGATACTTGACGGAAGATATGGGCGATACGGCACTTGACATCATAAACGCCATAACAACGGCATTGGACTTTGAAATAAACGACGAACCCGATGTGAAGCGTGTTATGAATAACGCAGGTGTTACAGATCATCACGCCATCATCCCGACAGCAAATATAAAAACAGCAGATTTATCGGGACTTGACGATAATTCGACCAAACTCTTATATATCATCTGTGCAAGGCTTTTAACGGCAACAGCCCCAAAGCACGAATATGAGGTAACAACGGTAACATTATCGTCAACAGGCTGTGATTTTACCGCAACGGGCAGGGTTATCAAAAACGGCGGTTTTAAAGATGTTGAAAAGCAGTTTTTATCTATGACAAAGGGAAAAAGCAATAATAACGAAGACACGGAGAATATCTTGCCAAACATCTCGGAAGATATGGAATATCCCGTAGTCCCCACCGTTGTTGAACACGAAACCACACCACCCAAACACTACTCCGAAGATACCTTGCTTTCGGCTATGGAAAATGCGGGCAATAATGATTTTATAGAAGATTGTTATGAGCGTAAGGGGCTTGGAACACCCGCAACAAGAGCAAATATCATAGAAACACTTATCAAGCGCGGATATGTTGAACGTAAAGGAAAACAGCTTATCTCAACAGATAAGGGCGCAAAAGTTGTATTTTCCGTACCCGAAATCCTGCGCTCCGCAAAAATGACAGCAGAATGGGAAAATGAGCTTTCGCAGATTGCTAAAGACAAGGCTGACAGCAAGGCTTTTATGCACCATATCGAAAACTTTGTGAAGATTATTCTATCTGCATAAGGAGGCATTTAATGGGATTAAATATCAAATATTTAACAAGTGACAGAACAGCGCAGGGCGATGAAGTTTACACACCGTTTTATGCTGTTGCGCCGATTTTAAAATATGTTGATAAAAGCAAAAAAATATGGTGTCCTTTTGACGAAAATTGGAGTGCATTTTACCAGACTTTTAAAGAAAACGGCTACAAAGTTATACGCAGCAGTTTAGAGGATGGACAGGACTTTTTTAGTTACGAGCCTGCCGCTTATGATATTATCATAAGCAACCCACCTTTTAGCAAAAAAGATCTTGTACTTAAAAGGCTTGATGAACTTGGCAAGCCGTTTATGCTTTTATTGCCCATAAACTCCATACAAGGCAACAAGCGTTATGATTGGTGCTATAAAAACGGTATAGAGATGTTGGCATTTGACAAAAGGATTGATTATCATACTTGGGGTAATTTTCAAACATACACAAAAGGAAATCATTTTGGAAGTGCCTACTTCTGCCGTAACGTACTGCCAAAAGCCCTTATTGTTGAAAAACTTGAAAAGTTTGAAAGACCACTAAAGGAAAAAACAAGACAAGAAAGGACGGAAACATAATGACCACACAAAAGAAAATAGATGAAATGTACACGCAACAGGCGCAGCTTGAAGCCGCATATCAAGCTGAAATGGAACGCCTTATCGAAACTGACATTATACCGACGGTAGAAGAAGATATAGCGTTTGATAAGGTCATTGACTTGACCGAAGAAAGCCGCAGGCGCGAAGCGGAAGAACTTGAAAACACTCGTAAAAAGGCACAGGAAGTAAGCGAAGAACTTATTGCCGCACAGAAATACACAAACCTTACGGAAGTAAACAACGATATTGTTGATATGGTTGAAAACTCCGATTTGACCGATATGTTCCCCAATGAAGTTATGGACTACTCCAAAGGGTCGGATACAATGCTTATGCTTTTTGACCTTGCAGACAACGCAAAAAACGCAGAAGCACAAAATATCTTGGGAGTCTGCTATTTTTCGGGTACAAATGTAATGCCGGATCTGCAGAAATCTATGGAATATTTCCGTGATGCCGCCGAACAGGGACATTCGGGTGCAATGCGTAACCTTGCTATAGTTATGGAAACAACACCTACGCCCGATAAAAATGAGATAATTTCTCTTTATGAAAAAGCATCGGAACAAAACGATGCTTATGCCATAAACAATCTTGCTGTAGCATACTTAACGGGCGACGGCGTTAAGAAAGACACCAAACAGGCGGCAAAACTTTTTGAAAAAGCAGCAGGTTTGGGCGATGATTACGCTATGGTAAACCTTGCATATTGCTATTCTATAGGCAACGGGGTCAAGTACAGCGAGAAAGAAGCCTTTAAGATGTTTGAAAAAGCGGCAGAAAAAGGCAATATCGAGGGTCTGCGAAATGCAGCGGAATGTTTGCTTGCAGGCAAAGGAACAAAACAGGATTTGGAAGCGGCATTAAACTATTTTTCAAAAGCGGCAAAACTTGGTGATATTAAATCACAGGAACGTGTTGAAGAACTTTCGGGCAAGCTGTCGGGTATGAAGCACGAAGATGTGGAAGTAAATAAAACAAATGGACAGCAAAAGAAATCATTGTCGGAAGTTTTGGAAATGGCAAAAGAAGCCGCAGAATACGATAAAAACAACAGCCCCGAAAAAACGGCACACAAAGAAAAGGGAGGAAGATAATTATGCCAAAACCCAAAGATGGCTTATTCAGCAAATTTAAAAGGAAAACAGATGCCGTCAAAAAAGCAGACGGACAAGAATTCCCAGCTATCAGGCAAAAGGTTTATGATGCCATAAAAAACAACGATCAGACCGAAAATGCAATTATCAACTATGTTTTAACGCAGGCGGCAAGCGATAAGGTCTCGTTTGCAACCAAAGGCGGCAAAACCTATGTTTGTTTCAACAATGATGTAATATCCGATTTTTTTAACGATTGGTTTGTTGTTGTAAGCGCACATCATAACAACAAAATGAGCGATAATACATATCGACCGCTTTTAAAAGCTATGATCTCGATGTATTCTCTGTCGGAAGATGATGAAAACAGTAAATGACCCAGTCACTATTTCACAAAAAAATATAACCCGCCCAGTCAGGTTTTCACAAACTTTATTCCGAAAGAAAAGTATGTATTGAAATCGGGTCGGTTATATAGTAAAATGAAGAAAGGAAGGAATATATGGAAAATCAGAAAGAAAAAATCGCAAGAATAAGCGAACTTTTAGAGAATGAGACTTTAAAACTTACCCGTTCGCAGGATACTTGGCTGAAATATTTGGAGATTGCCGCAAGGTTATACAAGTACGATTTCAAGGACAGTATCATTATTGCGGCACACAAGCCAAACGCAAGTATGTGTGCGGACTTCAACCTTTGGAGTGACAAGCTGCACTACAAGATAAAGCAGGGAACAAAGGGCATACCGCTTTTAAGAGAGGTCAACGGCTATGTGAAGCCCTACTATGTATATGATATTTCCGATACGGAAAGGCAGAAAAACTCAAAAAAGGTAGGACTTTGGCATATCAAGCCCGAAAACAAGAGAGCCGTGGAACAGCGTTTCAGCACCGCTTTCGGTGCGGTTGACGATAACTCAAACCTTGAAGCACTTATAAACAAGCGTGTTGATATGCTGCTTGATGCGAATATCGGTGCATATATTGATGAGGTCGAATATACTGCCAAAGGTTCTTTGGTAGAAGAACTTGACCGCCAAAATCTTGCAATTCGCTTCCGCAGCATCGTAGAGGAAAGCGTTAAAATAATGGTTTGCGAACGTGCAGGAATTGCCCGTGATGTAGATGAAGAAGCACTCCGATACATAGGCGATTTCAATACCGTTGATGTTATCACACAGCTTGGAACAGCAGTAAACGACACAGCAAGCACCGTTTTAAGAGAAATAGAAAAAGAGGTACGCTACTGTGAGAAATATTTAAACAATGAAAGGACTGATTTTAATGAGAGAGACAGTAAAGAACGGAATGAGGATGTTTTACAGTATGGAGAGACAGGAATGGCTGCCGCAGTACACGGAGGAGAACGATCTGATGTACAAACTCGACCTGAAAACAATGACATATCTGCCGTTGGTGGAAACAGACCCACAGGAGCCGTACACGCTGACGATGTGGGGACAGCGCAGGCTGACATACCTCAAAGAGAACAAAAAGGGAACGTATCAAAGGCTGATGATAAAAGGGCTTTGGGAACATCTCGTAGCAGCGGACAAGGAAGCGAACAGGCTGGAAGATACGCTGATGAAAGAAATGGCGGCACGCGAGGGGATAACGGAAGAACTGAAACAGCAGGATCAGATGAAATGGGTAGGACTGAGGAACGATCTGAAACAGAGAGTCCGCGAGATAGTATTGGAACAGGTAATATACGCATAAATACCGAGACGGCAGAGGATAAAACCCCTGCCGTTTCTTCGGTTATACAGACCATTGAACTTGAAAAATACTCCGCACCCGATGAAAACGGCAGAGTTGAACGTGTCGGAATGGCTACCGCAGGAGAGGTTTTTGATAAACTTGAAAAGTATCTTAAAGACAATGGTATGTTACCCGATGACTATTTTTTAATGAGCCATCAGGTGTCCGAAGATATGGAAGTACCCCAATATGTGCAGTTTATTTGTCAGCCTTCTTGGGGCGAAAGTGAAGGAATATACCTTGACATCGCTATGGAAACAGCAAACGGCATTATAGACTTTGCGACCGGCAAGACCCTTGAGGATAACTATGCCGCATTTAAGCGTATGGGCGAAATTGCTACGGAATGTAATATAATGCTGAACAGTAACGGCAGAAAAATCGAACGTGACGGAATTTCCACTCCCGAATATATTAAAAAGGTTACGGCTGAAAAAACGGAGCAAGAAAAACCCGCAAATGTTACGGAATACAAGATATATCAGCTTAAAGACGACCCCGAATTACACGACTTGCGTTTTGAAGCGTACAAAAATCTTGATGATACATCCGACCCCGATATAAACAATTACGACCTTGTTTATGAGGGAAAACTTGAAAATATAAGCGGTTTTGATACAAGTGATATCCTTGAAACTTTGTATAAGAAATTCAATATCGACCACCCCGCCGATTTTACGGGTCATTCGCTTTCAATGAGTGATGTTGTCGTTCTTGATGATAAAACGGCACACTATGTTGACGATATAGGCTTTGTGGAAGTACCCGATTTTCTTGTAGAGCGTGAAAAAGATTTGTCTTTGGAAACCGTTGATATTTATATCAATGCAGGCGCACAGCAGGTTGAAGAACTGAAAGAGCATTTCTCCAACAACGGTTACGATATACAGTGGGCAGATGATACACACTTTACGGTGGATAAAGACAATATTGCTTATATTGAAACTATACTTGCAGACAGGAATATTGCGTATTCTGTGAATGCCGAACTCCCCAAGCCCGAACAGGCACAGGAGAAGAATAAAAAAATAATCGGCAACACACCTTATCGTGCCATTTCCGATAAGACATACAGAACAATGCCAAAAGACCGTGCGGAACTCGTTGCCAAGCGTTTTGATAACGAATTTATAGATTATAGCGGCAAGATAAATGATAACGGTTCTGTAACGCTTACATTCAGCAAGAATGACCTTGACGAATGTAACAAGATAATAAACGATGTTGCCGCACAGCAGGCAGTTGAGGAACACAGGCAGAAAACAAGGGAGTTGTACAAGCCTATCAACGGCACCGACCTTGATAATCTTGAAGCCATTATGTTTGATGTGGTTCAGGGCTACATTGATGATGCCGACCTTGATATTAAAATCAAGGACTTGACCCTTTACGGTTCTCGCAGCAGGGGCATTGAAAACGAAAACTCGGATATTGATATAGTTATCGAATATGACGGCTATATGAAAGAAGATGCGGTTTTCAATATCTTCAATGAGGAAGATTATCACTTTGCAGGCATTAAAGTAGATTTCAATCCTATTCACGAAGAAGAAACGGGAACGCTTGAGGAATATCTGCCCCGTGTGAATGAATATCTTGAAAATCAGCTAAAAGAAGCCGCAAAGGGAGAAAAATTCGCTGAAAAAACTGATAGAGATGATATTATCGGCAATACTGTTTTCAAGTATATCCCTAAAAAACACTATGAAAAGTTTGACAAAGACTTGGGGCTTGCTATTTCTGCGGCATTTACGGAACAGAACATAAAGCACAGCGGCAAAATAAACGGCGATACTGTAACTCTGACTATGAGTAAAAATGACCTTGAAAAGTGCAATGAAATAATTGCAGAGGTCAAGGCTAAATTTGAAGCCCCCACAGTTACAAAACAAACTCCCGAACAGTCCTATATCATTTCCGAAACAGTAAAAGCCAATATGCCCGATCCCGATATGTCAGTAGAGGACAGGAATAACTTTGGTTACACCTATGAAGCAATGCTGCCTCTCACAGAAGAAACCGCTATTGATATATGGGAGAACAAAAATCTGCCTATATATCTTCTTTATGATAATAACACGGAAAGTTTGGCAGAATCTATAAAAGATATTGAAAATCACGGCGGCATTTTCGGCATTGAAGCCCCCGATTGGGAGAAATATATATCTTCTCCCGAATATAAAAATATGGAGACCGCCAAAGAGGTAGCAGCTGCACCCGTAACCAACGAGGAACATATACGAGGAATACCGAAAAGCATTGTTATAAAAGCCCTTGTACACGGAAGCGGCTTTGAAAACGGGAAATTCAGAATTGAAGAAATGTACAAGACCCAAAAAGATACAAAACAGCGTATATCAGCACTCAAAAACGAGTACGGCATAGGCGGCTACGGTACACCTACGGATACCGTTGGAGATATTAAGGGACTTAATCACGATGGAAAAGGCTTGAAAATTGAATGGATAAGCGAAAGCGGCAAACTCAAAGGTATGCTTAAATGGAATGATGTTGACAAGGTTTTAAAAGAACTTGTCGAAAATGATATTTACATTACAAGTGCCGAGCGTGAAAAATATGAGCGTGAAATGTACGTCAAGGCACAAATAGACCTTATGAGTGAGGGCGATGTTATAAGCGTGAACGGCGAAAACTTCACTTTTGTCAGAAAGGATGATGGCTACAGGATAGAAGTTATACCCGAAGATCCCGACTCCAATTTTTGCTATAACACCACTTTAGATAAAAATACCTATTATATCGACAACTTCCGTCTTGAAAGAAACGATTTTCAGATAAATGCCGCAGGTAAAGAAGAAAAAACAATTACCGAGCCTGCACCGCAGGCAAAAACGGATGATAAGATATATCGTTTCTATCACGGGCGAGAGGTCGGCGAACTTAAAATGATGTTTCAGCCTGACCCGCACGATTTTACAACGGTATATTTCAATGCTGATACAGTAAGGCTTGCGGCACGTATTGCCACTGAAAGTGGAGAAACAGATAAAAACCTGTTCTTTAAAATGATTGAAAGTTACGGCAACCGTGACAGGGTAAGTGATGATACACTTTTCTATATGAACGCAAAGAACGAGTTTGACAATAACATAGCACTTATGGAAGGACTGTCCGAAGAAAATATGCGGGCAGTCTTAAATTTTGCCCGGACAGGGAAACTTGAAATTCCGCAGGTGCAGGAAGAAACAGTTAAGCCTATCGTTCAGGAAACAGCAGAAGAAACGATTGAAAGCCCCATAGCAGAAGAAGTTGTTGAACAGGACGTAAATTTCCCCAATACTATTGCCCACAGAAATTTTGTACATCTTCAGAAACTCTGCCCCGAAGTTTTCAGCGGCGAACACTCTGCCGAAAAATACAAGGGCATAGACGGTATGGAGGACTTTTCCATAGAAATAAACGGCAATGAGCTGACCCTTATGCACACTTTCGTGCAAAACGGAGATCTGATGTATGACCCTCGAATTGATTACAGAATAGATTTTGTGCTTCAAACGATACAGGCACTTAATTATGAAATGTCCTCAATGGGTCTTTATCAGGAATACCCCGAAAACAGCAAGGGACAGCGTGATACAAACAATTTTACTGCCACTTGGATAAAAAATCTTGAAGATCAGAAAGACAGCAGATACTTAGCTTGGGCGGTTGAAAATTTTGAGCATAACGGCGAGGAATACGGCTTATCGGTATACTACGATGAAAACGGCAATATAACCGAAATGCGAGGCGATGACGAAACTATTGAAGCCTACAAAACAGAAAAAGGTATTGTTGAAAACAATGGAAATACCAAACAGGAATTTTCCCCTCCCGAAGATGAAAAGGCGATACATTTTTACCGATACGGCGATTTTTACGAAGTATTTGGAGATGAAGCGATAGATGCTTCTATTGAGTTAAATTTGCAGGTCGTGAGCAGGAACGGCGAAACGATGATAGGTGTCCCCAAATTTTCATTGGACAGCTATATCGCCAAACTTGAAAACGCAGGTTATTCGGTTTCTGTATCGGAAAACACAAGAGAAGAACAGCTTGCAGTCCCCGATTTTAAAGTTGATTACAGCGAATGGAAAGTGTCCTCGAACCCTGTCGGAGATGAAATGATGTATTGTGTGTATCGTGATATAGACAAAAATCATACCGATTATTCAGGCAACAGACAAAATGCTATGACCTTTGTTTATGACAAAGAACTTTGCAGGCATATAGCCGAAATACTAAACAGCGAGAGAGTATCAGACCTTGAAACCGCAACAAAAAGAGCTGCGGAGTTAGCCGATAAAGTAAGTACGATCGGCGGCAAACCCTTTGGCGAGGTATTTGATGCACTTGTAGCCCACAAAACAATCTATATAAAAGATGTCCCTGAAACACCATCTTATATAAAAGACGCACGCGATCTGGAAATAAAAAATCAGCGTATCGTATGGGATAATGATACGTTCCAACTCCGTGGAGACACAAACAAAGGCAAGGATATGTATCTTAATAATCTTGGCAGTTCAGTAAAAAATGCTATGTTCTACATCAGTACAGAAAAGCTGGAAATAGAAAATATCAAATCCGAGAGAATTAAATCACACGATTTAAAAATCGGAGATATTGTAAAACTGCCGCCCGTTACTATGGTTTCCACAAGGGGCGATACAAAGACTTTCCCGTCGGAATACGGGCTTGTTGAAAGCATTGACGATAGGATGATACATTTTCAAACCTATAAAGATGTCGAACTTACAAGCACTGTAGGTAAACACGCCGTATCATTCGACAGCCTTGACCGTGATGGTTTTGAATATATCGGTACAAAAAGCGAAAAGTCGGTTACACCGCTTGAAACCGCAAAACAGCTTATAAGCGAATATATTGAAGCCGAATTTTCAACCGAAGAGGAAACCGCTACTCCCGATTTTACCGACCTTATCAGTATACCTTTGGGATATACAACGGCAGATAGTCCTCGTGACGAAGAAATAAGCGTTGAACCGTTTGCGGATTTGATAAACAGAAAAGTCTACACTTTTGTCGGTGATGTTCTTGCAAAGGAGACCTATTTTGAAACATCTAACGAATTAGAATTCTATCTTGCAAATATGACTTTCGGAGAACTGACCTATGTTGATGACGAAATGTGGGACAAGTATTATGAAGTCACCGAAAGAGAAGCCGCCGAAAGGCAGGTACAGGCTAAAGAACAGCCCAAAACCGCCGAAAACTTTGTGCTGACCGAAGAAAAAATGAATATCGGCAGCCGCAAGGAGCAATTTCAAGCCAACATTGAAGCTATAAAGCTGCTTAAACAGCTCGAAGCAGACAAGGCACAGGCTACTCCCGAACAGCAGGATATTTTAGGCAAATATATGGGTTGGGGCGGTCTGGCGGATGCTTTTGACGAGAAAAAGGACAGTTGGGCGGCTGAATATGCGGAACTTAAAGAACTGCTGACACCTGAAGAATACAAGTCGGCAAAGGCTACGGTGCTTAATTCGCATTACACCTCTCCCACAATTATAAATGCAATGTATAAAACGCTTGAAAGAATGGGTTTTAACGGTGGTACGGTTTTAGAGCCGTCTATGGGTGTAGGCAACTTTTTCGGTGCAATGCCCGACAGCCTTAAAAAATCAAAACTCTATGGTGTGGAACTTGACGATCTGACGGGTCGCTTTGCAAAACAGCTTTATCCCGAAGCAAACGTACAGATAAAGGGCTTTCAGAAAACAGCTTTTAATTCAAATTCGTTTGATTTGGCGGTCGGTAACGTACCTTTCGGCAATTATCGTATTTATGATAATGAATTACAATGTCACGATCTGATACACGATTACTTTTTCAAAAAGGCACTTGATAAAGTCCACCCCGGCGGTGTGGTTGCATTCATTACCTCTATGGGTACTATGGACAAAACGAATGATGCCGTTAGAAAATATCTTGCGGAACGTGCAGAACTGCTTGGTGCTGTCCGTCTGCCCGATACGGCGATGAAAAACGCCAACACGGAAGTTACGGCGGATATTATCTTTTTAAAAAAGCGTGATGAAGTCCTCGACTTTGAGAAAAGCCCCGAACTTATACCCGATTGGGTAAACACAAAGCCCAATGCAGAGGGGTATGTTATAAACAGCTACTTTGCAGACAATCCCGAAGCTGTTGTCGGAGAACTTGACAGAGTATCGGGGCCTTTCGGTCCGAAGATAATCTGTAAACTCGGTGATGGACAGGACTTTACGGAAACGCTTGAAAGTGCTTTATCTACGATAAAAGGTAACTTTGAGTATGACGAACTTGCAAACTCCGTTGAAGAAGAGATCGACCCCGATTATCTGGAAGTACCTTACGAGGGACACCGAAATTTCTGCTATTGTTTGGTCGATGATAAAATTTATTATCGTGAAAATCAAATGATGATACCGCAGAATTTTGAGGGCAAAAAAGCCGAAAGAGTCAAGGGAATGATTGAGATCAGCGAGGTTTTGCAGGAACTTATCAAACTTCAAAGAGAAGATTATCCCGACGAGGATATAGCGGCACAGCAGGCTAAACTTGAAGATGTATACACGAAATTTACAAAGAAATTCGATTTACTCTCCAAAGATGTAAACAAAAATCTTTTCAAAGAGGATGATACCTGCGAGCTTGTAACATCACTTGAAAACCTTGACGAAAACGGCGAATTGATAAGCAAAGCCGACATTTTCACTAAACGAACAATCGTGCCTTATGTACCGCCGACTCACGCCGATACAGTATCGGATGCCTTAACTATCAGTATTTCCGAAAAGGCAAAGGTCGATTTGGAATATATGTCACAGTTATGCGGCAAAACTAAAGAAGAAATACTTGACGAAATGCAGGGTGTTATATTTGAAAACCCCACAACAGGCAAGTATGAAACAGCCGATGAATATTTATCGGGCGATGTCCGTGAAAAGCTGCGAGTAGCTTCACTTATGGCAGAAAGTAACCCGAAATATAACATCAATGTTGAATCTTTGCAGGCGGTACAGCCCGAAGAACTTACCCCGAAAGAAATATCCGTGCAGCTGTGTTCAACGTGGATACCTGTTAAATTTTATGAACAATTTATGTATGAAACTTTTGATACCCCACGCCGCTGCCGTTCAGAAAACAATTATTACGGCGGCAACCCTTTCGCAGCGGGAAAGAACCCTATGACCATTTCTTTGCAGTATGATGAGCGTTCCGCAACCTATGGCATATCTAATAAGGGTTCATCAAAAGCTGACAGCTATAACATAAAAGTAAATCAGACCTACGGCACATCAAGAGTAAATGCCTATAAGATTTTAGAGGATACCTTGAATAATAAAACAGTAGTCGTTAAGGACTATATCGAAGAACCCGACGGTAAGAAAAGAGCTGTTGTAAATCAAAAGGAAACCATACTTGCACAGGAAAAACAGGAGGAATTAAAGCAGTTATTCAAAGAGTGGATATGGCAAGACCCCGACCGTGCGGACGAATTGTGCGAGATATATAACCGCGAATTTAATTCCCTGCGCCCCCGTGAATATGACGGCAGCCATATAACTTTTGTAGGGATGAACCCGAATATCGAATTAAGGGAACATCAGAAAAATGCCATTGCACACACCTTATATGGCAGAAACACCTTGCTTGCTCACACAATGGGTGCGGGAAAGACTTTTGAGATGGTAGCCTCCGCAATGGAAGCAAAAAGGCTTGGCTTGTGCCACAAAAGCCTGATTTGCGTGCCTAAACACATCGTAGCCCAATTCGGCAAAGAGTTTATGCAGTTGTATCCCAATGCAAACATACTTGTAGCGATGGAAAAAGATTTTTCAAAGAAAAACAGAAGAAGATTTTTTAGCCGTATTGCCACAGGAAATTATGATGCGGTTATTATCTCTCACTCACAACTTGAAAAGCTGCCCCTTTCTCCCGAAAGGCGAATTGAATTTGTGCAGGGACAGATAGACGAAATCACAGCGGCACTCGATGAACTGCGGATTATGGAAGGCAAAAAAGGCTTTACGGTCAAACAAATGGAAAATGAAAAAGCCAACCTTGAAACAAAACTCGACAGCCTTATCAAAGAAGAAAAATATGATACCAACGTATTTTTCGAGGATATGGGCTTTGACAGAATGTTTATAGACGAGGCACACTATTTTAAAAATAAGCAATTTGTTACTAAAATGGGCAGAAGCGTTGCGGGTATAAATGCTTCAAGCGTATCTCAAAGAGCCACAGACCTTGAAATGAAGATAAGGTATATGGACGAGATAACAGGCAGCCGCGGTACTATCCTTTCAACGGGTACGCCCATCTCTAATAGTATGTCGGAACTGTATATAATGCAGTCCTATTTACAAATGGACCTGTTATGCAAGCGTGGATTGCATATGTTTGATGCTTGGGCGGCAAATTTCGGAGAAACACAGCGTACATTTGAATTAGCACCCGAAGGCAAGGGTTATCAGGTAAAGACAAGATTTGCGAAATTCTTTAACTTACCCGAATTGATGAACCTTTTCCGCCTTTGTGCCGATATAAAAATGCCCGAAGATCTGAACTTACCCGTACCTACAGCGGTAAGGGATGCAATAAAGACCGAAGCCAGCGTTTACCAAAAAGAAATGGTTGACGGGCTTGCCGACAGAGCAAAAGCAATACGAAACGGCAATGTTGACCCACAAACCGACAATATGCTTAAAGTCACCAACGAGGGGCGTAAACTTGCACTTGACCAACGACTGATGAACCCAATGCTGCCCGATGACCCGCAAAGCAAGGTCAATCTTTGTGTAGATAATGTTCTTAAAGTGTGGAATGACAGCAAGGATGCCCTCGGTACGCAGATGATATTCTGCGATATGTCCACACCCAAAAATGATGGCGAATTTAATGTCTATGATGACATCAAAGGAAAGCTAATAAGTAAGGGTGTACCCGAAAATGAGATAGCTTTCATCCACGACTGCAAAACGGACGAACAAAAGGCGGCATTATTTACAAAGGTAAATAACGGCGAGGTGCGTATACTGCTTGGCTCTACGCAGAGAATGGGTGCGGGCACGAACTGTCAGAAATTGCTTAAAGCAATACACCACCTTGATTGCCCTTGGCGGCCTGCGGATCTACAGCAGCGCGACGGAAGAATTATTCGTCAGGGCAATACAAATGCGGAAGTAAACATATATAACTATGTTACAAGCGGTACATTTGATGCCTACCTCTTTCAGCTTGTAGAAAACAAGCAAAAATTCATCTCGCAGATAATGACAAGCAAGTCACCGCAAAGAATAGCCGAGGATGTTGACGAAGCCGTACTGAACTATGCACAGATAAAAGCTCTCGCGGCGGGCGATGAACGCATAAAAGAGCGTATGGACTTGGAAATGTCACTTACAAGTATAAGAATGGCATACGCTAATTTCCTTGATAATAAGCGTGATCTACAGCGTGATATTGTCAAGAAATATCCCGAAGAGATACATCGTATCAAGGAACGTATTGCAGGACTTGAAAAGGATGTCGCACTTGCGTCAAGTACAAAATCGGAAGAATTTACGGGTATGACGATACACGGCAAGGTATATACCGACAAAAAAGAAGCAGGCGAAGCCCTTATTGAAGCCATTAAGAAAACAGGCATTGAGCAGACAGGTATAACCATCGGTGAATACCGCGGCTTTGAAATGAAACTTGATTTTATCAAAAGCAAGGGTGCGTTTGCGGTCGTACTGCAAGGCAGTTTGGGTCACTTGGTAGAGATAAGCAACAGTGCAACGGGAAATCTCACAAGGCTTGATAATGAACTTAACAGTTTCGCCGAATACCTTGAAAACAACAAGGTAAAACTCGAAGAAGCGAAAAATCAGCTTGAAACAGCTAAATTGGAAGTTGAAAAGCCTTTCCCTCGCCTTGATGATATGCGCAGTATGGAACGCAGGCTTAACGAACTCAACAGGGAATTATCCATTGATAATAACAACGAGGCGGAACATACCGCCGAAAAAGACGAACCCGATATTGAAGAAAACGATATTGACGAAGATGAACTCGACAATGAAGAATACGATATTGACGAGGACGAACTCGACGAAGATGAGTACGAATATCGCAGTTCGGGCGATGCAAGATAACATAAGTAAAGCCGCTTGAGGATACGCTGTAAGTAGCAAGCGGCTTTTACTATGTGCCGAATTTTTACGGCATAAATATTTTATCAAAGGCGGTTTGGGTAGTCAATACCTAAAGCCGCCTTTTTTACACAAAAAATACAAAATTTAAGAAAGAAGGATGTTTATATGGCAAGATACAGAGATAAATCACTCTCAATCAGACTTACGGAAGATGAGATAAACGCAATAAAGACAAAAATGAAGCTGGCAGGCAGTAAAAACACCGCCGATTTTATCCTGACTTGTTGCTGTACCAACGAGATAAATGTTATCGACACAAAGCCGCTTATGGCTGTAAAAACCGAATTAAGCAGGATAGGCAACAACGTAAATCAGGTCGCAAAGGTGGCTAATACAAGCAAGAGTATTTATTATAATGATGTATTGGCACTTAAAAGACAGGTTGATGATATTCGCAAGATCGTTGAGAATGCCTTTGACTTTTGTGTAAAGGAGCGATAACTTGGCTTATGTACGAATAAAACCCATAAAGACGGGAACCTATCTTCAAGCAAGTATAGATTATATCGAAAACCCCGATAAAACAGAGGAAATGCTTTATATAGCAAGTTATATGTGTGATACAAGAAGTGCCGCCAAAGATTTTGCGGAAATTTATAGGTGTTGTGCAATGCACAAGGGCAACAATTTGGCACATCACATAATCCAATCCTACTCCCCCGAAGATAATGTCACCCCCGAAATGGCACTTGCAATAGCACAGGAACTAATGCGGCGGATGTATCCCAATTATCAATATGTTGTTGCAATACATACCGACAGGGAGCATCTGCACGCACATATAATTGTAAATGCTGTTGATTTTGAAAACTACAGGAAGCTGCACAGCAATGTAAACTCACTTCGGCAAATGCGGCAGATAAGTGACGATTTATGCAGGGAAAACGGCTTGTCGGTCATACCCGAAGATACGATAGAAAAGAAGAAGATACTTGCACAAGCCATAGACCGCTGTATCGAACAGGCCGATACATTTGATGATTATATCGCACTTATGCAAAAAGCGGGATATGAAGTGAGAATAGGCAAATATATCAGTTATAGAGGGAACGGTTACGAGCGTTTTCGCAGGGGCGATACCATAGGAAATGCCTATTCCGAAATAAGTATAAGGCAGCGTATCAACGGAATCGAGGTCAGGCGTGGTAAAAAGCGTGTATATGACGATAAAACAATACGAATATCCAATAAAAATCGTGTTAAGTATGCCATAGATGATGCTTTAAAAGCCTGCAAGACCTTTGACGAATTTGTTGCAATGCTTGTAAACAACGGAATGGAAATAAAACAAGGGAAACACCTTGCAATGAAAGTGCCTGCTGCTAAAAAGTTTGTACGAGTGGAGAAACTCGGTATAGAATATTCCGAAACAATGCTGCGATTGTTCTTTGATGACCGTGCAGAATACGAGCGGATAAAATCGGAAGAAAACCCGAAAAAAATTGAAAAACTTGTTAAAAACGCCAAATATAACAAATATGCCGCTGTTCAGAACATCAATATACAGATACGAATGATAAATATGCTTGGCGAATACGGTATCAAAACTTATGAGGAACTAACGGATAAAATGTCAGATCTTGAAAGACAGGAAAAGGCTTTGGGCGAAAATATAAAGCTATTGAAAGCCAAAATCGACAGGAAAAAGAGTATTATATGTTCTGTTCGCGGCTATTGGCGGCTAAAGCCTGTCTATGAGAAATACAAAAGCATTAAAACCCCCTCCGAAAAGGAACTTTTCAGCGTAGAACACAGCCTTGAACTGCGAGAATATGAAAAAGTGACGGAAATAATGAATAATTCCAAACTCCCCGACGGGAATTTGCCAAAAGCCGACTCACTTAATGCCGAGATACTTGCCGATGAACAGAAAATAGCCGAATTAAAAGGAGAAATCGGCAATATCAAGGCGGAACTCCGCAATTTCAGAGCTTTAAAGGACAACATAGACAGAATATCGGGGAATGGACCCGAAGAAGAAAGAGAAGAACGAAAAACTCAACAAAAAGCAAGGTCGGACACAATGCGTTAAGCGATAAAGTCCGACCTTTTTTATGAACAGAAAGGAGATAAAAATGATATATGGATATATAAGGGTCTCGACCCGCGATCAGAACACCGACAGGCAATTTATAGCCTTAAAAGAATATGGAATAAAGCCCGAAAACATTTTAACGGATAAGATGTCGGGCAAAGACTTTAACCGCCCTGCATACCGCAGGCTTTTAAAGCGTATACATAAAGGCGATTGCCTTGTCATAAAAAGCATAGACAGGCTCGGCAGGAATTATAAGGATATTATCAAACAATGGCAGTATATAACAAAAGAGATCGGGGCTGATATAAAGGTTATAGAAATGCCCCTACTTGATACAAGCCAACACAAAGACTTGCTTGGCACGTTTGTCGCTGATATGGTATTGCAGATTTTAAGTTATGTTTCAGAGAATGAGCGTATAAACATAAAACAGCGGCAGGCAGAGGGCATAGCGGCGGCAAAAGAACGGGGTGTACGCTTTGGCAGACCTACCACTTATGATGTCCGACAATATGCACCCATATTTGCAAGGGTAAAAGCAAAGGAACTTTCGCCAAAACAGGCTATGGCAGAGATTGGGTGCTGTCAAAGTACATACTATCGCATACAAAGGCAGCTTAAAACGGCATAAAATAACGGTGCTTGGGTATTATTGCCCTTGCACCGTTATTTTTTTGTGCAATTGATAAATGTACTACATAATTATTATATTAAATATTTAAAAACTGCATTTTTTGCCTATTTTCTCAATAAAATACAGAATTTCCTTGACAACACTATTTTAAAGTGATATTATGAAAACATAAGGACAGGGGGTAATCTAAAAAAGTGCTTACCCCGTTGGTTAATTTTGATAACGAAAGGGGCATAATTATGGGTAAAAACAGTATAAACGAAAAGCATCCCGGTCAGTATCTCCTTGAAGAAATCGAAAAAGCCGGTATGTCTCAAAAGGAACTTGCTATTCGTACAGGTTCAACAGAAAAACATATAAGCACAGTGGTCAATGGGGCAAAACCGATTTCTACCGCATTTGCCAAAAAGTTAGGTTATGCTCTTGAACAGTCTCCTGATTATTGGCTTAAACTGCAAGCAAAATATGATATGGAAGTTCTAAAATTTAATGAAGAAAAAGGCATAACCCCACAAGAACAGGAAATTTTTAAAATCCTTAAAGATGTGTACGATTATATGCTTAAGAAAAATCTCTCAAAATATATAGAAACTGTAAAAGCAGTATCGCAGAAAGTTATACAGCTTCGCGAGGTGCTTAATATCAGCAATCTTGAAGATATACCGAAAATCGGTTATAATGCAGCATATCGCGCGCAAGTCAGGAAGAATTCCAAAGTTGATCCGTATGTTTTGTTTGCTTGGCAAAGAGTATGTGAATTGCAGGCAGAAAAAGCACGAGAAAAACTTGACATTGCCGAATTTGATAAAAATAAGCTGTTGGAGAATATACCAACAATAAAAACTCTTATAGCTACCGAAAGCGACAGAATAAATTATGTTTTAAAGGAATTGACACTTTTATTTTCTAAATGCGGCATAATATTCTGCGTTGTCCATCATTTTAAGGGTGCACCGGTTCAAGGCTTTATTAAACAGACAGAGGATAACAAAGTTTTGTTATGTCTGACTATACGCGGTGGAGCTGCCGACAGATTTTGGTTTACTCTGTTTCACGAGATAGGTCATATAGTAAACGGGGACTTGAATGTTCGCTTTGTAGATTTTGACAGCGTATCCAACGAAATGGAAGAAAAGGCAGATAAATTTGCCGTTGATACACTTATTCCTGCTGAATTATTTGATAATTTTGTAAAGTCAAGATTATATGACCGCTGGGAATATATAGAAAAGTGTGCTGAAAAAGCAAATGTTCCGCCTATTATTGTACTTGGCAGGTTGAGGAAGGAGGAATACCTCTTGTGGTCGGATTTTACCGAACACAATGTTATGTACAAGTGGGCTGAATGATATAAATTTTTTTAAGGGAGGGTTGCCATTGGAAGCTTATAATAACAGAAAAAGCTGCAAGCACTACGGCAAATAGTGCTTACAGCAATTCCCTTTTGAATATTGCTACTCAAAAATGTGACAGTTTTATTTTAGCAGTATTATAGGGAATTGTCAATAAATATACTCAAAAAACAAAATTTTTGTACAAAATGTTTACAAAAATTACTTGACAACAAACAAAAATATACAATATTATGTTATCGCAATTCCTGTAATAAATATCGTTATTTTATATATTCCTCCGAGAATTGCGTTTACATATATTGAAACGCTTAATAAGGAGGACTTTTAATTATGAGCGTCAAAATTGCTAAAATAAAAAATAATAAAAAACAATCAGCTAACACAAAAGATTTTAAATGGTATCTAACAAAGGGTTGTAACTCTTTAGTCGGGAACTACGATATGCCGCAACTAAAACCCATAGTAGATGCTAACATTTCAAATCTTGTTCCTTTCCACGAAGCAAATGTATGTAAAAATCCAGCCGATTCTTGGTTTCATTTTTATATATACGATTATTTATTTGAACGTATATGGAGAAATCCTAATAGATATTTACCCATATTACAAAGATTTAACGGCGGTATCAGTACAGATTTCAGTATGTATATTGATATGCCTAAATCTCAACAAATATGGAATTGTTGGCGCAACAGAGTAATGGCTTATTGGATGCAAAGCAACGGGTTAAATGTAATTCCAAACGCTTGTTGGGGCGATATGGAAAGCCTTGATTGGGCATTTGACGGATTACCTGAACACAGCATTCTGTCCATAACTACACAAGGTTGTTTAAAAAAGACTGATGAATGCAAGTTTACCCTTGTAAACGGTTTACATTCTTTGGTGCGAAAAAAGAAACCAACAAAAATTATAGTCTACGGCAAATTCCCAGAGGAATGGAAAAAACATTTTCCTATGCCCATTGTTACTATGAAAGCATTTTCAGAAGAAAAATGGGGTGATAGATAATGGGTAGAGGCAGAGGCGGTTATACGGAGAAAAAAAGTAACTATATTGATTCAGGCGGAAGAAAGGTAACCGATTCGGGTTCAATATTTGTAGGTGAACGTTATATAGAAGCCGGTTATGAAACAGTTTTTAGACAACGTCACGATGAAATAGAACAGCAAACGTATGATTTGACTATCAAAAGTTCTGATGACAAGGATTTCATAAAAAATATCGAAGTTAAACGTACAACAAGTCCTAATCCAAGTCAATTAGCCAAAAATATTAAAGAAGGTTTTGAACAGGTCGGAAATGATACTGTCGCAGTTTATTTGCCAAACCACAAAAACAATACTTCTGGGATTGACTACGCTAAATCAGCTTTTGCAGAAGCAAAGCGAAAGGGTTGGATTCACGGAACAGTGGAAGTTTGGTTTTCCGATAGTAAAAAAATGTCTGATAGACTAATATTTAATTAAGAATACGAGGAGGATTTATATGGCAGGAATAAAATGCAGGTGCGGCAATATATTGAGTAATGTCGATTGTCCATCACCTAATATAATACAAATCTTTTCAAGCAAAGAGGTTAATGATTTTATCAACAAAAATCCCGAAATGCTTTTGATAGATTTTGAAACTGCGTTTGATCGTAAATATAAATATTGGTATTGCGATGTATGTGAAAGAGTCTATGAAGTGCAAAATATTCCTCTCGGCAGGGTTAGGCGTTCATATATCATAAATAATGACCTTAATAAAATAAGTTTTGATATAGCGAGTAAATTGCAACAAATTTATGTCTTTTTTAGTACAGAGCTTTATGAATATGAGGAAAAAAATGTGTCAGGTACAGTAAAAGATTTTTTCCAAACGCACCCACAAAAACATTTATTTTATATTTCAGAAGACGAAAAATATATTTACGCCTTTAATAATCTAACAAAAGAGCAAGGCTTTATCTACACATTGGACTATATTTATACTGAATAACAGGAGGATAAAATATGGCTCATATGTTATGTAATTGCGGCAATAAATTGAGTGATGTTGAATATCCATCACCTAACTGCATTGAATTCTTCTATGAAAAAGATATTCTACAAGCATTGTCAGCGGATCCCAATATCACTCTTTGGAATTTTACATCAGATTATGATAAAGGCACCAATATTTGGTTTTGTAACCAATGCGGCAGAATTTATATCTTTGATAACGGAAGCAGAATGTGGAGCAAAAAGTATAGAAAGCTGGACATTTCCGATATATCAATAACTGATAATGCTCAAATGTCAAAATTTTATATACTATCAGATGTAGATATAGAAAAAGTGTGCACTGATAATGAACAGATTACTTTGTCTAAATACTTTGCAAGCGTAATGAAACCTAATTTATATTTTTGTGATGACAACAAAGGTACAATCTACGCTGTAAATCCACAAAATAATAATGTTGTATACAAATATAATATCGAAGATTGATTATTTGATGGGGAGTTTTTGCACTCCCCATCATTTCTTTAATACAATGTTGTAAATATCATCAAAGTTTATTATCTGCTCATTAACAATCAATTTCCCAAAGGTAACATCAATCTTATTCACCTTGCCACTTATGGTTACATACCTTCCCTCATTTGTTCGCTCGTTATCGGGTACAAAATAGGTAACGGCGGCTTTTACCGTTTGTTTCAAGTCGATTTTTTCTTCCATATCTTGAATAATAATATTTATCTCGTCTATATCGTCCTGTGATAAGTCTATTTTTTCAACCGTTATGCGCTCTTGGGCGTGGGTCTGTTCTGCGTGACCGCTCAATGCAGCAAAGGGTGCGAAAATTTTTGCCCTGTCCTGTCTCCGCATTTTCGGGTGTTTTGCGGCAAAAACATCGCCTTTGTGTTCGGGACGGTGTTTATTTACAATATCGTAAAATTCATATTCCATAAAATCACTTCTCCTATGCTTTATGACCGCCGACTTGTTCGTTTCTTTCTCTCGCGGTCGCTCCCTCTACAAAGTTTATTCCCTTTAAAATAGCATTTTTCCCATATTTAGCCTTGATAGACAGTTCTGCAAGCTGCAAGCTCTTTTCCCTTGCCACCTGCCCAAAATCGGTAAACATATCAAGCTGTTGGATAACGCTTCTCTCGTCCACAATGTTATTTGCACATATCGTTATTCGCCTTACAGTCAACTCTTTGTTGATTATCATATCATATAAGTCTACCGCACCGACTACAATTTCCTTTGAAGAATTTGTCTGCCGCATAAAGCGATGTGTTCCGTGTGCGTGTTCGGGGACAGCCCGACCATAATGGTCTAAACGGATAACGCCCTTATATACGCCTTTATCGCAGTTCTCACGGTCATAACCAATATCAAGCGTTATACTGTCCGTAACAACTTTTTCGCGTACAAGTTTAAGTGCAAGACCGTCAGCCATCTCGAAAACGATTATCCTTGCTTTTTCAGCCGTATAAGGGCATTGCAGGACTTGTCCCGATGACAAAGAATTTACCTTTGGGCGGTAGCTTTTAATATCCTGCATAAGTGTAGGCTCTATCCCCCAAGCGTGATCTATCAGTATCTCGGCATTTATGCCAAAAATTCTGTAAAGACTTTCTTCGTCACGCAGACTTTCCCTTGCAAGCTGCCCCATATTGAAAATATATCGTTTTTCAAGCCTTGCCGCTGTGCCGTGTCCTATCTGCCAAAAATCTGTAATGGGTGTATGCCCCCACATATACAGTTTGTATGCTTTTTCGTCCAAAAACCCTATACGAACCCCGTCTTTATCGGGCTGTTTGTGCTTTGCAAATATGTCCATTGCGATCTTGGCAAGATACAAATTTGTGCCTATGCCTGCGGTCGCTGTGATGCCCGTCTTTTTCAGAACCTCTTGTATCAGCATAACCGCTATCTCGTGCGGACTTTTCTTGTACAGATTTATATACCCCGTCACATCAATAAATACCTCGTCAACCGAGTAAACGTGTATATCTTCGGCAGAAATATATTTCAAGTAAATGCTGTAAATATCGGTCGATACCTGAATGTATTTTTTCATCTGCGGCGGTGCAATTATAAAATCAACCGTTTCGCCCGTCAAAGCCTTTATCTCCCTTACCCTTTGGTAAACCTCAAATAAACGGGCTCTGCCCGATATACCGTAAGCCTTTAACGCAGGCGTAACGGCAAGGCAGATTGTCTTGTCCGTTCGTGATGCGTCCGCAACAACAAGGCGGGCAGTAAGTGGGTCTAACTTGCGCTCGACACACTCAACCGAAGCATAAAAAGATTTTAGATCTATTGCAATATAAACCCTGTCCATAACTTCGCCGCCTTTCTTTTGTGGTATAGGATATTATAACACCACGGCAAGCCGTTTTCAATATATAAATCGAAATTAAATTCGATTTATTGACTTTTAACGAAATAAATATCGAATATTTGTTTGATTTTTGTTGATGTTTATTTTTTCCAATCATTCTTTCCGAAAACTCGGCTAAAAAACAATAATCGTTTGCCCCCTTATTTTTGTATGATTAAAGGGTATAAATATAAAAATACCCCAACACTTCGGGGCGAAAGGAGTTAAAAATTATGAATACACATTACATAGGGTATGCAAGAGTTTCAAGCCGCGATCAAAACGAAGATAGGCAGATAATAGCCTTGACCGAGTTCGGTGTGCCACCATCGGCTGTATTTGTTGATAAGGTCAGCGGCAAGGACTTCGACAGAAAAAACTATAAGCGTATGCTTAAAAAGCTGAAAAAAAGCGATGTACTTGTCATAAAAAGCATAGATAGGCTTGGCAGGAACTACAAAGATGTTATAAAGCAATGGCAGTATATTACGCAGGATAAGGGGGCGGACATTGTTGTGCTTGATATGAAACTTTTGGATACTCGCCAACATAAGGACTTGCTTGGTACATTCATCGCAGATATGGTCTTACAGCTTCTTTCGTATGTGGCTGAAAATGAACGATTGAACATAAAACAAAGACAAGCGGAAGGCATAGCGGCGGCAAAAGCAAGAGGCGTGGTCTTTGGCAGACCTAAAAAGTTTTACCCCGAAAACTATATTGATGTATTTATAAGATACCAACACAAAGAATTGACTAAAACTCAGGCTATTCAGCTTATCGGGTGCAAGGAACATACATTTTATAGAATGTTAAGCGAATTGAGAAAAAATGGAAATGCGATTTGATATTGGAAGAAATGTACATAAACTGCTGTAATGTATACATTTTCGGAGTGGATTATTTTCAAAAACATATATTAATTATATTGACATTTCTTTCAAAATTTCTTATAATATGTATATATTAGTTGTTCGGATTAAACAAAAAAATATTTCTGCCAAATGGTATAGTATATCACAGTGTTTCTTTATCATTAAGGAAGCAGAAAAATTTTAGCATAATTTTACAATGTTTAAAACAGGCTTTCCATAACTTACCTTGAAAAGCTGTTATTTTAATACACAAAATTTTACGGAGGTGCGATTTTTATGAAACTAAAAAAACTAAGTTTGTTAGGAATGATGATAGTTCCTCTGCTTGCAGCTTGTGGAAATGTTAGTGATTCTTCAAGCAATAGTTTAAATGAACAAAAAAGTGAAAACTCTATGCAAAACGCAAATGAAAGTGTACAACAATCCAGTAATAATTCTAATCCTGACCTCTCAGATGATATGATGGTCAAGAATGATAAAAGTGAACCAATTAACACATTTGAAAATCTTGATTTAACTGATAATGAAATATATAACAAAAATGGAGTTGTACTTTCCTTTAATTCCATTGAATTTGGAGCATTCACAACAGCCAGTTTGAGAGAACAGTTTACAATTAACAACCAAAACCCCGATAATAAAAAGGTTTCTATAAGAGATATGAAAGTTTTAGTAAACGGAATAGCAATTCAATCAAACTATGGTGGACATGATGAAATACTTGGGGTGACAACCGGAGAACCTATTGATTTTTACAGTAGTTGTAGTTATGATCGTCAATACGATACCATTCTTGGATTTTATGGTGAATCGCGCAATACAGTTCCAATTAAAGAACTTAGGTTTATATACGATATTCAGGTTGGAAGTAATAGTGAGAGCGAAAAAGTCGATACTGTTTTAAAAACATCTTCCTATGATGGAATCGGTATTGAAGCTTTGTTTGGTGATTTAGTAACAACAATGACTTATGAAAATAAACATTCAGTAATGGAAACATCGAATGTATACTATCGTGAAGGAGATTTTGGCACAACAATAACGGTAGTAAACACAAATGAGGCATGGGGGAAGGTTTCTTCTTATGAGTGGTATTCTGAGCCTAATATCTATGTGAACGGAAATTTATACACAAAACTAAGTGATGATTATAGGTATTTATCTGATGGTAAGATGTACTTTATCAATTTTAAGCCGACCGCCGAAGAACTTCGCAAACATTTTGAAATTCCCAATTCCGAACCCCTATCAATTTCAATAGAAATTTGTGATTGTAATAGTGTTGTTATAGAAAAATAAATTAAGTAGGATATTAGTAATATAACTTAACAGGGAAAGAAGGTATTGAAATGAAAAGAATATTATCTTTGTGTATAGTGGGGAGTTTAATAACGATATTTGCGATACCGTCTTTTGCGGCAACAGAAATATATCACGAGTGGTACTCTTATGAAAAAGGAATAATCGGAAACAGTGACAATATGTCAATCGAAACGGCTACGAAACTTGGCAGATCAAATCTTTTTCCGTATTTGAGAACTACAGACTATATATATGTTGATAATGTACCAATGGTAAAATTAAGAGATGTTGTGAATACTTTAAATGGCAAAATCGATTACAATAGCGAAACGAAACTCACCAAAATATATTTAAATTATCGTTGGGAGACAGGATATTATTCAGCCGGTTGTAGTACAAGATCTATAGCAATACAGCCTAATAAAAATCAAGTTTATTACAGTACATATTTAAATCAACAAGAAAGCTATTGTACAACTATAATACCTCAAATTATAAATGGTTCACTATATATAGGTGCAGATGACTTAGGTCATATTTTAGGCGGTGCCAATATTAACAGTTCTGATTATTGTTACTTCAAGAACGGCAAATTATACATAAGTTTTGGATATGATGTTGGTTGATAATGAAACGAAAGGATATGCATTATGAAAAGATTTTTGAAAAATTTGCATATATTAACATTAAGTTTAATATTTGCCAAAACTATTTATGCAGATAATTCCAATATCGTTTATGATACTTTAAATCGTATAAATATCAATTCTTCTGCACAGTTTTTTGTTAAAGATATGAATGGAGACGGAAACTATGAAATTTATGTACTTGACAATTCTGTTCACGCAAGTGCAACTTCTACGCTTATAACCTTTGTTAATGGGCAGGCAGTTACAAAAAATTCAGCGGAATATTCTTATCTTGGCTGTAACCCGAACACGGGTGTTTATGTGGAAAGTAATGGGTGGACGGGCTTTGTTACATATAACATAAACCAATTAAATAGCGACGGAACTGTTACGCTTTTACATACGATACACGAAGAAAGAGGTTATCCGTCAACTTACGAAGAAAAGGCTAATAAAGCATCTGACGGAATGTTTTACAGAAGCAGATTAGATAATGACGATAACTTTTATTATACGAGTGAAACAGAACTGACAAACGATATAGCAAGGGCTTTGGAATCTCTTAATTTGCAACAAAGTAATATGTATAGTTTTACATCTTCAAACTTTGAAAAGGCTATAATTGCCGCAGGCGGAAACTTATATTCCCAACAAACCACCTCAAACAGCTATCATATTACTAAAAAAGCCGTTTCGGTAACCGTGGGTGATCGCAATATTGTTGTTACAAATCGAAATGGTTATAGTGATTATTATACTATGAGCGATTCTATGCCCTATATTCAAACTCAAAGCAGTTCGTTTATGGTGCCGTTAAGAGCATTAGGAGAATTACTTACAGACGAATTCCCTAATGTAAATTCCGATGAAATCGTAAAATGGAACGCAGAAACAAAAACGGCAACAGTGACCATAGGCAGTAAAACTGTTGTGGCAACCGTAGGAAGTAATTATATTTATGTTGATGGTCGTACAGTTGCAATATCAAACGGAGCGTCTCCCGAAATAGTTGACGGAAGAGTTTATTTACCTTTCAGAACGGTTGGAGAAGCCTTTGGCGTTAGTGTAAATTGGGATGCGGGTACAAGAACGGCAACATTTATAGGATAACTATTATAATAATAAAATGAAAGGATTGATTTATATGAAAAAATTTATTTATTGTTTTATAATGTGTACGGCAATAGTTGCGAATACTTCATTAGCTTATGCAAATACAGATCTGTATATGGAATTTCACGATTATTATGGAAACACCATAGGAAATAGTGATACTCTGCCTTCGGGCGAATTATATGGTCATGATGCATCTTGCTTTATTAGAACTACGGAATATATATACAAAGATGGCGTATGTATGGTAAAGTTGAGAGACGCTATAAATGCTGTAAACGGTAAGCTTGAATATATCCCTGAATCCAAATTAACAAAATGCTATCTTCCGCGTGAGGGTCAGTATTTTGTCGGTTGCTCAATAAACGCTGTTGCTGTTCAGGCTGGCAGAAACAGAATAGATTACAGTAATCCTTCCATAAATGGCAAGACAATGGATCAGTATAGTTTTTACACAACAGTTACTCCTCAAATTATTAATAATTCTCTCTATGTTGGGGCAAATGATTTATCAAATGTATTGACTCATGAAAACGGAAGGAGTTTTATTAAAGACGGAAAGCTGTATATTGAGTTTTATATAAATGCTGCTTAAACCTTTATTCAATTCTAAACCAAACAGAAAGGGAGATGTTTATGAACAGATATTTAAAAAGAAATATAACAAACAGATTTATAAGTTTCGCTTTGACACTTTCATTTGTTTTAACTAATGTTAGCTTTCCTTACGCACAAGAAACAAACGGAAACGATATATCTATTGTTGATGAAACCATTTCAGGAACTTCAATAGAGACATACGATGAAGAAGTAAATACTTATGCAACTACTGATGGTGGATATGTAGTATTTCCGGGTGGCAATGATAATAGAGAATGGTATTGGACTTCGGATGGAATAAAATATGTTGATAATCCGCAAGCTACAAATCTTAGTATAGGTGATTACTTATCTATTGGAAATTATCTTGGTGAAGATATTTTATGGCGTTATGTTGCAGATGATGAAAATGGCGCACTAATTTTAAGTGATGGAATTCTTTGCATAAAATATTTTGATAATAAAGGAAATATTACAACAGGCAGTCATGGCAGAGGCTACGGAAATATTATTAAGGGATATAATGATAGAACAGGAGGGGGATCAAGCTATTGGGGTGATAGTAATATACGTGATTGGCTTAATAGCAATCTTCCTATGAATGAAATTATATGGAGTTGTGGAAATGACTCAAACTACTCTGATGATTATGGTTTTTTGAAAGGGTTTACAGATAGCGAACTTAATTTGATAAAAACCGTTAATCAAAAACAACTTTTGACAAAATATGAATACTCACAACAGGGAAATGATAATCCTATATTGTATAATGACGACTTACAAAATGTTATGCAGAATTATGAAAATGCATATTGTGAATATTCTTCTGATAGGATGTTTTTGTTAGATATTAAGCAACTAAAGGAAGTTTATGATAATTTAGGAGACTATTACATAGGTTATCCTACGATAGCATTAGAAGAAGCAAACGATAACTACAGCAGTTTATCACATAGCAGTCCGTGGACCTATTATTTAAGAACACCATATAATAATGCATATGTAAGGGATGTTTCAAAAACGAAAATCCAGTCAAGCCCAACTATTCTTCCGCGCGGAATAAGACCTGCATTTTATTTAAACACAGAAAACTTAAATTTCGTATCTGGTGATGGTAGCATAGCAAATCCGTACAGAATAGACAATACTAATATCAATGAGGATGAACCATATATGTGTATCATTAAAAATGGTGAGTTTAACTATGCATCCTCAATTAATGGAATACCAACAAATGTAACGAGTCAATATCATTATAATGATTCATATTTTATGACCCCTTCAAATAAAGGTATGGAAAGTTATAATCCTAATCTTGCAACAATGTCGCTTTGCCTTGCAATGTCAGCTTTTGGATCTGGTGATATAGGAACAAATTATACAAACAAAAGTAAAAATGTTGAACAATTACTTATTTCTGAACTTGGATTTAAGAAATATAGTACAAATAAAGATCTTGAGGGTGGATTTGATAGTTATCATAGACCTACAGATAAATCTATTGGTGTCGCTATCGCAAGCAAAGTTATTGAAGATAACGAAAAAAAATACACACTTATAGCTGTAGCTGTAAGAGGTGCTAATTATGAACGTGAATGGGCAAGTAATTTTCGTATTGGAGAAAATGGACAAGCAGATGGATTTTCAGAAGCGAAAGATAATGTCTTAAATTTTCTGACAGAATATATTGTAAAAAACAATATTTCTGGTGATGTAAAAATATGGATTACAGGATATAGCCGAGCTGCAGCAACAGCAAATCTAACAGCAGGGGCACTTGATAATAACTATAATCTTGGCAATAATGTTAACTTATCATCTAAAGATCTGTATGCATATTGTTTTGAAACACCAATGGGCGAGATAAAGGCTAATAATCCACGAGAGGAGAAATATAATAACATTTTCAATATTGTAAATCCGAATGATCCTGTTCCAAAAGTTGCAATGGCAAAATTAGGATTTGATAGATACGGAATAGATATAATTCTCCCTTCAAACGAAAACACAGTATATTATTCAAAATATAAAGCATTAATGTTAAATCAACTTCGAGATTTACCTGATTATTCAGGCTATTCTGTAGATGGATTCAATAACATTGATATTGATTTTGATAAACTAAAGATGCCGACATCACCGCTGAATAGAGCTTTAGTTTTTATTGATAGTTATACAAATAAGAAAAATCAATCCGTATATTTAGACGAATTGATTAATGACATGACTACATCTCAAATAAAAACAAGAAAAAACTTCAAAGATTCATACCAAGAACCAATATCATATATATTGGATTTATATTTCGGCGCTGATTATGATGATCAAGAGAGACTTAAAGCACACTATAAACTTAGATGGTTAGAAGATGTAGTTGTACCGATTCTTTTTGCCGATTCCGATAATCGCATTACAACGATTGATGAAGTGATTGAGAATGGTTTTAAAAACTATACAACAGTGACTTATGATAAAAATAAACTAAATTCGTCTGTAAACTTTATTGTGGATTTTTTGTATAAGTATGGAAAGCATGATCCCAATAAGACAGCTACATTATTAATGAATCTCGATAGTATTGGTTCGGCACATAATCCTAACTTATGCTTTGCTTGGATGCGTGCAATGGATGATAATTACACAGATACACCTATTAAATTAAAAGATGGCAAATACTCAGCAGACTATAAGTTTGATGAATGTGGTGGTTTATATGATGTATGCGGAAAGTATAGAGTTGCAAGGATAAAATGTCCTGTTGATTGTGAGGTAATAGATGAAGCGGGAAATGTTGTTGCAAAAATAGCTAATGATATTCCTCAGGAAATAAATGGCAGTTCTATTGTTTCATCTATAGATGAAAATGGTGATAAGATATTTTATCTTCCTTCCGATACAGATTATAATATAAAAATAGAAGCTACAGATATCGGAAATGTAAATTATACTATTAATGAATTTGATCCTAATATTGGTAATTACACTCGTATTGTAAACTACTATAATATACCAATAGAAGAAGGTGATGTTCTTGTTGCCGAAGTACCCGAATACGATAAATCAGCTCTTGATTCATATGACGGTACAGGAAGCACGGTTATATATTCTCTTAAAAAGGATAGCGAAACTTTTGTGGCGGATCTCGATATAAGTGGTAAAGAAGTGACTGAAAACAATGTTTGTGTTGATATTTCTTCAAATAATAAAATTATGGGTACAGTATTTGGCGGTGGTATAGTTAATGCAGGAGATTATATTGTTATTGAAGCGGTTTCAAATGATGGTTATATATTCAAAGGTTGGTATGAAGATGATCAGTTCGTTTCAACGGATTCAGAATATCGTTTTATGGTAATAGAAGATAAGAATATTGTTGGAGTATTTGAAGCCGATCCTAACAAGGTAACTGAGACAACAACAGAAACAACAACCAAATCAACATCTCGCAGTTCAAGCGGCGGAGGTGGAGGAGGCGGAGGTGGCGGTTCCGTCACAGCAACCTATACTGTAAAATTTGAATCTAACGGTGGAAGCAAGATTACAAGTCAATCTGTAAAGAAAAACGAAACTGTTTCTGAGCCAACTAAGCCTACAAAAATAGGATATGTATTTACAGGTTGGTATACCGATAGATACTGCTTGGATAAATATTCTTTCAGTACCAAGGTAACAAAATCATTTACATTATACGCAGGTTGGAAGAAGGACACCTCTGATGTAATCGAAGAAAAGCCCACAGAACCTGATACAACAACCCCAAATAACATAACCGAGCCTACACTCAATAATACTGTTAGAGTAACGATAGGCAGTAAAGCAGTTAGCGTTGGCTATGGTAGTTATGAAATGGATGTTGCACCATATATTCAAGCTTCATCAAATTCTACACTTGTACCGTTGCGCTTTGTAACGATTGCTGTCAGCGGTGGCGATTTAACTAATGCCGATAGAAATAATAATATTGCTTGGAACGCAGAAACAAAGACAGCTACTATTCTTGCTAATAACAGGACAATAAAATTTACAGCAGGCAGCAATATTGTTAATGTTGACGGTAAGGATTATTCTATGGATTACGGCGTAACCGCTGAAATAACTGATAATAGAATGTTTATCCCGTTCAGAGCTTTAGGCACTGTGCTTGGTGTAGATGTAGATTGGGACACAGAAACGAAAACCGCAATATACAAAAACCATTAAATAATCCAAATGTGGGGGCAGGTTTTATACACCTGTTCCCACACTAATATTGAGATAGGAGTGAACGAAAATGAAAAAATTTATTACACTTACAGTATCGATACTTACAGTTTTTTCAACGGCGACATCAGTTTATGCAGCAACCGGCAAAATCGTTGATGGCAGAACTCTTGTACCCGTTAGAGGTGCATTTGAAGAACTTGGACTTAATGTAAGATGGGATTCATTAGCACAGGAGGCACTTGTTGCAGATGGTAAAGTTACCATTCATATACCTAAGGGGTACGACTGCATTGATGTTGTAAGTTCAGATTCATTCGGTTTGCCGGTAAGAACCACTATATATCTTGATGTGCCACAAACAATAATAAATGACCAATTTTATATTCCTTTAAGGGCTGTTTCTGATGTGCTTGGAGCAGATATATCATGGAACAGTGAAACCAAGGTAGCACATATTAGATACAACGGTTTGGATAGTTATGTGTACTGCGGCAATGAATAATATACCGATACCTATAGCGCAAGAAACGGTTTAGCAAAAGTGTATATGATTTTTATCGTCTAATTTGCTTAAACGTATAAATAATCCTAAATTGTACAGAAAGGATGATGAATATGGGTAAAAAAAGAATACAGAAATTTACAAGTATAATTTTGGCGGTTTCACTAATATTGACAAACTTTTTAGTGCCGTATGCTGAAGAAACAAGCGAAAGTAATGCACTTGAAATTTATAATGATTTTTCAAATGCAATAGACACAACGACCTCTGAGTCGGGTATTGATGCGTCTGAATCGAATATTTCAGTTTTTGGTACAAGTGTATACTTTCCACTACCATCAAACGGAAGTTACTTAGTTACGGTATTGGATAGATATTATAATTATACTAAACCATATCATGAATCATATCTTACAAGATGGGTTTTAAAAAAAGATACAAATGGTCATTCTGAACCATATTGTCTAATGGATATTGCCGCTTCTGCTAACACGCCAATATATGCCATCATGGACGGTACAATATATATTAATAAGTATTTAGACGGAAGCGGTAATCATGTAGTAATTAAGCATACCGATGGTTCATACAGTTATTATGGTCATATGCGTGATTTAGGTTTACAAGGTGTCGGTTCGTTTGTTTCAGCCGGAACTCAAATAGGGTATGTCGGAAAAACAGGTGCAGCAACCGGATATCATCTTCACTTTGAATGGAGCGGACATGATCCTTATTGCGAATTTAGAGCCATGGGTTATAATCTTTCGATAGCTCCCAACTCTGCAGCAAGCCATTATCCTCACGATCATAGTATACCCATATCCAATGCAACTTGCTATACCACAGATGCAACCAACATAACCGAAACAAATGCAACATTAAACGGTTATGTTACATTCAGTAGTGGGACAGCAACAGAAGCGGGTGTATATTTAGGGACATCACCCGATAATATGTCTGTTATAGCAAAAGATTCCATAAATAACAATAAAAGCCCGGTAAATATGTGGTTTGGTTGTAACAAATACGGAACAACACTATCTCCCGGTACAACATATTACTATCAATGCTATGCTGTGGTAAGTGGCACTTTGTATAAAGGAGAAGTAAAATCCTTTACAACACCCGGAGACATTGAACCGCCGGTAATAAGTAATATTTCAGTTTCGGATGTTACAAAAGATGGCTATACAGTTAATTGTACAATAACAGATAATAGAGCTATAGGGTTAGTACAATTTCCCACATGGACAGACAATAATGGGCAAGACGATCTTACTTGGCATACATATAGTGAAAATATGAATGTATCTTCCGCAAATATTAGTTTTAGAGTAAACAGAAGTGAACATAACAATGAATTAGGAAAATATATTACACATATATATGCTTGGGATCAAAATTCAAATCAAGGTTCATATCAGGGCGATGCTATTATAGTTTTTTTAGAGGACGAAGCACCAATTATAAGCAATGTACACGTCATCAATATAACAAACGACGGATATACAGTATATTGTGACATTACAGATAATAACGGTATAGAAAGAGTAGAATTCCCTACTTGGACAGATAACAATGGTCAAGATGACTTGGTTTGGCACTTGTACAGCGAAAATGTAAACAGCAATTCCGTTACTGCATGGTATCGCGTAAAAATTAGCGATCATAATAATGAATACGGTCAATATATGACCCATATATACGCTTGGGATCAAAACCATAATGTAACAAGTGTGTCCATACCTGATTGGCAAAATATTCAGCCGTATTACAACTATGTCCCTAAAGACATTTTTGAATACAACGGAAGTGTTTATGCAGTGTATAATAATGCTATGAAATGGACTGATGCAAACGAATTATGTAAACAAATGGGCGGACATTTGGTATCCATAACAAGTCAATCCGAAAATGATGAAATTATGAAACATTTAGATACCAATGAAAACTATTGGGTTGGACTGAATGATTTTGAAAATGAGGGCGTTTTCACTTGGAGCAACGGAGAGCAATGTTCATTTACATATTGGGGAGATGGTCAGCCTGATAATGCAGGAGATGAAGATTATGTTCATATTTGGTATGGAGATAAATGGAATGATGCCCCGAATGATATATGCAATCTTGGATTGCTACAACAATTTGGTTTTATTTTAGAGATAGAAACATCATCAATACAAATTGAAAAAGTAGATTCTTTTGGCGATAACAAATATGAATTCTATAATAATCTTATGCCGTTTTCTGTTGCTGAATACTATGCAGGAAAACAAGGCGGTCATTTGGTTACGCTCTCGTCTGCCGAAGAAAATTCGTTTGTTGCAAGCAATATAAAAGGATGGTCTTGGCTTGCATTTACCGATACGGAATCAGAAGGCACCTTCAAATGGGCAACCAACGAAGAAGTTGTTTATACAAATTGGAATGAAGGCGAACCCAACAATGATTTTAATGAAGATTATGGAGCGATAAAACCGGAGGGAACTTGGAATGATTTCTTTAATCAACAAGGCTGTTATTTAGTAATCGAATACGATAATGCTTCACCTAAAATTTCAGTAAAGAGTGGAGAAGCAAAAAACATCAGCGATACTAATGTATTGTTGACTGGCAGTGTTGGTTACACAAAATCAAAACCTGATAATTACGGTTTCCAAATAAGTACAGAACGCCCCGATGATTCGACAACATTATTTATGGTATACGCAAAAGAAATGGAGGGAATTGGCGATATAACAATAGGTAAAGGAAATCCGATAGCTTATGAGACTTCATTTGATTATTATCCATTGAAACCAGACACAAAATACTATTGGCGTGCTGCTGCTATGATAGACGGTAAAAGGTACTACGGCGAAACGAAAGAGTTTAAAACAAACAAATCGGTTTTAAATGAAGAATTTTTGTTCGGCGATGCCGATGCCGATAATGCGATAACAGCAAGCGATGCGGCTTTTGTATTACAAAAGGCTCTTATCAGTACATTTGAAGTCCCCGTCGAAAAAAAGACAAACACACCAATTAAGTATATTGATGTTGACTGTGATAATAATATAACAGCAAGTGATGCGGCTTTTATTCTTCAAAAAGCTTTGATAAGTACATTTGAATTACCTGCCGAACAGAAAAACAAACAATAGATAATATTTAATCAATAGCCCGATAAATAATTATCTCTTTATATAAAAAGTTATATTAAAGGCAAAACAATAAATAAAAAGCTATCGAATACAACAGCTATATCAAATGTTTCGGCATTATGATATAGCTGTTTTTTATTTGTCTAAATTTAAAATATCATTTTATCCCGATATGTATTTTCTATATCATTATATGTGAAAATAATTATATCGCCTATGATTACGGCGAGGAAAGAGGTATAAAATGAAAAACAAATATTTCGGATATGCACGGGTCAGCACAATACAGCAAAACGAAGATAGACAAATCATCGCCCTTACTGAGTATGGTGTACCACCAATGCACATCTACACCGATAAGCAAAGCGGCAGGGACTTTGAACGCAAAAATTACAAGCGTATGATCAAAAAGCTGAAAAAAGGCGATATTCTTGTTATAAAAAGCATTGACAGGCTGGGCAGAAACTACGAGGAGATAATCGAACAATGGCGGCATATAACAAAGGATATTGGCGCGGATATTGTTGTGCTTGACATTCCCCTCCTTGACACAACATCTCACAAGGACTTAATAGGCACGCTTATCTCGGATATTGTGCTTCAGCTTCTCTCCTTTGTAGCACAGAACGAACGTGAAAACATCCGCCAAAGGCAAGCGGAAGGCATAGCTGCGGCAAAGGCGAGAGGTGTTAAATTCGGCAGACCGACAAAATATAACCCTGAAAATTACCTTGATGTAATTATGAGATATAGAAATAATGAAATAAGCCGTGACGAAACCGCCGGGATAATAGGCTGTTCAAGAAGCACCTTTCATCGTATGCTGAACAAACTGAAAAAAGACGGAAAACTGCCCTAAAAGTATCATAAAGTATGATTTTTAGGACTGAATTTCATTTATACATATCGAACAACTTTATATATAACATTATAAGAAAAATTTAGTAAAAGGTCAATATGAAAGACCTTTATTTTTTTGTCCAAAACGCACTCCGATAAATCATACAAAATGAAAGCCGAGGGGGGTGGTTTTATGTTCTACATCTATACGATCTCTTTTTTCGGGCATCGGGAGATAGACTATTTCTTCCGCTACGAAAGCAAGGTCGAGGAAATTATCTATAAGGCGGTAAAGGATAACCCTTATGTTGACATTTTGGTGGGTCGTGATGGAGATTTTGATACCCTTGTATCATCTGTAACGCAGCGAATAAGGCGGGATATAGGCAAGGCAAGGATAGGCTTGACTTGGGTTATGCCCTACGAAAAAGCCGAATACACCAAAAATGCGAAAGAATTTGACAAATATTATGATAATATCGAGGTCTGCCCCGACAGCGTAAAAGTCCACCCTAAATCGGCTATACAAGTACGCAACAGATATATGGTAGACAGGTCGGATTTGGTGGTTTTCTTTGTGGAACGCAACAAGGGCGGTGCATATCAAACAATGAAATACGCAGAAAAACAAGGAAAAGAGATAATAAATCTTGCGGAGGGTGCAGAAGATGACAGATAAAGAACAACAAAAGGCTGCGAAAGCGTTTGCGGCATATTGGAAAGGCAAAGGCGATGAAAAAGGCGAAAGTCAGAAATTTTGGCTGTCGCTTTTGCGTGATGTTTACGGCATAGAACATCCCGAAGATTACATCAGCTTTGAGGACAGAGTTTTTCTCGGTCATACAAGTTTTATTGACGGGTATATTGCCGATACAAAGGTTTTGATCGAGCAAAAGGCGCTTGGCAAAGACTTGAAAAAACCGATAAGACAATCAGACGGTACAATGCTTAATCCATTTCAACAGGCAAAACGATATATAACGGAACTGCCCGTTTCAAAACATCCTCGTTGGGTAATTACTTGTAATTTTTCAAACTTCCTTGTCTATGATATGGATAACCCGAAAGGCGAACCCGAAGAAATTTTACTTGAAAATCTTGAAAAAGATTATTACCGCCTTTCATTCCTTGTGGATAACAAAAATGTACACTTACAGCGAGAAATGGAATTGTCCATACAAGCAGGCGAAATTGTCGGCTTGCTTTATGATGCGTTTTTAAAGCAATATAAGGACCCCACAAATGAATATAGCCTGCGCAGTTTGAATATGCTTTGCGTAAGGCTTGTATTTTGCCTTTATGCCGAAAATGCGGGGATATTCGGCAAGCACACAATGTTCCACGATTATATGTCGGAATTTAAAGTAAAAGATATGCGGCGTGCATTGATAGATCTATTCCAAGTGCTTGATACAAAAGAAGATGACCGTGACCCATATTTAGACGAAGATCTGGCACAATTCCCTTATGTCAACGGCAATTTATTCAGCGACGAAAATATAGAAATTCCGCACTTTACAGACGAGATAAGAGACTTGCTGCTGAATAAAGCAAGCAACGGCTTTAATTGGTCTGAAATAAGCCCCACTATTTTCGGTGCGGTATTTGAAAGTACATTGAACCCCGAAACAAGACGGTCGGGCGGTATGCACTACACAAGCATAGAAAATATACATAAGGTCATAGACCCGCTTTTCTACAATGATTTGAAAAAGGAACTTGAAGAAATAAAGGAAATAAAAACCGTAAAAAATCTCGAAAAGCGATTGCGGGACTTCCAAGATAAGCTGTCGGGATTGAAATTTTTAGACCCTGCCTGTGGGTCGGGAAATTTCTTGACCGAAACTTATATATCATTGCGGCGTTTGGAAAACGATGTTATATCTACGCTTCACCGAGGACAAATAGTTATGGGACTGTTAAACCCTATCAAGGTTTCGATAGGTCAGTTCTATGGCATAGAAATAAATGATTTTGCCGTTTCTGTTGCAAAGACAGCTTTATGGATCGCCGAAAGCCAAATGATGAAAGAAACGGAAGATATTGTACATATGAGCCTTAATTTTCTGCCGTTGAAATCTTATGCAAATATCGTTGAGGGCAATGCCCTGCGTGTTGATTGGGAAGGCGTTGTGCCTAAAACGGAATTGAATTATATTATGGGTAATCCACCGTTTGTGGGTGCAAGACTAATGTCAGATGCTCAAAAGAGCGAAGTATTGAAAATCTTTGATGATACAAAAAACAACGGGAATTTAGACTATGTTTGCTGTTGGTATAAAAAAGCTGCTGAATTGATTACAGGAACAAATATCCGAACAGCACTTGTTTCAACTAATTCAATTACTCAAGGTGAACAGGTTGCTATTCTTTGGAAAAAATTATTTGAAAATGGTGTACACATTGACTTTGCCTATAGAACATTCAGATGGGATAGTGAAGCAAGTTTAAAGGCTCACGTTCATTGTGTGATAGTCGGATTTAGCAAGTCAATGAAGGCTATTGAAAAAAGACTTTTTGATACCGGTACAGAAAAAATAGTAAAGAATATCAATGGATATCTTGTAGAAGCAGATAATGTTTTTATATCAAAAAGAAAACAACCTATTTGTAACGTATCAAAAATGGATTTTGGAAGTATGCCTAATGATAATGGATTTTTATCTGATTTCTCTACCGATGAAAAAAATACAATAATAAAAAAATATCCGAGTGCCGAACCATTATTTAAAAAATTTGTAGGGGCAACAGAATTTTTGCATAATAAAGAACGATGGTGCCTTTGGCTTAAAGATATTTCACCAAAAATTATAAATTCTATACCGCCGGTAGTAAATGCAATTCAAAATGTTAAAAAAATACGTTCAGAAAGCACGAGAGCTTCAACTAAAAAATTGGCAGATATTCCATTCCTTTTCGGAGAAATCCGGCAACCGGATGATGATTATTTAATCGTCCCAAGACATTCGTCAGAAAATCGAAAATATATACCACTTGGTTATATGCATTCAGATGTAATTTGTGGAGATGCTAATATGATTATTCCTAATGCTACTATATATCATTTTGGTATATTGATTTCAAATGTGCATATGGCATGGGTACGCACCGTTTGTGGGAGACTTGAAATGAGGTATCGTTATTCAAAAGATATAGTTTACAATAATTTCCCGTGGTGCAACCCAACACCCGAACAAAAAACAAAAATTGAGCAAACCGCACAAGCAATTCTTGATGCCCGTGCCTTATATCCCGATTGTTCACTCGCCGATTTATACGATGAACTTGCAATGCCGCCTGAATTACGCAAAGCACATCAAAATAACGACCGTGCTGTTATGGTTGCTTATGGGTTCAGCACAAAAATGACCGAAAGCGAATGTGTTGCGGAACTAATGAAACTGTATCAAGAATTGACTGAAAAATGAGTATTCTAACAGATATAAACAATAGTTTTTGCAGGATACGACAAAAAATATGTAGTTTACGACATTTAACGGCACAGGATATTTTTTTGTGATATAATCCGATTGCGAAATAATACATAAAAAACGGAGGTAAAGACTTATGTTTTATAAACGTTCGGAGGAAATATGGTTTAAATATCCAAAAAAATTTCAAACAATTAACGATTTGAGGTTCATTGCAAAATTGGAAGCTGTTTCCATTGTGGCGGCGATAAAATTAAGCAATCCTTATCTGTTTTGGTCCTGTTTGATTATGTGGTTAATAATAGGTAATATAGCTGACGATATGGATGACAGTTTCAATTATTTCTTGCCCCGATTTTTGGATGATACCCCGAAATCAGACAATGATTTTGTAGATTACAAGCCCATTCCTAACTTTCGGCCCGGTGAATGCAAAACAGAATTCGACACCTATATCAATTCAAAAGCCAAAGAAATCGAGTATTATAAAACCAAAGCCGACGCGATAGAGGCCAAAGGGTTTTTATACAAATTTAAAAATAGAGCAGAATATAACTTCTATCAAAATTATATTTCCTCGCTCACTACCTTTTTGGAATTAGAAAAATATTTGTATGAAGCAGAAAGAGATATACTTGACAGAACAAATAATATAGGTGTAAAATAAAGAAAAAAGTTCGGATAAAAAATCAGAAAGGAATTATGCTATGACCTACGAAGAAATTTTTGAAAAGTCAAAAGAACGCTTGCTTAAAGCAAAGACAAAGGATGTCAAGGAATTTATTGCCGTACAGTTTAACATTTTCGGCGAAGGACAAGGTTCTTTTTATGCCGTAATTTTTGACGGCAAAATGGATGTTCAGCCCTACGATTACAAGGACAATGATATTTCCCTGAACATATCGGGTGATGACCTTGTTTATGCACTTGAAAACAAAATGACCGACAAACTCGGTTTCTATGGAAACAACAAGAAGATCGCAATATTAAAGACCGCACTTGCCACCATTCCAAAGGCAAGAAAAACATCGGAAAAATCGGCGGTAAAATCATCAAGCAAGCCGTCAACGGTAAAGAAATCACCAAGAAAGAAATAATCACATTCCTTTCAAAAAATGCACAGTAAGTATCATTGATACGCTGTGCATTTTTTACATTGTCGGGTATTCTCTTAATATCTTTCTTTTCACTTTATAATCGGGTACAAATTGCGATACAACACCCCAAAAATACTTTGAATGGTTTGGGTGCAGGAAATGTGAAAACTCGTGTACCACAACGTAGTAAATACATTCGGGCGGTGCTTCAAGCAAGAACAGATTAAGCGTTATTTTTCCTGTTGCGGGCTGACAGTTTCCCCATTGACTTTTTAAAGGCTTGATCGCTATCTGCGGATATGGAACGCTGTATTTTTCAAAGTTTTTATAGACCATATTCACATTCTTAAAAAGTATTTCTGTTGCCTGCGACGATACCCATTTTCTAAAGGCTATTTCAAGTGTTTTCTCGGCTGTTTTTGAAAGATAAAGCGTATCTCCGTCCAAAGCTGAGTCGGGCTTTCCCGTTAAGGATATACGCCTTTTCTTGCCTAAAAAATAGAATTCAGAACCGTCCGAAATGACGGGCGGAAACAAACATCTCTCGGATTGAACAGCCATTTTATCAATGTATTTTTTTATCTTGTCGGCATTACTGCTGACGAATTTATCTATCTCCTGCAAGGAATAATATTTATTGGCTGATACCGATATATTTCCGTCCTTATCAACACGAAGATGCAATTCCATAACATCTTTGATCGTCAGCTTATATTTTATTCCGTCAACTTCTCTGATTTGTGCCTTCGGTGGCATATTATCACTTCCTTTATCGATAAAATCACTCAAATATTTTTGCAAAGCAAAACATCGGGGTTTGGGGTCGCTACCAATCGGGTCTTAGGTCGAAAACCTAATAAACGGTGAGAGGCTTGCCTGTATGGGGGTGTATTGGGAATTTGTGATTTTCACAATATCAAAATACCCAAACGGCAAGCCACTCGCTATGTTTACAAAAAAGAAAGTTAGACCTCTGAAAGCCCGCTTTTTAAGCGGGTTTTTTCAAATTAGTCTGTCTTATAAAAAAAGACAGTATCATTTCAAATAATTATGGACTTTTAAATAAAAAAAACGAAATTAAATAATGTTTGCTTGAAAAGCTATCGCCTTGCCAAGAATTCTGATACTGTCAAGGTCTCGTTTCTGATAAATCATATCGTTATATTTAGAATTTTCAGCCCTTAATATCAAGAGGTCCTGCTCGGAATAGTAGTAAACTCTTTTCAATGTTGCTTCGTTTTCTATGATTATAGCTGCTATTTCGCCGTTATCAACAGAATCTTGCTGCTTGATAAAAACAATATCCCCGTCATATATGCGTGCATTTATCATACTATCTCCTTTACAGCGGAGACAAAAATCTGCCTGAATTACATTTGTTTCACAGTATATACCGTGTTCCTCATCAGCAAATATAGGTTCGCCGCAGGCGATCTCTCCAAGCATTGGGACTTTTTTTGTAACCAACGGAAGTATATTATTGTAATAAAAATCAGTTTTTTTCTTTGGAACATCTTCTCCCATCAACCAAGCGGGATTTACATCCAAAGCCTCTGCAATTTTGTTCAGTTTATCTTGTTTCGGTTCAAATCTACCCGAAATATATCTGCTGATAGATGAAGCCCCAATACCTGTTTTAATTGAAAGTTCGGTAACAGTTGTCCCCGTATCTTCCATTATTTCTTGAAGTCTCGACACAAAATCTGCCACATCTTTCACGCCCTTTCCGTAATGTGAATTCATTATAACACACTTCTTGCCTTAACGCAAGAAAAAATTTCACAAACGCAAAGAAAAATATTGACAAACATTATTTCGAGTAGTATAATAAATTTGTTCGCGAATAGAACAAAATTTCGGATATTATTGATTTAGGAGGTACACAATGGATAATTCAATTTTGGAAAAACATTCCCCCTGCATTGGCAGCAATGTTTTAGGCATTGACGGATTTGAATGCAAGGACTCAATTTTCTGTATTATGACTAATGGCGACAGTAACTTTTTTTACTTTGGTATCGTGGAAGATTCGATTTTATTTGTAGATTCTGACCTCGATTTTGATGAGGGTATGATAAACGTATACTTGAAAGATGACGGAACGTATAAACTCTCTCGTACTGCGTTGGACAAAGAATACAAAGGTCGCGTTATAATGTCGGTAAATATTTATTAAAGGAGTAATGGCTTATGAGAAATATAAAATGCCCTGAGTGCAAAAGAAGATTATTTGATATTACAGGAAAATGGTTGGGAGAAATGTTGATCACTATTAAATGCCAATCCTGCAAAAAAATAGTTGAAATAGACCTAACCCCAAATCAATGTAAGGACATCCCTATGAGAAAAATATAGATCAATATATAAAGGGGAATCCGGCTACCGAGCAAGTGAGCCGAATGTGAGTTACCAAATAGCCGGAGGGGGTTCTCCTAAAGTGAAACGTTGATATGATATTTGTGTTCAGCTACCGAGCAACGGAGCCGAGAGTGAGTTACCAAATAGCCGGAGTGAACGCCGCTTTGTTATCGTGTCGATAAATCATTCGTCTATCAATAAAACCATACCGAATGACACTTTGAACAATTCTGTTTTTTAAAACTTAATATATAAAAATTCTGCTACCGAGCAACGGAGTCGAAAGTGAACTACCAAATAGCCGGAGAGAACAGCATTTAAGTCAATATCGTTTGATATTGGCTGTTCTCTCTATGCGTGTATGTTCTTTTCGGCTCTTTTTTTATCCTATTTTGTGATGGCGGTCTTTCCTGCGTTGTTTAATTCAACCGCAAAGATAGATGCGGACAATTGCACAGCAATTGGCTTTTGGCTATGCCAAAAGTTGTGACAGCGCATAAGGAGAACACAAAATGAGGAGTGCAAGATCGCCGCCCTCCGAGATTTGAACTTGGAACAAATCAATCAATTCAAATTTCGGAGGAAAATAAAATGGCTAAAAATTACAGAAAATCAAATTATGGAATGAATAAGTACAGCAAAGGCATAGTATACAAATATGCAGATGAAAGTATAACGGAAATCAGATTTGAAGATATATCGGCAACAGACCCGACCTTTACGGAAGAAGCATTTAAGGAATTAAAAGCAATATCAAACGAGCTTTACCACGAAGAAGATGTGTCGGATATGCACTACTACAAATATATTAAGGCTACTCTCGACGGAGAGGATGCGGGTAATTGGGTCTCAACAAAAACATTAGAGGAAGAGTTTTTTGAACAGATCGAAAATATACAGATAAAAAAAGAACTTCACACGATTTTGCTGACAAAATTGACTGAAAATCAAAGACGCAGATTGCTGCTTCACGTTCTTAAAGGTTTGTCTGAACGTCAAATAGCGGACTTGGAACTTGTTGACCGCCGTGCCGTTCACGACAGTATAGAAGCTGCACGAAAAAAAATAAAAAAATTTTTCAGAATTTTTTAAAAAACTACTCCGCAAAATGCCCTTTTTTGGACGTATAGTGTAAGGGTTAAATTGGAGCAGATTTTTTAAAACTGTTTTTGATCTTAAAAACTCTTATGAATAAATAAATGAACTTTGAAAAAGAAAACTCGCAAGATAACGGCGATGTAGCATAACAACAAAACGGGTACATTCCTTTATAAGTGAGCCGTGCGGCAAATACGCCAAGACTTCCGTTATTTATTATGGAACGAGCGATAAACATTCTGCCGTAATACAAATGCTATTTGTGGGCAATGACCTTATAAGGGGACAATGATACTTCCGCACAGTCACAGTCCGAGCGTTAAGAGCGTCACAGGCAATGAGTGTGGTTTCGATATAGTCGGAAAGGTGTAGATCCTATGGAGCAGTTTCGCAAGCTGCCGCCCGTAATGTTTTTTATTCTAATATCAGAAACCAGAAAATCAATTTAATGTATATGATTTTTTGATTTGTGCTATTAAGCATATATTCCAAAGAAAGGGGGTAACTGTTATGAATACGGTTATATCTATAAAATACACGAACTTTTTAAATGTTCCGAAAGACAGCTTGACCGACATCAATGACGTCAACGTAAACAAGGAGTTAAGCAAGAAAGACCGCATAAAAGAGTTTATCAAGCAGATGAAAAACCCATACATATATAAGTGCGGCAAATTTATCGTTAATTCAAAGTACACAAACAACGGTTTTTATATGGAAGATCAGCTGAGAAGCGTTTGCGAAAGCAAATCGTAAAATAATACTTGCATATTCCGCAAAGCTATGGTACAATAAATCTTGGAAAAAGAACTGAATATAATAATTCAAACTCAAATCTCCTTGATTTTGCGGGACTATGCCGTAAAATTATAGGAGGTTTTTTTATGCCAAAATACTATGCAATAAACTATGTCAGACTTTCTTATACAGACGATAGGACCTGCGAAAGCGACAGTATTACAAACCAAAAGAAATATATTGAAGAATTTGTCAAGAAAAATCCAGATATTGAGGTCGTAGATGTTAAAGTCGATGACGGATATTCGGGCATCGTATTTGACCGCCCTGCGTTCAAGGAAATGATAGAAGATATTAAAAGCGGTAAAATAAACTGCGTTATAGTAAAAGACCTTTCAAGGCTGGGCAGAGAATACAACGAAACATTTACATACCTGCGGAAAGTTTTTCCTGCATTGGGTGTACGCTTCATTGCCATAAACGATAACATTGATACGGCGAAAGAGGCAATAACAAACGATTTGTCAATATCTTTCAAAGGTGTTATGAATGACGAATACTGCCGCGATATATCCATAAAAACAAGAACGGCATTGAACATCAAAAGAAAAAACGGCGATTATGTGGGTGCAACACCCGTTTATGGCTACAAAAAGTCAGAAGAAAATAATAACCGGCTCGTTATTGATGATTATGCCGCAAGCATCGTAAAGGATATATTCAAGATGCGTATCGACGGCATAAGTGCCGATAAAATTGCGGCACAACTCAATGATAAGGGCGTACTTTCTCCGAGAGAATATAAGAAAGACAACAATATACCTCTTCCGAGAAACGGCTACTGCGACAAAGCCAATTCCAAATGGTCGGCTACTACAATAATCCGTATACTCAAAGATGAGATCTACACCGGTAAACTCATTCAGGGCAAGCAAGGCACACCGAATTACAAAATCAAAGAACTTGTCAAGCGTTCCGAGGACGAACTTTTCATTACCGAAAACGCCCACGAGGCTATAATCAGCAAACACGATTTTGACCTTGTTCAAAAGCTGATGCAGCTGGACACAAGAATATCTCCCAAAACAGACAGATTACATCTGTTTTCGGGAATGCTTATTTGCGGCTGCTGCGGCAATCGTATGACCCGAAAAACCGTCGCTTACAAGGGGAATAAATATTTTTACTACTACTGCCCCACAGGAAAAAAGAACGGATGCAAGGGCGAAAATATGGTCAAGGAAGATGATCTGACCGAATGTGTGACCGAAAGCATACAAGCATATATCAAAAATGTGACCTCATTGCAGGATGTGTTGTCGGGCATTGACAGCTCGGCGATAAATGCCGAAAGATGCGGCAGAATAAAAACGCAGATAGCCGAGATCCAGAAACAGCTGAAAAAGACAGCCGATTTTAAGTCTACTCTTTACGAAAACTTTATTTCGGGCATTCTCGATAAAGACGATTACAAAGCCTTAAAAGCCACATATTCAAAAGACGAACAGAAATTAAACGATACTATAAAAACATTGGAGTCGGAACTTGATGAATGTGTGAATAACACTTCAAAAAAGGCTTTGTGGACAGAACACTTCAAACAGTTTGAAAACATATCGGAATTAGACCGAAACATAGTTGTTCAGCTTATTGTAAGCATAAAGATATTTGACAAAACTCATTTACAGATAACCTATAACTTTGAAGATGAATACGAACAGGCTTTGTCTGTATTGGAAAATATGACGGAGGCGGTATAAATGGCAAGGAAAAGCAGAAAAAATATAGCTGTATCGGAAACAACCGAAATAAATACACCTGTTTGTATAAGAACAGTGCAATATATCAGGTTATCCGTTGAGGACAGCAGCAACAAAGGTAATTCCATTGAAAACCAAAAGTTGATACTCGATGATTTTATTGCACAGCATCCCGATATGCAATGCGTAGGTGTGTATATCGACAACGGAACTACGGGTACAAACTTTAATAGACCCGAATTTCAAAAGCTTACGGCTGATATTGAAGCGGGCAAAATAGATTGTGTCGTCGTAAAAGACCTTTCAAGGCTTGGCAGAAACAGCATTGATACGGGCTTTTATATCGAAAGATACTTCCCAGAACACAACATAAGATTTATTGCGGTAAACGATAACTATGACACCGCCGATCCAAAAGCAAATAATGGCTTAATGTTGTATCTTAAAAACATTATCAACGAAGCGTATGCCCTTGATATTGGCAAAAAAATAAAAACACAGCGAAAACAAGCTATGCGTGAGGGTCAATATGTTGCCGCAAGAGCAATATACGGATATATCAAAGACCCGAATGACAAGCATAAACTTATTGTAAATCCCGATACCGCACCTATCGTCAAAATGATATTTGAAAGTTATGCAGGTGGGAATACCAAAAGAAGTATATGCAACAAACTTATAAATAGCGGCATACCCGCACCGGGAAGTTATGATTACAAAGGTGTGTTAAAAAATACTGTTTCTAAGGCTTGGACTTCAAGATCACTGGAACATATATTAACCAGAGAAATATATACGGGTAAACTTGTACAGGGCAGAACCGCAAAATGCAACCACAAGCGGGTAAATCAAACCTCGGATAAGTGGATAACGGTCGATGGCACCCATGAGGCTATTATATCCCAAGAATTGTTTGATAAGGCACAGCAGAGAATTGTAAAGGCAAAAGAAGATCATAGAACAAAACTGACAGATGCCTATACTGAAAATATTTTTAAGGGTAAGATAGTATGCGGCTGCTGTGGTCGCAGTATGATACGAATCAGACAACGCCGCATAACAACAAAAGACAGGTACATTTTCCTTTGTGTCTCAAATCAGGTAAAGAGCAATACCTGTGATGCCGGCAAAATTTACGAGGATGAGATATTCGATGTTATTTTGACAGTTCTCAGCACTCAAATAGACATACTTGTCGATAATAAAAATAAGCTGTACGACCTGCTTTACGATAAATCGAGGATAGCCGAGCAAAACAAAGAACTTCAAAGGCTGAAAGCATATATTTCTCAAAATCGTAATTATTTAAGCACTTTATATGAAAATCTTGTAAATAATATTATTACTGCCGAAGAATATAAAGATTTGCGGGAAGTATATGCACAAAAAATATCGGATGCCGTTCACTCGGCAAACGATATTGAAAACAAGCAAAACAGACTTAAGCGTGAATATGATAAGTTTTGTGAGACCGAAAATATGGTATCGGCTCTTTTAAAGGACGAAAACTTCACAAAGAAACTTATAGACGCGCTTATTGATAAGATAACGGTTTACAGCGATAACCGTATAGAAATAAAATATACATTCGACAATGAATTTAATACGGAGGTGTGGAACAATGAATGATTATACAGTAGCAATATACCTTCGATTATCCATTGATGATGTAAGAAGCGAGAGTATCAGCATAGAATCTCAAAGGCTATTGCTTACAGAGTATGCAGAAAAAATGCCTGTGCAAAATGTGAAGATCGTTGAATATACGGACAACGGCTATACAGGCACAAACTTTGAAAGACCCGCAGTACAACGACTTTTGTCGGATATACAACTTAATAAGATAAACTGTATTCTTGTTAAGGACTTTTCAAGGTTCGGCAGAAACAGCATTGAGGTCGGTTACTTTACCCAGCAGGTTTTCCCGCTGTTTAATGTTCGGTTCATTTCCGTGAGTGATTGTTTTGACAGCGATGAACACAAGGGCGATACTGGCGGAATGAATATAGCGTTCAAATATCTTATAAATGAGTATTATAGCCGCGATATATCAATCAAGGTCAAGACTGCAAGGCAAATAAGAATACGAAACGGTGAATACTGCACCGGACAATATCCTTACGGATATAAATTTGATGAAAATAAAAAACTCATAATAGATGATGAAGTAGCCGACAATGTCAGGACAATATTTAAGCTGTATACAGAGGGCGTGCCCAAAACGCAAATAGCAAAGCACCTTTCCGACAAAGGCATACCCACGCCCATACAATATAAAGCGCAAAAAGGCTTAAGCAGCTGTGATATTTCAAAATGCAAGTATTGGAAATCTGAAACGATAGCAAATATACTTTCAAATGAAATATATATGGGTATGTATGTTATGGGCAAAAGACAGGTTACGGATGTAGGAAGCAAACGGCGGATATTGAAAACCGAGGATAAATGGGTAAAAATTCCGAATCATCATCCTGCAATAATTTCGGAAGAAATATTCCGAAAAGCAAGCGAAACAAAGCCTGTATATAAGCGAAAAGGAGAAAACACTCGAATATATCCGCTTCGTTCAAAAGTTTTTTGCGGGTGCTGTAACCACTCTATGGAGTATATAAAAGCCAAGAATTCCCGCTTTAAATGCAAGTATACAAGGCTTTACGGCAACGAACCCTGCTATCAGTTAAGTATAACGGAAGAAGCCTTGCATAAGCAGATTTTTGATATGATAGTATATCATAAAAAGGCATTGGAGCAGCAAGAAGACAACGGCATAAGAAACTGTATGGAGCAGCTTACCGCAATAGACGAAAAAATAGCCCTGTGCCAGCAGCAGAAACAATGCCTTTATGAAAAACTTGTATCGGAAGAAATAAGTGCCGAGGAATTTAAGACGCTTAAAGACCAATGTAATGCCGAAATACAACAATACGAGCAGCAAAAGTGCATAGGCTTGAAATCTGCCGAAACTCTAAAAGCACATAACGCTTCAAAAGCGAGACTGAAAGATATTTTAAAAGATTTATCAAAAGAAACAACCCTGACACAAGAGTTATCGGATGCACTTGTTGAGAAAGTGTATGTATACCCCGATAAGAGTATTAAGGTCGAATGGAAGATACAGGACTTTGAGGGCTAAAACTATAAATAAAAATATTTTTTAGTTTTTGCTTGACATACGGGTGTAAGTGCGCCCTTTTGATTTCCAAAAGGGAATCAGCGAAAGGAATCGGAAGAAACCGCCGCCGTTTCATCGGCCCTGTGTGCCTCACTCTTTGACATAGCTTTGGTAAAATAGCCGCCGTTTCGCTCCTGCTGTTTCAGAAAATTGGTAAAAAGAATTATGTCCTCTTCCTCAAACTCACGGCCGAGAACGCTTTCGGCTGCACCGCCGATCTGAATAAGTCTGTGCGTTCTTGCTTTGCGGTCCTCTTCCTTTTTCTTTCGTTCAAGCTGCTTTTTGCGCTCCTCATACTGCTTTGCCTTTTCAAACATCTTTAAGTAACGTTCGTCTGCCGCTTTTATCTGTTCCTCTAAACTTCTTTTTGATTTACTCATAAAAATATCCCCTTTCCTAAAACGCTACCCCGCAAAATTGGGGGCAGCAATAAATTATTCTCCTCTTATCCCATACAAAACTTTTGTTATAAAATTCAGCGTTTCCAGAAACTCATCATCCGGCTGTGTGGTCTTATCAAATTTCTGCAACTCATCATAGACATTTTGCAGCAAGCCTTTTAATGCCGAGTAAACTCTCGGATTGGGCATAACAACAATTTCCCTGTCCAACAAACACTTGATGATGTAGTCCTGTTTCGTCAGCCCAGTCGCCGCAACGATTTTGTTCAACTGCTCGTTTTCTTCATCCGACATACGAAAACCTATCGTTCTGTTTCGCCATCTGTTCTTTTTATCCCTGCACTTATCCACAATTCATTCCCCTTTCATCATCCAACTTGTCCGCCATTTCCGTTTGTTTGGTCGGGAACAGGTGTGCATAGCGGTATGTAATATCTATGCTCTCATGGCCTACCCTGTCGGCAATAGCCAAAGCGGAAAAGCCCATTTCTATAAGAAGGCTTATGTGCGAATGCCTGAGATCATGGATGCGAACCCTTTTTACCCCGCTTTTCTTTGCTCCCCTGTCCATTTCGTGATGCAAATAAGCTTTAGAGATTGGAAAAATCCTCTCATCTTTTTCTATCCCGTACATCATGTTTACAAAATCCTGCATCTCATCGCAAAGGAATTTGGGTATTTTAATAGTACGGTTTGACTTCGGCGTTTTGGGTGAAGTGATAACATCTTTGCCCTTTAAACGCTGATAAGATTTGTTTATCGTCAAGGTCGATTTTTCAAAATCGAAGTCGGCGGGTGTAAGGGCAAGAAGTTCGCCAAGCCTTATCCCCGACCAATACAAAAGTTCAAAAGCATAGTAGGAAATCGGCTTGTCCATAACTGCTTCCGCAAATTTCAGATACTCCTCTTTTGTCCAGAACAACATTTCCTTTCGGTGTTCGGAACCCATTGTGCCCGCCCTTGCCGCAGGATTGACTTTCAGATTGTAGTATCTGACAGCGTGATTAAATATCGCGCTCAGCTGACTATGCACCGTTTTGAGATAATTCTCCGAATAACTTTTACCCCTGCTGTCTTTTGCTTTCATCATAATGTTCTGCCAAGCGATAACATCTTTCGGCTCTATCTCGTCCAATTTTCGCTTGCCGAAATACGGCAGTATCTTTGTCCTTGCGATATGAGCCTTCGACTCCCAAGTGTTTTCTTTGACACGCATACGCTTGTCATGTTCATAAATTTCATAGAAACTTGCAAAGGTCATATCTAACTTGCTGTCCTGCTTTAACATCTGCTCATGTTCCCACAAGGTCGCTTCTTTCTTTGTGGCAAAACCTCGCTTGCTCGTCTGCTTGCGCTCGCCGTTCAAGTCCGTATAGCGATATAAAACTCGCCATGTTCCCGTTTTGTTGTCTTTGTATACCGACATATTTATCCCTCCTCAAATAAAAACTTCTTTTCAAAATACTTGCGGTTTACCTTGCCATGTACGGTAAAGTAACCCATCTTCTCTAACTCAATGTTTAAATTCCTAACAATTTTATAAGCTAATGACAACGAAATATTCAATATTTCCGCCACTTCTTTTGCTGTTATAAATTTTTGCATAAAATCTCTCCCCTCTTTTTTTAAATCATTCCTCATTATAGATGTATCTTTTCTCAAAAAACTTTCGGCTTATCTTGCCCTGTACAGTAAGATAGCCCATTTTCTCTAACTCGGCGTTTAATTCCTTGACTATCTGCTGTGATTTAGTCCTGCCGACACCGAGTTCTTTTGCCACATCAGCGGCACTCATAAAATTTGACATAAAATCTGCCCCCTTTCGTACTTATTTAACCCAAACATATTTGTTTAGTTGTGTGATGGTATACATTATACTAAACATTTTGCGTTAAGTCAAGTGGTTTTCTAAAAATTTCTTAACTTTTTTGTTTAAGTTTTTGTTGCATTTATGTTTTAGATATGTTACAATAGGTAAAACAAATATGTTTAGAGGTGGAAAATATGGCAATCGGACAAAGAATCAAATATTTCAGAAACTTAAAAGGTATGACCCAAAAGGAGCTTGGCCTTGCGGTAGGCTTTACAGATAAGACAAGCGATGTGCGCATCGCCCAGTACGAATCCGAGGCGAGAGTTCCGAAAGAAGATATGCTCAAAAGCATTGCCGAGGTGCTTGATGTCAGCCCCGAAGCTATCAATGTTCCCGAAATAGACACCTACAACGGTCTGATGATGACGTTATTCGCGCTTGAAGATATGTATGGATTGAAAATCAAAAATATCGACGGTGAACTCTGCCTTACGCCCGAAAAGGTCTTTAATGACCATT
>CAMVJD010000013.1 GCA_947167715.1 uncultured Eubacteriaceae bacterium
CATGACCGAACCTACCGTAAGGCAGTTGAAATAATCGTCAACAAATATCAGTACACCCAGTAAAAACGTGGAAAGCGCAGCGCCCTTTCTGTCCTTGATATGCTCCACTGCCCAATCGCCATAGGCACGGCTGCCGCCCGCCTTATTCATAAGCACGACTATAATGCCAAGCACCACAAGGAAAATAAGTATACCCACATTGTATTCATCCGAAATATTACCGATAAGGCCATCCTTTACAATTACATTTAAAACGCCCTCAAAGCCGGTATTTGACGCTGCCGCGTAAATAACGCCGCCCGTAACTATGCCTATAAACAGCGAGGAATAAACCTCCTTGGTAATAAGCGCAAGGCCGATAGCCACAATTGGCGGCAAAAGCGACCACAGCGAGCCAATCGCCGCAGAAACGGGCGTTGTGATAACACAGGCAATAAAAAATGCTATCACCAGCAAGCCAAAAATTATCTTGTCAAAATTTTTTGGCAATTTCTTTTTTTCGTTTTTTTGTTTACTCATTTGCATCCCTCTTTTTTTTATTTGATTGAGCCAGAACCACGGCCGAAAACACCAAGGCACAGCCCATAAGCTCCTTAAAGCTCATATTTTCGTTTAAGATCAGCCAACCCGAAAGCGCGGCAAACACCGACTCCAGACTCATTATCAGGGTCGCTGCCGCAGGCGGGGTATATTTTTGCCCTATTATTTGAAGTGTATATGCCACGCCGCTTGACATTACGCCCGCATACATTATAGGGCGCCATACCGCAATTATGCTTTTTATATCGGGCTTTTCAAACACAAGCATACAGATAAGCAGCAAAAACGCCGATGTAAAAAACTGTATGCACGACATAAGCATACCGTCGGTATTTTTGGCATTAAAATGATCTATCACCATTATATGCCCCGCAAAAAGCACGGCACACACCAGTACAAGCAGATCGCCCGAACCAATGGCAAGGCTTTCCTTAATACAAAGCAGATAAAAGCCGACCGCCGCAATAAATACGCAAAGCCATATCATACCCGAGGTACGTTTATATATCAAAAGCTCCAAAAGCGGCACTATCACAATATAAAGCGCCGTAATAAAGCCCGCTTTCCCCGCAGTTGTCAGCGCTATGCCGCTTTGCTGAAACGAGCCTGCGGCAAACAGCATTATGCCGCATAAAATACCGCCTGTAACGGTATTTTTAAGTGATACGGCATATTTATTCCGCGTTTTATCGGCTTTCCGAAAAAACGCAATAATAGGGATAAGCACAAACGCGCCCACTATAGTACGCGAAAAGTTAAATGTAAACGGCTGTATATAGTCCATTCCCACACTTTGCGCAACAAAGGCCGTACCCCATATCAGCGCCGTAAGCAGCAGCATAAGGCTGCCCTTTATACTATTATTCATATTTTCCCCTGTAAATTGTAGTTTTGTGGAATTAAGCGTTCCCGACGGCATACATTTTGCTTTGCCGAAATTATACCGCCGGATCGAATATATATATTATAACATAGAATATATATATTTTCAATATCCAACATTTTTTTTTGAATTTCACCATTTTTTCGGCAAGCCCCGCAAATAAAAAAGGACTGTCATTAGACAGCCCCGTTTTATTTAAGCTTAAATGGCACGAGTAACCTTACCTGCGCGGATGCATCTTGCGCAAACATTTACAGACTTAACTGTACCGTTCTCAATAATTTTTACCTTACGAACATTAGCCTTCCAGGTCTTTTTTGCACGTCTTGAAACCTGGCTACGGTTAATGCTTATTCTGCGGCCTGTAAGCATAGACTTTTCACAAATTTCACACTTAGCCATTGATAGCACCTCCTTGACTATACCACATATTATTCTTTAAATAAATTTAAATGATCCTCAATACTGAAAATCACACAAGTAAACACATCAATAAATATAATAACAGAAAACGCAATAAAATGCAAGCATTATTTAAAAATTTTTTTAATTTTTTTTAAAATCAGCCTATACTGCGCATCAAGCCGTTTTTTTCATATTCGGTCGCATATTCTATATACTTGCCCGTACCTATGGCAACACAGCTTACTGCCTCGTCAGCAATAACGGCGTTTATGCCTGTTTTTTCCTTGATAAGCTTATCAAGACCGTACAGCAGCGAGCCGCCGCCCGTCATAACGATGCCGCGCTCGGATATATCGGCGGCAAGCTCGGGCGGAGTACGCTCCAGAACATAGTGTACCGCATCTACGATCGCAAGCGAACACTCCATCATAGCCTCATTCATTTCGTCCGATGTGACCTTGATCTGTGCGGGCAGACCGTTAATTAAATTTCTGCCGCTTACGTCCATAGTCACAACGGCGGTGTCGCTGTAAGCCGTACCTATATTTATTTTAAGTGATTCGGCCGTGCGCTCGCCTATAAGCATATTGTGCTTTTTCTTCATATAACGCACTATGGCGTCGTCAAAATTATTGCCCGCCATTTTAATGCTGGTGCTGACTACATTGCCGCCAAGCGAAATAACGGCAATATCCGTTGTGCCGCCGCCTATATCCACGACCATACTGCCCCTTGCGCGGTTTATCTCTATCCCTGCGCCGATAGCTGCCGCCATAGGCTCCTCGATGATATAAACACGGCTGGCGCCCGCTATACGGGTAGTTTCCTCAACGGCGCGGCGCTCCACCTCGGTCACCTTGCCCGGCACGCATACGGCTATACGCGGCTTGCGAAACCAATGCCTGCCCACGGATTTTTCAATAAAATAACGTATCATACGCTCGGTCACGTCAAAGTTTGAAATAACGCCCTCCTTAAGCGGACGTATCGCCTCTATATGCTGCGGCGTTTTGCCTATCATTCGCCTTGCTTCCTCACCAACGGCAAGTATCTCGCCGCTGAACTTGTCCACGGCAACTACCGAGGGCTCCTGCAGCACTATGCCCTGCCCCTTTTTGTAGACCAATACACTTGCCGTGCCAAGATCTATACCAATGTCGGAACCGTAAAACCACATTTTCTTTTCCTCATTTCAAATGAAAAATTACTTGTTTGTAATAAAACAGATAATAATTAACACAACAGCGGCTATTGTTGCTATACCGCCGATCAAAACAATAAAGCTCATTTTATTCCTCTGTTTTCTTCTCTTTTTTTAATATGCGCAGCATAACTATCCTGTTTTTTTCCGCCTCTTCTATTACAAAATCAAGACCGTGAGCCTCATCCTCGACAGTCTCTCCCGTTTCCGGGAAACGGCCTATAAGCCCCAGCACATAGCCGCCTATTGTTTCGGCATCCTCGCTTTCAAGGTTTATGCCAAGCATATCGTTTACATCGTCAAGCCTTGTTACGGCCTCAACGATAAATTCGTTTTCGCTTACCGGTACTATCTCTTCCTGCTCTTCTTCGTCCTCTTCCAGGATATCTCCGACTATCTCCTCTATCATATCCTGTAATGTCAAAAGACCGGCCGTACCGCCGTATTCGTCCAGCACGATAGCCATACGCAGGCTGTTTGTACGCATAATATTAAAAAGCTCGGAGCAGGGCTTTGACTCATATGTAAAATACGGCTCATGCATATAGTCGTCTACGCGAAAGTCCTTTGCCTTGCTGTTGTCCAAAAGCATAATATCCTTAAAGGACAGCACTCCGACAATATTATCAAGTGTCTCGTTATAAATCGGCAATCGTGTAAATTGGCTTTCCCTGAAACAGTTTACAGCCTCCTCAAATGTCGCGGTAACGGATAACGCAGTCATATCCGTCCTTGGCACCATCACATTTTCCGCGCGGGTATCGCCAAATTCGACCACATTGGTTATCATCTCGCGCTCTGGCGTTTCCAGTACACCCTCCTCATGGCTTACCGTGACCATTGTAAGAAATTCACTTTCGGTAACAATCGGCGCATCCTGCTCGGGGTCAATGCCAAGCATCTTTAATATGCCGCCCGTAACAATATTTAATATTGCAATAAACGGCGTAAAAATAAACATACAAAAGGCTATGGGCTTAACAAAAAGTGCCGCTACTTTTTCGCAGTTTTGCTTTGCATAGGTCTTTGGGGTTATCTCACCGCAGATAAGCACCGCAACGGTGGTTATGCCCGTAGCTATGCCCACGCCCGTGCTGCCGAAAATATCGGTGGCAATAACCGTGGACAGTGCAGAAGCGCCAATATTTACAAGGTTGTTGCCTATAAGTATCGCCGTTAAAAGCTTTGACGGGTTTTCAAGCACCTTTTGGATAAGCTCGGCATTTTTTACCTTTTCATCCACCATATTCCTTAACCTTATCTGACTTATGCTTGTCAAGGATGTTTCTGCCGCAGAAAAAAAGCCCGATAAAACCAAAAGCATCAAAAATATGCATATCTGTATCGGGTCCGCATTGTGTACCGCTCTTGCCGCTGCCTGCGTTACCGTTTCCGTAAGTGTGTCCGCAAGCAGCAATAAATGTGAACTGTCGGGATCGGGGTTCACCAATTACCACTCCTTTGTTTGTAAAAAAATAATAGTGATCTTTAAGCACACGCCAAAAATCGGTTAAGCAAATAAAAAGCCCGCCGTTTGGCGTTTTTGTAAAATCTATTGTATTATATCACATATTTTCGGGCGTTACAAGAGGTTTTTTGGAGTTTGCGCATTTTATTTTAACTTTCGCATATTTTGTACAGATAGGCATTAGCAAAGCAAGTGTATATACTGTATTTAAAAAAAGCAATAATAACAAAAAGCCTTGTAAGGCGCCAATAAGCGCGGTTACAAGGCTTACTTTGTTTAATGGTGGAATAATCTTATTCCCGTAAAGGCCATACTCATGCCGTATTTATTGCAGCTTTCTATAACAAGGTCGTCCCTTACCGAGCCGCCGGGCTGTGCAATATATTTTACGCCGCTTTTCTTTGCGCGGTCGATATTGTCGCTGAACGGGAAGAAAGCATCGCTGCCAAGGGCAACATCGGTCATGTTGTTAAGCCAAGTGCGCTTTTCCTCGCGTGTAAATACCTCGGGCTTTTCGGTGAAAACTCTCTGCCATGCGCCCTCTGCAAGCAGATCCTCGTATTCCTCGCCGATATAAACATCAATAGCGTTATCACGGTCGGGGCGCTTGATATCGTCCTTAAAGGGCAAATTCAAAACCTTGGGGCACTGACGCAAAAACCAGTTGTCGGCCTTGCTGCCCGCAAGTCTTGTACAATGCACTCTTGACTGCTGACCCGCGCCTATACCGATAGCCTGACCGCCCTTTGCAAAGCAAACAGAGTTTGACTGGGTATATTTAAGCGTGATAAGCGCAATTTTAAGGTCGATGATTGCCTCCTTGGGCATATCCTTATTTTCGGTAACTATGTTTGATAAAAGAGCATCGTCAATTTTAAGATTCTGACGGCCCTGCTCAAAGGTAACGCCGTAGACCTGCTTTCTTTCAAGCTCGGCGGGAACATAGCTCTCGTCTATCTGAATAACATTGTAATTGCCCTTTTTCTTCTGTGCCAAAAGCTCAAGCGCCTCGTCTGTAAAGCCGGGAGCGATAACGCCGTCCGATACCTCGCGGCGGATAAGCTTTGCCGTATCCTTGTCACAGACGTCCGAAAGTGCGATAAAATCACCGAAGCTTGACATTCTGTCGGCGCCTCTTGCGCGTGCGTAGGCACAGGCAAGGGGAGAAAGCTCCTCGTCGTCTACCCAGTAAATTTTTCTTAAGGTCTCGTCAAGCGGAAGACCTACGGCCGCACCTGCGGGAGAAACGTGCTTAAAGCTTGTTGCGGCGGGAAGACCCGTAGCCTCTTTTAATTCCTTTACAAGCTGCCAGCCGTTGAATGCATCCAAAAAGTTGATATAGCCGGGCTTGCCCATAAGCACCTTTATAGGCAGCTCACTGCCATCGGCCATAAATATCCTTGACGGCTTCTGATTGGGGTTGCAGCCGTATTTTAATTCAAGTTCGTTCATTTTTTTACCTCTTATTTGTTTTTATTCACTATGCGTGTTTCGTATTTGCCCGTTTCAATGTCGATATACCTTACAAAAAGCGATACCTTGTTATCCTCGTTAAGGCTTGTCCAAACCTCGTTTGTAAAGGCGTCTATATCCATATCGGGGATATCCACCCACTTGGGCTCGCCCTCAAAGCTGGGAAGCGGGTTTTCGTTTCTTGCGTAGGTATGTATAAAGCGTCCCTCGCCCGCTATTGCATTGTTGTAAGCAAAGGTGTAGCGGTTGCAGGCCGACGGGTCGCCGTTTGCGCTTTTTAAAATTGACATAGCGTAGCTGTACTGACCGTTTTCAACGTGCATAACGCCCGAGATACGGGGGGTGTAGTTAGGCGGGTCGGGCTCAAACTCGCGCACCCTTAAGGACTGCTCAAAGGTGAGCTGTCGGTCCATGCCGTCATAGATGGTGTCGGTCTGGTCGCCGTTTGTTACAATGGTCTTGTTGCCAAGCACACGCACGGGTGCATAGATTATAAGGCTTGGATCCTCTAATTTGGCGGGATCAAACGCCTCCGTCCTGATACCCTCGCCGTCCTCGACAAACACGCGGTTGCGGCTGTTTTCGCTGCGGCCCATGATAAAGTAAGCGGTAACGGCCTTTTTGCCGTCCTTGCTTCTGCCGATAATTATACCTCTGCCCGGATAGGGGTTAGAGAGCAATTCGTTTTTTATAGAAAGCTTTTCCATAATCATTCCTCCTTAAATACCGTATAATGATTAACGCTTATACAAAAAGCATACCATTTATAACTAAAAATGTCAAGATGTTGTAAACGGTATGCTTAATAATATTATTTAATGACAGGCACCTTGCAGCGCTTGCATTTATCCTGCGTAATGTCATTTTTTATGCCGCATACGGGGCAGATGACATAGCTGTCGTTTGATTTATCGTACTTTTCGTAATAGTTATTGAACTGCGGATAATAGCGTACCCTGTCACCTACATTGAGATAGTCGTAATAAGGGTTTACGCCGGCAGATATTTTCTTTTTCTTGCCGCTGTCGGTGCGCAGCTCGACCGTGCGATATGTCCTCGTGGAGTTGTCGTTGGCATTTCCGTGCTTTACTTCGGTGTACTTATCGACTACCACGCCGTCCCACTGGCGTTTGGTCTTTTGTGCGATAAAGCTTATAATATTTATAACAAGAAATACCGCAGAAATGCCAAAGCCCACTGCAACAAGGCTGTTGTCATCGTTTTTAACGCTTAAGATTATACAAATAACTATAGGCGCAAGTATAAGCAGGATAAAAAATATCGCAGTTGCTATTTTGTTTTTCTTAAGTGCCGCCTGTACCGCAGGGTCGTATATTTTGTCCGAAAAGCCCACATAAAGGTTGTCGTTTCCGTTAAAATCAAGCATACTATCCCTCCGTTTTACGTTAATTTCTTTGTGTATCATCGGTTTCAAGTCCCGAGTCGGATGATGTATATACCTTTGCAACGTCTTCAAGCTCTTTTCCGCTTACACTTTGCACGTTTGTTATCTCAAGGTCGGGGTCAAACGGCGTGTTCTTGCCGTCGCTGCCGCTTGTATCCTTGTCTTTGTCCTTGTCCTCGTCCAGATATGGCTTTGCAAGCTCTGCTATCTGCGGGGTATATATCTTGTTTTCAACAAGGAATTTATAGAAATCCCCCCTGTTTTTGGAGCCGCACTCCACAAACATAGATACCATATAGGCAAGGAAAGAATTGTCGTCCGAATCCTTAAATTCGGGACCCTTTACATAATTGCCTTTTTTGTCTTTAAGTGCTTCGCTGAGCCACTCTCTTATCCTGAAAATGGAGTTGAGCTTCTGTGCTATGGTAGGTCTTGTCTTTAACTTGCCGTCGCCCATCCATATCCTGTCTTCAAGCAGGTTATACTCGTCACAGTATTTGATAAACTTGCGTATATCCTTTTTGCGTGCCTGTATGGTCTTTTCGTTTTTATAGCGCTTTTCAAAGTATTTCTTTACATCCGAGTCCGAAACGCCCTTTGAATTAAGTCTGTTAAGGCCGCCCTTCATCTTTTCGCAGATGATGCCCCATTGGCCGGAGTCCACCTGACCCTCTTCGTTCATCCACTTTGCGTAGTATTTCTCGTATGTCCATTCCATCATGTCGTCGGCAAAGATATCGCCCATCTTGTCAACCAGCTTGCCGAATTTTTCCGCCTTGTCAACATACGGCATTACACTCTTTTCATAGTTTTTGACCATTTCAAGTATGGCCTTGCCGTAGGCCTCGGGCTTGCCCTCCTTTACGGCATCGTAGGCCTCCTTGCCGTTGTCGCCCATATTGCTGCCGAGTGCCTTTGCAAACGGATTTGCCTCGCTGTCCTCGCCGGTGATAAAGTCCTTGCTGCCGTCTTTAAGTATCTTGTCCATAGCATAATCGCTTATGCCGTTTGCTATCTTTGCAGTCAGGGTACCCGTATCGCCGTCCATAGCTGCCGTAAGTATCTCGCCCTTGGTGTCGTGTGAAAGGATGTATCTTGCGATAGCGCCGCCGTACTGGTTTCTGCCGAAGCCGTATTCCGACAGCGAATCGTCGATTATCTCGGAAAGGTTCTTGCGAAGCTCCTCCTCGGAAACGCCGCGCATTACCTCCTGCTGTGCCGCCTTTTCGCACCATATATCCATAAGCTCCTCATCGCTCATCTCGCCCAGGATATGGCCGCTGTAGTGCGATGTTTCATAGGTATATGTGCCGTTTGCCAGCGCATCGGGATCGGGCAGGATATAAAACGGGGTATCGCCGTCCAGCACACTCATTGCTATAAGGTTTTTGCGCCTGTCTTCGGGTATATCCGATACATCAAAGGATACCTTGTCATATTTTTCAAGTATAACATGGCCCGATGTATTACTGTCCGCCTCAATGCCCTGAAGCGGCGTGAACGATGATGTCTTGTACTCGTCCAGTTCTTTCGTGGTCATTGTTATCTTTTTTACCTCGGACGGAGCAACGGGCTCTGTATCCTCGCCGCTTGTCTGTGGCTTTTGCTTTTCCTCTTCCTTTTCAACGGGCTTTTGGCCTGTGCGCGGTGTGGTGTCAAGCTTGTCGGCCATTCTTACCGCAATGGCAATGGCCTGCTCCTTGGTAAGTGTGCCCGCGGGTGCGAACATATTGTTGCCCATGCCCGTTATAACACCGTTTGCCGCCATATACTCAACGCTTTCCCTTGCGTAGGGGCGTATGTCGTCGTAATCCGAAAAACGGTTTGTCGAGTTATATTCAAGTCCGTAATCATTTGAAAGGCTCCAGCCCTCAAAAACTGTCTTTTTATAGGCGCGTGCCAGCATAGCCGCCGCCTGCTCCCTTGTAAGGTCGCTGTTTGGCGAAAAGGTATTGGCCGATGTTCCCGCAACTATATCGGCATTGTATGCCTTTAAAACGTAGCTGTCGGAGCTGTCGTTAAACGGGTTTGAACCCGTCGAGAGCGTATCGCCCGACATATATTCGTATACCTTTACCGCGATAGCCGCAAAATGCGCCCTTATAATGGGCTTGCGCAGATCGTCGCCGTAAAGTGCCTCGGGTATAAGGCCGAGAGATTCGGCACGGCTTATATCGCCCTTTGCCCAGTCCGAGCAGTAATATTTATGCGGCGTTGTCTGCTGCTCGCTGCTTTGCTGCTTTTTGGACTCGCTGCTTTGCTGTTTTTGAGGCTTGCTTGTTGAATACTGTCCAATATCCTCTTCCTTTATCCATTCGCCGCGAAGCTCTACCATGCCGCCCGCCGCCTTTGAATTCCAGCTGGCGGTATCCCAGCCCGAGTCCTCCAGATAATAGGAGCCCGGCGCAATAATAATATCGGGATAGCAGTCCCAATAGGTGTTGCCGTTTCTGCCGTATGCCAAAAACGTCCCCACCGGCTCTTTCATGTCGGAATTATAAAGGGTTATAGTACCCGGCTCCGCGCCCCTGCCGCCGTTCCAATGATAAATCGTTATAACGTCAAGCTGTATGGGCTGCGGCAAATTAAACTCCGCATGTGCTTTCGGTCCGTTCTGTACGGCATCCGTGTTAAAATTTGAGCTTAATACGCTGTAATCCTCAACGCTCTGCGCATAAACGCAAACAGACGGCATAGCACCCAATGTCATACAAGCCGCCAGCAGCGCCGCGATCATTCTTTTTGCTTTTCCCATAAAAATACCTCCTTTAAAAAAATCCTACGCCTTGTGCAAAATCCATACCTGCATTTTGCACAGCGGCGCATTTTTACTCCTTGACAAAGCATTCCTAATTTAATTCTTTTCATGTTTTATAGAATGCTTTTTGGCATAAATTCCCTTTTGCCGTTTTTCCGATAATATATATTTTTATTTTATCATATATTTATTAAAATTTCATTAATATTTAAAATATTCTTAAAAACGCCTTAAAAGCTGCGTTTTTTTGCGGCAAGCTTAACCAAAACGCAAGCGCATTTCGGCGTGGCTTGCCGTTAATAATAAAGTAAGCCAAAAAAAATAATTTTGTTGATTTTTAATAAAAAATGAGTTATACTTATTAATAGATGATTATATTTGACCAATCGGGCGCGCCTGTGCGGCAGAAATTTATTTCTGCACAGTACAAATATAATTGACTGATCAATTTTGTAAAGGAGTTGTTTTGCAATGCCGGGTAAAATTTTAGTTGTGGACGATGAAGCGAGCATCGTCAATATAATCTCATTTAACCTGAAAAAAGAAGGCTACGAGGTCATTACGGCAAACGACGGCGAGACCGGACTGGAGCTTGCGTTAAGCGAAAAGCCCGACCTTGTTTTGCTTGATATAATGATGCCGCAGATGGACGGCTATGAGGTATGCCGCAAGATACGCGAAAAAAGCGCCGTACCCATTATTATGCTGACCGCGCGTGCAGACGAGGTGGATAAGGTAATAGGCCTTGAAATGGGCGCGGACGATTATGTAACAAAGCCGTTTGGCAACCGCGAGCTTATGGCCAGGGTAAAAGCTAACCTGCGCCGCACCATTGCAAACGAAGCCGCAAAATCCGCCAAAAACACCAACATTGCCGAATACGGCGATATTACCATAGACTTTAAACGCTACGAGGTCAAAAAGCGCGGCGAAACGATCAACCTTACCGTGCGCGAGACCGAGCTTTTAAACTTTCTTGCAACACAGCAGTCACAGATATTTACCCGCGAGACCCTTTTGGAAAAGGTTTGGGGCTACGAATATCTTGGCGATGTACGCGCCGTTGACGTTACCATACGCCGTCTGCGCGAAAAAATAGAGGACGACCCCGGCAAACCGCAGTATATTATAACAAAACGCGGTGTCGGATACTATTTTACCTGCTAAAAGGATCTGCCTATGAAAAGTATACGCTGGAAGCTTGTTTTTATGTACCTTACGCTGGTTTTTATCGTTATGCTTGTAAGCGGTACCTTTATTATTATAAGCATCGACCGCCAGGAAAACGACAAAGCGCGCGACGAGCTTGTGCAGTATGCCTCTTACATTGAGGACCAGATAATAAACCAGTACAGCCCCGATGAATTTCAGCAGGGCTTTACCAACTTTATAGTATCGATCTCCTCTGCCAGAAATTTGCGCGGACATATCCTTGACGCAAACGGAAAGACCCTTGCAAGCTCTACGGCTACCGATGCCTCCGGGCTTCAAAACTATAACAATTCCGCAATAATTTCCGCAATAAACGGCAAGGCGGATTTTACCGGCGGACGCAAGGGCTACGACCAAAACTCACAGGTAAAGGAATGGATAAGCTATGCCTGCCCCGTTTTTTCGCGCACACAGCCGGACAAGGTAAACTATATAGTTTTTGTCCAGCTTGATGCCACCACCATAAATTCGGGCATAAACCGCACGGTGGGCACCATCTGTGTTGCGGTACTGCTTGCGCTTTTGCTTACAAGCCTTTTGGGCATGCTGTTTGCCGGCACCATTACCGACCCTATCGCCGTGCTTACGCGCAAGGCCAACCTGCTTGCAAAGGGCAGGCTTGAACAGCATGTTTCCGTCAAATCAAACGACGAGATAGGCCAGCTGACACGAAGCTTCAACATAATGGCCAAGGAGCTGCGAAAGACCCTTACCGAGATGGAATCGCAAAACAGCAAGCTGGAGATAATCATGCACAATATGACCGACGGTATTCTCGCCTTTGACGAGCGCGGCGTATTGCTGCACGCAAATAAAATATGCTACGAAATGCTTGATATCGACGAGGTAAAGATATCGCTGTCATGGCTTTTAAACAAGCTTGGTATAGACAAAAACGCCATTGCCGACAAAGCACACGACATTGATGTCACCATTGAAGAAAACGGCAAGTATATTAACGTAAACCTTATACCCTACACAGTCAGCCGCCGCAATATAAACGGTATTATCGCAGTTTTGCACGATATTACCAAGCACCAGCAGCTTGACGATATGCGCAAGGAATTTGTTGCCAACGTAAGCCACGAAATAGGCACCCCGCTTACCACCGTTATGGGCTATACCGATCTTTTGCTTGACGGCGCTATTGACGACAAGGAGCTTGCAGTCGGTTTTTTAAAGGAGATAAGCGTAGCTGCCGAGCGAATGAAGCTTTTGCGTGACGACCTTTTGGATCTGTCGCGTTTTGATACCAAAGTAAATAAATTTAACAAAACTATAATTAATCTTGTAGATCTTATAGACAGCTGCGTAAGGCAAAATATTATTGTTGCCGCCAACAAAAAGCAGACCATAACCTTTGACAGACCCGACCAGGAAATGCTTATTTTTGCAGATACTGCGCGTATAAATCAGGTTTTGACCAATATAGTTTCAAACGCAATGAAATACAGCCCCGAAAATTCGGCGATAAAAATTTCTGTAGAGGAAAAAAAGCACTCCTACTATGTCAGCATTGCCGATAACGGCATAGGTATGCCAAAGGAAGCACTTACAAGGATATTTGACCGCTTTTACCGCGTAGACAAGGCACGCAGCCGTGCAATGGGCGGCAACGGTCTGGGGCTTTCCATAGCAAAGGAGATAATGGATGCTCACCACGGTATGATAAAGGCCTACAGCGAGCTTGGAAAAGGCACTACAATGGTGCTTATCTTCCCCAAATTTACGGATTTATAAACAGGAGCTTTTATGGATAAAAAAGAAAACGGGAATGTGAAAAACATCGGCCAAAAAAAGGCCTTTGTTGACAAACGTGAGACCATAGACCAAATAAAGCCCGGTATAGAGGCCTGTACTTACCAGATAAAGGGGCACTACTCCTATCACCGCAAGCTTATTGGCGATATGGGCTTTAAAAAAGGCGCAATAGTCATTGTAATTGAAAACGACCCCGAAAAGGACAGTCTGCTTGTCAATGTAGCGGGCAAAGATGTGACCGTTTCAAAGGAATTTGCCCAAAAGATCACGGTTTTAAGACATCATTCGCTTTCCGAGGTCGGCTTTAAGCACGAATATGCCTTTCTTGACTTTCCGTGGAAAACACAGCCGCGCTGGCTGGTAGGCCGCAGGGCAATAACATATTTTGCGGGTATACCGCACGAACGGCTTGTAAAAACAGAGCAGGTCGAGCAGACACTTCTATCAATGGAAAAACGCCGTGAAAGACTGCGCAGGTCTGCCGAGATAAAGGAAGAAAAGGCACGCCGAAAGGCCGAACGCGAAAACGCAAAGGCCGAACGCGCCGAGAAAAAAGCACAGCTTGAAGCGGAAAAAGCAAGGCGCGCCGAGGAAAAGGCCAAGCTTGCCGAGGAAAAAACAAAACCGGATCAAAACTAAAGGACGGATACGTTATTGTACCCGCCCTTTTTAATTGGGCCCGCTTATTTTTTCAAAAGTCCGGTCAGCTTGCCGAAAATATCGGACGAGCCTATCTTTGCAAGTATATCGTTCAGTTCGCCGCCCTCTATCTTTGCCTTAACGCCGTTTATAACAGCATTTATTTCGTCATCGTTAAGGTCAAGACCGGTCACTCTTTCGACCTCCGCAACGGGATTTTCCTGAAACGCCTTGCGCGCCTCTTCATCCTTTGTAAGCTTGATTATAGCGTCCTTGATAGCATTGATATCCATTGCCATATTATCACCCTTTCTTAAAAATTTTTTTGTTTACCGTAATTATACTCCTCTTTTTTTTATTTTTCAATAGGTTTTAAACATATAACAATTTGTTTATTTTTGCGCAAAAAAACTGCCGCACCGTCTTGATGCAGCAGTTTGTGTATTTTATAATAAATGTGCCCTTAATTCCTCGCCGCTCTGTGCGCACAGATATGCGGGAGCGATATCAAATACTGTCTTGCAGCCGCTCTGACCCTCCTTGGAAAGTCTGTAAGCAGCCCTTGCATATGCGCAAAGAACGCTTGATGTAAACTCGGGGTTGGAGTCAAGTTTAAGGCTGTATTCTATAATATGCTTGTTTTCGCCGTTCCAGCCTGTTTTGCCGCTTCTTAACACAAAGCCGCCGTGAGGTATGCCGCTGTGGTTTTTCTCAAGCTCCTCTTCGCTTATAAAGTGAACAGTTGTATCATAATCCGCAAAGTAGTTGGGCATATTTTTGATCTCTGCCTCTACCTTGGCGGGATCTGCGCCCTCTTCAAGCACTACAAAGCACTCTCTTGTATGCTTCTGACGTGTTGTAAGCTCGGGGTTTTCACCGTTTCTTACAGACTCCAGCGCCGATTCAACGGGGATAGTATACTGCTTGCCGTTTTTAACGCCCTCTACACGGCGGATAGCATCGCTGTGACCCTGGCTTACGCCCTTGCCCCAGAATGTGTAATCCTTGCCGTCGGGAAGTATAGCATTTGCATAAAGTCTGTTAAGCGAGAACATACCCGGATCCCAGCCTACCGAAATAACGGCAACATTCTTGCCGTCCTTTGCAGCTGCATCAACATTTGCAAAATGCTCGGGTATCCTTGCGTGTGTGTCAAAGCTGTCAATAACATTAAACAGCTTTGCTACCTCGGGTGTCTGCTTGGGAAGGTCGGTTGCGGAACCGCCGCAGATTATCATAACATCTATTTTGTCTGCCCAATCCTTCAGATCGTTTACGCTGCAAACCTTTGCATCCGATGTAAGAATGCTTACCTGCGAAGGATCTCTCCTTGTAAATACCGCAGCAAGCTCCATATCCGGGTTTTGCTTTACCGCACACTCAACACCCCTGCCCAGGTTGCCGTAGCCCATAATACCAATTCTGATACTCATTTTTAAAATTCCTCCTTAAAATTTGTACCCTTTTATTTTCTATAGAACAGTATACAACTAAAATGAATTTTTTGCAAGAGTAAATTTCATTTTTTAAGCATATTTTTTCAAGCTATCTTTTTCGTTTTTGCAATTATCCTTGTTAAATAAGGCAAACAAAAGGTTTTTACCAAAAAAGCCCTTTTATATTTTAATACGGTTTTTGCAGGATATATCTATTACATTTTATTTTTCTGCTGCTAAAGAATATAACGCCGTCGGATATATCGTACACGCAAAAAAAGGCGGAAAGCTATATCTAAACACTTTCCGCCCCATAGCCGCGACAAAACACGCAGCCCTGATTCATTTTCTTTTTTGTTTGTTTACCGCCCTTAAAACAAACAACACGCCCGTAAGCACGGCCGTTACAGCGCCAACCGCAATAAGTGCGGGCAGCGGCAGCCTTTTTTTATCGGTTTCGCTTTCCTCGGACTTTTCCACCTCTATATCGGCGGTTATGCCGTATACACCGTCCTCAAAGGTAAGCTCGTACTTTGGGATGCATACGGATATCTCCTCACCGTTTTGGGCAACTATCTCCCTTGCAAGCTCCGCATCGATAAGACCGACGGTCTTGATATCGTTTATAGGCTTTATATACTGTACTTCGACAGGCAGGTCATCTGCCATATCGCCGCGGATAAACAAAACGTCCTCACGCGGATCAAGCTTTTTAATTATCTGCTGTGACTGCGGGTTATCCGTACCCTTTATCTTGGTAGTATATATCATATCTATCGTCCTTTCCAAACAACATCGGCCAAAAGGAAAACGGGCTGAAACACCAGCCCGTAATAAATGGGAACAATAGGGCTCGAACCTATGACCCTCTGCTTGTAAGGCAGATGCTCTCCCAGCTGAGCTATGCTCCCTTGGTTTTGTGGCAGGCCTGCACTTATGCCGCAGCCCCGACCGCAAAAAGAATTATATCATAAAAGTATATGCTTGTCAACAACAAATTGCAAACAGCCTTAAAACAGCCGCACATATACGCCGCCAAATCTATACGGCTAACCGCCGGCAGGTCAACAACCGGACCCTCCATGCGGCACAGCTGTCGGCATCATCTATTCATTATCATCAATAAAAACTATTTCGTTTGGTTTAACCAGCCCCAGCTGATCCCTTGCTATTTTTTCTATATATTCATCGGTATCACGATAATTGATTGTATTAACAAGTTCAATATTTTTAGACACTATTTTTCTTTGCTCTTTCCTGCACTGTTCAAGCTGCTGCCTTGTACTTTCAAGCACACGGTAGCGCGAATACAAGCCCATCCCGAACACTAAAAGCAAAGTAAGTGCCAGACCGCATAACGCACCGTTAAACCACATTCTTTTCTTTGTGGACACTTTTGCACCTTCTATGTTTTTTAATGCTTTTTAAATATTATGCCTACACTTTTACATATAGACCCTGATTTTATTTTGCCATACTTTATATAAAAATTCAAGTATTTTTTAACAAAATTTACAAAATATTTAAATTTAGGCTTGACAACACGAATAACACACGCAAACGGATATGCCGCAAGCTTTAAAAACGCAGCGGCGGTATTTGCAGCGACCATCGATATTTTCAAAAAAACAGGGCTTATTACGGCATAATACACCATAGCCCCAACAGTAATGCCAAAAAACATAAAAGCGCGCATTTCACCGTAATTTATGCGAAATACAAGCAGCATGGTGCAAACGGCACACAATACCCAAAACAAAATATCCTGAACACTTACACAAAAGGTACTTTGTCTTGCCACGCGCCTTGACGCCCTTAATATATCGTATAAAAAGGCCGCGCAAAAGCCAAACACCGCCATAATGACCAGCTGCTTAAACTGTCCTGCCATTGTTATTACCACAAGACCACCGCCCTATTTCAGTATCTTTCCGAAAAACGATGTCTTTACGGCGCTGTGGTCATAGCTTATTTCCGTTATCTCGCCGTCCAGCATTAAAATGCCCTTTTCAAGGTCAAGCGTGGTTATATGCAGCTCACGGCCCCTTATGGTCATGGCGCCGTCTGCCGTGTCTGCCGTTACGCAATCCTCATCAAAGCACAAAACATCGGTCACGCCCGTCAAGTCTGCCCTTTTGCGCCCCTCTACCGTAATAATGTGTTTTGCTTTAGCTTCCTCTGCCATTTTACCGCCCCGAATGATTTTTTTATATTATATTCGGGCAGAAAAAGTTTTATGCATCAAAGCACCCTGTACATGGACTGCGCATCGTCCTTTCTTACCGTTTCCTTAACGTCAAGCACCTCTACCCTTGTAGTGTTGGTGCCAAATGCAATTTCTATCACATCGCCCGCCTTAACGTCAAGCGATGCCTTTGCGGGCTTGCCGTTTACGCTTACCCTGCCGCTGTCACACGCCTCGTTTGCCACGGTGCGTCTTTTTATTATGCGGCTTACCTTTAAATATTTGTCTAAACGCATATTTTCCCTCCCGAAAATAAAAAAATCGGGGGCAAATGTACTGCCCCCGTAATAACCCTAAAAAGAATTATTTGTTTACAGCATCCTTGAATGCCTTGCCTGCCTTAAACTTAGGTGACTTTGAAGCAGGGATAGGCATAGGCTTCTTTGTCTGAGGATTAACGCCCTCTCTTGCAGCGTTTTCCTTAACAGAGAATGTACCAAAGCCAACAAGTCTTACGTCGCCGCCCTTTGCAAGTTCTTCTGTAACAGCATCTTCAAAAGCCTTTAAAGCCTTCTCGGCCTCTACCTTCTTTAACTGTGCCTTTTCTGCGATCTTTGCAACTAATTCTGTCTTGTTCATTTTTTTTCCTCCTTGATTTTTGTTTTTACGGAAAATTGATCCGTTTTTGTTTTGAGCCGAAGCCCTATAGTGATCTTATAAATATATCCGCATCCTCAAGCCCCGTATCCTCAATAGACTTTCCAGCGGCTGCCGACATATTATCAAAGTCCTCAATTCTATTTATATACGTTTCTAACGCATTTGTCAAGGAAAATTCGGCATTTATTTCAAAAAAATTTGAAATATTTGAAATTTGCATCAACAATTTGCCAATTAATTCCATTTTTATGGCCGAATTCTCATTTTTTGACTGTTTGAGATTTTTTAAACATTTCTCCGCATCAGCAAAAGCGCAGTCAATATTTCCCGCTTTGGTACGCCTGCTTTTTTTAATGACCTTTTGTGCCCTTACCAAAGACGGCAAAGCCTTTGCGACCGAACGCATGGCATCGGAACGGGTCTCAAGACCCTTTTCGCGTTTTTTTATCTCCTCCCACCTGTCAACAAGGTCTTCCGCGCGCTCATTGCCAAAAATGTGCGGATGTCTCGATATCATTTTGTCGGATATGCCGTTTATGGTATCATCAAGGGTAAATTTGCCCTCCCCTTGGGCAAGCAGGCTATGAAAAACCACCTGTAAAAGCACGTCGCCAAGCTCTTCCTTAAGGTTTTCATCGTTTTTTTCATTTATGGCATCTATTACCTCGTAGCACTCCTCCAACAGGCAGGGTCTTAAGCTTTCATGTGTCTGCGCCCTGTCCCAGGGGCAGCCGTTTTCGGACAAAAGCGTCCGCATTATCCCCACAAGGCGGTCAAAGCTGTCCATTATTTAAATACCTCCGCCTTTTCATAGCCAAGCTTTTGTGCCTTTTCATAAAGTGACGCCTTTATATCCTGCATGGTATAGGTGTTGTTTTCGGTAACGCCGTCCTTTTCGACCGCCTCTTTAAGATAGCTCAATTCCACGCCGACACCCAGCACATCTATATATGCAAGGTCGTCTATCTCTCCGGCGGCCTGCTTTGCCGATGCAAATTCCTGCAGCGCCATATAATCATCTATCAATTTTTGAATATTTTGGGGTATTTCGGCCTGCTTGGTGCTTTGCGCACTATTTTCCTCCGTCGCCGTTGCGGCCTCCGTTTCGGGCTCTATCTCGCTTTTTTCCGACTGCTTTATGTCCGTACCCTCCTTGCCCCTTGGGGTCTCCTCGGCTCCTTCGGTGTCGTCCGTACCGACAAGCCTGTCGATAAGCGAATTATCCGCACCCGCCTTGGATGCAAGCGCAGTCAGCCTTGAACGCATCTCCGCTATTTTTGCCTTAAATTCATCGTTGTATTTAAGGTCGGTCTCGGCATTGTACTTATCCACCTGCTTTTGCAGCACGATAAATTCGTCATAGTCCTCCTGCGTTATTTTTCCCGACTCCAGAGCGCGCTTCATCAATCCGCCCTGCTCCTTTACGGCAAACTGCAAAACTATAAGCTCCTGCATAAGCTTTTCGTCGTTTTCGCCGTTTATTTCGTCAAGCCTCTTTTTGCAGGCAGCAAAATCACCCTCAAGCTTTGTCACCATTTCCTCCAGCTTGTCCGCCGAAGCGCCGGACTTTTCTGCATAGCTCATACACTCGTCCGCATCGGTATCTATCGCCATAAACTCATTGTAAAATTCATCGTCTATAAGTCCTGTTTCGTGCATATCCTCCAGCTTGCCGTACATAGATGCAAGCTCGGTGTCAACGCTTGTCACACGGGTCTTAAGGTCGTCTATTTTTTTAATATCCTCTTCGCTTTTGCCGCAGCCCGAAAGCATCAGGACAGCAAGCAAAACCGCAGTTATCTTTTTTTTCATTCTATTATTCCCCTTATCTCGTCAAGGCTTGAAACGCCGTATTTTTTCATATACTCCTCAATGCCCTCCACGGTCTTTACCGAAGCATACGGGTCAATAAAGTTTGCCGTACCCAGCGAAACGCCTGTTGCGCCCGCCATAATAAATTCAAGCGCATCCTCGGCATTTGAAATACCGCCCATACCTATAACGGGCACATCCACCGCCTTGCAGACCTGATATACCATACGCACCGCCACGGGCTTTACCGCAGGGCCGCTCATACCGCCTATTTTACGCTGTAAAACGGGCTTTCTGCGGTATATATCTATTTTCATACCAGTAAGAGTGTTTATAAGGCTCAGCGCATCCGCACCACCCGAAACGGCAGCCTTTGCTATTTCGGTAATATCGGTGACATTGGGCGTAAGCTTAACTATAAGCGGCTTGTCGGCCAGCTTTTTAACAGCCTTTACCACATTCTCTGCCATTTTGGGGTCGGTGCCGAAGCTCATACCGCCCTCGCTGACATTGGGACAGCTTATATTAAGCTCCAGCATATCAATATCCTGTCCCTGCAATTTTCTTACAACATTTTCGTACTCCTCAACGGAATGTCCGCAGACATTTACTATTATTTTGGTATCAAACCGCCTTAAAAACGGAATATCGTTTTCAATAAACCAGTCAACGCCCGGATTTTGCAGTCCGACGCTGTTAAGCATACCGCCGTAGACCTCGGCGATACGGGGTGCGGGATTGCCCTTCCACGGCACAGCCGCCACGCCCTTTACAACTACCGCGCCAAGTCTGCTTAAATCAATAAAATCCGAAAATTCTTTTCCGCTGCCAAAGGTGCCCGAGGCAGTCATAACGGGGTTTTTAAGCTCCACACCGCAGATATTTACTCTTGTATCTATCATTCCCAGCACACCTCCTTTGAGTCAAATACGGGGCCGTCCTTGCAGACCTTTTTATATGTCCAGCCGTCCGCCGACGTTTCATCCTTTATTTTAACAACACAGCCCACACACGCGCCTATGCCGCAGGCCATCCTCTCCTCCATAGATACCTGCAGGGGCATATTTTTTTCCTCACAGTATATCGAAAGAAATTTTAACATAATTTTGGGACCGCAGGAATAAACCGTGTCTGCCGTCAAAGACTCGGCCTTTATAAGGTCTACAACATTGCCCTTAAAGCCGACCGAGCCGTCATCGGTAGCGATATGCACCCTTGCGCCGAGCTTTTCAAATTCATCGCTTAAAAAGCTGCCGCTGCGAAAGCCCAATACAACGGTAACATCATTTCCTGCCGCAATAAGCCTTTTTGCCGTTTCCAAAAGGGGCGGAACGCCTATGCCGCCGCCCACCAGCAGCGCCGAGCCCGGCTTAAGCTCGTAGCCGTTGCCGCAGGTACCCAAAATGCGTACCTTATCACCGCTTTTCAAATTTGAAAAAAGCGCCGTGCCCTTGCCTACCACCTGAAAAACAATGCGCAGCGTATCCGCACCCGCCTCGCATATGCTTATTGGCCTTGAAAGCAGGTTTGCGCCGTTGTCGGGATATATCTCTATAAACTGCCCCGCCCTTGCAAGCGGTGCGATATCGGGACATTTAAGCGTAATATCAAATATTCCCTCCGTCAATTTATTGTTTGACAGCACCAACGCCGTTTCCGTTTTTTTCATATAAACACTTCCTCTCGTGTGAAATACAAAAGTTTTTATAAGTATATCATAAAGCGAACGGTTTGTAAATATAAACCCTATTTTGAGTTTCCCCATTTTTAATAAAATACTCCTGCGTTACGTTTTTTATTAACGGCAAGCCCCGCAAATAATTTCGGCGGCAGAGGTTGAGCCTGTACGCTCTTGCCGTTATTAACAAACCGGCTCAAAAAAAATAAGGAAATTCAATATAAGGTGGGCTATTTACAATTACTTTGTTTTGTGGTATAGTTTTTATATAAAGAATACGGAAATTATGAAGATCGGAGATGAAAATATGAAAAAACACAGACTAACAGCAGTTATACTGGCGGTATGTATGCTTTTTTCGGCTATGCCGAATACCGCAGCTGCCGACGAAATTTCACCCATAACCAATGTGAAAATGTGCAAAAGCTGGGATCTTGTGCGTTCGCGCTACATTACCTACACTATAAACGGTATGGAGTGCGACAGCCGTGAAATGGGCACATCCTTTAATCTTAACGCCTACAATCTTATGACTGAAAGCGACAAGGCAAGTGTTGCAAAATGGATGGTCAATGCGGGCTACAGCGGACGTGTGCGCCAGTTCGGAGAAAGCGGCGCAGAGGTGCTTATGGACAAATATAACACCGATACGGGCTGGAAGGCGCTTTGGGAGCAATTTAAAAAGAACATAGAAACAAGCTACTGCAACGAGCTTATCCCCTATTATGGCGACCCGAGCATAAGTCCCTCCAAAAACTATTCGACAACGCTTGACGAGCTTTTGGAATTTCCCGAGGAAACGGATGCCTACAAGATCTTGCACGATAATAAATATTACTATTCCTTTGAGGCAAGGGAATTTATAGCGGAGCGCGATGCCATAGAGCTGCTTATGCAGGACGGCCGCGAATGCTACAAGATACTTGCGGGTTCCATGCTTTCGGCAACACAGGCAGCGGTAAAGGGCTCGTCCAAGGAGCTTATTTCCCTTATCTGCGATAAGGCGCTGGTTCCCGCCATTACTCCGACCTCATCCATAAGCAGCACCGCAAAGGATATTTTTTCGGCGGGTCTTGAACTTACGGACAGGATAACGGGCTACAGCGGCCAGCTTCAGGATGCCGTGATAGGCAAAATGACGGACGGCGCGGCGGCAAAAAGCCAGATAACTTATTTCAAGCAGATAGCCGATGCCAACAGAGACCTGGCAAGGTATTACTATGAACAATCGCTTGCGCTGCACAATAAAATGCTCAGCGATGCCCACGATATAGTCGAGGCGGTAGATAAGGCAGAGGCACACAGGGTAGAAAACGGCCGTGACGGCGAGGTCGAGCAGGAAAGCAAGAAAAACGAGGAGCATACCGCATCCGTTAGCGCCCGTTACTCAAATGTCGGCACAAATACAGGCGCTTTTTCGGGCATAGACAAGGATAATTACGATGCACAGGTAAGGGCGCGTGAAAATTTAAGCAAAAGCATACAAAGCTGGGCGGACAAAAAAGTTGCGCAGGCCGAGCCTATTTTAAAGGCTGCGGGCTTTTGCCCCGTGACCTCGCAGGAGGAAAGAGACAGCGTGGACACGGAACAGTATGTCGGTACTTATGTTGTGGGTGAGGCAGACGGCAAGCGCACAATAAACAATGCCATGCTTCTGGATCCGCCCGAGTCCGATGCGCTGGATGCGCTTGACATAAACCCAAGCAGCGGCTACTCCAGCTCGGCCTTTGAAAGGTTCTATACAGCCGATGGTATTGCGGAGCTTGAAATAGAAAAGAACAGGCTTGTGGATTTCTATGAACGCCGCATTGCCGCGCTCAACTACCTGCAAACGCAGTATGAGACCTTTGAAAACGACTTTATCAGCGAGGAGATCGCGCTTATCGCAAAGGGCAAGGGCTTTGACAAATATTTTGATACAAACTATTGCTATAAATATATTACATACCATTATATAACCACCAACGATACCTCCCGTGCCACATGGGCTGAAAGCTGCCTTTCGTTCTATAAAAATACGATATGGTCGGCCGAGGATTCCATAAACGATATAAACAGAAATTTCCAATGGTATCGGGAGAAGTACCAAGCCAAGGCTGACCGTGACAAGCAGTACGCGGACTACACCAAGGATATGGGCAAGGAAATGCTGGAATTTTGGGAAAAGTACGGCAGCGCTGCGGCCAAGGAGCAGGACCTTTTGAATAAAGGTATGCCCGGCTATGTTTACGGCGATACGGTCAAGCTGTATGCGGACGATGACGGGGCATTTGACCCCGCTGCGGCAAGCCCCGCTCAATATAAGGCAGAGGCAAAAAATCTGGCTGCGGCCTACGACAAATATACCAAATACGATGCGGAGCTTGAACAGGCGGAAGCAGCTTTCCGCTCCGCTTATGCGCAGGTAAACAGATGGAGCCTTAAACACGGCGACTCACCCGTGTTCGGCGATGATCACGAGGCTGTTTCACAGGTCTGCAATGAATATTTGGACGTAAAATACCACGGCGATTACGATATAACGGCGGAGCAGACGGCAAACGCAGAAAAAACGCGAAAGCTCTGGCAGGATTTTGACGGCATGAGCCCGCAGAATGTTTCGCTTAAAAACGATGTTGAAACCATAAAAAGCCGTGTGGGCTCCTATAAGCGCCAGATAAAAATGGGATTTATGACCCAAAACGGCTATGACTATTTAAAAAATTTCTATAACGAAAAATGCGATCATGTCGAAAAAAATACAAATATGGGGCCTTATATGGTCTCCGACGACTGCAAAGAAACCACAGACCTGCGTGGTATGCTGAACGCCGCATTTGACGAGTTAAAGACCGTACTTGACGACCCGTCGTCATACGAGCCCGTAAACTCCATATCAAAGGCGAAGGAGTCCACAAGCGGTGTGGATGCCATGCTTGACAGCGGTGCATCGGTGCAGCTTGGTGTCGTTATATCTCCCGCAAATGCTACGGATCAAAGGATAAACTGGACAAGCTCCGACCCGTCTGTTGCGGTTGTGGATGAAAACGGTGTCGTTACCGCAATATCAAGCGGTACGGCGGTGATACGCGCAGAGGCCGCAGACTGCACAAAATCAAATACGGCCTCCTATTCTGGCATATCCTGCGATATTTATACCTGTGATGCACGCTATGCGGCAGAATTTAACATAACCGTAGACGGCGGCGTCACCTACATTTACGGTGATGCTACCGCGGACGGCCTGCTGGCGGCAGACGATGCCTCGGCTGTGCTTCAGAAGGTACTTGTAGACAAGTATGTTATGCCGATAGAGGAAAAGACCGACAACTGGATGAAATATGTCGATGCTACCGCGGATAATTTACTGGCTGCGGACGATGCGGCGGCAATACTTCAAAAGGTACTCACGGACAGCTATACCATGCCGTGCGAGAAAAAATAAAACACAAACGGAGTGAGCCCGCAACGGCTTTCTCCGTTCCCAAGGAAAAAGAGGAATAATTTATGTATACAAAAACTTATGACGGCGAAAGCGTTGATGTTGTTGTTATAGGCGGCGGGCATGCGGGCTGTGAGGCAGCCCTGGCATCGGCGCGTATGGGCCTTAAAACAATGATATTTACAATAAATCTGGACAGTATAGGTATGATGCCCTGCAACCCCAATATCGGCGGCAGCTCCAAGGGTCATTTGGTGCGCGAGATAGATGCGCTGGGCGGCGAAATGGGCAAAAATATCGACAAGACCTATATCCAGTCGCGTATGCTCAATATGGGCAAGGGGCCCGCGGTATACTCGTTAAGGGCGCAGGCGGATAAGCAAAATTATCATAGCGAGATGAAAAAAACGCTTGAAAACACCGATAATTTAATTATCCGCCAGGGCGAGGTAGTGGATATCCGCGTTGACGAAAACAACAGCATAACAGGCGTGGTTTCGGAGTCGGGCGCACTTCATGCCTGCCGCGCGGTCGTCATCTGCACGGGTACATATTTAAAGGCACGCTGTCTTTACGGCGATACCATTATCCAAAGCGGCCCCAACGGCTTAAGGCCGTCAAATAATTTAAGCGCCTGCCTTGAAAAGCTGGGCGTCACGCTTTACCGCTTTAAAACGGGTACGCCCGCAAGAATTGACAAGCGCACGGTGGATTTTTCAAAAATGCAGGAGCAAAAGGGCGACGAAAAATTAGTTCCGTTCAGCTTTGAAAACCGCCCCGAAGATATCGAGCGCGACCAGATAAGCTGCTATTTAACATACACAAACAGCGAAACACACGATATAATCCGCGCAAACCTTGACCGTTCTCCTCTATACGGCGGTGTTATAAAGGGCACGGGACCACGCTATTGTCCGTCTATCGAGGACAAGGTGGTGCGCTTTGCCGACAAGGAAAGACACCAGATATTTATCGAGCCCGAGGGCGAAAATACCAACGAGCTTTATGTAAGCGGTATGAGCTCGTCCCTGCCCGAGGATGTGCAGGTGGCTATGTACCGCACGCTTCCGGGTCTTGAAAACTGCCGTATCATGCGTACCGCCTACGCTATAGAGTATGACTGCATAAACGGCGCGCAGCTTAAGCTGTCGCTTGAATTTAAAAATATACACGGCCTTTTCAGCGCGGGGCAGTTCAACGGCACCTCGGGTTATGAGGAAGCCGCCGCACAGGGCCTTATAGGCGGTATAAACGCCGCAAAATACTGCAAGGGCGAGGAACCGCTTATCATAGACAGAAGTCAGGCCTATATAGGCGTTCTGATAGACGATATAATCACAAAGGAAAGCAAGGAGCCCTACAGAATGATGACCTCACGCGCGGAATACCGTCTGCTTTTAAGGCAGGATAACGCCGATTTAAGGTTGACGGATATAGGTCATGAAATAGGCCTTATAAGTGACGAGCGCTATGCGCATTTTGTCGAAAAGCGCCGCCAAATAGAGGAAGAGATAAAAAGGGTAAAGAAGATAAATCTTGCGCCAACGGCCGAGATAAACGCCGTTTTGGAGGAAAACGGCAGCGCACCCCTTACAACGGGCATTAAAATGTCCGATGTGATAAAGCGCCCCGAAATGGACTATGACAAGCTTGCAGCGGCCGACCCCGACCGCCCCGAATTAAGCGACGAGGTACGCGAGCAGGTAAATATACAGATAAAATACGAGGGCTATATCGACCGCCAGCTTAAGCAGGTAGAGCAATTCAAAAAGCTGGAAGCCAAAAGGATACCCCAGGATATCGACTATTCAAAGGTGCAGGGGCTTCGCATAGAGGCAAGGCAAAAGCTGGAGGCCGTGCGCCCCGTAAGCATCGGACAGGCGGGCAGAATAAGCGGCGTAAGCCCTGCGGATGTAAATATGCTTTTGGTACATATTGCAAGATAAAAGGGTAAGACAAAATACAACAAGGCGTCGGATCTTTTAAAGGAAGCAAACGAATGACATTTGAAAATCTTGAAAATATCATAGCTCTCGTTTGTACGATAATCGGGCTTTTATACTGTGTTTTTAAATTTATTGAAATACCGAAGCGCGGATACAGATATCTTATCGCATTTTTTCTTGCGAATTTTTTAAGCGAATACTATTACAATTTACGAGCTGATAATGCATTCTCACCCCGATGTGTCCGAGTTTGTTGCCTATTTGGGATGGAATGTGGGTTATTTATTCGTTTTTTTTGCTATATTATATATGCGGCGCGAGGGAACAAAGCGTTTCTTTCACCCGCTTATGCTTTTACCGGTCTTGATAAGTATACCCCGGCCGGTGCTTTATATCAAATACGGAGGAGTGGCGAACAATCTTTGGGAGGTGGGTATAACTACCGCAGCCGCAGTACTGTGTATGCAGGATATTGTATATTCCGTTAAAAATAAGGACAAGCTAAAGAAATTCCCCCGGTTTTCGGTAATTCTTATGCTGTATATCATATCCAATTACGGTATGTGGACGGCATCATGCTTTAGCCGGAAGAGCGAGCTGTTAAACCCGTACCTGTATTTTTCCGTGTTTGGTTCATTGATGAAAATATTCCTTGTTTTTGGGGCGGGAAAATTTTACGAATCGGGAATGCTCAAAAAAGAGCAGAAAAGCGCATCGGTGCTGCGGCTCCAGGTGCTTCTTCAGGCTACCGTATCTATGGTAATTATCGGTATCTGCGTTTTGGGCTTTTTTACGGCTTATGTAATTAAAAATTTCCTTTCAAGCGATAACAGCATTTTCCATAACGAAAGCCAGCTTGTTATCTATCTTTTCGTTATATCGCTTATTCTGATACTTATGATACTGTCCTTTTTCGAAGAAGAATACAGCGGCGAAAATCTGGCGGAAGTTTACGACAAGGCACTTCCGGACAATATTATAAATGTCAAAAACGGCAGGATCACCACAAGTATAAACGACAAGGAATGTACGCTGTTTATCTCTCCCATTTTGGGACAGTGGTATTCGGTGATCGTGGTTGACAATGCCAAGCTTTTTGAGGATACATATACCAGCAGAAGAAGCTACCGTGATATAATGCCGCAGGAAAAGGTGCCGGAGGAGATAAAAAACGGCAGCGGTACACAGTTTGACCCCCCATTTGCAAAAATAATGATAAAACCGATAGAGGCCGACACCGAATATTCAATGCGTGAAAAAACAAAAAGCAAAGAATAAATAAAGGGCATTTTTAAAATTATTGAATAACATTTTATCTTTTCGCCAATAATACCCTTGGAGGTGTTAAGATAAATGGAAGATAAAGAAAAAAATAAAGGCGGGAAAAAAGGCTTTTACATTGCCCTTTACTCGGCTGTGGCGGTATTTGCGCTGACGGCGATAGCCGTTACCAACACGGGCAGCCCCGCACCCAAAGAGGAAATGAAAACGGAGCAGACGGAAAATATCGCCGTAAACCAAAGCCCCGTGCGAAGCTACAAGGAGCAGGCCACAGAAACCACTACCCTTGCCCCGGTCCCCGAGGCAAAGGCCGAGGAAGAGACCCAAAAGGCCGCGGAGCAGACACCTGTTGCCGTAGTGCCCGAGGTAAGGGATGCAGAGCCCTTGTATACGCTTTTTGACGATACCAAGGAGATGCTTTGGCCCGTAAGCGGTCCAATAATTATGGATTACAGCGTTGAAACGGGCATATTTGACAAAACGCTCGAGCAGTACCGCACCCACGACAGCCTTTGTATCTCGGCGGCCGCGGGCGAAAGCGTGGTCGCTGCGGCGGACGGTGTTGTAATGTCGATAACTCAAAATGACGAAAAGGGAAAAAGTGTGTCTATAGACCACGGCAACGGCTGGTGTACTACATACAGCCAGATAGATAATATCTCACTTGCGGAAGGACAGATAGTCAAGCAAGGCGATGTTATCGGCTGTATAGCCCAGCCCACCAAATATTCAAGCGCCCTCGGCAGCCATCTTGATTTTGCCGTAACGCTTGACAATATGCCCACAGATCCAAAGCTTGTGTTAAAAACGGACGAATGATGTTAACTGCCGCATTTGCGGCAGTTTTTTTATATGCTATCTTCCCCGTACAGGCATATTTTTTCAAGACCGGCCTCCTTGTCCGCATACACGAAAGGCCATATTATAATAACGTCTCAAAAAACAAAAACTGACAAAAATTTTACTTGAAATATTAATATATTTGGGGTATAATGAAAATAGTAGAATGCTATTACCCCGTAGTTTGGCAAATTTGTGATTTTTAAGGAGGCGGAAAGCGTGAGGGACAGAAACGGTCTTGTAAGCCTGCCCGACAGGGATAACCTGATAGGCTCCGCAATGATAAACGAAAAATCAAATATAGTTTTGTCCGATGAATTGATATATCTTTTCCTTGGCGTAAGCTACGCATTTCCGTTTATAGATTATATTCAGGAGGAATACCGCAGCGAATTTCTGCGTTATATGAAAAAATGCAGTTACACGCCCAACACCTTTACCACAAGGGTAAAGCATTATGACGGCTCATACCGCGATGTAAGCGTTGTTATGCGCCGCAGGAGGCTTGGTGAGGACGAATATATCAATATAGACCTTTACGATATATCGTATATGACAAGGGAATATCGCTCATACTATATTTCCGATGCTGTTATCGAAAGTATAATAAAACTGTCCGAGGAGATATTTTTCAGATACAATGTTTCAAGCGGCCAGATGAATGTTTACAACGGCAACGGCAATATTTTCAAGGGCAGTATGGATCTTTACCGCGCCACGATGCTGGAACAGGGCTGTATAGAGCATGAAAGCATGCCGCAGTTCAGACAGCTTTGCACCGCCATAGAGGCCGCAAACGGCGACGGATTTTTTAAGCTTAACACGACATTTTGCAATAAACCGGGCGAAACGGGCTTTAAGCCATCTGCATTCAGGTTTGCAACAATAGAGTTTAATTCGCAGGTAGTATATGTTTCGGGCTTTATTTCCGATGCGGAAAAAAGCCACGGCAGCACAGACTACGAGTCCGTAAGGGTAGACCTTGATCCGCTTACGGGCATGCTTAACAAGGCGGCATCCAAAAAGGCTGCGTTTGATGCATTGGAGGCCGCAAAAAAAGACGGCGAGCTTGTTACCTTTGTAATGATAGATCTGGATAACTTTAAAACCATAAACGATACCTTTGGCCATATGTTCGGCGATACAACGCTTGTAAATGTTGCCAGGATAATTATGGATTCCGTCGGCGACCGCGGTTTTGCGGGACGTATAGGCGGCGATGAATTCTTTATTGTTTTAAAGGGCTTTGAAAATAACGATGCAGCCATAAGGCCGCTGTTAAGGTCTATCCGTTCACATATTGAATGGTATTTCAAGCAAAGGATAGAAAACACAAAAGTGACCTGTACCATTGGTACGGCTACCTACCCTACCGATGCCGACAATTACGACGACCTGTTTCGTTTGGCAGACCATTGCCTGTATGTAGGCAAGGCACTGGGCAGAAACCGCTTTATTATCTACCGCGAGGACAGGCTGGGTTCTATCCGGGATATACTCCAAAGCGAAACGGTCATACAAATGTCAAAATATGTTTCCGAGGGCGAAAAGCAGGAGCATCTTTGCAATATCATAACGCGCTTTAATACTGCCGACGATATGAAAAAGGCACTTGCCGATACTATGGAGGAAATAATACGCTATTATGCGGTAGACACGGTAATGTACTGCCCCGCCGATGAGGAAAACCCTCTGTTTCTTATAGGTCACGAAACAGAGGACCCGCGCAGCTGTGTACACCTTTGTACCGCATACAAATCTAAATTTGACAGTGACGGTTATATCTCAATAGGCAACTACGAAAACTGTGTGGCGGATTACGCCGATTTTACTGATTATCTTAAAAACAACGATCTTTGGTCGTTCTTTGCTGTGGCACATAAAACGCTGGAGGGCACTATCCTTGGTGCATTTGCCTTTGCCACACATAAAAGGTATCAGGTTTGGTCGGCCTTTGATACAAGGATGCTGACTATCCTGTGCAAAATAATGGAGATAGCATTGTAAAAAAAAGTATTATCAAATCGGGCCGTCGTGCCGAATATATCGGTATGACGACCCTTTTTTATGTAGATTTTAAGGGACTTTTATTCGGCCTTTGCGGCATGGGTCCGTCCGTTTCGGGCCATGGTTTAACGCAAAAAAACAACTTTTAACAGCCGTTTACAAAAAAATTTAAAAAATATTAAAAAAAGACTTGATTTTTATATGGATTTATGGTATATTTCCACCTATGGGAAACAAATGTATTTTACAGGAGAACAAAAATGCGGAATGATTCGGACTATTATATAGTGGATAAAGAGGTTCTGCCCGAGGTTTTTTCCAAGGTCATGGAGGCCAAGCAGCTTATGCTTTCCGATGAAAAAATGACTGTCGGTGAGGCTGTTTCAAAGGTCGGGATAAGCAGGAGCGCCTTTTACAAATATAAGGATCACGTTTCCTGTTTAAGCGAAAGCAAGCGCGGCAGAATGATGATATTTGCCATTAATCTTGAGGACAGAGCCGGGCTTTTGTCCACCGTGCTTAATATTATTGCCCGTCACGGGGTAAATATTCTTACAATAAATCAGACTATACCCGTCAATTCCGTTGCCAATGTCACCATAAGCGTGGACACGGGCGCGGGCTTTGACGTTACGGAGCTGATAGAAAACCTAAAGGCATCGGAAGGTGTCATTACATTAAAAGTTATTGCAAGGGAGTGAATTTATATGGCTAAAATTGCTGTATTGGGTTACGGTACCGTTGGTTCGGGCGTTGTTGAGGTAATAAAGACAAACAGCGCGGTCGTAAATAAAAAGGCGGGAGAGCCCATCGAGGTCAAATATGTACTTGATTTAAGAGAATTTCCGGGGGATCCCGTTCAGGACATACTTACACACGATTTTAACGACATTTTAAATGATGACGAGGTATCGGTGGTCGTCGAGGTAATGGGCGGCACAAAGCCCGCTTATGATTTTGTAAAGGCCTCGCTTGAAAAGGGCAAAAGCGTCTGCACATCAAACAAGGCGCTGGTTGCCGCACACGGCTCGGAGCTTTTAAGGATAGCAAAGGAAAACAACGTAAACTTTTTATTTGAAGCAAGCGTTGGCGGCGGTATCCCTATTATCCGTCCGTTAAACAAAAGCATTACCTGTGACAATATAGAAGAGATCACGGGTATCTTAAACGGTACAACAAACTATATGCTTACCAAAATGGTAAACGAGGGTCTTGAATACGATGATGTATTAAAGGATGCGCAGGCACGCGGCTATGCCGAGCGTGACCCCTCCGCCGATGTAGAGGGCTGGGACACCTGCCGCAAGATAGCTATACTTGCTTCCATTGCTACAGGCAAGGAGGTAAGCTTTGAGGATATCTCCACAGAGGGTATCACAAAAATTTCAAAACGCGATATGGACTATATCAAAAAACTGGGTATGGCCGTTAAGCTTTTTGCTACCGCCAAGTTTGAGGGCGAAAAGGTCTGGGCAAGGGTCGCTCCCGCTGTTGTTGCACCCGAGCATCCCTTAAGCTTTGTAAGCGATGTATTTAACGCCATTTTGGTAAAGGGCGATATGCTTGGCGATGTTATGTTCTACGGCAAGGGCGCAGGCAAGCTGCCCACAGCAAGCGCAGTTGTAAGCGATATAGTGGATGCCGTAATGCATAAAAATATCAATCTTGGCATCAGTTGGTCCGAGGAAAAGCAAAAGCTTGAAGATGTTAAAACAATGAAGGTAAGCAAATTTGTAAGGCTTGCATATAATGACAAGGCAAAGGCTTTGTTCGCCGTTAAAACAGGCTTTGGTGACTGCGAGATAACCGAGCTTGACGGTGTAAGCGGCGAGTTTGCATTTGTTACCGATGTTTATGCCGAGGGCAGCCTTGACAAAAAGCTTGCCGAGCTTGAAAACAGCGAGGGCGTAAGCGAAATTATAAATACAATAAGACTTTATTAAAGGAGAGACGAAACGTGTTAATAGTTAAAAAGTTTGGCGGCAGTTCGGTTGCCAACGCAGAAAGAATAAAGCACGTTGCCGAAACTATAGTTAAAAGCTATAAGGAAGGCAACAGGGTCGTAGTTGTGCTCAGCGCGCAGGGCGACACAACAGATGAGCTTATCGAGAAGGCAAACGAAATAAACCCCAACGCAAGCAAGCGAGAAATGGATATGCTCCTTGCTACGGGCGAGCAGCAGTCGGTAGCGCTTATGGCTATGGCTATACAGGCGCTTGAGGTACCCGTTATATCGCTTAATGCTTTCCAGTGCAAAATATCCTCTACTTCAAACTACAGCAATGCAAGGATAAAGGATATTGCTACAGAAAGAATAATAAACGAGCTTGAAAATAGAAGAATCGTTATAATTACGGGCTTCCAGGGTGTTAACCGTCATCTTGACGTTACCACGCTTGGCCGCGGCGGCTCCGATACATCGGCAGTTGCACTTGCCGCAAAGCTTCACGCTGACCTTTGCGAAATATATACGGACGTTGACGGCGTATACACAGCCGACCCCCGCGTAGTAAAGGGCGCAAGAAAATTAAACGAAATTACCTACGACGAAATGCTGGAGCTTGCAAGCCTTGGTGCAAAGGTACTTCACAATCGTTCGGTAGAGCTTGCTAAAAAATACAATGTAAATCTGGTGGTTCGTTCCAGTATGACTGACGCAGAGGGCACCATAGTTAAGGAGGAAACAAAAGTGGAAAAAATGTTGGTAAACGGTGTTGCCGTTGATAAGGATGTTGCGAGAATATCGCTTGTAGGTGTTAAGAACGAGCCCGGTATTGCATTTAAGCTGTTCTCTATATTAAGCAAGGAAAAAATAAGCGTTGATATCATTATCCAGTCTATCGGCCGTGATGATAAAAAGGATATCTCCTTTACGACCACACGCGAGGACCTTGCACGCACACTTGAGGCCCTTGAAAACAATAAGGACAGACTTTCCTTTGACAGCATAAGCCATAACGACCACGTTGCAAAGGTATCTATCGTTGGTGCGGGCATGGCTACAAACTCGGGTGTTGCGGCTATGCTTTTCGAGGCAACCTATGATGCGGGCATCAACGTAAATATGATATCCACTTCCGAAATAAAGATCTCAATTCTTGTTGACGAAAAGGATGCAGACAGGGCAGCAAACGCTATCCACGAAAAATTTATCGGCAGCATTGATATCTGATATAAAAATATTACCTACAAAAATACCCCTCGGTCAAGCCGAGGGGTATTTTTTTATTTAATGCTCTTGATATAAGCTGCTATTTCGTCATTCTTGCAGTTTGCAAAGAAATATTCGTCAAATTTCTCGCCCGCAACAGCACCCTTTAAAAGGTCCTGATCAATGTTTTTAAGTACGGTCATAATATCCGTATGTGTTACTTTCTTTACCTCATCAAGTATCTTTTTATTGCGCTGCTCCGGCACTACTCTCTCCTTGGGATAGCCCTGTCCGCTCTCACCGCAGAAAAGCTGCTCAAAGGTATATTTAAGGTTAAGCTCCGCGCCCCAGCCAAAGCCTTTTGCAAACGGAAAAGCAGCTGCGTTGCCGTCATTTATCTGTGCAAACATATAACCGTCGGACGGGTCTACAATATGTCCGCAAAGTACATTCGGGAACGAGTTGCAGGCAAGCATTGCGCCCTCGCCCGTGCCGCAGCCCGTAACAACAAAGTCTGCCGCGCCCGAATTAATAAGTATAGCTGTAAGGATGCCGCACTGTACATATGTAAGCTGTGCTTTATCCTCCGCGGTATACATACCGTAATTAAATACCTGATGACCCATAGGCTCCACTACAGACCTGAGGGTATTGCAAATAAGCTCGTTTTTAGCCGCCTGGCTGTTTTCATTAATTAATGCGATCTTCAATTTTATATCCACCTTTCTTAAGTTACGGCCGCCGCCGAAATTCTATTATCTGCATAGATTTCGGATGCGCCCTTGATTATATAATAATTTTATCTTATAACAAATAATTTGTCAAGACGTCTTAACTTTTGACTTTCCAAATTTTTTGCACCTGCGTTTTTGCCGCGTAAGTCATTTCCTGCGGTATGTTTGTTATAATGCAAATAAAAAGAAAACTTATGTCGTAAACAGCATTATAACAAGCGAAACGCAAGCATAAACGCTGTCAGGCAAACACGCAAATGTTTTTCGGCGTCAGCGGTTGAGCTTGTACGCGCTTGCGCGCATTTCAGCTATGCTTGCCGCACAGCAGCGGTTTGTATTAATTTGTCGATATTTTTTATGATTTTTACTGCAAAAAATGACAAAATATTCTCTGCGTATTATGTATAATTGCGTATAAATACGGAGGAATTTACAATGAACACACAAATATCAAAAAAAACACACGATTTTTTACTGCGCGCTTTGCCGCATATATTTGGCGTTTCCGCCTTTTTTATGAGCAGAGTTGTACTTTTTGACACAATAAACCCCGTTTTGCTTGGCTTTATGGGGGCATTAAGTCTGCACCCATGCTATATTACGGCGTGTATTTTTTCCGTTGTCGGGCTTACAACGGTTGGTATAAGGCTTTATATTTCGCGTTATATCATTGCCATATGCATACTTTCGCTTTTAAGCTATATTTTTATTCTAAAGCATAAAAAGCCGTCTGCGCTGACAAAAAGCTGCGTTTGCGGCCTGTCTATGTTTCTTGGCGGGCTGTTGTTTTCCGTATCCGAGCATATAACCTTATTTTACACTATACTTGCGGTGCTTGAAGGGCTTTTGGCGGGATTTATATGCTATATTTTCAATACCGCCGCCGACCTTATATTTGTTAAAAAAAATAAAAAAACTATAGACAGCGAGGAGCTTTTAAGCCTAAGCCTTATACTGTGCTGCATAATATCGGGGACAACGGGCATAAAGCCGGGGTTCAGCCCGATAGGCATCTACCTTACGCTTGTATTTATTTTTTTGCTATGCTATAAATGCGGTTTCAGTTTAAGCATAAGCGGCTCGGCAATAATGGGGCTTGTAAGTGTTTTTAGCCATGCGGGCGACGCCAAAAGCATACCCGTACTGATAATGGGCAGTATATTTGCCACCGTGCTTTCAAAAAAACATAAGCTGCTTACCCCGCTTGGGTTTATGATGGGTGCGGCACCTATAGCATGGTACTGGCAGCCTGCACTTTTAACATTAAACAGTCTTTTGGCGCTTATACTTGCGGGGCTTACGCTTTTGCTTATTCCCGACAAGCTGTATCTGGCCGTTTCGGCGCCCGTTGACACCGGCATAGCGCGTTCGCTTGAATACGGCGCGCTGGTAAAGGAAATAACCTCCCTGCGCCTTAAAACCTTTTCGCAGTCCTTCAGCAGGCTGTCCAAGGCGCTGACACGCATTTCCGCCGAAAAAAGGTCCCTGCCCGACTCCCGCGATGCCGCCGCCATTGTTGACGATATAGCCGCAAAGATATGTACCGACTGCAAATACTCAAAATTTTGCTGGGATCAGCGTTTTAACTACACCTACGAATCAATACTTGAAATACTTAACGTATTTGAAAAAAAAGGCAGCGCAGAGGCGGATGATATACCTGCCATTTTCCGCCAGCATTGTTCGCACATCAACGAACTGTTGATATGTATTTCACATATTTACGAAATACGCAGCCTTAATACCCTGTGGCAGAAAAGGATAGCGCAAAGCCGTGAAATAATCGGCTGTCAGATAGCCTCTGTTGCGGAGTTGATAAAAAAGCTGTGGCGCGACCTGGATGTCGGCCTGACATTTGACAATAAAAAAAGCCGCGACCTTTTGGACGAGCTTTCAAAATATCCGATAAATATTAAAAACGCCGTTGTATTTACCAACAGCAGCGAGCGCACCGAGGCGCTTATAACGCTTGACAACTGCTACGGCTGCAATAGCTGTGTAAGCAGTATAATACCGCTTGTAAGCAGGTTTTTGGGCATTAAAATGTGCCGCTGTACAAACGATTGCCGTATAACCGATGAAAACCTGTGCCGTCTGCACCTTACCGAAAGTGAAAAATTCCGTATTTCGGCCTACGGCGTAAGCTCCGCCAAGGACAAGGTCTGCGGCGACAGCTATACCTACACCCGTTTTGAAAACGGAAAATATCTGCTTGCGCTTTCGGACGGCATGGGGTTTGGCTCTGCCGCTCGCGAAGAAAGCGCCGCAGGCATTGAGCTTTACGAAGAATTTGTTTCTGCGGGCTTTGAAAAGCAAATGGCGCTTAATATGATAAATTCCGTACTTTTGATGCGTGCCAGAGAGGATATGTTCTCAACGCTCGATATCTGCACGGTCGATCTTTACAGCGGACTGTGCGAGTTTGTTAAAATAGGCGCCGCCGCCAGCTTTATAATACGTCGGGACAAGGTGGAAACCATACGTTCGTCCACTCTGCCGGTGGGCATTTTGGCCACCGTCGATACGGAGACCTATACAAAACAGCTTACGCGGGATGATATTATAGTTATGGTAACGGACGGCGTGTCGGATGCCTCGCAAAACCCAAACCGCCGCGAAAAATGGCTGTACGAGCTGCTTGAGCATACCGATCTGCGCCGTCCGAAAGAGCTTGCCGGCCTGATATTAAGTACGGCAAAGGCAAACTGTCCCTTTCAAAAGGATGATATGACGGTCATCGCCGCCAAAATATGGTAAAATACACTATTATTTTAATTTGCGTTTAAAAAGCCCCGCAAATATCAGCGCTGCCGCCATAACTGCGCCAAAGGCAAGCAGCATGACCTTGTTTTCACTTTTATCCGCGTCCTGCTGTGCATCACTTTTGGGCAGCGCCATACCGCCGGGACGCATACCGCCCTTTTCGCCGTCCTCGTGATTTTTATTGCCCTCGCCCATACCCTTGTCGCCGTTGTGCATACTGCCCATTACGGAGGTATCTATTTCGGAGGCATCAATAAGTGCATCGCTGCCGCTTTGGCCGTCCTTTGTGGAGGGGATGCTGCCGTCAAGCTGTCCCTTTACGCTTTCCGCGCGCAGCTTTACGGTTTTGTAAAGCATTTTATGCGCAGCCTCAAACTCGTCGAATGTATAAAAAGCGTTGGGGTCTGATTTGACCTTATCGCTTATCTGCGATACTATCCTGTTGTAGGTTTCGTCAAAGGCTCCGCCGTTTACATACTCGTCCACCAGCTTTTGATAATATTCGTGGTATTTTGCAAGATACTCCTCGTTTTCAAGCAGGCTGTCAAAAAAGTCCGTGCCGTCAAACGGATCGTCTATGGGGTCGTTTATCATACTGTCGGCACCGCTTTTGCTTGATTTTTCGTCTTTATCGCCGTTTTCGCGCTTGCCGAAGCCGCCGCCCATATTGCCCATACCGCCAAGGGACAAATTGTAATCCCAGGGTATGATATTAAGCTTGCCGCCGCTTTCATAAAGATAATAGTTGTGCGACATATTTCCGCTTAAGCTGTCCTCGTTTACCAAAAACGAATGTACCGCCATATATTTAAGCAGATTGTCCACATCCATATATTTTTCAAGGTCGTTACCCTCGCTTATATTTTTAAGCGCAGTCACAACACGCTTGTGATCCTTTTTGCCCGAATCGTACACGGAGGATTCCCAGATAGAGGAATAGCTGTCCGGATCATCATCGGTATAGTTAAGGTTGGCTCCGTTTCCGCTCATACCAGGGAAACCGCCGCTTTTTTTAAAATCGAAGCCGCCGCCTTTGCTTTCGCCGCGTTTTTTGTCCGAATCATCCTCGGAGGTGCCCTCCTCTTTTTCCGATTCTTTCTCGCTTGGCATATTTTCAAAATCGGGCATATTTTCAAGATCCGGCATATTCTCAAGATCCGGCATTTCGCCATTCGGCATATTTTTAAAATCGGGTCTGTCGCCCTTTTGCATATTTTTAAAATCGGGCATACCGCCGGGAGGTGCACCAAAGCCGCCGTTTTCGCTGTCATTATTATTCATATTCATCGGGTCGGGCTTATACAGCTCTCCGTCCCGGGCGCCGTAGTTTCTCATTAAAAAGCTGTCCTCAACGCCCTCCAGCGCAAGATATATGCCCCAGTATTCGCCGTTTACCGAAATATCGGCATAGTTGTAAAGCGAAGCATCCGCGCCCAGATATTTAAACATATCATAGGCTATGGCCTCCTTCATATTTGTGGCATCTGCGTAATTGTTGTTAAGTATAAGCTTGTCAAGCCCAAAGCAGGTCTGACCCTCCACATAATGCCCAAACTCCAGCTTAAAGCTGTATCTGTTTGTATCGGGGTCGTTGACTATGGACGAAAGCGAGGTATTGCCCTTTGGCCTTATTGCAACATTGTAAAAGCGTGTGCCGTTTACCTCAACATCACAGGTATAATATTCCTCGTTGATAGCATTTTCTATCATATCATCCCATTCGTCGCTGTCCATAATAATATTAAGGCTTATTATTTCGGAGGTATCAAAAAGCTTTTCCTCATATTCAAGCTTTAAAGTATTTCCGCCTGCCGCCTCGCTTATTTTATCCTTAAAGGCAATGACCGCAAAGCAGGCGGCAAGCGCAAGCACGGTTATTATGACCGCTATGCGCCCTATATATTTAGATGATATCATACAGCCTCACCTCAAGACATATATTCGCCGTTATAGCTTACCAAAACAGCGTCCGAAACTCCCTCTATCCTGCAAATATCGTTTACAAATGCCGTAGAAGCATCCTTTAAGCGTATCTCTGCCGTAAGCTCGATATTGTCCTTTCTTGCGGTCTTGCTTTTTACTACCGTCTTGTCTGCGTTTTGCGAAATAATTTCAAACGCATTTTTCTCCGCCTGCTCGTCTGCACAGTTTACAACTATTATATAAGGTGTGAATGCTGTTTTCTTATTTGCCATTACAAGTATAAATATACCCAGTATTACCGAGCCGCAAACTACAAGCGGTATCATGCCCGCGCCTATAACAATGCCTGCGGCAAGCGCCCAGAAAAGAAAAACTATTTCCATAGGTTCTTTAATGGCGGTACGGAAACGCACGATAGAAAGCGCACCTACCATACCCAGCGAAAGCACTACATTGGACGTTACCGCCATAATAACAAGCGTAGTTACCATTGCAAGCGAGGGCAGCGTAAGCGCAAACCCCGTGGAATACATAACGCCCGAAAAGCTTTTTTTGTATACAAAAAATATAAACATACCCACCGCAAAGGCAAACGCAAGGCCTATAAGCGTGTCGGAAAGCGAAAAGCTTGAAACGTTTTCAATAAAGCTTGATTTAAAAATGTCGTTGAATGTTGTCATAATTTCATTTCTCCTTTTATTGATTTTTGAAAAAATTCAGTATTTTCTTAACCAAATTTCCGGCAGGCGCCGTATTTTGAATATGCCGTCTGCACCTTGTCTGTCTGTACTATATCCGCTATCACCTCGGGCAGAAAATCGTCAAACTTGACCTCAAGTATCATTCTGCCGCTCTCGTCTGCCACCCCGATATCAAGCACATTCTCCTCCAAAAAGCTTTTGTGAAAGGCCGTGCTTCTTATATCCATATCAAAGGTAACGCGGACATTTCCCGCCTTGTAGATATAGGGCTCTCTTGTGTAGGACACCAAGACCCTTGGCCTTAGCAGCCCGCCCTTAATTTTGATGTAAAACTCACGCACAAGCCCGTCTGGGTGCTTTGGCATCCAGTCATAGTCACCGTCAAGTATCTTTCTGCACTCCTGCTCCGTCAGCCTTGCCGAGGCTTTCATACAAAGGTTATTTATCTTCATTTTCTTTTCAAGCGAGATAACGGAAAAATCGTCGTTATAATAGCGTATCCTGAATTTTTCACGCTTTTGCACGCCGTTTATTTTTTCCCTTAACGCTTTGTCGTTGTAGTTGTCAAAATATATGCTGCGTATTTTGTACTTTCCGTCCACCGTATGCGGGTCGCTCTGCATTACCGCTTTCAGCCTGCCGCGCATTGCGTAATAGTCAAAAATGCTTATGTCGTATTTAAGCTCGTGCCGATATCTCGGCTGTTTTTCCATACAGACCGTCTCCTTTCGTTTTGTTGGTTTAATTATAACAGCAGAATTATTAGAATTCAAATTAGAATTTTCTAATCCATATTAAGAAATTATGACGAAAATTTGTGAGGGCAAGGACTTTGGCAAAAGCCCGACCGACAAACGGTAACGCTATGATAGAAAAAGGCGGGTTTGCGGAATGAGTTTTTAATATAAAAAAACGGCGCGCATGATCACTCACGCACACCGTTTGTTAAGTTTGTGTTAATTGTCAACCACATCAGTTGACAAAGAACCGTTTTATAAACCTGAGAGCATATATCTATAAATATATTACGATGTAGGGCCGTTTAATACATCTTCATAATCTGCATCATCTAAAAGACCTGTGCCTATGCCGCTAACTACAAGTATATCTTCCGAGGTGAATTTTGCTATTTCACATTCGGGCTTTAAATATTCCTTCATAGAGTTTAATCCTCCTATCTCATTTTAGCTAAGTGAAACTGAATCCGCGAGAGCCGCAGCATCCGTATTGTTTGAAATACCATTAACCTTTACGCCAAGAAAATATGTATTATCAGCTTCATAATCGGATACGATTGATGTATCACTTACCTTAACTGAATTGTATACTGTTCCTTGATTTTCATATGCTACCTTACCTACTGTTAATGTAACAGCATCGGGTAATGAATCAATGCTGCCGGTTATTTTGCCGATTGCATAAACTGCGCCGTCTTTAACAACCACAATGCCATTAGTACCAACATAAACATTGTCTGTTAAACTAAAATCAAATGCAGGACCGGAGATTAATATTGACTTAATATATCCTCCTGCTGTTGTACTTATTATTTCTACATCGCCTGTAGAAGTTACGCTATATGCAGCTGTATAATCGTCACCATTTATAGTTGCTTCTGTACCACTAAAAAGGTTGAGCGTAACTGTTGAACCAGCGGGTACATTAGGAACAGTAAGTTTTGCTCCTTTTGTAAATTGTGCCCAATCGCTATTGTTATAACCAACCTTTCCGCTTGTAGCATCAACAAGAAGTGCGGGTACATTTGCCGTTGTTGTTGCCGTTGTTGCTGCTATTCTGCCTGTACTCGGCTCTGTACTGCTGCCACCCTGATATACCGCATTGGTTTTTAATAAAGCCGAAGCTATGTCGTATTCGGTGGTGTATAATGGATTTTCCGGAAGAGTAATTGTTACACTTGTAATTACTTGTTTTTTGTTTGCAAAAGTAAACTGAAACTTTGCAGCATTCCCGGTATTATTTGTTATTGCAAAGTCCGTAGGTGTTTCACGATTTGTAAGAACAGTTGTATCTGTTGTTTCTTTTGAACCGTTTCCCCATTGATATGTCAAATAATCTTGGTTTTTTTTGTTTGCGGCAGCACCGTCTTCATAATTTCCTTCTGCACTAACGGTAACAGTTGCACCGTTTGGTACATCGTTTATCCAAAAATACCTTTGAGTCCAAGATATACCTTTTCCTCCCATTTTGAAACCGTTATCTACATTGTTTCCTTTATCTCCAATGGCATCTGATCCGGCATTTTCACCGGAAATATAATATAATGTGTAGCCGCCGTTTTCTGTATGGTAAGTATCGTTAGATTTACCTATAGTTTTAGATGTTAATTGCGTTTCGCCATTGTACCACTTTGTATAATCTGTCATACTAAAACTCGAATCAGCCCATACAGTAACATTTGCTATCAAAATAGTAGCACCAATTGCTGCTGTTGCTGCAATAGTCTTTAATAACGATTTTCGCATTTAAAAATTTCCTCCTTTTCGATATAGGTGTACCTATAATTACACTGTATCTATGGTAATTCAGCCGATTTTGCGTACAATAAAAGAGACGGAATGTTATGACTTGTTGTAGTCATAGCATTCCGCCTCTTTGTGTTTAAGCGGTTTAAAATGATTGATTTTTGAATACGAATTTTTTTTGCGAGCCACAAAAACTCTCACACAAGGAACGGTAGAGAATGCAACTTTGTATTATCACATTCTCCGTTGTATGTTTTAACGTAGAGATGGAGCGAAGGGCTATTTTTATCAATATATATACTGATAAATCTTCCTCATACGCTCCTCCGTCCGAGACCGATGAAAAAGTCGGGCTTTCAAATTCATAGAACCACTTTTATCGCTATTGCGTCATATTATATGCAATGTTAAGTGCATTATTACTTATATTTGCAATCCATTTTCACCAATTTTGACTTTTTCAGTGGTCTCCCTCCGTCCCCTGTAAGATTTTCATCTTTGATTAGATTAGGCCACGCCCTAAAACCCTGTTTTGCTGCACAAAAACATTTAGGATGCTTCGCAGCAAATGTGCGCCAAAAAATCAGACGTGATAACACACAAAAGGCAGCGTGCGCTGCCTTTTGTGCGTCGGTATGTTATGCATCGAAAATCAAATATAAGCCTTTGACAATAATTTCTTTTTTAATTCAATCTATGACAATACAATTTGTTATAAAACTTATATATACAAAATATTCTGCCGTCCTTACAAAAATAATATTTTGGATTAATAAGACTACCACCCGGTCGGACACCTTTAGGCTGATTTCTCATTATGGCAATAGGGTACATATATCTTTCGCCTGTTTTTATTGTATATATATTAGCTGCATATAAGTTGTTATCACTTTCGTAAAGTGGTGTATATCGCGGAACAATACATTTATCCTCCCATATATAAATGTTACGTTTTTGACCTTCATATATTTCTTTATCGCACAGAAATTCAAGTTCTGTGCCCTGCAGTTCTTCAAATGTCCATCGCTTCCCGCTTATCGGTTTTTTATCCTCTTCGGGGAAAGTCATACTGTAAAAAACCTTTCTGAACTTTATATCCGCAAATGATTCATACCTTGGATCTTCTATCGAAATATCATACTCGCCCGTTCCGGTTTTGTATACTTGTTCTATTCTGTTGTCATCTAACCAGCCAAATCTGTCGTTTTCCTGCTCGTAAACAACAATGTCGCCTGTTGTATACATCGCCTGTTCTTTTTCCCATAATTTTTTCTCACGTAACTTGATGCCCAAAAAGAAACACGCAGGAAACAACAAAACGCCAATGCACAATATCAGAATAATTCTACGCATCATATATCACCCCATATTTCCTTTAAAGCTTTTATAACACTATAATCATTGTCATGAAATGGATCCCTGTAATGCTCGGAGCTTTCTTTTTCCTCATCATAGCCTAAATCCGCTTTTACACCATGTTTGAATACATAATCGGTTCCCAATAAGATTAACACTTCCCCGGTTATTGCACCGGGTGCGATGGCTATTATATTGTCTGTTATACCAGCACTATTTTTTTTGATATCTGCAGATAAATTTGTATATTCTGCGTGAAAAATCACTTCTGCAGCAAAAGAATTAAATGATGTGTTTCCGGTTCTTGTTGCTAATATAGCCTGCTTTTCTGATAGCGAAAGATTAGAACTATCACTTATTTTTATACAACAATTTTTTTCATCATAAATATCGTCCAAAGTTTTTAAAAATTCTGTAATGCGGCTATTTTTGTTGTCTATTAACTTTATCGTGTTATTCTGGCTTAAATCGTTTTCAACAACCTTTTCTATATACATATTCGCGAGTAAGTAATTTGCTTCACAAGTAAGACTTGCAAAATACTGTGCTATATTTCTATTGTAGGTGTAAGGGGTTGCATTTCCCTCAGCTAAATCAGTAAGAATGTTATACATTGTATCTTGATTTTTAGTAGGATCCTCCAACATATCAATAAATACTTCTTCGTCAAACGAAATAAACGGTATTGCTACGCCTACCATTTTATTTTCTTCATTTTTTTCATTTTTTATTAATGGCCTGAGTTTTATTATGCTAACTTCTTTACCATCATTTGTAGAATATAAATACCAGTCCTTAAAATCGACAGCATCGTACTTCTTAAACTCCCTGTTTTCATCCAATTCTAACGATTTAATTTTATCTATACCATATTTTTCTAAAATTTTTGATAAAGGAACATTAATTATTGAAAATCCATCTTTTGTAAAAATTATATCATTAAAAGTAATTTTTTTATCACGAATTAATTTTGAAAACAAATCATCGCTATAAAGGTAGAAATTATTTGATAATTTTTGTTCCGAAGTTTCCCCCTCGTCGGTAGTAACTTCAACTGTATATAAATTATCGCATTCTAATGATACAGTAATTAATTGACTGTGTTTATTATCAAACGCTGCTGATAATGATTCTATAATGGTATCATTATGTTTTATGTTTACTTTTAAATTTTTGGCTTCATAGTCGGTAACCGAAATATGGACATATCTTTGAGTTTCTGTAATATATTTCCCAGGGTTCCAATCAATACGAATTTTATCATAGTCTGTTTTGTCAATATTTCTTGTTTCGACAAATTCATCATAACCATCAGCTGTTATTATGACTTTGTATTTAACCGATGATAAATCTACACCCTCTTTTACACGTATTTCCCAAAAAACGCCATTCCTCTGTTTCCCTTGTATTTTATCAATACATTTTGTCGCGTCTGCTGAAGTAAAGTCTTCCAAAAATTCGATGTTTTCAGGATTATCAAAGGTGATTGTGGCTTTGATATTCTTCATACTGAAATTTTTGTAATTATATACACCTGCCGAAATAGAAAATGCTCGTTCACCCCTTATTTCGGGAACCAAATATGAATCACTAACAGAAGCCTTAAGTGTAGTTTTATAATAATCAGGGTCGGCAACAATAAAATCCTGTGCTTTTGTTACGGAAGAAATCTCATTTTTAAGGTTATCTGCCCTAAATACTGCCATACACTTAAGTTTCTCCATATCAACAGTATCGTCAACGAGGATTTTCCAAGTTTTTTCAGCAAAAAGGCTCGGAAGGATATGCTTTACTTCCGTTTTCGATCCATCGATTACCATTACACCCAAAGATGAGGGGTCGGTAATTGTAAATTCATCTTCTGTAGGATTTTCTTCATCACCGTAATAGAACCTGATATCAAAGCCATAATTCATAAGGCGGTCAAATGTATTATTCTGTGCATAAGCCGAGAAATAATATGCCCTGCCGTTACTATACGGCTCCGTATCGGGAAATACTATTGTTGTAGTCACATTAACATCGGGGTTTTTATTGGTCTTTAACGGGTCGGGATCAACATTATCCTCGATTTCATCTCCGTCGGAATCCTTCTCTATCGGGTTGGAAACCATCCTGAATAAACCGCCTCGTTCCTCGCAGAGAACAATTTCTTTTCCGTCGGGGATATGGTCACCATCCATATCTTTTTCTTTTGGCGAAGTAAAGAAAAGATTACCGTTTGACAGACGCATTCCCAAATATTCGTATACATCATACAAGTCATCTTTATCTTTGTTTGTTGTATCAAGTGTATTTGACGGAATAAAGTACCTTTCTTCATCAATAAGATATCCGGGGTCGTCTAAATTAATATCATCATAAAACGGCAAATATCCTTTTGTTCCATCCGGCTCGTATCCGAAATTATAGCTTGAAGATATACGGCTTGTGTATACCCTATCCCAATCATACGGAGCAAGAACACGTCTTGAGTCGTCGCCCGAAACCTGCCAAAGACCTGTTTCGCCCATTTGAAGTGTCGAAAAATACCTGTGAGGAATTTTTAATGTAGTTCCATTCTTCAAGTTGTAAACAGCAGTAGCTTTCAATGCGTAAAGGTTTTGATTTTTAGCCAAAGCTGTAATATCGGATTGAGAAACTTTGAGAATTTTTGAAGCCTCTGCAACGGTTACAACCTTACCGTTCCACTCCGAATTACAAGGAGCATCATCCAAAATGTAATCGGGAATATCGGTAATGGCAGTTTTATATTCCTCTATATTGCACATCGGCAGCGAGCAGAAATGATTGGTCGAGAAAGAAACTGTACCGTTCTCAATATCGACAACGGCATTTTTATCCTCATAAAGACCTGTTGTTTCATCATAGGACAAAACACCAAGTTTTGCTGCTGTTGCATCATCCACCAATGATTTATCATAGTGATATGTAATATTGGCGTTATCGAATGAAGTATAGCAAGTAATATCTATCGGTGCCCCTACCAAACCAACAAGGTCTGATGTATAGTTATCAACGCCCAAAACATTTGTAACTTGCAGATTATCGGCTATATTGCCGCACATATTTATTTCAACATCAACACCCGTGAGTTCGGGGCGTTCCTCGCAGGTTATATCAACGTGCTTGGTTTGAAGAACCTTTTCGTCCGCATCGCATACGGTATTATTATCTGTATCGTACAAAAGCGGGTCAAAGCCGAGCAATACGTCATCGCCATCGCTTAACGTATCTGTATCGGTATCCCAAAGAATCGGGTCTGTGCCATATTGATTTACTTCATCAAAATCGGATAATGTATCAAGGTCACTATCTTCTTTTAACGGGTTTGTGCCGTAGGTCACTTCCTCAAGGAAAGTAAGCCCGTCTGTGTCGTGGTCTTCATCGCAGTCCGCAATTTCATCGCCGTCACTATCGGGGATAAGAGGGTCGGTCAAACCGTATATCTTTTCATAATAATCGCTGATTTTATCATCATCGGTATCTTCCTTGTGAATATCCGTACCTATATGAAGCTCGAATATGTCGGGAAGTCCGTCATAATCGCTGTCTATGCTGTAATCAACAACATCTTCAATATCATCTTCTTTGCTTTCGGTCGTACTTTCGCTGTTGTTGACCGAAGATGTCGTTATTTCTGTCGTTGCCTCTGTTGTAGTTTTATTTGTGACCACAGAAACGGGTATTGAAGCGTTTTTGTTGCTGTATAAAACAAAATTTTGAGGCTCTCCGTTTAAATCGTGTCCTAAAAATCCTATTGTTAAAGAGCTGTTCGGAGCAATAACTGAATTATAGTCGGCATTCGATATGGAATAATGATTATTTTCGTTTTTGTCGATCGCCGCATTCCATATAGTGTCTATCTTGGCATCATAATCAAACTCCAAGTGCCAGCCTTCCAAATTTTTGTCGGTATTGTTTGTAATGACTATTTCGGCATTATAGCCTGTCTGCCAGTCATTAGTCAATCTATATTCTACGGAATAATCATCTTTGGAATTTTCCGAAGCTGCAGAAGTTAAATCTGTCGCTGTCGGCAGATGTATCTCTCCGTCAAGTGCAGCGGTAAAGCCAAAGCTAACGCTTTCCTTAGGCTGTATATTTGCATTATAACCTGCATTTTTTACCGTATAAATGTTATCTTCCTTGTTTACTATTTGAGCGTTCCAAATATTTGTTATCTCGTGAGGGAGCTGAAAACGTATCTCCCAGCCCTCAACCTTGCTGTCGCTCGTGTTTGTTAAGGTCACGTTCCCGTTAAAGCCGGTTTCCCATTGTCCGGTGACCTCATAGTTTACATCAAGCGCACCGCTTGATGCAACATAATCTGTATCGCCTGTTCCCGACTCTTGCGTTAATTGGGTATTTTCCGCCGCATATACATTTGAAGGAATGTATGATGTCAGCATCGAAAGAGCTAAGAACAAGGAAACAAAATTCCTTTTTTTCATTATAAATCCTCCCTAATAATTTTTCAATACTTTTTATAAAATAATTTCATTATATGAAAAAAATTTATTATTATATCATCCCCTAGCTTTTTTGTTTATAGATGATGCGCTTATCCTTTCAGAAAACTCTTAAAATCTCCTATAATAACAAGCAAAAACTCTATAAACATACTTGAAATGCACAATTTCGCAAATTTGAATAACCCAAAATGAAACAAAATGGTGCAGATTACAACATCAACCATTATTAGCGTCATTATTACCCTTTTATATGCTGCTTTTTCGTTAGCGGATAACATTTTATGTTTATTCTGCACAGGAGCCAAAAGCGAAATAATAATCGCCGACATAAAACCTATAAAACAAAAGACACCTATATTTTTAATACAGATAGGTATATACACGCCGAATAAAACACACAGGCAAGAAGAAATATAACAACTGATAGAATTATCAAAATGAAATCCTCCCGCATATTTTCTTAAAGGTATGAAAAAAAGCAGAAAAGCACAGGTTTCTATAAGTTTATTTGTTATAATTCCCAAAAACAAGAATGTGATCAGCATAAAAGCGTTCAATATAAGCCGCCGTAATCCGTATGCAAACGCATCCCTGTCTTCCAATCTTATTTTATTATTTCGTATAAAAAAATCAGCTGCTTTATAGCTCAATGAATCAATCATACTTCTTAAACTTATTGCAGCTTTCAGGGAGTTCAGGCTGGCCTAACAGATAACAGCAGGTACTGTTGCAGTCCATAATAACAACAGCAAATGTTATTGCGGCGATAATGTTGCTATGCCTTAAAGCACAATCCTTAATGGTTCCCAAGAGTTTTTTGAAATTTTTTTGCATAATAAATGCCTCCTTTATTTTTTCGATGTCGGTCATTATATCACAATTTTAATTTTATGACCGTTTTATGTAAAAATAGTCGAGTTGATGTAACTTTCTAAAACTTTTTGACAAAAAATTAACAATGAGGGCGTAAAAAAAGCTCTGCAAATTGTTTTCTCACAATTTACAGAGCCTTTTTAAATTTGACTTATTGTGTTGCATATCAATATTTTAACGGTAAATATACCGTTATCTATGATATAATCAATATTACCTCCATACTTATTAACGACTTCCTCAATATTTTTGATACCATACCCGTGATTACGCTTATCCTTTTTAGTTGTAATAAATCTATTCCCCTTTTTAATTATTTCTCCCGAATAAGAGTTAGAAAACCTAATATGTAATGCTTTCAGTTTATATTTTATACTTACTTCAAGAGTTTTTTCTTCCGTCTTTTGGAGGGCATTTAATGCATTGTCTAGCAGATTTCCAATTAAAATACTTACGTCATAATCGGGGATAAATAGTTCGTCGGGGATAGTTATGTCTATATTCATATTTATATCCGATAATCTGCCTAATTTATAATTAAAAATATTATCAACAATTTTGTTCCCACTTTTCACTATATTTGAAGTGCAACTAATATTTTTCACAAATTCATCAATATATTCCTCCGCTTTTTTTAAATCACCTTCATGAATATAGCTTTTTACTGTAAGAGAATGATTTTTATAATCGTGACGTGTACTTGCGACCTTTTCGTTATTTTCCTGTATCATCCTAAGCTGCTCTTTATAATATTTGTATTCTCTGTTTATCATATCTTGTTCATGTAGTCTCTTGTAAGCATTTGTGACAAGCATTAAAATAAAGAATACTGAAACATTTATCATTAACAAAATAACTATAGCCGAAATAATCATCGCGGAAACGTTATAGCTGTCAAGTATGATTTTACATACATACAAGCTACCAAAAGGTATTATAAGCAAAAATATTTTGTATTTTAATTCAATATCATCGTATAAATCTCTCTTGAATACAAATCTTAAAATTTCTTCAATTATAAAGAAAACAACATCTATACTCAAAAATGATAGAAGCATAGTTTGTTCTTTTGGTAAAGAAAAATTTAATACAACAAAATATACTCCTCCTTCGCATAGCATATTAATTATATACCCTGCTATAAAGCTAAACAACCTGTGAAACACAGTTCCATAATACGAAAATGTAAAAATAATATACATTATCAAATTAACTAATAGATTTATATTAGGATTGTCAGTTAAAATGTAAACAAAACTATTTATTATAATATAGGATAATATCAATAATCGCCTGCATTTTTTATCAAATCGTTCCTCGCTAAAAAACAAACTCCCTAACCTGCATACAATAATTATCCTTGCAGCATTATATAGCAAATAGGCGAGGCTCATTGTTATATTCATATATTTACAAATCCTCCATATATTCCCTTACTGCATTTCTTTGTGATTGGCTTATTTTTAGAACGGTATCATTGGTAAGTGTAACATCATTGTAAGCATAAGCCTTTATATAATTGGCATTAACGATATAAGACTTATGTATCAAGATAAAGCCATTAAGTTTACTAAGCTCCTCAAAGTCCTTGTATGTTTCATACTTTTCCGTTTTCGTTATAACATATATTTTACGGCGTTCTCTGTAAAAATAGAGAATATCTTTACATAAAATAATATTTGTTTGAAAACCGACTTTGACTTTTATAAACATATCTTCCTTATTTGCCACTCTAAAATAAGCATTAAATATTCTCTCTATCTTTTCTTCTGTTATCGGTTTTTCAATAAAATCTAAAGGTCTGCTTGCAAAAAGTTCCTTTGCATATTTATTGTAAGCTGAAACATAGGCAATACAAGTAGTTTGATTATCTAATGCATCTCTTAAATAGTTTCCTATATCATTTCCATACTCCGAGTTTCCCAATTCTATATCCATAAAAATCAAATTATAATATTCACCCGATTTTATATTGTCTAAAAGTTCTTTTCCAGATAAAAACACATCCGCTTCAATAATGATCTGCTGTCTGCGTTTATATTTCTCGATCATATTGAATAAATCTTTGCATAATTGCTCGTTATCGTCACAAATAGCCACTTTCATTATAAAAACCTCCTCATAGCCGTACTATTGTCAGGTCTTCATTTTTCCCTATTTATCTACATTATACAATAAATATATCGACAATACAATGAAGTTTTGACCTAAACAACAGTATTTTACAAAAATTTGTTTATAATTGCATATATTTCTCAGTTAGCTGAGCATATTGGAACATATCGTCCTGTACCAATAAAACAGCACAATTACTCCGACAACGTATACCTTATAAGCAGTTGATTTTTTTGTATATCACGCACAATTTTATTATTAATATTATAATAAAAAATTGGTAAATAGTCAATATAAACAGTATAGCGTTTGTTGTAGAAATGCCACTCCGATAATGTATGATTTATCCCCACTAATTTTTGCGTTTGTTTCTGTGCATATATTATTCTTATATCGTAAATAAGGCTATTTGCCTAATATTTTACGAAAGAAGGAATTATATTTTATGATGTACGGCTACGCACGCATCTCAGCCAAAGACCAAAATGAGATAAGGCAGCTTATTTCTTTATGGGATTTTGGCATTACTAACGACCGCATTTATACGGATCGTCAAAGCGGAAAGGATTTTAACCGCACAGAATATCAAAAAATTATCAGACGCTTAAAGCGTGGGGATGTTCTCGTTGTGAAAAGCATTGACCGACTGGGCAGAAATTACAACGAGATATTGGAACAATGGCAGCATATAACAAAAACCGTCAAGGCTGATATTGTTGTCCTTGATATACCTATCCTTGACACAAGGCAGCACAAAGACCTTATAGGTACGCTTATTTCGGACATCGTGCTTCAGCTTTTAAGCTATGTTGCACAAAACGAGCGTGAAAATATCAGACAACGCCAAGCGGAAGGCATTGCGGCAGCCAAAGCGAGGGGTGTACATTTTGGCAGAAGTCAGCGTTATTTTCCAGAAAACTACTTTTATCTCTATGAAAAATTCAAAAGGAAAGAGATACGGCAAGGACAGATGATAGCAGAGATAGGTTGTTGCGACAGTACATATTATCGTATGCTAAAGACTTTTAAAAAGATGTATAATGATAAGTACGGCAAATAAGCAAGAACGGCAAGCGTGCAGGCTTGCCGTTCTTGTATACATATATTAACTTTTTAGTGTGATAAGAAATGAATTGATTTTTTCTAACTCTTCTGCATTATTCTCATAGAGTACATTATAAATAGTGTGTATTTCTTTTACTTCCTTATTATAATTCATATTTTCGCGTACTTTTATTGTTACTATGGTTTTTAAAATATCGGCATATTCAAGCAAGGTTGTGTTTTCGTTCCTATCACACAAGGCTATATATTCCTCGTAGTTTTGCGGTATGGTATCGGGCTTGAAAATTGTTTGCAGATATTCAAGCTGTTTCAATGCCTGTTGTCCCATTCCCGACAGGGTATAGACCTCACATATTCGTTTTACGAGTACGGCTCCGTCGTATGTATGGAGGGTATCGGCTTGCTGCATAAGATGAAATGCCTTATTATATGCCGCTATGGTTTTGGGTATATTGGTTTTGGGGCTTTCATACAGCAGATATTCGCCCAAGTTGGAATATAGTATACCGAGCATAGCCGTTAAATCATCCGAGTTGTTTCCTTCTGCGATATTTATTGCTTTTTGTGTAAAATCAACCGCCGATGAAAACTTGTTTTCGTATTTTTTGATAACATAAGCCGCTTTGAACATATAGAATTGTGCTTTATCCTTTGACTTATCGGTCAGATCGTTTTTGATATAGTAGTCAAGCAGGTTTATAATCTTGTGCATAAATGTCAGTTCATTATATTTTTCGGCATAGCAAAAGGCGGTCTCGGCTAAATCGAGGTAGTTGTCGGTATCATCGTCAATTATTCTTGACAGAATATTGCTTATGAAGTCGATTATATTCCTATAATAAGCCGTATCTGTGCCATAATGCAGACATTCGTATTTTATATTATTAACAAGTGTGGCACAGCCTGTTATGGTTGGTTTCAATTCTTCCGTTATCACATCTTTTATTATTGAGTGCAGGCTTAAAACGCCGTTTTCGTTATGTATCAAGCCTAATTCCGTCAGATCGGATATATCATTCCCGTTCTGTTCTTCTATCCATTTGCAGAATGTTTTCGTGCTTATGCCAAAAGGCGAAACGAAGCAGATATTTTTCAATATATATTGCTGTTTATCCGTCAGCTTAAACAATTCAAACAATTTGCGGATATGTTTTGTGTATGTAGTTTTTACCGATTTATCATCTTTTTTTACTTGAATTTTCTCCTCATTATCAAGGTTTATATTGTTTTCTTCAAGGCTTGCAAGCAAATCGGAGGGAGATATAAAACCATTCCTCAAAAGCCTTGCACATAATTCCGTTAAAAATGTGTGATTATGGACAGCTTTTATTATTGAAGTCAGAATTGCCTTGTTATCATCCGTTATGGTGTAAAACTCATTTATCAAGTTTAACAGGGCTTCAATATCCATTTCATCAAGTACAAGTGTGGGATAATCTTCAAATTTGTGCCTTGTAGTAAACAGCACCTTAAAATTGTTCTGTAAAAATTCTTCTATCAGCGTTTCTTGTTCTATTGTGGTATCGAAATTATCTATGATGATAAGTGTATCATCGCCCAGCTTTTTTAAAAATGAATAATGCCGTCTATATTTATCATTCCTGTGTTCATCGGGATATTTTTCATCATCGGCAAATTCCATATCTGCGATAAGGTCTTTCAGACTGCCGTTATATTTCAAGCTGATTATATTTGTATAATCATTCTTGTAAATATAGGCATATTTCTTTGCCAATTCACTTTTCCCGATGCCGCCTATGCCCTCAATAAATACGGAATTATTTTCGGTCAGCATATTATGGAGCATATCTATTTCCGTATTTCTGCCGACAAAGGCTTTGCAGGGGTTATGTGGTTTGCAGCCCAATATTATATTTTGTGTAGGTACGGACTTTGCATTCACTTTTTGCGGCACTTGCCCCATAGCATAGTACAAAACTTCCGCCACAAATTTTATAAGCCGTTCTTTGCTTATATTATCATAAAAAGATAACAATTCATTTTTCTGCCCCAATGACATAACGGTATCATCGGAAACCAATTCTTTTATTTCTTCCACAGCCTTGTAAAAATCCGCCGAGTTATCGGCATATACTTTCATATCGGCATACAAGCGGCTTTTATCATCACTGTAATACTGTCCTATTTCCTTTGAAAGCGGTATTTCTCCCTTTACCCATCTTGAAACGGTGCTGTTATCCTTGCAAATTCCCCCGAATTGCTTTTTAAAAGTCGGAAATATATAATTTTCCACCACATCATATTGACTTGTGTAATTAAATGCCTTGATATTACGCAAAAGCACCTGCATTACGCTTGAAAAACAACAGTAACTCATATATTCTCCTTATTTTTCCTTCCCAAATTCATTTTTTTCAAAAATATCGTGCAAAACCTATGCAAGTCACGAACATTCTTCTATGAAAAAAATATTGCTATAATTACATTATACCAATCGATTGAGTATTTTCCAACAAAAAATTTTAATTTAACAAAACATTTACAAAGGAGTTGATCTAACACTATGAGCAGAACTATAAGCGAAGGCTTAAACAACTTTATGCTTGACTGCGATTTCTTTACAGACAGGAAAATCAAAGTCTTAAAGGCGAATTTCGGAACGGAGGGCATAACGGTATATCTGTACTTGCTGTGTGAAGTGTACCGCAACGGATTTTATTTAAAGGTCGATGATGATTTTATTTACATCATATCCGCCGACCTTAACATAAAGTCCGAGACCGTTGCGGAGGTAATTCCATTCCTGATGGAACATTCATTTTTTGATAAGGAATTGTTTGAAAGGGACAAGGTCATTACATCAAAAAGCGTTCAGCGTTATTTTCAAAATGCCATTAAGGAAAAGGCAAAGAAAACACCGAGATACATAAATGAGTATTGGCTTTTGGATAAAGATGAAACGGCAGCTTACATTATTCTTGACGGTGAGGAGCAAAAAACTGATACGTCTGTTCCCGAAAAAAATACCGAGCCTGTTATCAAATCGGAGGATAAACCCGCCGATATGTTTAATTCCGCTTACAATTATTACAAGGCAAATTTTAATTCTGATACCAGTCCCGAAGATATAAATGAACTGCGCCGACTTTTAAGTTTGCACGAGCCTGCACTCGTTATGGAGTGCATGAAGATTGCTGTCAATAAGGACAAGCGTTCCATTGCTTATATAAGAGGTATCTTGAAAAATCTGGAGCGACAAGGCATAAAAACCTTGACCGATTATCGTAACAAAGGAGTATCTGTTCCCGACAGATTTTTCTGAAAATGTTATCCGTTTTCATCCGCATAACATCTAACCATCTTTCAGATGGTTAAAGATTTTTTCGTTCCGAAAAATCTTTTTTCTTAAAACGGGCGGTAATTCTTCTTATTTATATAGGAAGAGAAATATCGTTATTCTTCCTATAAAATAGTCGTATCGCCGCCCGTTTTTACTCAGCCTCTGCAAAGGTATGGTATGCCATTTTACGATATGGCAGTCCACTTAGGGTCATTATTGACAATTTGTGACGGCTGAGGCAAGCTCCCCGCCGCGACTGCAAAATGCAGTCGTGTCGGAGCTTGCGAGGTGGGCTGTGCCCTCCTTCGAACCACCCCTTTTGACCGAAGCAAGCTTCGGTAAAAATGATTTTTCAACAAAATAAAATATGATTGGAGGAATTTTATTGAAAAATATTACTGTCCGATTAAGTGAATCGGATTATGAACTTTTACGAGAAAAAGTTAAAAAGTCGGGATTATCGCAGGCGGAATTTTTGCGCCGAGCGATATTTAATGCAAAGATCATATCGGCAAACGGCATTGTAAAATTCATTCCCGAACTTAATAAAATAGGTGCGAACATAAATCAGATCGCCAAAAGATGTAATCAGGGAAATATTCCGCCGATACATTTTTTAAAGCGTGAGGTTGAACTGCTAAACGCTGTTTTGAACAAAGCACTTTTATTTTTGAACGGCAAGGCACTTGAAATAGAGTTAAGCGAAAAACTTAAAAAACAGATAGACCGTTCCGTCAAAGCGTGCTGTGAGGAAATTTTAAATGGCGATAATTAAAGCGGTCAATTCAAGGGCGAGTATTGCTAACGCAATTCGTTACATAACAAAAGACAGCAAGACAGAATTTGATCTTGTCAGCGGAATAAACTGTTCGCCCGATAGTGCCATAACGCAAATGAAACTTACAAAAGCCTTATGGAGCAAGACCAAAGGCAGACAGTATAAACACTTTATACAGAGTTTTCCGAAAGATGAAAAAATAACGCCCGAAGAAGCGCATCAGATAGCAAGTGAACTTATGGAACGCTGGGACATAGCAAAAGGATATGAAGTTATCTTTGCTACACATATTGACAAAGGTCATATCCACACACATTTTATTTTGAATTCCGTCAGTTGTGAAAACGGCAGGAAATTCAGATATTCCAAGCGTGATTTTTCTAAATTCAGGGAATTGTCCGACAGGATATTGACCGAGCATAACAAGTCTATATGCGAAAAGAACAACGAGATAACCACCTATAACATAGGTGCATATAAAGCAATGCAAAAGGCTTTGGCGGGCAAGTATGACAGTTGGTTATTGGCAGTTGCCCTTGCCGTTCGTGCGGCAAAGGCAGCAGCCAAAACCAAAGAGGAATTTATTTCTATTTTATCGGAGAAAAATATTTCTGTAACGTGGAACAGCCGAAAGTACATCACCTTTACAGATAAAGATGGACATAAAGTGCGAAATAAAAAACTTACGGAAACATTCAAGGAAGATTTTTCAAAGGAGGGACTGGAGAATGAATTTAAACGAAATAGCACCGCAGCGATCGACCAAGCCGAGCGAGAGCGACAAGAACGAGAACTTGCAGAGTTTTATGCTGAATTTATGCAGCGAGAACAAAACGATGAAGGAGCAGCTGAAGAACTCGGAGACGGAATTGACGAGCCTGAAGAAGAAGTTAGCCGAAAAAGAACAAGCCATTCATACGATGCAAGGTGAGATACGGGAAATCAAAGCCGATATGCAGGAGAAAATCAAAAAAGCAGCAAAAAATGATGAACACTGGTCAAAAGAAGCCATCAGAGTTATCAGCAATATGTATAAAGATAAATCGGAAGAATGTGACTCGGTAAAGGAAAAATTGCGTATCGAACTCAAACGAAAAGCTGATATACGCCGTTCCGAAATTGAAACACGATATTTTTTCACTATGTGGACATACCTTCTTGCAATTATTATTATGCTGAAAAATAAAGTCATTATGGCAGACCTTACAGCAGTTTTAAATAGCCTGTTTTCGTGCTTTGCGTGGATAGGCAAGGCAGAATTTGAACTTATCCGCATAATTGCATCGGTAACATACCTCATACCGAATTACAAAGTCAACCTTATACTTCATTGGTTGATAATTGCCGTTTTAATGCTGATTTTTAACGGAGGTGTCGGCGTGTTTTTATATAACGTCTTTTATCTTATGGGGGATATTATTAAAAAGTATTGGGATAAAACGCAGACCGTGATCTCGGTAATAATTATGATATTTTTTGTGGTTTTGAGTGATGTACTTCATTTCGAGGAAATATTCAGCACAAATCTTGTCATATTGGCAGCAGAGGTATTTATTTTGACCGTTGAGATACGAATTTTTACAAAAATACACAACTATCGTGAACATCAAAAATAATTTGATGTTCACGATATGACGGGGCTCATAAGTACTCAGCCTCAAACAAGTTTAAGTCTGAGTACTTAATTCGCTTACTATAAATGAGAGGAGTAATCTATGACAGAAGAAATCAAAGTAAAAATAACTTTACCCGAAAATGTAACGGAAGTGATAAAGCAACAAAAAATCAATACCTTGTATAATTTATTGAGCAAAAGCAGCAATTCTTCCGAGAAAAATATAAATTACAAGAAAATAAGCTGATTTTTCTTAAATTTATTGAAAATAAGAGCCGATTATGTTATACTGTACTTGTATGCAAAATCGGCTTTTAACCAAGATTAAATTCAAGGAAGCGAAAATGCACCCAAAATGCAAGTATGGATTTTGGGATAAATGGATTTTCGCATAGGAGGTCGATTTTATGAGAACAAAATCTAAAAATAAAACATCAAACTACAAGATAACAGCTATCTATGTGCGCCGTTCGGTCAGCGATAAGGACAAGGATAACAATTCTCTTTCCATTGATGCACAAAAAGCGGAATGTATAAAGTATGTAGGCGAAAATGAAAACTACCGCATTTACTGTGATGACGGAAAAAGCGGTAAGGATGCAATACACCGCCCCGCATTTATGCAGATGATGAGCGATGCAAAAGAGGGATTGATCGCAAGAATTATCGTGAAAAAGTATGACCGTTTCAGCCGAAATATGCGGGAATATCTTAACATCACAAATGAGCTTGATAATCTCGGCATAAGCGTTTATTCCCTTACGGAACCGTTTAATACCGCAACAAAAGAGGGGCGAATGATGCGTAATAATCTTCTTAACTTTGCCGAATTTGAGCGTGAAACGATAGCCGCAAGAGTGGCAGACGCATATAACACAAAAGCAAGAGAAACAGGCTTTTATCAGGGAGGAAAGGTTTATTACGGCTTTCAGTCGGAGAGAAGAACCATCAACGGCAAAACGGGTTCGGTGCTTGTTCCGTCGGAACAAGCGGAAGCAGTAAGAATTGCTTATGACATTTATCAGCACAGCAATACTTCACTGCAAGATGTGATAAATTATTTCAACGAGCATAACATAAACTGCTGTGTGCCAAATTCAAAAAGAAGAAAGCCAAATCTTGACAGAAGTCAAATTTCCTGCTTTCTTCGCAATCCGCTTTATGTCAGAGCAGACAAAAATGTATATCAATATTTTTCTTCACTGGGATATGAAATGCTTGATGATATTGAAGCGTATGACTCAATTCACGGTCTGTTTTGGCACACAAACGCAGACGGGAGCAAATTTATAAAGGTTGCTTACCACGAGGGACTTGTCGATTCAAAGGTGTGGCTTGCGGTGCAAGATAAAAAGAGCCATAACAAACGTATACCGCATAACCGTGAAGCATTAAATTCTTGGCTTATAGGTTTAACAAAATGTGCACACTGTGGTTATGGACTTAATATTATGTATAGTTGGAACACAAGTCACACTATCCAATGGCGGTACTATATGGATACGGGTGCTTATCGTGCGGCGGGTTGTTTGAGCAAGCGTTTAAAAACTCGCCCCGATGAAGTGGAAAACGCAGTTTTCAACGCTATGAAAGAGCGTATCGAACAGCTTGAAATTGCCAAAAAAGAAAGCGAAAAGCCCGACAGCAAGACCGAAAGCATTAAGGCGGATATAATAAGGCTTGACGAGGAAATAAGCAAACTCTTGGATAAACTTGCCAATGCCGATGATGTGGTTTTCGATTATATCAACAAGCGCATTAAGGAACTGCACACTAAAAAGGCAGCACTTGAAGAAAGTTTGAGAAATCAGACAAGAAAGCATAAGAAGATAGATACTTCGCCGCTGACCGAGCCTTTAAAGAATTGGGATAGTCTTTCGGTACACGAAAAACACGAAGTGGCTATGACGATGATAGATGTTATCTACATATCAGATACAGATGGAATTGATATTCATTTCAGTATTTAAACAAAAAAATAAAAACGGCAAACGCTGTAAACATCAACGTTTGCCGTTATAGATACGGTGTAATTTCGGGCGTACCCATATCTATTTTTATAATTTGCAAATTAACCAATCCTTAACGGGGATTGATAAGCCGTTACCCATTTAAGGCGTGGTTAGCCTTTTCGTTCGGGGTTTTGTCTTCGACAAATTCCCCTATATACCCTTATCCTCCTTTTCATAAACTCGACCTTACTGATGTTTATGCACCCAACAACAGCAAAAATCTGTAATATATGTCAACCGCCCATTTTGCACACAAATGGCGGCAAACATTATTATAACAAGCCGCGTTCTTTAAGGCTGCGATACATACGCATAAACGTATTAAGGCTGGCGCCTGTTTCGGCACGAGCGGCGGCCTTGGTTATCTCGCCGTTTTCAAACCTTTTAAACGTATCTATATACTCATCGGCCACATATTTTTGCTTGCGGCCAAAATGCACGCCGTTTGCCAGCGCGTTATCAATGCCCTCGCGCTGTTTTTCCTTGCGCAGGCGTCTTTCGTTTACCTGCATATAGGTAAGCATTTGTATAAGTATACTGTACAGCTGTTCCTCCATAAGCACCCTGCCCTCGGGAGTATCGGCAAATGGCATACACAGCCTTACGACCTCCGAAACGCGCTCTCTGGTCTCGGCACGGCAAATATCCATCATTTCCTCATAATTTGCGGCAGGCTCTGCATATATGTCTCTGCTCATTCCGCACCCCCGGCATTTTTTATCAAAAACGTATACATTTTTGGGAATGATTTTCTACACCTTCATTTGCTTATTTGATATTGACATTTCAACAATAAATGTTATAATATATATGTTGTTATTGTAGGATATATACAAACAAATATTTTTATCAATTCATATACTTTTTCAATAATTTTTGTATACTTTTATAGACAAAAAATTTTTTTAATATATCTCCTATTTCTTTTTATTATCCGGCCAAAAAAGGGCGCAAAAAAAGAGCCTTTCACAAGGAAAAGCCCTTTAGATCAATTAAAAAATATCAAAAAATGCTCCGTCCGTGCATACAAGCACATAGCCGCATTTTTGGCCGTTTCCGCCGTCAAGCACGGCACGTCCGTCCTTATCGAAGGTTATTTTTGCATCCCCATACGCATTTTTGCCGCCGACAATAAGTATATCACGGTCATAGGGGCCCGCTGCCCTATGCTGTATTGTCCGCTTATAGCTTTGGCTCATATCCTCCCACAGGGTGCGGGCGTTTTCGTACATACTGTCGCTTATGCCAAGTTCCTGTGCCGTTACGCCGTCCTCAAACTGCTTTGAGGTTATGCACAAATAAATATCATCATCGGTTTCGCTGTAGTCAATATACCAATATTCCGCATCGGCAAGCTCGTCCGCGTAGGACATACACTTTTCCCCGTCATTTCCCGAGCAAAAGCCTATCAGCATAATATCGTCACGGGATGAAAAGGCCTTATTTTTAAGTGCATCCACAATATCCTCATCCTTAACGGAATCCGAGCAAAGCACCTTTACGCCTATGCCCGTCACATCCGCGCCGTCCGTCGGGCTTACGGGTATGTATACCACCTTTTCACGATCAAAAACCTTTGTTTCCTCGTTTTCCCTGTAAACATAATATTTGCCGCCGTCTGAAACACAAATAAATTTGTCGTCCTCTCCCGAATATGTTACAACGGTAAGCGGCTGTTCGCCCGTCCTGCGTTCGCCCCATATACCGTGGGAGACGATATTGGCATTTTTAAAAACATCGTTTACGGTTATTTTTTTACAGTCGTACACCTTTAAAAGCCGAGATTCCATAACACCCGCTATGCCGCCCGTGGTGCGCTGTACATCAAAGCCCACCTCGATAAAATCGCCCGCCTTGATATTGTATTTGTCAAGCAGACCGTTTGTTTTATACACGGAAAAAGCGGAGTCGTCAAGTGAATAGATAGTTTTTTTGTCTGTTACAACAAAAATATCCTTAAGATTTTCCTCGGTACTGTAGCAAAAGCCGTCAATAACGTCCTCGTTATAATTTTTGTAGTAAACTCCGTCCTTTGTAAAGCTGCTGTTTTGGCTTTTAGGTATGCCGCCGCCGATACTTCCGAGGCTTGCACAGCCCGACACCGCCGCCGCAACAGATATGGCAATAATAATTTTATAAAGCATATAAATTCCCCCTTTATACTTATAGACAGGAAAATTTCCGGTAGGTCACAAAACAGTAAAAGGGTCTTTCACGAAGAAAAACCCTTTTATCTTAATTAAAAGCTTTTAAGTATAACAACACTTAACGGCGGAAGCCTTAAAACCATACTCCACTCTCTGCCGTGGCTTTCTATACGCTCGGTATAGTAGGGATATACGTTTACAACGCCGCTGCCGCCAAACTCGGGCGCATCGGAGTTGAGTATCTCGTGCCAGTTGCCCTCAAACGGCATACCCTGACGGAAATCCTCATAGGTGTTGGGCGTAAAGTTGCAGATAACGACAAGGGTATCCTCTTTTCTTCTGCCCTTTCTTATAAACGAATAAATACTTCTTGTATTGTCGTTTGCATCTATCCATTCAAAGCCGTCACAGGTAAAATCGTGTACCCACAGGGCCTCGTTTTCAAGATAGATATGATTAAGGCGCTTTACATAGTCAAGCATTGTCTGATGATGCTGATATTCAAGCAGGAACCAGTCAAGCGGGCGTTTTTCGTTCCACTCGATAAACTGACCGAACTCGCCGCCCATAAACAGCAGCTTTTTGCCGGGGAAGCCAAACATAAAGCCGTAAGCCGCGCGCAGATTTGCAAACTTTTGCCAAAGGTCGCCCGGCATTTTATCAAGCATAGAGCGCTTGCCGTGTACTACCTCGTCATGGCTTAAAACCAGCACAAACCTTTCGGTGTAGGCATATACCATACCAAAGGTAAGGTTATTGTGATGATATTTTTTGTATATCGGGTCTTTTTCGATATATTCAAGAAAATCGTTCATCCAGCCCATATTCCATTTAAGGGAGAAGCCAAGACCGCCCTCCTCCTTAACGGATTTGGTGATATGCGGCCACGAGGTGGATTCCTCGGCTATCATAAGCGCGTAGGGATTACGCTCCGCCATAATGGAGTTAAGGTGCTTTAAAAATTCAATGGCGTCAAGGTTTTCGTTGCCGCCGTATTGATTTGCAACCCACTGACCGTCCTCCTTTGCGTAGTTAAGATAAAGCATAGAGGAAACGGCATCAACGCGCAGACCGTCTATATGGAATTTCTCCACCCAGTAAAGGGCGTTTGCAATAAGGAAATTCTTTACCTCGCTGCGGCCGAAATTAAAGATATATGTGCCCCACTCCGCATGCTCGCCCTGACGCGGGTCGGAGTGTTCAAACAGCGCCGAGCCGTCAAAGCGGCCCAGACCGTGAGCATCCTTGGGGAAGTGTGCAGGTACCCAGTCAAGGAAAACGCCGATGCCTGCCTGATGACACTTGTCAACAAAGGTCATAAACTCGTCGGGGGTGCCGTAGCGGCTTGTGGGCGCATAATAGCCCGTTACCTGATAGCCCCAGGAGCCGTCAAAGGGATGCTCCTCAACGGGCAGAAGCTCAATATGTGTATAGCCCATTTCCTTAACGTAGGGAATAAGCTGATCTGCAAGTTCAAGATAGGTAAGGAAACGGTTGTCCTCGTCCTCTACCCTCTTCCACGAGCCGAGATGTACCTCATAAATATTCATGGGTATATCAAATTTATCGCGGTTTTTAAGGCTCTCATACCACGCGCCGTCGTTCCATTGGTGGTTGTTGATATCAAACACCTTTGAGGATGTACTTGGGCGAAGCTCCGCCATTTTGCCAAACGGATCCTGCTTTTGAATGATAGCGCCGTCGGCGGTCTTTATCTCAAATTTATAGGAATCAAAATCCCTTAAGCCGGGAATAAAAATTTCCCAAACGCCCGAGCTTTTAAGCGCGCGCATAGGATGGCGCCTGCCGTCCCAGGAGTTAAACTCGCCGATAACGCTGACACGCCTTGCATTGGGCGCCCATACGCCGAATGCAACGCCGCTTACGCCGTCAATGACCCGCGGATTTGCACCGAGCTTTTCGTAAACCTGATAATTTGTACCATGATTGAAAAGGTAGTAATCGGTCTCTTCTATGGTAGGCATAAAGGAATAGGCATCGTATATCTCATTTACCGTGTCCTCGCCCTTCCACTTAATTTCGTATCTGTATTTGAACCATTCGGTGCGGCCCATAATAATACATTCAAAAAAGCCGTCCGAATGTATCATATCCATTTCCCAGCGGTTTTCGGGTGCCGCGTCATCAATTACCGTCATTTTTTCCGCCTGCGGTATAAATGCACGCACAACAAGACAGTCCTCCCCTTTGGACTTAAACTCGTGCATACCGAGTATCTGATGCGGATCCCCATAATTCGCATTGACTATCTGCTGAAGTTCGCTCATACTTATAGTTGTAAGCATAAATCTGCCTCCTTCTCTGCCCCTTATAAAAAGGATGTATTTTAAAAATTTATCTCTTGATATATATGTCTATTATAACACATACTCCAAAAAAAGTAAATGCATTTTATCTAAAATTTTCCGCGGTCACTTCAAATTTATCCTCTATGCCCGCATTTTGTTTTGCGGCGACGATACCCAGTTCCCTGTCAACCGAAAGGGCATATAATGTAACGTAATATTTTCCGTTATTTTCGCCCGTGTCAAAGCCGTCCGCATAGCCAAGCCCAAGCCAGCCGAAGGCCTCGTTTATGCTGTCGTAAACGGCGGCTATATTTTCCTCGTCCTCGGGGGCAAGGCTTTCCGATGGTATCTCCCAGGTAATGTTTATCCAGTACATTTTATTGTCGGGTATGGCCGCATAGCCGTCCGACTCGTATTTTTGCTTAAAATTTTTTAAAAACTGCTTTGCATTGCCGCATTCTTCCTCCCAGCACTCGCCTATAGTGCCGACAGTACCCAAATGCACGGTAGCCATATCATCGTCCACCCAACATTCGGCATAGCAAAGCCCCTCGTCTGTTTTTTTGTATAATTTTATCATTTTATGTACATATTCTCCATTTCGAGCAATTTTTCTTCGTCAAGTTCAAAACCATGGTTTTTAAGCTTGTCCTTGTTTTGCATAAGTCCGCGCGCATTTTCAAGCGCAAACGCCTTATCAAGCGGCTTTTCGTTTAAAAGCTCCGTCAAAAACGCCTTAAACTGCGCCGTGGTGTTAAAACCAAGGCGCTTTACGGTCGTTTCGGCAAGGCTTTTATCGGGGTAATTATCGACATAGCCGCCCAGATACATACCGCAGGCGCGGCCGTGCGCCACACCCAGCTCATAGGTCAGCTTATAGCTGAGTCCGTGCGGAAGTGAGGTCGAGGTCTGCGCGATAGACATACCGCCGAGCACCGAGGCGTACATAAGCTGCAAAAATGTCTGTTCGTCAAGCTTATTATCCCTTATTTTATATTTACATCCGCCCCATAGCTCCAGACCCTTTTCGGCCGTAAAAATACTGCCTGCATGATTTTTTGACAGCCTGCTTTCTATAAGATGTGCAAGTGTGTCCACCGCCGTATCTATAACCGTTTTATGCGGCAAGGTCTGTAAATACCCGGGATCGTCAAGCGCAAGCACGGGAAAGACGGCATGTGAAATACTCTTTTTGGTGTGCTTTTCGTGCCGCGTTAAAATTGAATACTGCGTTACCTCGCTGCCCGTGCCCGCCGTTGTAGGCACAGCCGCAACGGGAAGATGCCTTAATTCACATTTTTGGTATAATACATCTCCCGTCTTGTCGGGATTGGCCGCCATAAGCGCTGCGGCCTTTGCCGCATCAAGCGGAGAGCCGCCGCCTATGCCTATAACAAAGTCCGCACCGAACTTAACCGCCCTGTCACGCATTATCATTATTTGCTCAACAGACGGATTTGCCTCTGTCTCGTCAAATATATCATATTTAACACCCTGCGTTTCAAGCGCATTTTTCACATCCGAAAGGCTGCCGTTTTTTGCACTTGAACTGCCCGTGACTATAAAGGCGCGGCTGCCAAGCGCCGCAAGCTCCGCGCCGTGGTCCCGAACCGCTTTATTATCTATATAAAGTCTTGTCGGCATATAAAATTTCATATTATCTCCTTTGTTAAAGCGCTATGTACACTAAAGCCCAAGGCTTGTGAGCAGCGCCCTGTCTACCCTGTCCATTATACGCTCGTCAAGGTGGCCTATTTTCTCGCGCAGGCGGCGTTTATCGACCGTGCGCACCTGCTCCAGCAAAATGACCGAGTCCTTTGCAAGCGAATGGTTTTCCTTGTTTATTTCAATATGTGTAGGCAGCTTTGCCTTGTTTATCTGCGAGGTTATCGCCGCACAGATGACCGTGGGGCTGTAGCGGTTGCCTACGTTGTTTTGTATTATCAGGACGGGACGTATGCCGCCCTGCTCCGACCCGATAACGGGACTTAAGTCCGCATAAAAAATATCTCCGCGTTTAACTGTCATATTACCATCTCCACTGTTTTATTTTATGTTTTCAGTATCGGTGGTATTTTGAAAAAATATACATTTATTTATGTACACTTCAATTTTTTCCGCCTGACGCCCTTTTGGCGAAAAACCGGCTTTTCGCCACTTCGCC
>CAMVJD010000014.1 GCA_947167715.1 uncultured Eubacteriaceae bacterium
ACACCGTTTGTTAAGTTTGTGTTAATTGTCAACCACACCAGTTGACAAAGAACCTAAATATACATACGCGATCGGGGGTCTGCCCCGGTTTTTATTTCATTTCGTCAGCCAATTTTTCCATTGCTTCAACATCCTTATCTTTCATAACGGACTTGATAGAAACAACGGTTTCGGCTATTGTCATATTTTTCATTCCCTCAAAGGCCTCTTTCAGCTTTTTGGCCGCCATAGGCGCCCAGCTGCCGTTTTCTATAAAGCCGACCTTTCTGTTTTGGTAATTTTTGCTTTTTAAATGGTTGACAAAGGTCTCGACTATGGGGAAAAGACCTGCGTCATAGGTCGCTGCGGCAATTATCATCCTGCTGTAGCGAAAGGCATCCTCTACACACTCGTGCAGATCGTCGCGGGAAAGGTCTGCGATAGAGACCTTATTATAGCCCTTTGCCTTTAAAATTTCCGCCATTTTTTCTGCGGCGGCCTTTGTATTGCCGTGAATAGAGCCGTAGGCTACAAAAATACCGTCGGTCTCGGGCTCGTATTTTGACCATGTATCGTAAAGGCCGATATAGTAGCCCAAATCGTCATTAAGTACGGGACCGTGAAGGGGAGCGATGACCTTTATATCAAGGCCGCCGACTTTTTTAAGCACAGCCTGCACCTGCGCACCGTATTTTCCTACTATATTAAAGTAGTATCTTCTGGCCTCGCACGCCCAGCCCTCTTCGTCAAAGCTGTCAATAGCACCGAATTTACCGAAGCCGTCGGCAGAGAAAAGCACCTTGTCGGTCTTTTCGTAGGTCATCATTACCTCGGGCCAATGCACCATAGGTGCCATATAAAATTCAAGGGTGTGGCTGCCCAGTTCAAGGGTGTCCTTTTCCTTTACTATCAGCGAACGTGCGCTTATATCCATATCAAAAAACTGCGGTATCATGTTTTTTGTCTTGTCGTTTAGCACTATCACCATTTCGGGATATTTTTCCGCAGCGGCCTTAAGGCTTGATGCATGGTCGGGTTCCATATGCGACACTACAAGATAATCGGGCTTTTTGCCTGCAAGCACCTTTTCAACATTTGAAAACCATTCGTCCTGCCTGCGTTGGTCAACGCTGTCCATTATTGCGATCTTTTCGTCCATTATAATGTAAGAGTTGTAGGATACGCCAAGCGGTACCTCGTACTGGCTTTCAAACAGGTCTATATCCTTGTCGTCAACACCGACATAAATTATCGAATCCGAAACAAAAGTATTTTCCATATTTTCCTCCTTAAAGCGCAGCGGGAGCCTGAACTTCCGTTGCTTTTATTCGCCCGAATTAAAGGCGGTCGCTTCAAGCAAATAGCCTATAAGCGTCATTTTGTAAATAAAATCGTCTGTCCAATGGTTGCCTTTTTGTGTCATTTCGTAAGAAATAAGGCCCTCAACGTGCTGCTTGTTGCCTATAAGATACTGGACAGCTGCCTGTGTGCCTGTTTTTTGCAGGCTTGCATATATCTGCGGATGCGTTACCTCGATATTGGAGGTGTAATTTATAACAAAATTCTTTGCATCGCCAAATTCGTCCAGATAATGATCCTCATAAATGCATACAAAGCTCTTTTCGGATGTGGGTGCGCCCCAATTGTATTTAAGGTCAAGGTCGCTGCCTACATATATCCTTATCCTGTCCAGCTCGTACCTTTCGCCTATGGCTGCAAGCACATCCATTATCTGTACGGGTTTTTTCTTTACTATTATATCAATTATATGGGATGCAAAAGTAAAACGATCGACTGTTGCGTGATCCTTTTTAAGCATCAGCTTATCTGCGATATAGTGATGCTCTTTTATCATATAGTCAAACATTACATAACGGTTTTTGCCGCGCATTTTTGAAAGATACAGGCAGTAGTCCGTTTTTGTAAACAGCTCGTCGTAATCCTTTGCGTCCTTGGGGTAGGTAGCCGCACCGATGGACGTGGTAAGGCTTATATTGTCGCCTATATCCTTAAACTCCATTTCAACGGAGGTGCGGATAGAGCGCAGTACGCTGCGCAGATCCAGCTCGTCTTTGATGTTTTCAAGCAGTATCATAAATTCGTCGCCGCCAAAACGTCCGATTATACCGCGGGTGCCTATACATTTGCTTATTATGTTGGCAAAGCGTATAATTATCTTGTCGCCGTAAAGGTGACCGAAGGTATCGTTTACAAGCTTAAAATTATCAAGGTCAAGTATAGCTATAACAATGGACTCACCCTGGGTTATATTTGCCATACGGGTTTTTATAAAGCGTATTATGGAAGCCTTGTTCAAAACGCCGGTCATAGGATCCTTATATGTGCGCACATAAGTGTTTTCCACGCCAAGGGTCGAATTGTTAACGACCGATGCTATCGTACCGGTAACATAGGTATTGTCAAGTTCGGTAAAGGTGGTTGAACAGCGTATAATGTTTTCTTCTATATTTTCGCCCTTTGTAAAGGCCGAGCTTGTTAATCTGTATGTAAAACTGTCCTTACAGCTTTCTATATCAAAGCACAGCGCCTGGAAAGTATCCTGCTGATCCTCCGGTATCCTGTCACTTGACAAAACATTTTCGCGCCATGAGAAAAAGTCACCGCTGTAAAGGGTAAGCTGCTGATCAAGCGAATATAAAAATACATTAAACTGTTTTGTAGCCGGTGCGTACTCAAAACACAAAAGCTCCATATTAATAAGGTGGCTGCGTATAAGGTGCGCACGCTCTGCTGTTTTGTTGTAGGTATCCTTCATGGATACTATATCCATCAAGTAGGCGTCAATAAGCGGTTCTTTGCCGCCTTCGGTATATTGAAGCTCTATATAAGTCAATCTGTACTCATCGTTTTTGTTGTGTAAACGCACTACACCGCTGTATTTTTTATTATCCGGCAATTCCTCAACCGTCTGCTGAAGCAGCGGCAGATCATCCTCATGCACATACGCAAAGAATGAGCGTTGTATCTTTGAGCCGAATGTATCAAAAAATTCCGCGTTGGCAGTTTTAACACAAAACATCATGTCAAATACAGCAGTCGAAAAACTATCCATTTTATCACCAACCTAACCAATTAAAACCTAAAAGTTCATTTAAGTCTATACTTATATGTCTATTATAATAAATTTACAGCAAAATGTAAATAGATTTTAATAAAATGTTTTACTTTTTTTGCATTTTTTTGTAAAATCGTATTTTTGTGTATTTAAAATTAAACATTTTCGATAAATTGTGATATATTGCGCCGATTTTCATATAAAAAAGCCGCGAATTTTACTTCGCGGTTTTTTTTAAAGGGTTTTATGGCAGGTACGGGAAATAACATCCTCCTGCTGTTCTCTTGTAAGGTCGATAAACTTGACCGCATAGCCCGAAACGCGGATAGTGAAGTTTGCGTACTCCTCCTTTTCGGGGTGGTTCATAGCATCTATAAGCTTTTCCGTACCGAACACATTTACATTAAGGTGATGTGCGCCCTGGTCGAAATAGCCGTCCAGTACCCGAACAAGATTTTGTATGCGCTCCCCGGGTGTGTGTCCGAGTGCATCGGGGTTAATGGTCTGTGTATTTGATATGCCGTCAAGCGCCCACTCGTAGGGGAGCTTTGCCAGCGAGTTAAGCGAAGCGATAAGGCCGTTTTTCTCTGCACCGTAGCTTGGGTTTGCGCCGGGGGCAAGCGGTGTGCCGCCCTTTCTGCCGTCGGGCATGGTCGCGGTCGCCTTGCCGTATACAACATTTGATGTAATGGTCAAAATAGATGTCGTAGGCTCGGAGTTGCGGTAGGTCTTGTGCTGCTTAAGCTTGTCCATAAAGGTTTTCAAAAGCCATAAAGCAATATCGTCCGCTCTGTCGTCGTCGTTGCCGTAGCGCGGGAAATCGCCTGTTGTTTCAAAGTTGTCGATAATGCCTACCTCGTTTTTAATTGGCTTTACCTTGGCATACTTTATCGCGGATAAAGAGTCAACAACGTGTGAAAAGCCTGCGATACCCGTTGCAAAGGTACGGCGCACGTTTGTGTCGATAAGTGCCATTTCGGCAGCCTCGTAGTAGTATTTATCGTGCATATACTGGATAGCGTTAAGGGTGTTTACATAAAGCCCGATAAGCCAATCCATCATTTTGTCAAATTTTTGTATTACCTCGTCATAGTCAAGATATTCCGTGGTAACGGGCTTGTAGGCAGGACCTACCTGCTCGTGGGTCTTGGCATCCATACCGCCGTTTATTGCATAAAGCAGGCACTTTGCAAGGTTTGCCCTTGCACCGAAGAACTGCATTTCCTTGCCCGTCTGCGTAGCTGATACACAGCAGCAGATAGAATAATCGTCACCCCAAACAGGACGCATAACATCGTCATTCTCGTACTGGATAGAGCTTGTGTCGATAGAGATTTTAGCAAGGTAATCCTTAAACGGCTCCGAAAGCCTTGACGAATATAAGACCGTAAGGTTAGGCTCGGGCGAGGGGCCCATATTTTCAAGCGTATGCAGGAAACGGAAATCGTTTTTTGTCACCATAGAACGGCCGTCCTGTCCCATACCGCCCACCTCAAGCGTAGCCCAAACGGGGTCGCCCGAGAAAAGCTGGTTGTAGCTTTCTATTCTTGCAAACTTGACCATACGGCACTTCATAACAAAGTGGTCGATAAGCTCCTGTGCCTCACTCTCGGTAATAGCGCCGCTTTCAAGGTCTCTTTCAATATATATATCAAGGAAGGTTGAAACACGTCCCACGCTCATTGCGGCGCCGTTTTGTGTTTTGATAGCCGCAAGGTAGCCGAAGTAGAGCCACTGAACAGCCTCTTTTGCGTTCTTTGCGGGCTGAGAGATATCAAAGCCGTAAATTGCGGCCATAGCCTTCATTCCGTTAAGAGCGCGTATCTGGTCGGCAAGCTCCTCCCTCTGGCGGATAATATCGTCCGTCATTGTGCCGTCGCCGCAGTGCGCAAAATCCTTTTTCTTTTCCTCAATAAGAAAATCTATGCCGTAAAGCGCAACACGGCGGTAATCGCCGACAATTCGGCCGCGGCCGTAGGTGTCGGGGAGACCCGTTAAAATTTTGGCGTGTCTTACCGCCTTCATTTCGGGGGTATATACGTCAAAAACACCCTGATTGTGCGTTTTGTGATATTCGGTAAATATTTTGTGCAGGTCGGGGTCGGGCTCGTAGCCGTACATCTGGCAGGCCTGCTCTGCCATTTTTATGCCGCCGTAGGGCATAAAAGCACGTTTAAGGGGCTTGTCTGTCTGAAGACCCACTATTTTTTCAAGGTCCTTGTCAAGATATCCCGCACCGTGCGCGGTGAGACCCGTAACTATATGCGTGTCCATATCCAGCACGCCGCCCTTTGCGCGCTCCTCCTTCTGGAGTGCCTGAAGCTTGTCCCAAAGCTTGTTTGTCGCCTCGGTAGGGCCTGCAAGAAAGCTTGCGTCACCGTCATAGACAGTATAGTTTTTCTGAATAAAATCGCGGACATTGACCTCTTCTTTCCAAAGTCTGCCTTCAAATCCGCTCCACTGTTCAAAATTTTTCATTTGGATTTTCCTCCTGTTAAATCATAGCAGTTACAAATGTAATCATAACATTTAAGTCGAATTTTGTAAATAGAAACCCCGAAATAATAGTGACGAAAATTTCGGGGTTTTTGCAATTAAATTTGTAAATACTTTTTACTTTCGTAATCACTAAAATTACATACAACTGTAATATAAATATAAGGAGCATTTATGTCGTAGTTGAAGTCAACTATCTCATCACAAGCACTTATACTCCACGGAACAATTGCCGGTTCTAATTTCATATTGTATTTCTCCGATTTATAGTAAAATAATAAGTTGATATGTAGGGGGCAGGGTTCAGCGCCTGTCCCAAAATTGACTGTCCTTTACATTTTGTATTTATCAAATACTTTCGCTAATCGGGTCATATCCTCGTCATTAACTTTTCTTGTCAGGTCGCAGAACAATTCGTCCCCGTCCTTGTAAAAAAAGATCGAGACCTCTGCTCCGTTCAGATCCCTTTTTATAAGTGCGCCGCGGCGAATGTTACCGTAATCGTCCATAACCAAATCAAATTCCTCTATCGGTTTTGAAAAGGTATTTTTAAATTCCTCTTCGGTAAAACCGTATGCACTTAAAGTTTTAAAATAAATATCATATATATTTTCCGTTTCGGTCGGTTTGATTTTGGTCGATCTTAAATGAAATGTGATAGCATTCTCGGTTTTATTATAATCAAGGCTTACAGAATTTGCCTCTTCACGAGGGGAAACGCCGAAATTCTTTTCCGCAAGCCGCAATTCATCAATTACATAAAGAGATACTGTTTCGGTATTGTTACTTGTCGGATTGTATGTCTGAAATAATCGCTCCAGCTTCCGTACATCGTCGGTCGGAGCCGCTTTTTTTACCATTTCGCATTGCAGTTCTCTGCCGCTTTTAAAGAGAAAGATCGAGACCTCGGCGCCGTTCAGTTCCTTTTTGACTTTTATCCCCTGCTCCGTGTTGCCCCAATAGCCTTTGTCATAGTCCATATTTTCAATAGGCACAGCAAACATCTTGTTGTATTCTTCTTCGGTAAAACCGTATTTTTTCAGCGTTTCAAAATAAAAATTATGAGTATCTTCTATTTTTGTCAGTTCAATATAAAAGGTGTTTTTGCGACGGTCACAGCCAAGCAGCGCAAGTTCACCCTCGTCATCCTCCGAAATGCCGAAATATTCTGCGGCCAATTTTTTTTGATAAGGCTCGCTTAAAGACACTTGCTGTATCGACGTAACTTTATATATACCACAAAATAAAGAATAGATAATATATAAAATACTTAATACCGCTGCCGCAATAAAGATTTTGGCAATTTTTCTTTTCTTCATATCAAATCAAACTCCCGATTGGGGATAAGGACTTTTTCGGCGGTCCCGGACAGTCAGTCCGCTTAATGACCTTTCAGCTTTGATACCATATACAATCCTCGCTGAAATATGGGTCGTCGCGGATGACCGTATCCTTCCACTTGCTTTTGAAAAGAGAGGATATTTTTCTTTCCTTTTTTTGCCTGCCCTTGACTTTAAATTTGGCAAGGGGGTCAAAAACAACGTCATAGCCCGCCTGCCAAGCGCGCATACAAAAGTCCGCTATACGCTCCTTATCCCTTAAGCGCTCGTCAAAGCCCTTAAGCTCGGTAAATACCTCTTTGTTTATAATAATGCCCGTGTTTGCAAGGGCGGTAACATTCTGTGCCATAATAAGCCTGCGCATATAGCCGTTTGTTTTAAGGCGTCCCTTATATACGGGGGTGAGAAATTCCTCGGCATCCATACGGTAGGCACCGCCGACTATTTTGCTGCCGTTAAGGGTAATGCCGCCTGCGGCCGCCACATTTTCAAGCCCCGCATACATCATAAGCTGGTGAATGGCCTCGTCGCTGATGGGTTCTATATTTTTTTCGCAGATATAGACCATATTTGCCTTTTCAAATGCGGTTTCCATGCTGAAATTATTGGGCTTTTTAACGGGCGCGGCCTCGGTGTCGGTATAAAAATCGGTGTGATAAAGCGTCATATCGTTATAGGCGGTAACAACGCCGTCACATTCTATGCTGTCAAGAAAGCTCTGTACGGCCTTTCTGCCCGATTCCACACAATAGGGCTTGGCCTGTGCGCCTGCGGCGGTGGACTGCCTGCATCTGCGCCAATAATACAAAATTTTTGGTATATGTACAACTCTTGTTGCATTATCCGTAAGCCTTAAAATAAGGTCATAGTCTTGCGCGCCCTCAAAGCCCGTGCGCAGGCTGAATTTATTGTAAAGCTCTCTTTTAAAAACAAGAAAATGCGATATATAATTTTGCGATAAAAGGTTTACGGGCGAAAAATCGGGCTTAAAGTGAATAATGCGGGGCTTGCCCATTTTCTCGTCCATAGTGACCTCGTCCGAGTAGATAACATCGCCGCCGCGGTTTATTGCGCGCCTGCACTCGTAAAGTGCGTTGGGCGCAAGCGTATCGTCGTGGTCAAGCAGGCCTATAAATCTGCCCTCGGCCATTTTTACGGCGGCCTGCGTATTGCCCACTATGCCGCGGTTTGAATTAAGGCAGGTGTATTTTATCCTGCCGTCAAGCTCCATATAGCCCTTTATTATATTGCCGACATAGCCGTGGTCGCCGTCGCTGCCGTCCGCTATGCAAAGCTCCCAGTCGCAGTAGGTCTGCTCCATGACGGATTCTATCATTTCGCGCAGATAGCCCTCGGGCGTGTTGTATACGGGCACGGCAATGCTTATAAGCAAAGGCTCCTTAAAATCATATTCCTGCTGTTGGCGTATCTCCTCTGCGGTCAGCGCGTTTTCCTTAAGATAATATGCGGCGCGGGTCTTGTACTGAAACTGCTTTATGCCCATTGTCAGCGCGCCCGTAAAGCCGTATTCGTTTATAGTGTCTTTTATTCTTCCCATTTTATTCCCTGCTTTAAAGATAAATAAGCTGTCCTATCCTGCGGACTGTGCCCTGTTTGAAAATTTTAAATCTTAATATTGTAAAAAGCCTTTTTATTTTGCCGTATTCAAGGCATTTGCCGTAAAAATACAGCATTTTGTAGGCCGCGGCGTTAAGCTCGTCCTTATAAAGCTTTGCAAACTCCGCGCTTTGTGCGTAGCCAAGCCTTAACATTGCCCTTGCCTCGGTTTTTTCCGCAAAACGGCTTAAAATATATTTTACGCTTGACATATCCCTTGCACCGCGCACGTTTTTGCTGTGACGTCTGTAGCACATCGTTGTCTCGGGCAGGTATGCTATCCGGCCAAAAACCGCCGCTGTGACTGCCATCCACCAATCGTGCAGCGTTTTGCAGGCGGGATGCTTTGTAATGTCGGCAAGCGCCCTGTTGATCATAACGGTACAGCCTGTGACCGTGTTTTGTACCAAAAGATTATTAAGTGAATTTTTATGCGGGTCAATGGCCTGTGTTTTGTTGAACGAGTCGGAAATGATGCTGTCGTTTTCGTCGGTTATACGCATATCCGTATGCACAAGCAGCGGCCCGCCGTATTCGTTTTGCCTGAAAAAATCAAGCGTTTTGGCAATTTTGTCGCTGTCCCAGACATCGTCCTGGTCGCAGAACATAATATATTCCGCCGAGGACAGCTTTAAAAGCTTGAAAAAATTGTTTTTCACGCCGATATTTTTTTTATTGAAAAAAAGCTTTATTTTCTGTGGAAATTTTGCGGCGTAGTCCGTTAAGATATCGCGTGAGCCGTCTGTCGAGCCGTCGTCGCAAATTATCACGCAAAAATCACCGTATGTTTGCGATATAAGCGAATCAAGCTGTTTTTTTAAATATTCGCCGCCGTTGTAGACTGCCAAAAGTACATCAACCATATCAAAACCTCGCGCGCAAAAGCGAAATATAATACCTTAAATCAATAGCCGTATGCATAAGAAAGGTCACAAAAAAATTATACTTGTCCTTGTAATATTTGTCGTAAAATACCCGTATGCCGTCGCGGAAATGCTTTATTACAACGGGATTTTTGGTGCGCAGGCCGCTCTGACCCTTAAGGTGTATCATAAGCCCCTCTGCATAGTAAACTACCTTATATCCCATTAATTTTACCCTATAGCAAAGGTCGATATCCTCGCCGTACATAAAAATACTTTCGTCAAAGCCGCCGCTTTCCTTAAAAAGCGTTGTCGGCATAAGCATAAATGCGCCGCTTACGCTGTCTACCTCGGCGGTTTGATGCTCGTCAATATAGCTCATGCGGTAACCGCCCATAAGCTTGCTTTTGGGGAAAAGCCTGTCCAGATGCATTACATAGCAAAAACTGTTCAGCGGTGTGGGAAAGCCGCGCTTGCAGCCGTGGTCAAGGGTACCGTCCTTTAAAAGCGTGCGTATACCCAGACAGCCGATATCCGCGTTATTGTCCATATATTCAATGCATTTGTCAAGCGTGCCCTCCTGCATAATGGTGTCGGAATTAAGGAAAAGCACATAACGGCCCCCGGCAATTTTTGCACCTACGTTGCAGGCATAGCCAAAGCCCTTGTTTTCCACGTTTTCAATAACATTTACGCGGCTGTCGTCCGAGTGATAGGCCTCGCCCTTGTCGGATGAATTGTCGGCTACTATTATTTCGTATTTTATTTTATGCGTGGTGTCAAAAACCGCGTTTATTGTCTGCGCTGTCAGCTTTTTTGTGTTGTAGTTTACAATAACTATTGATAGATCCATTATTTTTTCTTTTTTAATTTTACCTCGTTGCCGTTCTCGTCAACAAAATACATATTGTCAAGGTAGTTTTTCTTGAAGCTATCGCGGAATTTTTTTATATATTCCGCACGAAGCGCCTGCTGCTCGGCCTTTTCTTCATCGGTAAGACCCTCCTCCTTGGCTTTGCGCGCAAGAAGATTGATTTTTTTTACCAGTTCGTCCATAATTATTTCACCATAGCCAAAAATATTTCAGTATGATTATAGCACAAAGCCGCATTGCCGTCAATAAAATTTAAGTTTTTGCCGCGAAATCTCCACCGGAATTTCGGGTTTGCTCTCAAAACGGGAAAAGTCAAAAAATAAAATTTATCTTGTAATATACGTTTAAAAATGATAAAATTATTGTATAGTGAGGTGACCGGGAAATGTCCGAGGATTTGCGTATAGAGATGCCGTCTGTGGTACGGGAAATAATAAAAATACTGGAGGCTGCGGGGCACGAGGCGTTTATTGTGGGCGGCTGTGTGCGTGACAGCATAATGGGCCGTGTGCCGAAGGACTGGGATATAACCACATCTGCGGCGCCCGAGGCGGTAAAGGCCGTGTTTGCATCCGTGCCCGCCTTTCACACCGTTGATACGGGCATAAAGCACGGTACGGTAACGGTGGTAAAGGATCATATAGGCTATGAGGTCACTACCTACCGTATTGACGGAGAATATACGGACAACCGTCATCCCGACAGCGTTTTATTCACCGACGATATAACGGGCGACCTTGCGCGGCGTGATTTTACAATGAATGCCATAGCCTACAACCCCCAAAGGGGATTTGTAGACCCATACGGCGGCATAGAGGATATAAAGCGTGAGCTTATACGCGGTGTCGGCAATGCGGCGGCGCGCTTTGACGAGGATGCGTTAAGGATAATGCGTGCTGTCAGGTTTTCCGCGCAGCTTGATTTTGAAATAGAGGAAGAAACAAAAAAAGCGGTCTTTGAAAAGGCCTTTCTTATAAAAAATATCAGCACGGAGCGCATACGCGAGGAATTCACAAAGACCCTTATGAGCGATTATCCCGAGATGATAGACGTTTTTAAGCAGACGGGCATACTTGATATTTTTATCGGGGAAAATGACTTTGGTACGGATATCCATTTCCGTATGCTCCGGCTTTGTCCCAAACAGCTGCCTGTGAGGCTTGCGGTGATAATGGCATTTACAAGCTGCACGGACATATACAAGCGGCTGAAAAAAATGACCTACGACAACGATACTGCGCGTATGACGGCGGATATTGTAAAATACCAAAGCCTGCCGCTTGACAGCGAGTACGATATGCGCATGCTTATAAATAAAATGGGCGTGCATGGCGCTTTGCTTGAACTGTATTTCCGCGGCGCTGTCGATATTAAGGATATAATAGATATAGACCACGCAAAAGAAATTGCAGGGCTGCACGGCATATACGACAAAATTATAAAAGACGGCGACTGCTGTACCATAAAGGACCTTGCGGTAAACGGCGGCGACCTTATGGCCGCGGGAGTGCCAAAGGGCAAAATAATGGGCGTTCTGCTTGAAAAGGCACTTGACAAGGTGCTTAATGAGCCAGGGTTTAATAATAAGGAAAAAATATTAAATTACATAAAAAACGAATTGGTTTTAATTCAAAAGGAGGAACAACAGTAATGAAGAAAAAATGCATACCCTTGACATTGGCATTTTTAATGGCCTTTTCACAGGCTGTGCCCGCCTTTGCGGCAGAGGCTCCGGGTGAATGGGTGTCCGGCTGGACGGGCAAGGCAGGCAGCACGGAATACAGCGTTGATATTTCGGGCGACAGCTTTGTTTTAAGCAACAACAAGGTAAACAACGGTAAATTTACCGACGGCGAGGACAGCATTATCTACGCCGCAAAGAAAATATCGGGCGAGGAGGATTTTACCTTTTCCGCGACCGTAAGCATCGACAGCTACTCCGTAATGGAAGAGAGCAGCAACCCCCAGCAGGGCTCCGTGGGTATCGCTGTGCTTGATGAGCTTTACAACAAGACGGATGATATCGCCTATACGGACTCTCTGTTTTTGGGCAGCTATGCTCCCGATAAAAAATCGGATATGGCAATTTACCCCATTATTCGCGACAACAGCGATAAAAAGGCTGTCGGAGAGGCACTTTCGGGCACGTTTAAAAATTCGGGCGAGGGCCTTGGCGAATTTGACCTTAAAATAGAAAAATCGGGCAATATGTATACCTTTACCTGCGGCGACAAGAGCTATTCGGCAGAGGTCTACAGCTTTGACGGCGATATCTACCCCGCACTTTATATTGCAAGAAACGCAAAGGCAAGCTTTAAAAATGTTAAGCTTGAAATTGCGGACAAGCGCCCTGTAAAGGTGGAAATAAAGGATGCGCAGACCGAGTATTTCTACGGACAGGCATTAAAGCCCGTAAAGGCGCTTGTAAGCTATAGTGACGGCTCAACGGCGGAAACAAGCGAGCTTTCCGTTAAGGGCTACAAGGCGGAAAGCCTTGGCAAGCAAAAGCTGACCGTAAGCGCAGGCGCGGCAAAAACTCAGTTTACAGTTACGGTAAAGCCCCGCACGGTACAGGGCATAAGCGTGGATTATCTTCCCATTAAAACAAAATACCCCAAAAACGGCGTATTCAGCTCGCAGGGTCTTCAGGTGAGTGCAGTCTATGCGGACGGCTCGACCGAGATACTTGACAGCGAGGATGTCAATATCAGATTAGGCGGCAAAAATATCAAGGACGGCGATATTCTGCCGACATCGGGCAAGCTGACGGCCATTGTTTCAAGAAAGGACGAAAAGGGCGTTAAGGCCGGAAAGGCGGTAGACCGCTTTGATGTTGAGGTATCGCCAAAGACGGTTGAAAAGCTTGAAATAACCCCGCCCGCAAAAACAAATTACTATATCGGGGACGAGCTTGACACCGCTGGTCTTCTTGTAAAGGCCGTTTATACGGACGGCTCATCCGAGCTTTTAAATAAAAACGAATATACCATATCGGGCTTTACAAGCGATTTTGAGGAGAAAAAGCTGAGTGTGAAGATAAGCCCCGTAAGCGGCGGCGCAGACGGCAGCTTTGATGTAAGCGTTAAAAAGCGCAGCGCGGAAAAGCTGGTCATCACCAAATACCCCAAGACCTCGTACAGCCTTGGCGAGGAATTGGATACCGAGCTGACCGCGGCTGTTTTATACGACAACGGCGACCTTGAAAATACAACTGCCTACACGGTTGACGCCTCGGCGGTAAATACCCTTGAAGAGGGCGAATATATTTTGATTGTAAAGCCGACGGACAGCAAGCTTTCGCCTGTTTCGCTTAAGGTGGGAGTTAAGGACGAGGCTCCCCACTATTGGCGCAAGAGTGCCTTCGGTCAGTCCTCGGGCAGCGGCGACGATGAAAAATCAAGAGTCACCGCAGACGAGTACGGCACCGTAAACGGCAAAATAAATGTACACGCCTGGGACGGCGCGGGCAAGATAACCAACGACCATGACGGTATGACATATTATTATACCTCGGTATCGCCCGACGAGAATTTTATGCTTTCGGCGGATGTGACGGTAAATAAATATCTTGAACACGATAACGACGACACCAAGAGAAACGGTCAGGAGGCCTTTGGTATTATGGTGCGTGACGCTGTGCCCTTAACGGCGGAGGACGGCTCGCAGACGGTAAGCGAGGCGGATGCACAAAAGGACGGCGACGGCGTGAGCGTACCCCTTGAGGGCAGCAAGCTTTTTGCGTCAAATATGGCGCTTTTGGGCGGCTACAGCGGCACGGGCTGGCCTAATGACGCAAGCGACCCAAGCTACGAGAAAAGGACAAAGCTTAACCGCATAAATCTTTTGGTAAGACAGGGCGTTGAGGCTACGGACGGCGGCGGCACCAGAATAGGCCCGACTGCGCTTTCGTCAAGCTTCCCTGCAGAGGGCAATAAATACCGTCTGACTATGCAAAAGCTTAACGGCGGCTTGTATGTAAGCTGCTATGATTATCAAAATAACGAGACCAAGGAAAACTTCTATTATGACGACAGCTTTTTAAGCACGCAGACACCGCAGACCTATGTGGGCTTCTTTGCGGCACGCTGGGCGGATATAGATGTTGAAAATGTGGAATATTACACCGAAAACAGGGCATACAGCCAAACCATTTCACAAAAGAGCGATAACAGGACTGCGCCCTATGTTTGGGTGACCTCGAGCGAATATTCCGCCGATACGAATTACACCCTTGGCATAAGGGCAGAGCGCACGCCCAAGGGACGTCTTACGGTAAGGCTCAACAACAATATCGTTGCACGCGATATGGAGGTAGAAAGACTTATATCCCTTAATGTAAAGCTTAACCCCAACTCGGCAAACCGCTTTACTATTGTGTATACACCCGACGATACACAAAGCCTTACGGATTATTCGCCCGTAATTATGCATCACACCGTTTACCAGAAGAATATATCAAAGTCTGTAACGACCCTTTACGCTTCTCCCGACGGCAGCTTCAAGGGCGACGGCACCAAGGAAAAGCCGCTTGATGTTTACAGTGCGGCAGGCCTTATCCGGCCGGGTCAGACGGCGGTGCTTGCAGAGGGTACCTATAAAATGACAAAGCCCTTTGAGGTGGTCAAGGGCTGTGACGGCACGGCAAGTGCATACAGAACGGTAAAGGCAGACGGCAAGGTAGTTTTTGATTACCAGGGCGAATATGCAGGCGCCGTGGTTTCGGGCAATTATTGGCATATTCAGGGCATTGAATTTACAAACTGCGGCCCCAACCTTAAGTGCTTCCACCTTGGCGGCAGCTACAATATAATTGAGGACTGCAAGTTCTACAATAACCGGGATATGGGTCTTCAGATAAGCCGAACAGATGACAGCAGCGACAGAAAGACCTGGCCGTCCTATAATAAAATAATAAACTGCGAGTCCTACAACAACTGCGACCCGTCCAAGATAAATGCGGACGGCTTCGGCGCAAAGCTTACCGTGGGCGAGGGCAATATATTCAAGGACTGCAGGTCGCACCACAATGTAGATGACGGCTGGGACCTTTATACAAAGACAGGCACAGGTGCAATAGGTGCGGTCACGCTTGAAAACTGCGCTGCTTATAAAAACGGTATCCGCCTTAACGAGGACGGCACCGAAACAAGCTATGACGCAGGCGGCAACAACGGCTTTAAGCTGGGCGGCGAAAATGTTGCGGTAGCTCACAGGCTGGTAAACTGCGAGGCCTATGACAATGTGCATAACGGCATTACCACCAACTCAAACCCCGCCTTGATACTTGAAAATATTAAAAGCTATAATAATAAGGCCGCTAATATCCGCCTTTACAGCGACAAGCCCGAAAATTACGCTTATACCGTAAAGGGCGTTGTATCCTACGGCGGCGGTGAGCCCGATGTCATAGCTACCGTTACCGACAACAAGGGATATAAAAACAACAGCGATACTCCGCTTTTAAGCGAGATAAACTACTTTGATACGGACGGCACGGGCGGCAAAAACAGCAAGGGTGAATCGGTAAAGAAATGATAAGAAAACTTACAGCAAGATTAACGGCGCTGACTGCCGCGATAATTATGGTCTTTCCGCAGGCATATATTTTTGCTGCGGATAAGACCCCACAGGAAATAGTTGATGATATGCGCCTTGGCTGGAACCTTGGCAACACACTTGACAGCTTTGGCGGAGGCAGCGATCCCGAAAAGGCGGAAGTCTATTGGGTAAATGTAAAGACAGACAAACAGATGATAGACGATGTTAAGGCAAAGGGCTTTAACACCGTAAGGGTGCCCGTGACATGGCATGAAAAGCTGACAAACGGCAGGATAAACGAAAACTGGCTTAAACGTGTCAAGGAGATAGTTGATTACTGCATAGACAACAATATGTATGTTATCCTTAATACTCATCACGAAACCGACTATATCGTGCCGACCTACGAAAAGGCGGATGAGTCCGAGGCCTATTTAAGGAACTTATGGTCGCAGATAGCGCCATATTTCAAGGACTATGACGAGCATCTTATTTTTGAAACGCTCAACGAGCCGAGAGTTATCGGCGGCAAGGACGAATGGGCAGAGGGTACTGCGGAAACAAGGGCGGTCATAAACCGCCTTAATGCCGCTGCCGTAGAGGAAATAAGAAAAACAGGCGGCAGCAATTCCACCCGCCTTATTATGTGTCCCGGCAATGCGGCGCATATACCCACAGCATCCGATTTTAAACTGCCTGATGATAAAAATGTTATCCTTTCGGTGCATAATTACGCGCCCGACGGCTTTGCCATGGCGCAGAACGGCACAAATACCTGGGGCAGCGACAGCGATAAAAGAGAAATGAACGCATGGCTGAGAAAGCTTTACGACACATATGTTTTAAAGGATGTTCCGGTCGTGATAGGTGAAATGGGTGCTACGGACAAGCTTAATACTGCCGCGCGCGAAGCATGGGCAAAATATTACGCGCAGACGGCAAAAAGCTACGGCATTACCTGTGTTGTATGGGATAACAATGTTATTACCACCGATACAAATGATGTAAAGGAGCATTTCGGCCTTTATAACAGGGCCTCTCACAGCTGGTACTACGGCGGTATTGCAGATGCCCTCTCTGCGGGCGTTGATGCTGCAAAGCCCTGCGACCCATATACGTTCACGCTTTATTCGGGCGAGACCGTAAATTTGAGCAATTGGGATAACACAGCCATAACCGACGATTTGCCGTATCTTGCGGCAGGATATTGTATTACGGTAAAATATACGGGCAGTGTCCCGAATCTGGTGATGCAAAACTACAATACGGGCGAATGGAATGTTATTTCCGCCGATAAGGCGAAAAACGGCATTGCCCGATATAGCTATGAAAGTATAGAAAAGGCCTGCAAAACAGGTTATAAAAATCAAATACAAATGCTTGTTTCCGCTGCGGGCAGCGATACCGCCTTTACCGAGGTGAGCGTGACAGCCCCGCATAAAAAGGGCGATGTGGACAGCAGCGGCAGGGTGGATAATAAGGATGCAAGACATATCCTTATTGCGGCCTGCGGCCTTACAAGCGTATTTGGCAGCGAATATTCGGATATGGACGGCAACAATACCGTAAATTTGCTTGATGTGATATTGGCCTTACGCGCCAAATAAGCCTGCGGCACTTGACTGATTATAATTTAAAAAATTTTTTTAAAAAAAATAAAAAAAATACTGGATTTTTATTTTAAGATATGTTATAATAGTCAAGTGCTGTTATGGAGAGTTAGCGAAGTGGTCATAACGCGCCGCACTCGAAATGCGGTTGTCCTTTTTGGGCACGTGGGTTCGAATCCCACACTCTCCGTTTTATACACAATAAAAAACCGAGCTTTAGGGCTCGGTTTTTTTGTGCTTTTAACTATTTAGTCAAGGGCAAGATATGTGTTGCTAATAGCAGGATAAACCCTGTACAGCGGCCAACATGCGCCCTTACCGTTTGAACAGCTTATATATACCTCTACATAGGTGGGGTCATTGGGACGGCAGGCAATAAGGTATGTATCGCCGTAAAGATCCTGTCCTGTGTAAGGAGCACCGGAAGTGGTTTTGATATATTTGCCGTTTTTGTCTTTCTTTCGGCAGCCAAAGTTTGCTACACAGTAGGTAGACCAGTTTTTGCGCTTTTGTATATCAATAAGCGGAAGTGCCTTGTGCAGGGCTGTTTCAAAATCAGCTGCCTTTCCCGTACTGCTTGCACCATCGGCACAGTTAAAGAACTTTCTGTCGGTATTGAGCCGGTTTTCGTGGGTACGGTACATCTGTACAACGTAGGTGGTCGAAAAATCGTCTTCAACATATGACTTAAGATTGTTCTTTTGCTGATTCAAGGTCTTATTTTCGTTGTATATCTTTTTATAGCTATACATCCACGCATCATACGCCTTTTTGTCCTCAAGCAATAAAAGTGTAGCCGTTTCGCCGATTATCTTTGCCTCCTGAAGGTCGGATACCTTATGCGCCTTTCTTATGTATAACTGTACATAAGGCACAAGGTTTGATACAACAACAAGTATTATGGCAATTATAACTACAATTTCTGTAAGCGAAAAGCCGCTTTCGCTTTTTAAAAGCCCTAATCGTGATAAGAACGCCTTTTTAATATTTTTTAACATTTTAAATCCCCCTCCCGAGTTGGAATAATATATAAATATATAATTATTTGTTTCTGTGAATATATTATATAAGAAAAAGACAATTATGTCAATAGTTTATTCACAAAATGTTCACAAAAATATAAAAAAAAATATACAAAAAAGCAAGCCGATAATAGAACCGGCTTGCTTAATGTAAAAATGCAATATGTTGCTACTGCTTGTTGCGCACGGGTACGCATACAAGGAAATCCGCGGTATCGCCCAATAATTCAACAACATAGGCAGAAACGTCACCGTCCGGAACAAGGCCGTTTTTGTCAAGAAACGGTAAAATACGTTTTTCAAAGTTTTGTATGGCCTCGGTTTGGGTGGCTATGTCGCCTATTTTCTCCGACGGGAACGAAAGGGTGCCGTATACGCAGGTCTGGCGCGGATATATCTGTACATATGGGTCGTTTATGATCTCCTCGGGGATATTAAGGCGCTCAATATCCTTTTCCTTTATGGCAAGCGCATTAAGCGGCTTTATTATACCCTTTTCAATATCTTCCTTTTTATAAAGGGTGATAAGCTGTACCTCCTCAACATTGTACATAAGGCTGTGCAGCGGCTTTAAACGCCCCTCTTCCGATAAAAGGCTGTCGCCCTCCGAATAGATAACGTAACGTGTTTTGCGGTTTTCGCGTATCAAAAAACCGTCGCCTATATTGTCAAATGTGTCCAAAAGCTCTATATTGTCCTTTAACCAATGACGCAGATATTTAAGGCGCCGCATCTCTTCGTCTATAAGGTCAAGCCTGTTTATTGATATTGTCTTTATTTCCTCGCGGCTGTTGCCCAAAAACATTTCTATATCCTGGTGCGTAAAGCCGGTCTTGCGCAGCAAACGAATCATAGCTATTTTAGGCACATCGCTGCTGTTGTACCATCTGTAACCGGATATATCCCTTTCGGGTATTATATACCCCATTTGCTCGTATCGGCGTATAGTATTGGGAGTGACACCAAGTATTTTGGCCAGCGTGTTTATTTTGTACTTCATTTGCTCACCCACTTTTTATAATTATCTTCGATATATACAATAATATCACATATTTTGTGAAAAGTAAAACTATTTTTATTAATTATTATTGTTTAGGTTTTTTAAAATGCCGCTGCATTTTAAAAGGCGGGTGCTTGTGCATCCGCCTTGAATTTTTATTTTATAACAATATTTTTTGTGTTTTTCTGCGCAACACATTCGCTGCCGCTGCGGTTAAGCTTGTTTTTGCAGTTGGTAAATACTATGTCCTCGCAGTCCTCCACCTCAAAGGCGGGGCCGTCCGCACCTACTACAGTTACATTTGCAAAGCTTATATCCTTGCTGTTTGCGATAAAGAAGCCCTTTTGCTTCATATCCTCAATGCCCGCAAGCATAGCTGGCTTGCCGGGTATTGCATCATCCGCAAGGGAGATATAGATATTCTCAAAGGTGCAGTCCTCTACAAACTGCTCCGCAAGGCCGTAGAAATAGCCTGCCGCCGCATTTACCTGCTTGCAGGTCATATTTGCAAAGTGCAGTCTGCGGAATGCAGGGGTCTCGTCGGTGATGGGGTAGGGGTTCTTGTCCCAGACATATTTATCGTCACCGCGGGGACCGCAGAAATAGTAAAGGTTTGCAATAAACGGGCAAAGCACGTTTTCCATAACGATATTGTCAACACGGATATCCTCGACAACGCCGCCGCGGCCTCGTCTTGATTTAAGGCGGATACCTCTGTCCGTGCCCTCAAATACGCAGTTTGAAATGGTTACGTTAATTATGCCGCCGCTCATTTCGCTGCCCAGCACAACGCCGCCGTGGCCGTGTACCATGGTGCAGTTTGTAATTGTGATATTTTTGCAGGGAACGCGGTCTGCCGTGTCCTCCGTGCCTGCCTTTACGGCGATACAGTCATCGCCTACGTCGATATGGCAGTTTGAAATATGCACATTGGTGCAGCTTTCGGGGTCGATACCGTCGGTGTTGGGCGAATCCGAGGGGTTATTTATTGTAACATTGTCAATAGTTACGTTGTCACATAAAATTGTGTTTATCGTCCAGCTGGGCGAATTTTTAAGCGTAACATCGCGGATAAGCACATTTTTGCACTCGTAGGGTGCTATCATCTTGGGACGGGGATATTCGTTTTCCTTTGCGCGGAATATCTTCCACCAAAAAGCGCCCTGACCGTCAAGCGTGCCGCCGCCGGTAAGTGAAACATTCTCGGCGTTGTCGGCGTTTATGCAGCTTGCATAGCAGTCGCGCTTAACGCCCTCCCAACGGGATGTAACAACGGGAAAATCCTTTATATCGTTGCTGAAAAGCAGGGTCGCGCCCGATTCAACACGAAGCTCTATATTGCTTGCAAGGAAAATTGCGCCCGTTAAATAGGTGCCTGCGGGTACATAGACCGTACCGCCGCCGTTTGCCCTGCATTTTTCAACGGCCTTTGCGATAGCGTCCGTACAAAGCGTTTTGCCGTCGCCCACAGCGCCGTAATTTAAAATGTTTTCAAGAGACATACTGTCATCTCCTTTCTGTAAGCGTTCCGATAATTCGGGGATAAAATCGTTTAAAGCTTTCTAATTCAAATCGAAATTATCAAGATATATGGCTATGCTGTTGCTTAAGGCATCATTATCCGTGGGCTCACAGCTGCCATAGTTTATATGGTCATTTCCTTGCGTCCAGCCGCATAAAAATGAGTGTTCCATACCTTTTTCAACACAAAAATACATTTGTTTTTTGCATTTTGGGTCAAATATCATATATGCACAGTAGCAAAACTGCACATCTTCCGGCTCGGGGAAGGAGACCTTTATTATAATGACTTCCTTTGAGTATTGCATTACTTCAACGCCGAACATATCAAGTGTGTAGGGATTTTCAATTTTAAAATGCTCCAGTACCTCTTTAAGCCCGCTGTATAATATACTTGCACCCTGTGCCGAAAGGGCATTTACAAACTTTACCTTGTCCTCGTAAAAGGTTTGCGGTATCAGCTTGTGCTGAAAATAATAATATGCGCCTTTTAAGTCCATAATACAACTCCTTTCCCACGCATAAGTTTAATAGCTTGCTGCGTTTTGTAAATTTATTTTTGTTCTGTACGCCGGTTTATTTCTGTTGAAATAACCTCGCATACTTCTTTAAAATTAAAAGTGATCTGCGGATTTGTAAACCTTAAAACTTTTATGCCATTCGCTTCAAAAACTTCTGTTCGTTTTTGGTCATACTCAATTCCCTTATCCGAATAATGCTGTGAACCGTCAAGTTCTATTACCAATTTGGCTTTGGCGCAGTAAAAATCCGCAATATAGTTGTTTATAGTACGCTGCTTATAAAATTTTATAGGATAGTCTTTTAAAAACAAATACCATAGCTTACGCTCTTGCTCGGTCATATTGCGGCGCAGATTTTTTGCGTTTTGTTTGTTTTTGCCGTTGTAAATAAAACTGTTGTAACAATCGGTCAATTAAAACACCGCCTTTGGGTCGTATATGCAGAAACATATATCATCTCCCTTTCGCTGCGGCGGCTGAGGAGTTTTAGTGTTTGTCTGCATTTCAAAAAGAAACAACGTTTTCGTGTATCCGTAAACCTCTCCACCAAACTGCGTTTGGTCCCCCTCCCCTAAAAAAGGGGAGGCGCGTTCGCTGGCGCTCACTTGGCTAATGCAACGATATCGCTTATTGAAAAAATCTTTTTTATTCAAGTTTTCTCGCATAAAGTAAGCGTTGCATTAGACTCGGCTCCCCTTTCTCAGGGGAGCTGTCAAGCGTAAGCTTGACTGAGGGGTTTACGCAAAAATATCAAAAATCAAACTTTAGTCATCCTCGGAAAAAGTGTTGACACTCATACGATAGGGCTTATTTTTATCGGCATTGGATCTTACCACAACGATACAATCGGGGAGAGCATTGGGGCTTGTGTCACCGTTTTCAAGAAATGCTCCGGGTTCCTCGTCCCAGGCGATAAGATATACCTTTATGCTATAATATCCCTCGGGCAAGTCAACGATAATCGCTTCATCGGAGCGTACCTTTGAATCGATGTAGTCTATGCCGGACAAAACGGTTTTGCCATTTGCGTGAAATAAATATTCATCGGATTTTACGATGATATATTTACTTTCTCTTTCGTCAAGTTCCTCGTCGATCTTCAGTGTAAACCCGAAAAATCCGTCCTGATGGAAATATACGGGAGTAAAGGATGCGTTTTTAATTTGTGTTTCAATATCCTTATCTTCAACAAATAATGGCTCCCATTTGTCGTAGTCATCTATTTGGGCGTAAGTGCTGTAGTCCCATACCGCAAACATTCCGCTGTCGGTTATAAGGTTTTTAGAATATTTTGACATATTCTTTATCTCCTATCAATAAAGGGGATATTTTGCAACTATCTTAGCCACTCTCTCTTTAGCCTCGGCCTTATTGCCCTCAAAATCTCTTGCGACCATACCGATGACCTTAGCTATCTCAACCATATCCTCTTCTACCATGCCGCGGCTTGTTGCAGCGGGTGTACCTAAACGAACACCGCTTGTAACTGCGGGCTTTTCGGGGTCAAAGGGGATAGCGTTTTTGTTGCAGGTGATATTTACCTCGTCAAGGCGTGTTTCAAGCTCCTTGCCCGTGATATTCATGGGACGAAGGTCAACAAGCATAAGGTGGTTGTCCGTACCGCCCGAAACGATATTGAAGCCTTCTTTTACAAGCTGGTCGGAAAGTGCCTTTGCGTTTTTAACTATCTGCTGTGCGTAAGCCTTGAATTCGGGCTGGAGAGCCTCCTTGAAGCAAACAGCCTTTGCGGAGATAACGTGCATAAGAGGGCCGCCCTGGATACCGGGGAATACAGCCTTGTTTATCTTCTTTGCAAGCTCCTCGTCGTTTGTAAGGATAAGACCGCCTCTGGGGCCTCTTAATGTCTTGTGAGTTGTCGTTGTAACAACATCCGCATAGGGAACGGGCGAGGGGTGAAGACCTGCCGCAACAAGACCTGCGATGTGCGCCATATCTACCATAAAGTAAGCGCCGACTTCCTTTGCAATCTCGGAGAATTTTGCAAAATCTATTGTTCTGGAGTAAGCGGAAGCACCCGCAAGGATAAGCTTGGGCTTGCACTCAAGTGCGATGCGGCGTACCTCGTCATAATCTATTGTGCCTGTTTCCTCGCTTACACCATAGGGAACCACGTTAAAATATTTACCGCTCATATTTACCTTGCTGCCGTGTGAAAGGTGGCCGCCGTGTGCAAGGTTCATACCCATATAGGTGTCGCCGGGCTGCATAAGCGCAAAGAATACCGCCATATTTGCCTGTGCGCCCGAGTGGGGCTGAACGTTTGCAAACTTGCTGCCGAAAAGCTCGCAAGCGCGGTCAATGGCAAGGTTCTCCGCAATATCTACCTTCTGGCAGCCGCCGTAGTAGCGCTTGCCGGGGTAGCCCTCTGCGTATTTGTTTGTCATAGGCGAGCCCATAGCCGCCATAACTGCCTTTGATACAAAGTTTTCCGATGCAATAAGCTCTATATTGCTGCGCTGACGATCAAGCTCCGCAAGGATAGCCTCTGCGATCTCCGGATCGACGTTTTTTACTGTTTCAATGTCATACATATTATGTACCTCCGATGTGAAAAATTAATTACAGTTACTTCTATTTTATTATAAATTGCGCGTTATGTCAAGTTTTGCGGATAAAATTTTAGCTCTGTGCCGTAAGCTCCCTTATTATTTTCATAACATGGGTATCGGTGACGGCAAGGTAAAACCTGCCCTGCGCCTTTTTGGCGGCATTTGCGATATCGGCAAGGTGCTTGTCAAGGGCATCCTTATAGCGTTTAAGGGCGTTTTTATCAAGTATCACCGCCATTTGCTTTTGGTTTTCGCTGTCCTCGAGCGTGGCATCTTCGCCCGCCTCGGGGGTCATTTCGGTCTTATCCAAAAGCGTTACGGCGTGCAGCTTTTGCCGTTTGTATGCAAGCAGCTTAAAAAGCTCGGTCTTGTTGTCGTCGGTGAAAAAATCGGATATAAAAATACAGCTGCCCTGGCGTAAATTAAGCGCCTTTGTGCTGTTTAAAAGGCTTTTTTCGCCCGAAAACTCTATGTTTTCAAGGTAATCCACGGCGCGGCCTATCATATTTGGCGAGGTCAGGTCGGTAAGCGGTGTGCCGTCAAGCGCGTAAATATTTACCCTGTCCATATTAAGCATAAACATATAGCAAAGACAGGCACTTAAAAGCTTTGCATAAAGCCCCTTTTCGCCAAAGCCGAGAGAGCCGCTGGTGTCTATAACGATATTTACATTTGCCTGACGCTCCTCGCTGAAAAGCTTTATAAACAGCTTGTCAAGGCGCCCGTAGCTTTTCCAGTCGATATTTTTAATGCTGTCGCCGGGAACGTAGTTTCTGAAATCGGAAAATTCCACACTTTGACCCTTTGCACGGGACTTTCTGCGGCCGCCCGCCGTGGTGGTCTCACTTTTCAGCTGTAGGGTCAGCCTTTTAAGACTTCCCATAAGCTCGGATGTAAACGCTTCGCGTAATGTCATAATTTAAACCTCCGGTATCGGTTCTATATGTATCTCGCCGTTTGTAAGGTAATACTTATTTGTGCTGTCGCCGTAGAAATATATATGTACGGTAAAGCCTTTTTCGGAAAAGGCCTGCATTACGGCGGTTTTTTCGTCCTCGGTAAAGGGGGCGGCGCCGTCAGGCGGGGTAAGGGAAACATTGAAATTTCCGCTTTTGAATAATTCGTAGCCCTCCTCGTAAGCGACCTCGGGGTCGCCGTTTGGCTCGGCAAATTCCTTATCCTCGGGGGCATCCTTTTTTATGCTTATCTCTATATCGCCGTTTCGGTCGGGGAGTGCGGCGTTTATAATGTTTTCGGAGTGAAACATATATATGGTGTGCATAGCGCTTTGCTCAAATTTTTGTTGGCGCTCCGCCTTTGCCCTGTTTGCAGCGCCTATTTGCTCGATAAGCTCGTCGTGAGAGGGCTTGTCCTCGCCGCAGCCCACACAAAGGGCAAATATAAAACAGGATATAAGGGTCAATATTTTTTTCATTTTGTTCGCTCCTTTTGTGGGTTGAGGAGGATAGATTTCAATTTGACGGGGTGTTGTTGTGAAACGAGGCAACGGAACGACACATAGGTCGTTCCCTACAAAATGGTGATATGTTAGATCATTTGTTGTAGGGACGGACCTATGTGTCCGTCCGCTCAAAATCCTCTCGTCAAATTGAAATTTATCTCTCTGTATCCCCTAAACCAACGGCTCCTTATGCTCCGGGGTCCACTATAAGAATAAGCACCCCCACAAGCAGCTGAACGGCCGCCAAGGCATAAAGAACATCCAGATAATCGGGGCGGCTTACCATTATCGAGGGTTTGTTTTTTAGGTAATGGACGTATATGATGTCGCCCGCCTCCGCATCGGCGGAATAATTTTTGATAGCTCCGTGGTAGATCGTATCATTTACGCTGTAGGCTACGTTTATGTCCATTTTGTTGGGATGCAGTGCCGAGTGGCCGGGGTATGCATCAACTATAACGGCGCGGGTCTTGACTGCGCTGTTTTGTATATGCAGCCAGTTGTTGTTTTCCGTAAGCGCCAGGGATGCGGTAAGCAACGAGCCTATTATAAGTACGATGCCTATTATAAGGTTTCTGAAATGTTCGGGTGACATAGGCTCTCCTTATTTCTCGTCAAGCAGTTTATCTACAATATCCTCTGCGCTGATATTGTCGCTGAGGGCTTCAAAGTTAAGCAAAAGTCTGTGGCATAAAACGGGCTTTGCGACCTTTTTAATATCGTCAAAGCTTACATTGTACCTGCCGTTAAGTACGGCAAGTATGCGTGACGCGGTTATTATTGCCTGTGCGGCACGGGGGCTTGCGCCCGAAACTATGTATTTTTTTGCATATTCCCAGCCGTTTTCGGGGTGAGTTTTTACAATTAAATTCATTGCATATTCCATTACCGCATCTGCCGTGGGTATCTGATTGGCTATTTCGCGTATCTGCGCAAAAAGACTGCTGTCGGCCACCTTTTGCGGCTCGGCAAGGGTGTTTGATGTGGTAAGGTTTACTATGTCCGAAAGCTCCTTCGCGGTGGGGAAGGCCACATTAAGCTTAAACATAAAACGGTCAAGCTGTGCCTCGGGGAGCGGGTAGGTACCCTCGGATTCTATCGGGTTTTGCGTTGCAAGCACAAAAAACGGGTCGGGCAGCTTGTAGGTGTCCTTGCCCACGGTAACGGTGCGCTCCTGCATGGCCTCCAGCAGGGCGCTTTGTGTTTTGGGCGTTGCACGGTTTATCTCGTCCGCCAAAACTATATTTGCAAATACGGGACCCTTGCGAAAAACAAAGCTTTGCTCTTCCTTGACAAAAATATCCGTACCCGTGATATCCGACGGCATAAGGTCGGGTGTGAACTGTATACGCGAAAAGCTCATATCCAAAACCTTTCCGATGGTTTTTACAAGCTGTGTTTTGCCAAGACCCGGCAGACCCTCCAAAAGCACGTTGCCGCCTGCGGTCATACCGACAAGCACAAAATCGATTATGTCCTTTTGGCCTATTATTGCCTTGCCTATCTCCTGCCTTGTTTTTTCAAAAAGCTCATTTAACTGCTTTATTTTTTCTTCCATTTTCTGTACCTCCGTTGGTCAATTTTGCTTTTCGTACCCTTTTGCGGGTTATTTTATCAAGATCCAGCATTCGCTGTGAAAGGTCGTCCCTTTTGTGTTTTGCGCTTTCGGCTTCTTTTGCGGCGGGCTTTATGCCAAAGACCCTGTGCATAAAACTGCTGTCCGCAAGCACCGCATTGCCCTGACAGCCCACAAGCAGCATCACGCACAGCAGGTTAAGCCAAAGCGCCGATACGAACAGGGCGCCGATGCTGCCGTAAACTGCCGAATACCGCGCATAATTGTTTATATATATATTAAATATTTTGGACAGCAAAAACCAGCTGCCAAGCGTAAAAAGTGTCCCCGGCAGTATGTGCAGCGCCTTTACCCTGACATTTGCCCCAAGCTGATACACTAAAATTATAACTACCGTTATAATCACGGCCATCATTATTTTAATGACCGACGAGGTGTCGGCGGGCATATTGCGCAGTATATGAAAATGCACCAATGCGCGGTTTATCTGATCACGCAGAATAAGTATATAAATAGAAAGCGTAATGGTCATCATAAAAACCAGCATCAAAAACAGACTTATAAGGCGTGTAAAAAAGAAGTTTCGTTTTTCTCTTACGCCGTAGGCGCGGTTTATGCCCTTTATAAGGCTGTGAAAGCCGGATGATGCACTATACAGGGCGATAACAAGGCTGACGGACATAAGCCCGATGTGCTTTGAATAAACCGTTTCCTCCAGAAAAGCGGTGATTATCGCCGCCACATCCTTTGGTATATCGCTTAAAACATAGTCTATATATTCGCTGTATTCAATTTTAAGATGTGCTATAACGGTCAAAAAGAATATCAAAAACGGAAATACCGACAGCATAAGCTTAAATGTAAGCTCGTTTGCATAGGCGATAAGGTCGTTTCTCTGTACTCTTTTAATTACCTCTGCAATAAATTTGAATAACCCCATTTATTTCCCCCGTTTAAGGCTGCAGCTCGTATACCTCTGCAAGCATGGCGGCCGTACCCAGTATGCACACGGCATCGGCGCTTTGCTTTGCAAGCTCCAGCGCTGCCTGCATATCTTCTGCAAATACTGCCCCTTTTATACAGTTTGCCTGTTTTCTCTCAAATTTATAATGCGGATTTTTTATTTGCGTAAAAATTATTTTATCGGCAATTTTGCTTATTTCCTCGGCGACACCCCTGTGATCCTTGTCGGCGGGGATGGCTATAATTGCGGATAAGGTCGTTTTTTTCATATCCTTAAGCACCTGCACCGCCGCCCTTGCGGATTCGCGGTTAATGCAGCAGTCGGCTATTATAAGCGGGTCCTTGGATATTATTTCAAGCCTGCCGCGGCGAATTATCCTTTCGGCGGCAAGATTTACCTTTTGTATATTTATATTTTCCAGTATATCCTCGCAGACGCATAAAGCAAGCGCAAAGTTTTCCGCCTGATGAGCGCCTAAAAGAGGTATGCGGATATTTTCGTATCTGTTATGCTGCGTGATAACGTCAAAGGAAGTGCCGGTTTCGCTTAAACGTATGTTTTCGCAGTAAAACTCCCTGCCGTATGTTTTTAGCCTTACGCCGCATTCCCTTGCCCTGTTTTCGAGTATTTCGGCTACATTTGGCAATTGAGCGGAGGAATAGGCAAATTTTTGCCCTTCAACTATTATATGTGACTTGTCAAAGGCTATTTTTTCTATGCTGTCGCCCAGCTCGCGGGTATGCTCGAGAAATATCCTGTTTATTACCGAATAGCTGCGGCTTAAATTGTTTACATCATCATATAAAACGCCCTTGCCGCATTCAAATATATTGTGATCCGTCTTGCCGTAAAAATGCAGCAGCGCTATCATGACCTGTGCGGCTATCGGGCTTATATATTCACGCTCTGCCGTCGTCATGTCGATAAGCTCCAATGTTGGGGCTATTTTTTCGCAGTATTTTATCAGATCGTCGTCGGGGATATTTTTGCCGTTTATGCATATCCTTTCGTTAAAGTCAAATATATGCGGGCTTGTCAAAAGCCCCGTGTTTTTCCCGTGTGCTTGCAGCAGCTCGCTTATCATTACCGAGACCGAGCCCTTGCCCTTGCTGCCGGTAACAAGTATATTTTCCCTGCCGCAGCGCCTGTCGAGCCTGCGTATGACGGAACGTGTATATTCCGGATGACGTTTTTCGCTGTCGGGCGCATCGTATTTAAGGCGCCTGCCGACAAGCATATAGCTGCGGTAAATAAGGTCCTCGGCCTGCTTTTTTGTGGTGATCATGTTTTTGCCCTTTTTGCAAAATTTGTATTTTTTTATTCTGTTTCATATTTTAACACAAAATCGTGTTTAATAAAAGAGGTTTTGTAAAATAATTGCACAAAAAATTTTGCGCTGATGTAACCGATACCGCGTATCGCGCATAATTTAGCTGTGAACGGGCATTTACGGAGGAGCTTTATATGTATGACATATTTATAGGTATAATGGTGCCTTTTATAGGTACCTCACTTGGGGCGGCCTGTGTGTTTTTTATGAAGGGCAGGCTTAACGGGCATATACAGCGTGTTTTAATGGGGTTTGCCGCGGGTGTTATGACGGCGGCATCGGTATGGAGCCTTATACTGCCTGCGCTGGAGCAAAGCGATAAGCTTGGGCGGCTGGCTTTTTTGCCCGCTGTTTTAGGCTTTTGCACGGGCGTGCTGTTTTTGCTTTTGCTTGATTATATAATACCGCAGCCCTGCGAAAACGGCAAAAAAACATCTATGCTTGTGCTGGCGGTAACGCTGCACAACATTCCCGAGGGTATGGCTGTGGGCATTGTCTATGCGGGCTTGGCCGCGGGCGCGGAGGGTATATCAAATACTGCCGCTCTTGCGCTTGCGGCGGGTATAGCCGTACAAAATTTTCCGGAGGGGGCTATAATATCAATGCCGCTGCGTGCAGACGGAGCAAGCCGCAAAAAAGCCTTTGCCTACGGCGTGCTTTCGGGCGCGGTGGAGCCGCTTGCGGCGGTGCTTACCGTGGCGGCCTCGCACTTTATTCTGCCGGCAATGCCGTATTTGTTAAGCTTTGCCGCAGGCGCGATGCTGTATGTGGTGGTAGAGGAGCTTATACCCGAAATGGCACGCGGCAAACGCGCCAATACGGGTGCGATATATTTTGCTGTGGGCTTTGCCGTGATGATGGCATTGGATGTTGCGCTTGGATAAGTACTTGACAAATACGCCTGCGTGGTGTAAAATTGAAAATGGTTTTCAATTTTGAAAGGGCAGGGGGATAATATGGCATCTAAATACAAGACCCGACAGGGGGATGTTTTGCTGGAGTTTTTGCGCCAAAGACAGGGCAGGCATATAACCGTAAATGAAATATGCGCGCATTTTAAGGCGCAGGGCTCGCCGATAGGCGTGGCTACGGTGTATCGCCACCTTGAAAATATGGTAAAGGACGGCATAGTAAATAAATATAATATTGACAATAATTCCCCCGCCTGTTTTGAATATGTGGGCGGGGAAAGTCATTGTGAAGAGGTGTGCTTTCATTATAAATGTGAAAAGTGCGGCAAGCTGGTGCATCTGCATTGCGAGGAATTTAAGGAGCTTTGCGCGCATCTTGAACAGCACCACCATTTTTTGCTTGACCCAATGAGGACCGTTTTTTACGGGATATGCGCGGAATGCCGCACATCCGCGGATCAAAGGATAAAAAGGAGAAAATAATATGATACTGAAGAAAATTTTAAAAACCGCTGCTTTGGCGGCAATAATGGCGGCCTTTACGGGCTGCGGCGCAGGTAATGCGCAGCCTGCGGCACCCGATGCACAGGCACCCGCCGAAAATGACGGCAAAATAAAAATAGTTGCCACGATATTCCCCGAGTATGACTGGGTAAAAAATATAGTGGACGAAAAGGCGGATAATTTTGATATAACGCTTTTGCTTGACAGCGGCGCAGACCTGCACAGCTTTCAGCCCACGGCCGAGGATATTTTAAAAATATCCGACTGTGATATGTTTATTTATGTAGGCGGCGAGTCCGACGAATGGGTGGACAGCGCGCTTGAAAACGCAAAAAACAAGGATATGAAGGTCATTGACCTTATGGAGATAATGGGCGAAAACGCCAAGGAAGAGGAGATCAAAGAGGGTATGCAGGCCGAGGAAGAAGAGGGCGCAGAGGGCGAAGAAGAGGAAACGGAGTATGACGAGCATGTATGGCTCTCGCTTAAAAACGCAAAGCTTTTCTGCAACGCCATAAAGGATGCGGTTTGCGAGCTTGACCCCGAAAATGCCGAGCTTTACAAAAACAATACCTATGCCTATACCGAGCAGCTTGAAACGCTTGATGCCGATTTTGCCGAGCTTGCGGAAAATGCGCAGTACAAGCCGCTTATTTTCGGCGACCGTTTCCCGTTCAGATATTTTACGGACGATTACGGCTTTGACTATTATGCGGCCTTTGCCGGCTGCTCTGCAGAGACCGAGGCAAGTCTTGAGACAATAGTTTTTCTTGCACAAAAGGTGGACGAGCTGGGTATAAAGACCATATATACCATTGACAATTCCGACCAAAAGGTAGCCCTTGCGGTAAAAGAGGCAACTGCGGGCAAGGATGCCGATATTGCGGTACTGGATTCAATGCAGTCCGTTACCCTTAAGCAGGCGGAAGAGGGCGCGACCTATCTTTCGGTAATGAGAAAAAATTTTGAGGTATTGAGTGAAAGCTTAAAATAAAAAGCGGTAGGTGTGAAATAATATGTCCGAACAGATAATTTGCAAAAACGTCACCCTGGGCTACGAGGACGGAGCGGTGGCGGAAAATATCAGCTTTAAAGTGAATAAAGGCGACTACCTTTTTGTTCTGGGCGAAAACGGTTCGGGCAAAAGCACCCTTGTTAAGACGCTTTTGGGGCTTACCCCCGTTTTAAAGGGTGAGATAAGCGGCAGCGTATCGCATAAGGAGATAGGCTACCTGCCGCAGCAAACGGCGATACAGCGTGATTTTCCTGCCTCGGTGTGGGAGATAGTCCTGTCGGGCTGTCTGTCAAAATGCGGGCTGCGGCCGTTTTACAACAGGGCGGAAAAGGCGCTTGCCAAAAGTACGATGGAGAGGCTTGGCATAACAAACCTTGAAAAACGCTGCTACCGCGACCTTTCGGGCGGACAGCAGCAAAGGGTCCTGCTTGCAAGGGCGCTTTGCGCAACAGGCAGCATACTTTTGCTGGACGAGCCCGTGACCGGGCTTGACCCTATGGCGGCGGCGGATATGTACGCGCTGATAGAAGATCTTAATAAAAACGGGATCACCGTAATAATGATATCTCACGATATGGAGGCCGCGGAAAAATACGCAAGCCATATACTCCACCTTGGGGACAATGTTTTTTACGGCACCAAAGAGGAATATATGCAAAGTGATGCGGGCAGAAGATTTTTAAATGTTAAGGAGTAGGGCGTATGCTTGACAAATTACAAATGTATTTTCAATATTCGCTGGTGTGGTATGCGCTTATAGTGGGCGTGCTTATCGCACTTTGCTCGTCGCTTTTGGGCGTTACGCTGGTTTTAAAGCGTTTTTCCTTTATAGGCGACGGCTTGTCGCACGTTGCCTTTGGGGCTATGGCGATAGCCAGCGTTTTGAATTTTACAAATAAAATGCTGCTTGTACTGCCGCTTACGATAATTGCGGCGGTGCTGCTTTTAAGAACGGGACAAAATACCAAAATAAAGGGCGACGCCGCTATTGCGATGATATCGGTCGGGGCGCTTGCCTTTGGCTATCTTTTAATGAATGTTTTTCCGTCAAATGCAAATGTTTCGGGCGATGTATGCAGTACGCTGTTTGGCTCGACCGCTATAATCACGCTTAACAAAAATGATGTGTTTTTGTGTATGGCGCTTTCGGCGGTGGTTTTGGCGGTGTTTTTCATATTTTACAATAAAATATTTGCCGTCACCTTTGACGAAAATTTTGCGCAGGCTACAGGCACAAATGCAAGGCTTTACAATCTGATAATTGCGGTGATAATTGCGGTGATAATAGTGCTTGCAATGAACCTTGTGGGCTCGCTTTTGATATCCGCGCTGGTCATCTTTCCCGCACTTTCGGCAATGAGGGTGTTTAAAAGCTTCGGGGCGGTGACCGTGTGCAGCGCCGTAATGTCGGCGGTGTGTGCATTTTTTGGCATCATTACTTCTATACTTGCCAATACGCCTATCGGCAGCACTATAGTTGCGGTGGATGTGCTGGCTTTTGCACTTTGCTGTCTTATAGGCCATTTTACGGCAAAGGCATAAAATATGAAAAAGAGGGTCTGATATGAAAAAAACGGTTTTATCTGCGGTTTTTATACTTGCGCTTACGGGCTGCGGAGGCTCAAACGGGCATATATCGGGGCAAAACAGCGTAGAGGATGTTTTAAAGCAGAATATGGCGATAGAGGACGGACTTGAAGCGAGTACCGAGCCGACTACCTTGGAAATCACCGAGCCGCCGACCGAAACAGCCGCGGAGACTTTAAGCGAGGAGCCGAGCACCATGCCGACAACAGCCGTGGAGCAGATCGCTGCAACGTCCGCACCCGTGGAGGAAACGCCCGAAACGGACGGGGATATAGTAGATCTTACGGCTTTAAACGGCGATATGGTCTATGCCGTGGTTTTTGAAATGATGACCGACCCGCAGAAATATATGGGAAAAACAATAAAAATGAGCGGCACGGCAAGCCGATATACCGATGTAAACACGGGTGCGGATTACTATGCCTGCATAATAACCGATGCACAGGCCTGCTGTGCGCAGGGCATTGAATATAAGCTGCCCGAGGGCGAGACCTACCCCGAGTACGGCAGCAATATCACCGTAACGGGCGTATTTGGCAGCTATACCGAGGACGGAAACGAATTTTATGTGCTGAATGATGCAAGAATAGACTCACGGGACTAAAGCAAGCCTCATCATAGCTTAAATATCAAAAAGCTTTTACTTTTCACAAAAATATTGGTCCTTTTTCGGGCTTTTTTTCGGCCTGTCCAAAAAATAATAATTTTTTTGATTTTTTTCTTGACAAACCTTGACAGAAGTGATATTATTATATAATGTATCGTATTGTGGGTTACTATCTTTAAAAACTGCCGCAATACACAAAATATTAACAAAATTTTAGCGAAAAAAGCGGTTAAAACAGTTTATTTTTAACGATTTTTTTGAAAAAATTTTTTTATGAATTATTATATGATTAAGGAGTGAAGGTGCCGTGGAAAAAAACAGGATACGTCCTCTTAAGCTTGGCGATGTTACGCGCGTGAGCTATGCTAGAGTTGACGAGGTTTTGGAAATGCCTAACCTGCTGGCATTGCAGAAGGACAGCTACAAATGGTTTCTTGATGAAGGCCTGAAGGAGGTTTTTGAGGATATCTCCCCCATAACGGATTACAACAGTAATCTTAAGCTGGAATTTACGGGCTTTAAATTAGAGACCGATAAGCCTAAGTATTCTATTGCCGAGTGTAAGGACAGGGATGCGACATATGCGGCGCGCCTGCTTGTAAAGGCTGTTTTGCACAGCGGAGAGGGCGCAGAGGAGATCAAGGACCAGGAAATATATATGGGTGATTTCCCGCTTATGACAGACACGGGTACCTTTGTTATAAACGGCGCCGAGCGTGTAATAGTAAGTCAGCTTGTGCGTTCCCCCGGTATTTATTATGATCTGGAAAAGGATAAGGTAGGCAAAAACCTTCTTTCAAGCCAGGTCATCCCCAACCGCGGTGCGTGGCTTGAATACGAGACCGATTCAAACGACGTATTCTCGGTGCGTGTGGACAGGACAAGAAAGGTCCCCGTTACGGTGCTTATCCGTTCGCTCGGTATAGGCAGCGACGAGGAGATAATAAATCTTTTCGGTGAGGAGCCGAAGATACTTGCAACCATCGAAAAGGATGTTACAAAAAATTACGAGGAAGGTCTTATAGAGCTTTATAAGAAGATACGTCCCGGCGAGCCGCCTACGGTAGAGAGTGCGGAGAGCCTTCTTCACAATATGTTCTATGATCCCAAAAGATACGACCTTGCACATGTAGGCCGTTATAAATTCAATAAAAAGCTTGCATTCCGCAACCGTATCACGGGTCGCGTGCTTGCGGAGGATGCGGTGGATCCGATGACAGGCGAGGTGATCGCCGCTGCGGATACAAAGCTTACAAGCGATATGTGCGATACTATTCAAAATTCGGGTATCGCCTATGTTACCGTTAAAATAGAGGACGGAAAAACAACAAGGATCTTAAGCAATATGGCTGTTAAGATCGACGATTTTATTTCGGGCTACGGTCTTGATGCAAAAGAGCTTAAAGTAAAAGAGCCCGTATACTATCCCGTGCTTTGCGAGCTGCTTGACGCAAACGACGACAAGGAGAGCCTTGAGCTTGCAATAAAGGCCAATATACATCGCCTTATTCCCAAGCACATCACGCTTGAGGATATAATGGCATCTATAAATTACTGTATGCATCTTGACTACGGCATCGGTACAAAGGACGATATCGACCATCTGGGCAACCGTCGTATCCGCGCTGTGGGTGAGCTTTTGCAAAATCAGTTCCGCATCGGTCTTTCCCGTATGGAAAGAGTTGTGCGCGAGCGTATGAATGTACAGGATCTTGAGGCGGTAACACCCCAGGGTCTTATAAATATCAAGCCGGTAACGGCTGCCATAAAAGAATTTTTCGGCAGTTCACAGCTGTCGCAGTTTATGGACCAGAACAATCCTTTGGGTGAGCTTACCCATAAAAGACGTCTTTCCGCACTTGGCCCCGGCGGCCTTTCAAGAGAGCGTGCAGGCTTTGAGGTGCGTGACGTTCATACATCACATTACGGCCGTATGTGTCCTATCGAGACTCCCGAAGGTCCCAACATCGGTCTTATCAACTCGCTTGCTACTTATGCAAAGATCAACGAGTATGGCTTTATCGAGGCGCCCTACCGCAAGCTTGACAAGTCGGGTGCGGTTCCGCGCGTTACTGACGAGGTTATGTATATAACCGCGGACGAGGAAGAAAAGTACGTTATTGCACAGGCAAACGAGCCCCTTAACGAAAATAATGAATTTGTACATGAAAAAGTTGCGGCAAGACTTGGCGTTGACAATGTCGAGATCGAACCGAGCAAAATAGATTTAATGGACGTATCGCCGAAGCAGCTTGTTTCGGTGGCTACAGCACTTATACCTTTCCTTGAAAACGACGACGTTACGCGCGCCCTGATGGGCTCAAACATGCAGCGTCAGGCAGTTCCTCTGCTTGTTACCGATTCGCCTATCGTAGGTACGGGTATGGAATACAAGACAGCGAAGGACTCCGGCGTGGTAGTGGTTGCCAAAAACGACGGTGTTGTTGAAAAGGTAGATGCGGCAAGAATTATTATTAAAACCGCTAACGGAACGCGCGATGAGTATGATCTTATCAAGTTTAAGCGCTCCAACCAGTCAAACTGTATGAATCAGCGTCCTATAGTAAACGTGGGCGACAATGTATCTGCGGGCGATATAATAGCAGACGGTCCCTCCACCAAAAACGGCGAGCTTGCCCTTGGTAAAAACCCGCTTATCGGCTTTATGACATGGGAAGGCTACAATTACGAGGATGCCGTACTTTTAAGTGAAAAATTAGTTGCGGAGGATGTTTATACATCTATCCATATTGAAGAATACGAGTCCGAGGCGAGAGATACAAAGCTTGGCGCCGAGGAGATAACACGCGATATCCCAAATGTTGGCGATGATGCGTTAAGAAACCTTGACGAAACGGGTATTATCCGTATCGGTGCCGAGGTACAGTCAAACGATATCCTTGTAGGTAAGGTAACGCCCAAGGGCGAGACCGAGCTTACCGCAGAGGAAAGACTTTTGCGCGCTATCTTCGGCGAAAAGGCACGCGAGGTCAGAGATACTTCGCTTCGTGTTCCCCACGGCGAGAGCGGTATCGTTGTTGATGTTAAGGTATTCAAGCGTGAAAATAACGACGAAATGGGCCCGGGTGTAAATCAGCTCGTTCGCGTATATATTGCACAAAAGCGTAAAATAAGCGTCGGCGATAAGATGGCCGGCCGTCACGGTAATAAGGGTGTTGTAAGCCGCGTGCTTCCCGTAGAGGATATGCCCTTCCTGCCTAACGGACGTCCGCTTGATATCGTGCTTAACCCGCTGGGCGTGCCCTCGCGTATGAATATCGGTCAGGTGCTTGAGATACACCTTGGCCTTGCCAGCAACGTACTTGGCTGGAAAATAGCTACTCCCGTATTTGACGGCGCTAACGAAAAAGATATTATGGATACGCTTGCTATGGCAAACGACTATGCAAATACCGAGTGGGAAGATTTTAAGGCAAAGTGGGCAGACAAGCTTAATGATGAGCTGCTTAAATATCTTGAGGATAACCTTGACCACCGTGAAGAGTGGAGAGGCGTGCCTATCGACCATACAGGTAAAATAAGGCTTCGTGACGGCCGTACCGGCGAGGAATTTGACAATGCAACAACGGTTGGCTTCATGCACTACTTAAAGCTTCACCACCTTGTTGACGATAAGATCCATGCTCGTTCCACCGGCCCCTATGCCCTTGTTACACAGCAGCCCCTGGGCGGCAAGGCGCAGTTTGGCGGTCAGCGCTTCGGCGAGATGGAAGTTTGGGCACTCGAGGCCTACGGTGCTTCCTATACTCTTCAGGAAATACTTACCGTTAAGTCCGATGATATCGTAGGACGTGTAAAGACCTACGAGGCTATCGTAAAGGGCGAAAATATCCCCGAGCCCGGCGTACCCGAGTCATTCAAGGTACTTCTTAAGGAGCTTCAGGCGCTTGCGCTTGACATAAAGGTGCTTGAGGACAGCAAGGAAGTTGAGATAAAAGAAAGCGTTGACGATGTTGATGATGTTGATTTCAATATCGCAGGCGAGGATTTCGATACGGACGATGTTGCGTACAATCCCGATACAATGATAGAAGATGTGCTTGACGAGCTTGATACGGATGATATCGGCTCGGGTCTTGACGACATAGATGATGACAACATTGTCATAAGTGACGAGGATGTTGCCTTTGAGCAGGATGTTCTTGCGGATCTTGACGAACTTGACAAACTTGCGGGACTTGATGAAGATGAATAAAAATTTTCGCTTTAATATGGAGGTAATGTGATGGAAAACACAGAACAGGCTATATCCTTTGATTCCATAAAAATAGGCCTTGCCTCGCCGGAGGAGATCAGAAAATGGTCTCACGGTGAGGTAAAGAAGCCGGAAACTATAAATTACAGAACCTTAAAACCCGAGCGTGACGGTCTTTACTGTGAGCGTATCTTCGGTCCCACAAAGGACTGGGAGTGTGCCTGCGGTAAGTATAAAAGGCTTCGCTATAAAGGCGTTGTTTGTGACCGCTGCGGTGTTGAGGTAACAAAAAGCAAGGTAAGACGTGAGCGTATGGGTCATATCGACCTGGCAGCACCCGTATCGCATATCTGGTATTTTAAGGGTATTCCAAGCCGTATGGGTATTATCCTTGGGATGAGCCCCCGTGCGCTTGACAAGGTTTTATATTTTGCAAACTATGTTGTGCTGGACCCCGGCAAAACAGACCTTATTTATAAGGATCTTCTTACAGAACAGCAGTATCACGAGGCTGTTGAAAAATTCGGCTACGGCTCTTTCCGCGCGGGTATCGGCGCAGAGGCTATCAAGGAGCTTCTTTGTGCCATAGACCTTGAAAAGGAAGCAAAAGAGCTTAAGGCACAGCTTGAGGGCAGCTCCGGCCAGAAAAAGGTAAGAATCATCAAAAAGCTGGAGGTCGTGGAGGCTTTCCGTATCTCGGGCAACAAACCCGAATGGATGATACTTGATGCCATCCCCGTTATCCCGCCCGAGCTTCGTCCTATGGTACAGCTGGACGGCGGACGTTTTGCAACAAGCGACCTTAACGACCTTTACAGACGTGTAATAAACAGAAACAACCGTCTTAAAAAGCTTATAGAATTAAGTGCGCCCGATATCATCGTGCGCAACGAAAAGCGTATGCTTCAGGAATCTGTTGATGCGCTTATAGATAACGGCCGCCGCGGACGTGCGGTAACAGGCCCGGGCAACCGTAATCTTAAATCCCTGTCTGACCTTTTAAAGGGCAAGCAGGGCCGCTTCCGTCAAAACCTTTTGGGTAAGCGTGTAGACTATTCGGGTCGTTCGGTTATTGTCGTAGGCCCCAATCTTAAAATATTCCAGTGCGGTCTGCCCAAGGAAATGGCAATTGAGCTGTTTAAGCCCTTTGTTATGAAACGCCTTGTGGAAACAGGCCTCGCACATAACATTAAAAGCGCAAAGCGTATGGTCGAAAGGCTTCAAAGCGAGGTTTGGGACGTACTTGAAGAGGTCATCAGGGAGCATCCCGTTATGCTTAACCGTGCGCCCACACTTCACCGCCTTGGTATACAGGCGTTTGAGCCCGTGCTTGTAGAGGGCCGCGCAGTTAAGCTGCATCCCCTTGTATGTACGGCATATAATGCCGACTTTGACGGTGACCAGATGGCTGTTCACGTTCCGCTTAGCGTGGAAGCACAGGCAGAATGCCGCTTCCTGCTTCTTGCGCCCAACAACCTGTTAAAGCCCTCCGACGGAGAGCCCGTTACCGTACCCTCGCAGGATATGGTACTTGGTATTTACTACCTTACGCTTGAAAAGGACGGCGAAAAGGGCGAAGGCAAGGTATTCCTTGACGAAAACGAGGCACTTTTGGCATACGACAACCATGTTATAACCCTGCACGCAAAAATTAAGGTAAGACGTACCTTTACAAACGAGGACGGTACTACCGAAAGCGGCATTGTTGATACAACGGCGGGCCGTATAATCTTTAACGAGATAATCCCGCAGGATATCGGTTTTGTTGACAGAAGCTTACCCGAAAACAAATTTAAGTATGAGATAGATTTCCTTACGGGTAAAAAAGAGCTTGGTAAGATAATCAACCGCTGCATAAACAAGCATCCTTCCACAGAAACTGCGGAAGTGCTTGATAATATCAAAAGCCTTGGCTTTAAGTTCTCCACACGCGGCGCACTTACCGTTTCCGTATCGGATATGGAGATCCCCGAGGCAAAGCAGACATATCTTGCCGAGGCCGACAAGGAAGTAAGCAAAATAACAAAGATGTTCCGCCGCGGTCTTATGACAGACGAGGAGCGTCATAAAAAGGTTATCGAGGTTTGGGAGCAGGCCGACGGTAAAATTACCGATGCGCTTTTGGCCGGCCTTGGTAAATACAATGATATTTATATGATGGCACACTCCGGTGCCCGTGGTTCTAACCGTCAGATCAAGCAGCTTGCGGGTATGCGCGGTCTTATGGCATCACCTACCGGTGATACTATCGAGCTTCCCATCAAGGCTAACTTCCGTGAGGGTCTTACCGTTCAGGAATACTTTATTTCCGCTCACGGTGCTCGAAAGGGTCTTTCGGATACGGCGCTGCGTACTGCCGACTCCGGTTACCTTACAAGACGTCTTGTAGATGTATCGCAGGAAATTATTATCAGAGAACACGACTGCTCAAAGGATGTTGCGGATAAGCCTTATATGGAGGTCGCGGCATTTATGGACGGTCAGGAAACAATAGAGCCTTTGGCAGACAGAATAAGAGGACGCTTTACAATAGAGCCTGTCGTTCATCCCAAGACCGGCGAGGTAATTGTAGAGGCCGACAAGATGATATCGCCCGACCAGGCAGATGCTATTGTTGCGGCAGGTATCGAAAAGGTAAAGATAAGAACGATTTTAAGCTGCCGCAGCCATAAGGGTGTATGCTCCAAGTGCTACGGTGCAAATATGGCCAGCGGCCGTATGGTAAGGATAGGCGAGGCTGTAGGTATTATTGCCGCACAGTCTATCGGTGAGCCCGGTACACAGCTTACAATGCGTACCTTCCATACAGGCGGCGTTTCGGGTAACGACCTTACACAAGGTCTTCCCCGTGTTGAGGAGCTTTTCGAGGCAAGAAAGCCCAAGGGTGTTGCAATTATAGCCGAATTTGGCGGTACTGTTGCCGTTGAGGACGGCAAGCGCAGACGTCAGGTCACAGTAACAAGCAAGGACGGCGAGATAAAGGAATACCTTATCCCCTACGGCGCTCGTATCAAGGTTATGAACGGCGACGTTATCGAGGACGGCGACGAGCTTACAGAGGGCTCCGTAAATCCGCATGATATCCTTCGCATCAAGGGCATCCGCGGTGTTCAGGATTATATGATACGCGAGGTTCAGCGCGTTTACCGTTTACAGGGTGTTGATATCAACGATAAGCATATCGAGGTTATCGTTCGCCAGATGTTAAAGCGTGTGCGTGTTGAGGATGCGGGCGATACCGAGTTTATGCCGGGCAACTATGTTGACTGGCTTGACTATGAGGATGCAGTCAAAGAAATGGAAGAAAAGGGTCTTGCACCCTGCGTTGGTACAAGAACGCTTTTGGGTATCACAAAGGCTTCTCTTGCGACCGAGAGCTTCCTTTCCGCAGCATCGTTCCAGGAGACTACAAGGGTACTTACCGAGGCCGCTATCAAGGGTAAGGTAGATCCGCTTATCGGTCTTAAGGAAAATGTTATCATAGGTAAGCTTATTCCCGCAGGTACGGGTATGAATACCTACCGCAAAATCGATCTTAAGCTTGATCTTCCGCCGGACAGCGACGAAATAGAGGTTGCTGCCGCAGCAGCGGAGGAGGAAACGGTTTCCGATCCTTTTGAAACAAGCTTGGATATGTTTTGATAAAATTATACTTTCAATATGATATGAGGCTGTCGCATTAAGCGGCGGCCTCATTTTTTAATTTATTTTTAATTGATTACAAAATACACTCTAATTTACACCTGTTATTATTAAGAAAATAATAAATAAGAAAACTTATAAATTGGAGGAATAGATATGAAACGCAAGCTTATGGCTTTAATGCTTGTTTTGACCGCGGCGGCTATGCCCGTGGCGGCTTATGCGGCGGAATACCCCTGCGGTGATGCGGATGCGGACAAGAGCCTTACGGCATCCGATGCAAGCGTTATTATGCAAAAGGTACTTGACGACAATTATACAATGCCTATTGAAACGGTGGTAAGCGACAGCCTGTCGATAGTCGATGCGGATGCGGACGGCAGTCTTACCGCAAGCGATGCGGCGGTCGTTATGCAAAAGGTGCTTGACGAAAGCTTTGTTATGCCTAATGAAAGCACGACCCCCGTTACCTATGAGACCAACATCACCCTTGCGGACGGCGCAAGCACGGCAGACAACGGCGGTGTTGAGATAGACAATGTAAACAATATTATAAAGATAACAAACGGCGGTGTTTATACAATAACGGGCACGCTTTCAAACGGTCAGATTATCGTTGATTCCGACAGCGATGCCGAGCTTGCCTTAAGCGGCATGAGCGTAACAAATACACAGGGCCCCGCTATTTACGGCCTTAACGGTGATATCGACATAAGCGCGAAAAAGGGTACCACAAATACGCTGACCGACGGCACGCCCGCTGTTTTTGAAGCAAATGATGACGGTACGGCCTCCGACGAGCCCGATGCCTGCATTTTCAGCCATGACGGCATTAAATTAAAGGGTACGGGTACGCTTATTGTAAACGGCAATTATAAAAACGGCATTACGGGCAAGGACGAGGTAGTTATTCAAAAATTGAGCCTTACCGTAAATTCGCTTAATAACTGCATAAAGGGCAAGGACTATGTTACCGTTAAAAGCGGCACCTTAAACCTTGATTCGCAGACGGGTGACGGTATTCGCGTTACCTCGGGCGATCTGACGGTCGAGGACGGCAGCATCACCGTAAATTCACAGGATAACGGCCTGTTTACAAAGGCGGGAAATATCCTTGTTTCGGGCGGAACTATTGATATTACCGTTGTTCCGAGCGGTACGGCGGATACCGAAAATTACAATTATGACGGCATACATACAAAGGTAGGTACAATAGATATCACGGGCGGAAATATCACGGTAAAAAGCTACTGTGACGGCATTCAGGGCACATCGGATGTAAATATCAACGGTGCGGCCGTGATAAATGTTACCACTACGGGCGTTATTTCCGCAAGCGGCTCGGGCGGCTACGGCGGATGGACAAACAACCAAACGGCCGATATCTCTGCAAAGGGCATCAAGTCCGATACAAGCCTTAATATTGACGGCGGTGCTGTGATAACGGTGGATTCCACCGATGACAGCCTGCATACAAACGGCAATGTAACGATCACCAATGCCGATATTACCGTATCCGCAGGTGATGACGGCGTTCACGCAGACAGCGTTTTAACAATAAATGACGGCTCTGCAATAAAAGTAAATAAAAGCTACGAGGGTCTTGAGGCGGAGAAAATTTATATCAACGGCGGCTATATGACGATATACGCAAGTGATGACAATATCAATGCGGCGGGCGGAAGCGACGGCTCGTCACAGGGCGGCTTTAACACAAATGCAGACGGCTATATCGAGATAAACGGCGGCTATATCTACTGCGAAAACGCAAGCTCGGGCGGTGACGGCGTGGATTCCAACGGCAAGATAGTTCAAAACGGCGGTATCCTGCTTGTAAACGGCCCCACAAGCGGCGGCGATGCGCCTATAGATACGGGCGACAAGTCGGGCGACGAATATATAGTAAACGGCGGTACTGTATTTTCCGTGGGCAGCAACGGCATGGCGGAAAGCCCCTCTGCGAGCAGCGGTGGATATACCGTTACCTACGGCGTAAACGGCGGAGGTATGGGCGGCCCCGGACAGGGCGGCGGACGTCCGGGTCAGGACGGCTTTGACCCCGGCTCGCAGTCGGGTACGACAACGGGCAGTCTCGGCGCGGGCACACAGCTTACCCTTGCGGACGAAAGCGGCAATGTAATTGCGACCTTTACCGTAAAGACCACCGCACAGGCGATAGTTATAGGCAGCCCCGACATCACGGCGGGCAAGACCTATACCCTTTACAGCGGCGGCACCTACAGCGGCAGCCTTGACGAAAACGGCTATGCTGCGGGCGGTACCATAACAGGCGGCACCAAAATTGCAAGCGGCACAATTGATTCAAAAGTTACAGCGTTAAGCTGATAACATAAGTCCGCCGATGGAAAAAGAGTTTTCGGAGGCAGACTGTAAATATTTCCCTTTTATTTATTCCCCTATAAAAATACCGCCTTGGGCTGTGACCCTTGGCGGTGTTTTTCTTTTGAATTATTCGGTGTTTCTCTATACGGTATATTCCTCGTTAAAAAGTTCCTGTAATCTGGTTACGGCTGTTTCGTTGCCGTGCTGTGCGGCCTCTCTGTAGTATTGGTGTGCAGACTCCACATCCTTGTTTATCTCCTTGCCGTCGTATAAATAATCGGCATAGCGCAGCTGACCCTCGGGGTCGTTATGCTGTGCGGCGATCTCGTAAATATGCACTGCTTTTTGGATATTTTTTTCGACACCAAACCCGTTTTCGTAGGCCTCGGCAAAAGGAACATAAGCATCACTGTCGCCTTTTCGGAGTGCTTTGTGTATCAGATGAAACGATTTGCGCAGGTCTTTTTCCACACCCTCGCCCCAACGGTACATATCCCCAAGCTGAAGCATTGCAGCGGTGTTTCCGCCCTCGGCCGCTTTTTTAAACATTTCAATGGCTTTTTCTTTGTCGCGGGGAATATCAATTGCATAAAAAAGCTTTCTTGCATAAAACAGCATTGCCTCGGGGTTGCCCATATCTACAAGCTTTTTAAGCCATTTGTTGGCAAGTTTTTTGTTTTGCTTGCATCCCCAGCCCAAATATAAATGGTGGGAAAGATTGAGCATTGACTGCTGTTCGTTTGCTTTTGCGCCCTTTAAGTAGGCGCTGTATGCCTTGCGCATATTTTTTTCGGTGCCTATACCGCTAAGGTAACAAGCGCCGAGCTTGGTGTGGGCGGGCGCATATCCAAGCTCCGATGCTTTTTTAAACATCTCAAAGGCCGCGCTGTTACAGGGCTCTACCCCCTCGCCGTAGTAATACGCAAGACCGACCTTATATACCGCAGGGGGATAGTTCTTTTGCGCAAGCTCAAAGTATGTCTTAAACGCATCCTCGTCCCACCACATATCGGCAAAATCCTGCGCACGCTTGAACTTATCTGCCGCCTCATTGTTGTCAAGGCTGCGGTACTTTCCGCCGTTGTAACTGATTTGTACTACCATTTGCGCCACCTCCGTTATAAAGCCCCTAAGGGCAGGAACAGTAACTTTACAAAACCCGACACTTTGTGCAGGGAAAATTATTATACAACAACATTTTCGGTTTGTAAAGCCTTGTTTTTAATTTGTGACAAATTTGTAATTTTTTCACAAAAAAATGCCGCTTTTTTTATGCGGCATTTTGGGGTCATTGGATTTGTGTTGAAAAATCCTCGTTAAACAGTGCAAGCAGTTTGTCTACAGCGACGGAGTTGCCCGCCTCGGCGGCGTAGGTGTATAGTCTGTGCGCAAGCTCGTTCAGCATTTTAATCAGTGTTTCCTTAGTTAATATGTATGGGCTTTGACTCGGGCGAGACATATATTGTAAAGCCGTCCTTTTCGTTTCCCGCCAATTCGGCGGTGCTTAGGGTGATAATTACATCACTTCCGACAAAAAATCTGCCCTCTATATAATTGGGGCGAAGCGGGTTTTGGGCGTCTGCATCCTTATCGGCAATAAATACGCCGCAGCGGCAGGGCGCGTTTTTACGCCCTTCGGCACAGCTCGGATAAGTGCGCAAAATACAAATACTGCCCTTTTTGATGCTGCCGCCGTCAAGCTTTATAATATGCGAGCCTTTGGTAAAGCTTGCGGCTTGCGGGGCGTCGCCGCGTTTTACAAATTTTATGCGGGGCAGCTTTATATCAAGATATTTTTTCATAAGTCGCGATATTTCGCCCGTATAAGCGTTTGTCTGGCACAGCCTGTATTCTGTCTGCGCTTTTTGGGGCTTTTGCGGATAAAGTTCAAATAAAAACGAGAGCATTTCAAGCGAGGTGATATCGCCGCCGTTTTTCCCGAGCTTAATATTGTTGAAGTCCGTTTCGCTGTTGTCGGCGGTATAAATTTTAAAGTATGATGACCAGCGGTAGCCGCCCCAATCGCCGTTTTTTATTTTAAAATGCAGGGACAGATCGTTGTCAAAGCCGATGTCGGCATCAAGCATCTCGGCGTTTTGCTCGGCTTCGGCCTTTTTTTTGCTGTCGTTTGTACGGGTTTTAAGGTATTTTTCCAATGTATAATAGTAGGGGGCATAGCCTCCGCTGCAGCTTTCGGTCTGCGCCGCCTTTGCGGCAAGGGCGTAAAAATTTTGTCGTGATATAGGCATATTTGCGGTCTCGGGCAGGCTTTGGGCGATGTAGCCGCGCTCAAATGCTCTGTCGTAGGTCTGTGAAACTTCGGTATAAAACCATTCGTCGGGGAGGTCTGTGCAGCCGAAGGTCTCGGACGTAAGGCGGGTAATATATTTAAGCGCATTGCCGCAGGTAAGGTTTTTGTCAAGGTCAATGCTGCCAAGTTCGTTTGCAAATAATACGCAAAATTGGCTATCGGGGGCAGTAAGACCTATCAAAAGCCCTTTGTTACTGTCGGATATGCCGTCAAGGGGCGCGGTCTCCTTGTATGAGTACCAGTACCACTTGTTTCTGTCGTTAAGATCGGTATCGTAGCCGCCAAGCGCGGCAATGTATTCAAGTGCCTCGCGCTCGGTGATATATCCGCCCTTAGATAGCTTGTTTTCGGGTACTATGCTGTATTTTGAAAGCAGCTGCGTGTCGGCGGTGTAAAAAAGACGGCCCGTCAGGTCAAGATATTGCCTTTTGGCAAATAGGCCGCAAAAAATACAGGTGATAATGCTTAAGGATAAAAAAATTATAAGTGTTCTTTTCATAAATATGCCTCCTTTGTATGGTGGGGGTGCGATAAATACAAATTTAACAACATCAATATCCCTTGCTCCCCTTACGGAAAAGTCTAATATATATATATATATATATTCTGTCTGGGGCGCAAAGCGGCTATTTAAGCGGGGTTTGCCACACAGAACGTTTCTGTATGGGATATGCCACACAGAACCACACAGAATTATTCTGTATGGTATATATAGCTTATTTATCATATTTTTTAACCATACAGAAAAATAAAACTATTATAACATAAAATTCCGAGTGGGGGTTTTTATTCCGTGTCGTGTGGAAATTCTGTCGGGATCACCGCAAACAAAGCTTTGCCCTAAATAATCACTAATTGATAGATTAATTCGTTGCCAACTATTTGTATATATTATACAATATTGCATATTAAATGTCAAGAGTATTTGTAAGATAATTATGCGTTGAATTCGCTTTTATGCAGAAATTACACAATAAATGCGTGTTTTAAGCCAAAAAAACAAAAAATCGGTCTTTTTTTGAAAAAAAGGCTTTTATTATGTCAAAAAACGTGATATACTGTATCTGTATGCAAAAAATTGGAGTGACATTGGGTCACACAGAGAGACACGGTAAAGTGACTGTAAATTTTGAGAGGTGTGAATACGTTTGGAACGTCTTTATATAAGAGGACAGCGCAGACTTAACGGTGAGGTTGCTGTGAGCGGCGCAAAAAATGCCGTTGTTGCGATAATACCCGCGGCCATAATGACGCCGGGGGTCTCGATAATTGAGAACCTGCCGCGCATAGCCGATGTAAGAAGCTATGTTACGACCTTGAACGGTCTGGGCGCAAAATGCGAATTTATAGATGAACAAACACTTAAAATAGATGCTACCGCAATAAACGATTTCCACGCAGACAGCGAGGATGTGCGCAAAATGCGCGCCTCCTACTACCTTATGGGTGCGCTTCTGGGCCGCTTTAAGCAGGCCGTTGTGGCGCTTCCGGGCGGCTGTAACTTCGGCTCGCGTCCCATTAATCTGCATTTAAGCGGCTTAAAGGCTTTGGGCGCGGAGATTTTTGAGGATTACGAGCACGGTGTTATCTCGTTAAGGGCGGAAAAGCTGGTGGGTACAAATATCTTCCTTGACACCGCAAGTGTCGGCGCGACTATAAATATTATGCTTGCCGCTGTTTTTGCCGAGGGTGTGACCACCATTGAAAATGCGGCAAAGGAGCCGCATATCGTAGATACAGCCAACTTTTTAAATATGATGGGCGCAAGGGTAAAGGGCGCGGGTACCGATGTTATTCGCATCACGGGCGTTAAGGAGCTGCACAGCGCGCAGTATATGATAATCCCCGACCAGATAGAGGCGGGTACATATATGATAGCTGCGGCAGTCTGCGGCGGTGATGTAAAGGTATCAAACCTTATCCCCAAGCATATGGACAGCCTTACCGCCAAGCTTAAGGAGGCGGGCTGTAAAATAGAAGAGGGCGACGATTATATCCGTGTTATTTCGGACGGAAATTTAAGGGCGATAAATGTAAAGACAATGGCTTATCCCGGCTTCCCGACGGACCTGCAGCCGCAAATGGCTGTGCTTTTGTGCAGGGCGGCGGGTACAAGCGTTTTGATAGAAAATGTATGGGAAAACCGTTTCCAGTACGTTACCGAGCTTCGCAGGCTTGGCTGCGACATTACAGTTGACGGCAGAAAGGCCGTTATTATCGGTCAGCCCGTTTTAAACGGTGCGGATGTAAGCGCGACAGACCTTCGTGCAGGTGCGGCTATGGTAATAGCGGGTCTTTGTGCAAGGGGAGAAACGCGCATAGGCAATGTAAAGTATATCGACCGCGGATATGAGCGTATAGAGCATAAGCTCCGCAGTCTGGGCGCAGATATAGAAAGAGTGGACGAACCCAATGCATAAAATAGAGTTTGCCACCATAGCAAGCGGCAGTAAGGGCAACTGCATATATATAGGTACGGAAAATACCAAAATTTTGATAGATGCGGGCATCAGCGGCAAAAAGGCCGAACAGGGTCTTGCCGAGCTGGGCTTGTCGGGTATGGATATAGACGCCGTTTTTGTTACGCACGAGCATAATGACCATGTTGACGGCATAGGTGTGCTTTCAAGGCGCTACGATATCCCTATCTATGCTACCGAGGGCACCTGGGAAAATATGCCCGAAAAGGTGGGCAGCATACGCGAGAGCAATAAAAAGGCGGTTTATGCGGGCGAGCCCCTGGCCTTTAACGAGCTTGCGCTTTCTCCCTTTCGTATACCGCACGATGCGGCAGAGCCCGTGGGCTACCGCATAAGCGCGTACAATAAAAATATAACCATTGCTACGGATATAGGACATATAACGGATAAAGTGCGTGAAAATTGCTGCGACTGCGACCTGCTTTTGCTTGAAAGCAATCACGATGTTGAAATGGTGAAAAACGGCCCCTATCCCTATATGCTCAAACGCCGCGTTTTAAGCGATAACGGACATCTGTCCAACGAAAACTGCGGCAAAATGATAACCGATATCTGTACAAGCCGCCTTAAATATGTTGTTTTGGGACATTTAAGCGGCGAAAACAATACCCCTATGCTTGCATTTAATACCTCAAAGGCGATCATGCAGGATAAGGGCATAGAAATAGGCGAGGACGGCGATGTAAAAATGTATGTTGCCGCACCGTTTGGTGTAAAAAGAAGAATAGAGATATAAAAAGCAGAGGTTTGTAAGGCCTCTGCTTTTTGCATTAATATGGCGGGGTGATTTTTACCGTGCCTTTTCCCTTTTCGTAAAAATAAACGCTGTCGCTTGGGTTTATTATATCGCACCTTATTTGGGTGTCGTTGATTTGGTCGTAATTTGTTGTAAAGGTGCAGTCAAATGCCGCTTCAAGTTCTATAATAAGATCCGTATCAATATCGGCGTGTGTCAATTTTTCCAAAAAAGACTTTTGTGTTTCGCTCTGTTTATATGTGTCATCACAGTAAAATATCGGCGGTTCAAAGCCATGCTGCTCAAATTCAAATACACGCTTGCCGTTATCGAAAATATAAACCGCATTGTCATATTCCGTAAATAAGGTGTATATAGCGGTGCTTTGGGTGTTGGCGCTTAATTTTTGTGACAACTCGGCGGACATATAGGTGTCGGTAAGCAGCAGCAAAGAGTGATCGCAGTTCTTGTACTCAACAATATACGCCGTTACCTTGTTCAGCATTTGCATAATAATGCTTGGTAAACCCGAAATATCCGTAATGTTTGGCGGCTGTATGGTGTTCAGGCAGCTTTCAATGGCTTTTATATCATGGCACTTTATATTTATGCAATGGAATTTTTGCATTGTAGGTACTCCCCCTTTGTTAAGTAAATTTCTGTTTGGCGGGGTGTTATTGTGAAACGAGGCTGCGGAACGACACATAGGTCGTTCCCTACAAAACGGCGATATGTTAGTCCGTCCGCTCGAGATCCTTAATAGAACGCGCTTTAAATCGTTTTACCCGCCCCGATGCTTTTCTGCGGTGATTATACCACACAAATACGCCGTCGTGCAACAGATTTTTATAAAAAACTTTTTGCGTTTTACGCGGGTTTGTGGTAGAATAATTTTAGTGTGTATTTTGCACAGGCTCGGATTTTTTTTGAAAGGAGAATAAAATGAGAAACGTACTTTTGGTAAAATACGGCGAGATAGCCATGCGCGGCAAAAACCGCTATTTAGTGGAAAACCGCCTTATCCGCACAATAATAGAGAGGCTTTCGCCTTATGCGGGCTACCGCGTTTACAAGGAGCAGGGGCGTCTGCTTGTCGTGAACGAGGATTGCGAGTTTGATTATGATTTGGTTATACCGCTTGTTACGGTGCTGCCGGGGGTCACGGCGGTTTGTCCCTGTGTCGAGACCGAGGATCAATCCATAGAAAATTTAAGAAAAATTGCTTTGGAGCATTGCCGCGAGCATTTCGGCGAGGGTCCCGTTACCTTTAAATGCGAAACAAAGCGCAGCGACAAGAAATATCCGCTCACCAGCCGTGAGGTATCTGCGGATGTAGGCGGGTTTATCCTGCACAATATCGAAAACACCTCGGTAGATGTGCATGACCCCGATTTTACGGTAATGATAGAGCTGCGAAACAACGCCTATATCTATACCAAGCTTATAGAGGGCTGCGGCGGTCTGCCCATGGGCACCTCGGGCAAGGCTACGCTTTTGATGTCGGGCGGTATTGACAGCCCCGTTGCAGGCTATCTGACAGCGCGCCGCGGTGTGGAGATAGAGGCGGTATATTTTGATTCTCCGCCCTATACCTCGGAAAGGGCAAAGCAAAAAGTCATAGACCTGGCGCAGCGACTTGCCGTGTTCACCGGCGAGATAAGGCTTAATATCGTGCCTTTTACCGAAACCCAATTACATATATATGAAAGCGTACCGCCCGAAAAAATGACTATATTTTTAAAAAGAGCCATGCTTAAGGCGGCGGACAAAATTGCGGCGGAAAACGGCTCACAATGCCTTGTTACGGGCGACAGCATAGGTCAGGTGGCAAGTCAGACCCTACAGGCTATAAACGCCATTGACGGTGCGGCGGAAAACTTTGTTGTGCTTCGTCCCCTCTGCGCTATGGACAAGCAGGAAATTGTGGATATTGCACGCAAGATAGGCACCTTTGACATTTCTGTGCGCCCCTACGAGGACTGCTGTACGATATTTGTTGCAAAGCACCCCGAAACAAAGCCCAAAAAGAGCATAATTGAAAAAATGGAGCTTAAAATAGAAAGACTTGACGAGCTTGTGGAGGCTGCCGTTAAAAACAGGCAGATACTTGATCTAAAATGAAGAAATTTGATATTATCGTGATAGCCGCTTTTCTTGCGGCGGCAGGCGTGACCTACGGTATTTTGAATATAAATAAGTCGGGCGGCAAAACGGCGGATATCTACGTTAAGGGCAGGTATTATACTACTCTGCCGCTTAACAAAAACACCGTTTATACACCCGATGCCGTGCCGAGCGTTAAAATCGAGGTGCGGGACGGCAAAATAGGCTTTATTGAAAGCGACTGCCCCGATAAGGTGTGCATACATACGGGCTTTTTAAGCACGGCGGGACAGACGGCGGTCTGTCTGCCAAATGCCGTTTCGGTGGTGGTACGCAGCGAAAACGAAAGCGAAGGAGTTGATACCGTTGCAGGATAAATTAAAAAAATCGTTTATGGAAGCATCAGACGAAAGAATGTTGAAAAACCGAAGAAAAAATTCTAATAAAAAGTCATCCGACAAAGTGCTTGTGATAGCAGGACTGTTTTTTATTTGTCTGGGGCTGATAGGGCATTATTACAGCTATAAAATGAAAGTCGATTATGACAGTGTGCCTGCCGTAATAACAAAGGTAGGCAAGTCCAGAGGCAAAGACACCAGGGCTTATGTAGCCTACACCTATAACGATGTGCCATACGAATCGGCACTTGATTATTACAATGCCTTTACAATGAAAAAGGGCAGGGAAATAACCGTTTACATAGACCCCGAATACCCCGATATACCCGAGGTGCCCGTGAACGGATTGTCTACCTTTATAGCACTTATGGGGCTTGTGGCCTTTGGCGTGGGTATGGATACAAAGGAGTAAACAATGGAGATAATAACATCTCACCTTTGGGTGTGGCTGGTGCTGCTGTACGGTTTTCTGCGCGGCACCCGCGATATGATAAAAAAGAAGGCTATGGAGAAAAGCTCGGTTTTTGAGGTACTGTTTTTCTATACGCTTTTATCGTTTTTAATGGTGGTCTATGAGGCACCGTCTGCGTTTTGTGTACCATCAAAATATATAGGCCTTATCACAATAAAATCCTTAATGGTGTTTATTGCATGGTTTTGCAGCTTTATGGCGATAAAAAGGCTGCCCGTCAGCTTTTACGGCGTGCTGGAGCTGTCAAGCGTGGTATTTTCCACGGGTATGGGCGTATTTTTCCTTGGCGAAAAAATGACACTTTTCCGCATGATCGGCACAAGTATCGTTATGCTGGGACTTTTTATGGTAAATTTAAAAAAGCAGACCGCCAACCCCAATAACCAGATAACCGCAAAATATGTGACATTGGCGCTTTTATCCTGTCTGTTCAATGCGATTTCGGGCGTTATGGACAAGGTTTTAATGTCAAAGGGCGAGATAACAAGCGGTCAGCTGCAATTTTGGTTTATGTTTTTAATGACCTGTATGCACCTTTTGTTTATATTGATATCAAAAAACAAGGTGCGCCTTGACCAAATATGGAAAAACAAGTGGATAATATTAATGGCATTGCTTTTTGTTATAGGTGACCGCGCGCTGTTTTACGCAAACGGCATAGAGGACAGCGAGGTAACGATAATGACGCTTTTAAAGCGCTGCTCGTGCTTTGTGACTATAGTGGGCGGTGCGCTTTGGTTCAAGGAAAAAAATATTATGTACCGCCTTGCCTGCGGACTGATAATTATGGCGGGTATAGCGATAGGCTTGCAGGGCTGAACTAAAAAGATCGCTTGCCGCCAATAACGACACCTGCCGTCAATAACAACGCATATATATTTTCAAGAAAATTCAAAAAATATATTAAATCTTGAAATTAATTTAAATTTATTATATAATAAAAATAGTGTATAAATATTAATGTTTTTGCGAAGGGAGAAAAAATATGAAAAAAACAATAATAGTAACGGGCGGCGCCGGTTTTATCGGCTCCAACTTTATTTTTCATATGCTTGAAAAATATCCGGATTATAGAATAATATGCCTTGATAAGCTTACTTATGCCGGTAATTTAAGTACCTTAAAAGATGTTATGAATAAACCCGGCTTTAGGTTTGTAAAGGCCGACATTTGTGACAGAGAGGCCGTTTATAAGCTGTTTGAGGAGGAACGCCCCGACATAGTGGTGAACTTTGCGGCAGAAAGCCATGTTGACCGCAGTATCGAGGATCCGTCTATTTTCCTTTATACAAATATAATAGGTACCTCCGTGCTTATGGATGCAAGCCGCAAATTCGGTGTGGAGCGCTATCATCAGGTATCCACGGACGAGGTTTACGGCGACCTGCCCCTTGACAGACCCGACCTTTTCTTTACCGAGGAAACACCGATACATACGTCAAGCCCCTACAGCTCGTCAAAGGCATCGGCCGACCTTTTGGTGCTTGCATATCATCGCACCTACGGCCTGCCCGTTACCATAAGCCGCTGTTCAAACAATTACGGACCGTATCACTTCCCCGAAAAGCTGATACCCTTAATGATCGTAAATGCGCTTAACGATAAGCCGCTGCCCGTATACGGCGAGGGACTTAATGTGCGTGACTGGCTTTATGTTGAGGACCATTGCAAGGCGATAGACCTTATTATACATAAGGGTACTGTGGGCGAGATATATAATGTTGGCGGCCACAACGAAAAGCAAAATATCGAGATCGTAAAAATAATATGCAGGGAGCTTGGCAAGCCCGAAAGCCTTATTACTCACGTTGGTGACAGAAAGGGCCATGATATGCGCTATGCCATTGACCCGACAAAAATACATAACGAGCTTGGCTGGCTGCCCGAAACAAAGTTTGAGGACGGCATAAAAAAGACAATACAATGGTATCTTGACAACAAACAGTGGTGGGAGACCATAATTTCGGGCGAATATCAGGATTACTACGAAAAAATGTATTCCAACAGATAAATGTGACTTTCCGGAAAATGTTTCATCAAACAGCCGTACACCCGAAAGGATGGTTTAATTGAAAAAGGCTTTATCAATACGCGGCATCGGTACGCTTTTGCTTGCACTTTTGACCTTGATGCAGGCGGGCTGCGGCGGCAAAACAGAGCCAACTGCCGCAAGCACGCCTGTCACCGAAAAAAATGACGATGCCTATGCGCAGCGTCGCAGCGAGCTTGTAAAAAACAGCGAAAACGACAGCTTAAACGACAAAGAAAAAATTGCGGATGAAAAACTTAACAAAATGAAGGCCGAGCTTTTGCGTTGGTACGGAGGATATACAAATTTCCCCTATGACATCCCGACGATGAATGATACGGGCCTTACAAACAGCAAGCTTTATTCCTTTTGCAAAAAAATGCCAAAGGGCGGCGATCTGCGCTCAAACGGCTGTGACGGCCTTTCAATGGACGGCCTTTTGCTGCTTTTGAGTGAGCGTGAGGATTTTCATGTTTGTCTTGATGACGGCTTTTGCTATGGCTATATGTATGATGCCGATATAGGGCCTTTCCCCGAAAACAGCATTATGATAAAAGAGGGCATGGAAAACGGCAGGCTGTCGGATGCACGGCTTACGGATATGTGGACGCTGCGCACGCTGACGGAGTTCAGCGACCCGCTGGAAAAGCTTAATAAGGTGCGTGTTCAGACCGACTGTATAAACAATGATGAAAAGCTTGTTAAAAAAATATACGAGGAAGCATTTTTAAGCTATATTACAAATAATGTTTCCTTTGTGGAGCTGCGTATTGATTTTATATCGGATTCCGTTAAAAACGAAAAGACGATAAAGCTTATACGCGATGCGTATTATAATGTCAAGAAAAAAAATCCCGATTTTATCGTCAGGGTGATAGCGGTCGCGGACAGGTCAAAGGAGGTCGGCAAGGACGATATCAAGGCCTCTATAGACGATGCGATGCGTCTGCGGGAAAAGCTTAAGGATGAAAGCGATAAAAATGACCCGGAATATTTTATAATAGGCTACGACCTTTCTTCGGATGATTATGAGAGCCGTCCGCTTGCCGAGCTTGAAAAGCTTTTAAATGATGACCGTATAAAGGAAAGCGGCCTTAAGCCCTTTTTGACGGCGGGCGACAGCCTTTCATCGGAGAACACGGATGTTGCCGATGCATATCTTTTGGAGGCGGAAAGGGTAGGCCACGCGCTTAATATAAACCGTTTTCCCGAGCTTATGAAAAAGTATGCCGACAGAAAGATATGTATAGAAACAAGCCCCATAAGCAATTGCCGCATGGGATATACGGCAGATCTGCGGCTGCACCCCGCAACGCTTTATATGCAGGCGGGCGGCCCGATAGTTCTTTGCTCGGAAATGGCGCGATATACCGAGCATGAGGTTTTGACCGATGATTATTTTGCGGCGGTCATGTGCTGGGACCTTGGGCTTGACGACCTTAAACGGCTTGCGGAAAATTCAATAAAATACAGCGGTCTGCCCGATGCCGAAAAGGAAAGGCTGACCGAAAACTGGCAAAAGGACTGGGATGCTTTTATCGAGGAGATGCAGTAAAATGCGGCTGACTACACTTTGCTACATAGAACAAGACGGCAAATATTTAATGCTGCACCGTACCAAAAAGGAAGTTGATTTTAACAAGGATAAATGGATAGGCGTAGGCGGAAAGTTTGAGGAAAACGAGACCCCCGAGGAATGTCTTTTGCGCGAGGTAAAGGAGGAAACGGGGCTGACGCTTGAAAGCTACCGCCTGCGCGGCATCATCACCTTTATATCGGATATTTACGAAACGGAATATATGTACCTTTACACCGCCGATAGGTTTTCGGGCAGTATTTCGGACTGCGACGAAGGCGAGCTGGTGTGGGTGGATAAACAGTCCGTCCTATCCCTTTCACTTTGGGAGGGCGACAGATTGTTTTTAAAACTTATGGACGAATATAACGGCTTTTTCTCAATGAAGTTAAAATATAAGGGTGACAGCCTTATTGAACACGGCGTTGTGAAATACAGCGAAAGAGGGGCAGAAAAATGAAAGTGCTGACGGTGATATTTATAGGTTTAACAATGCTTACCGCCTGTGCAAAGCAGTCCGAGCAGCCTGTGGGCACACCGCAGACTCAAACGGCCGGGCAGGGCGGCTCCGATATATTGGAACAGCCGCAGTTTGTTGAAACAGGCGCCCCAAGCACCGAAAACACGGGCGATATAAGGCTTAATGCAGATAAAAACGCATTTACCGCCTACAAGGACGACAACGAGGTGATCTTCTATGCCGAGGTCCCCGCGGACTGCAGCCCCGAAAAGGTATTGCTTATAGACAAGCAGACGGGTGAAACGGTGGCCGAGCTTTTTGACGAGGCCGATTATGAAAAGTACGGCGACACCATAAAGGGCGACAGCGTTTATAACTGCCGTTTCAGGGTAAACACGGATATAAACAAAAACGACGAGGTATCGGAACAGGCAAAATATACCTATTATGCCACATTTACCGATGAAAAGGGCGAGCATATCTCAAACCCCGTGGATATAGATGTTTTTGAACAGTTCACCGATAACGAGCTTGCGGATATGGAGGCTGTTGACAATGCAATATCGCAGCTTGTGGAGTCCGAGGAATACAACAATGCCACAATTGATGAAAGGCGGGAAAAGGCGCTTGCGCTTTTAAATAAGCTTGCAGACGAGGGCACCCCCGAAAGAAGCTGCAGCCTTATAGTCAAGGAAAGCATAACCGTATCCGATGATACCATAAGCTTCAGCTATAAAAGCGGCGTGCTGGGCGGCGTAATGCTTAAGGGATTTGACCAATATATGAATTAACGTAAAAAGACGAGAGCAATGCCCTCGTCTTTTTAAATTCAGGAATAAATATCAACTATTTTATTTTCGCCGTCCCATTCCACGCGGCAGTCCATTGCCTCGGCAACGGCGCGCAGGGGAAGATAGGTGCGTGAGTCTATTATCTGTGCGGGCACGTCAAGCGGCGTTTTTTTGCCGTTTTTGGATATCTCATCGGCATTTATGGCTATTTCTATATTATTGCCGCCGTTCTTTGTCATTTTAACGGTGCGTGTTTCGGCATCCCAGTCCACGGTATAACCCAAATTTTCGGCAACGGCGCGGATAGGCACAAGCGTCCTGCCCGATATAAGCTCGGGCGGGCTGTCGGGGCGTATCCTTCTGCCGTTTATATTTATTGAAATATTTATAACATCCGCATCAATGTCGCTTTCGGGTACGTTGTCGCCTGCGTAAAGCGCGCTGTCAAGTATGTCGTTAAGAGCGGTGCGCTCGTCGGCGTTGTCCGTTATCAGATCAAAATGATAAACGGTGCCCTCCGCTGTACACATATATGATATAACGCTTATTTTTTTGCCACCGCCCGTATGTGCGGATAATGAAACCGCGCGGTATACGGTGTTGTTTTTCCTTTCGGTATGGGTCTCGATATCGTCATATATTACCTCCGATACGCTGAATTTGGCCGAAAGCGCGGCCAAACCGGTGGCTGCATTTTCATACAGCATATAATTTTCAAGCCGGCTTTTATCGGCGGTCATAATATCAAAATCCGGCGGCTGCGTATTGTAAATATTTATTGCACCCGTGCCTGTGGGCTGATAAAAAATATAACCGTTTTCCTTTTCGGTATATTCCCAACCGTTGGGATATCCAAATGTAAGCTTTGTTATTTGCGTTTCGGCATAAATATCCGCGCAAGCCGAAAGCATTAAAACCGTGCTTAAAAACCCTGCGGCTATTCTTTTTTTAACTTTCATATAGGCTGCTCCTTTCTGCGGCGTTTTTGATCATTCCTCATAATCGGAAAAATCAAGCTCTTCCGGTGAAAGTTCATCGTCGCAGTCGTCTATGGCATCGGTAACAATGGTTATTATCCTTAAAAGTGATGCAAGCCCCACAAGCATAAGCATAATTTTAATAACAAGCCTTTCGGTGGGATCGTTTTTGTCGGCCCTGTCGGCCACAAAGGCTACAAGCCCTATTGCAGCAAGCAGGCTTATGCCCTGTACTCCGCTGTTTATAGCCTTTAATTGTCTGAATTTCTTTTCTTCCATAAAAAAACTCCTCTCTTATCTGCCCGAAAGGCAGCTTTAAATTTATATGCCGTCAGCGTGCGGCGGTTGATTATTTGTCGCTGTCGCTGTCGTTTTTATTGTCCTCGCCGTCAACAACAAGTGTTGCCGAGCCGTAAGCTTTAAGCGGCTTGCCGTTTTCGTCAAATTCCGTAGTGTACCTTACATGAAACGGTATCCTGCCTACGGTAAGCGGTATTATTGCTTCAAGATGCTCTGCACCCTGTTCTATCTGCTTATGCCAATCCCTGTACATATCCGCATATTCGGGCGGAAAAACACCTGCCTCTATAGCCGGCTCGGGGTAGTTGTACAGTACGGGCGGAAAGCCAAGATCGCGCATACATCTGAAGCAGGGGCGCATTTGTTTTGTTGCGATTATGTATTCCCAGGCGTAAACATTTGCATGCTCAAAGCCTGCGCGCAAGCGCATATCGCTTTCGTAAAGCTCTGTATAACGCTTTTTTTCGGCGGTTATATTTTGTATCATTACATAAAACAAATATCTGTCGTCGGCCTTGCCTATCATACGCATAAAGCTGCGTATGCAAATTTTATCCTCACCGCACGTTTTTGAACATACGGTGCGCCAGGTATCGCAGCTTTCCTCGTCGCCCGATTTTATAGCGCGCAGTAGGGTATCCTCATATATTTTTTTGTTTTCCTCGTCGCAGCTGTCCCACGGCTGTGAATTTAATATTTCCTTTTCGTTCATATTCATACCAAGCTCTTTGATATATTTTTGGTTTACCCTTGATATTTCTATTGAGCCTTTGTAATATGAAAGTATTACCGCACCACCGACAAAATTATTAAAAATAAGTGTTTCAAGTGAATTTGGGTCCCAAAATTTGCCCGCATCCATTTCGTCTATAAGCTCTATGGCAGATGCAACGGGCTCGTGTTCAAGCATGCCGAGCTTTTGTATAAATTCCTCCTCGGCAACGGGCTTTGAATATAAATAGCCCTGTATATAGCTGCAGCCTATGCTTTTCATATAATCGGCCTGTTCAAGCGTTTCAACGCCCTCGGCCACCACGGGAGTATTAAGCCATTTTGTCATTTGGACAACGGCGTTTATTATGGTGCCGCCGCGGCCGCCCACCTTGTCGCTGAAAAAACGCATATCCAGCTTTATTACATCCACGGGCAGATCCTTAAGCACGTTAAGCGAGGAATACCCGCTGCCAAAATCGTCCATTTCGACGATATATCCGCAGGCGTGCAGCTGATCAAGGACATCCGTCACAAGCTCCATACCGCCTATTGCGGAGCTTTCGGTTATTTCAATGTGCAAAAGATTAACGGGAATGTCGTATTTTTTCCGTATTTCCTCGATTTTGCTTACATAATCCTTTTTGTAAATATCGTACCTTGACAAATTGATGGATATGGGTACGGGGGAAATGCTTGTATCAAGGCACTTGCGCTGAAATTTACATACGGCTTCAAATACAAACAGATCGGCGCGGTAAATAAGGTCGTTTTTTTCAAACACAGGTATAAAATCCATTGGAAACTGCAGCCCGTATTGGGGGTGCTTCCAGCGCAAAAGCGCCTCTGCGCCTATCATACGCCCGGTCGCATGGTTCATTTTAGGCTGATACAGTATAAAAAAATGTCCGTTTTCAAGCGCTTCATCAAAATTATCCAATATCTCTGTTTCGGTCATTCTTTTCGACATTTTATCGCCTCCGTTACAATAGCATTGTATCCGATGTTTAGAAATACAAATAAAAATTCTGTTATATATATTATAGCATAAATTTTTTATAATGCAAATACTTTAATTATTTTTGCCCGTCCCAATTTTATGAGAAACGTATTTGCGCTGCAGCCGGTATTATAACAAACAAAACACATACTTATTCAAACAAATCGGTTTTGCCTATTTTATTTTCTTTTGCGTATTCTATGATAGCCTGCGCGGCATTGCGTATTTTTTCTTCCGTGCGCATATAATTTGACGGTGTTGTGACAGAATACCCATCGGGCATATCATCGCCGGAGGCACCTCCCCAACCGTAAACCTTTTCATACCCCGTTATATTCATGCCGTCCAATTTATAGTTTTTGTTATTATCAAACGAAATACAATTTTTAAGTGAAACATTGCACATGGCGTTGTTTCTGTCAAATCCCTTTTTGCCGTGGTCGAAGGCTATGCAGTTTTCAAGCGTCCTTTGACATATGCTTTCCGTGCCTACGCTTCCCAGCTTAAAGCCGTTTGGATTGCCTCTCCAGTTATTTTTATCCAGAAGCTCGGCCACATCAAGGTCGCCTATGTCCGTATTTATTTTGTGGCTTAAAACAGTATCCACCGCAGCGGCGTATTGCTCCTTTGATGCAGATGCGGCGCAAAGGGTCCTGTTGTTATATGCATTTTTAAATGCCGCATATCCCGTCGGATCCGTTTGCTCAATATATCTCATAAACGGAAGCTCCTCGTCAAGCTCCAGTCCGTTTATATAATCGTTATATCCCAGATGCACCGCAGGAGTGCCGTTGCCCCAGCACATACAGTTTTTATATACCACATTATAGGTCTGTATATCGTTGTCATAGCTGTCCCAGCCGTCATCGGCGTTTTCCCATGCATAGCAGTTTATAAAGGTATTGGCGCTTTTTTCAACATCGGCTGCCGTATCGGCGCTTTCAACACCCGCGCCAAGCTTTACCGCAAAGCCGTCGGCATTGGAGCCCCTTGTATAAGCATCGCAGTTTCTGTAGGAGATAACATTTTCCACGGTATTGTTATAAGCACCCTTTGTTATCTGGATCCCGCTGTCGTTGTTGTATCTTACAATGCAGTTTTTTATTGTGTTGCCCGTTACGACCTCGTTCGTGTTCTCGCCCTTTAACAGTATGCCGTTATCATTGGCATTTTCAATAACAAGATTTGCGATAGTGTTGTCGGCCGACCTTATCCTTATACCCTCTTTGCCTGCATCGCCCATGTACTTAAAATTCAGCACGGGCAGGGTGCCGTCTGCCTTGGGTACGCCTATTATGGACTGTCCGCCCATTTTCAGATTCAGCCTGCTGTCCACTTCAATATCAGCGGTAACATATACCTTGGCATTTTCTTCGCGTAATGCACTTGCCAAAGCGCCGGAGCTTGATACAGCCGTGCCGTCGCTTGTGTTGACATTTATTATTTGAGCGCTGTATTTGTTTTCTTCGTGATATATAAGTATTTTTATAACATCCATAAGGTCGATGCTTCCGTCAAAGTTAAGATCGGCAAGTTTAAGGCCGTCGGTCAGTTTTGCGCTGCCCGAGATATGTTTTAACAAAGCTGTGGCATCCTCTTCCTTTACCGCGCCGTCACCCGTTACATCACCCATGATTATCTTTGAAAAATCGACCGCAAATATAGAGATAGCAACGCTGTTGTCCTGCGAGTAAATATACAGGTCCGTTTCCTTGCCTATGTAATCAAATTGATAGGCCTTTTTGCTTGACTTACTGACGGATATTTCGCCCAGTATCTTTGTGCCGTCGGATATGGCAACAGCCGATGTGGTCTTCATGCTGACCATATTAAAGTACAGACGGCAGGGACCCTTTACCCTTAATTTCATACAGGCTTTTTCGGTCGAACCGTTTTTGCCGAGAATAAGCGCGCGCTTGTCCTCGTCTATGCGTGTTGAGCCGCCGTCTCTTCCAATAACGGTAATGTCATCCTCGGTCAGCGTGTCGCTTATATATTCGGTGCCCCAAAAAAGGAAAGTCCATTGCTTGTTTTCCGAAACAGTTGCGCCAAACACCGCTGCGCATTGAACAGCGACCGCAAAAAATAATATGATCGTTTTTATAAGAAAATTGTTCTTTACCATTGGTCTGCCTCCTTTTATTGGTCTTTGAAAATACGTTATTTAAATGATTTGATGTTTTTTTGTATATATATTTTTATTATAAAACAAATTGCGGTTTTCGGCAATGTTTTTTATTGTATTTGCGTAAAAAAAACGAATATTGCCGAAATATACAATGTAAGCAGGCGTAATATATTAAATACACCTTAAGA